>PMSU01000030.1 GCA_003168255.1 Actinomycetota bacterium
ACCGGGAAGGCCGCGCCGCCGCCGAAGCAGTCCGGCGAGAACAGCTAGCGAAGGAAGCCATGAAGCCAACAGTCGGCCGGATCGTCCACTACGTACTCACTGGTGCGGACGCTGCTGCGATTAACGTGCGCCGCGCGGACTTCCGTGCGTTCGAGGCAAGTCACAAGCACCCGCACGAGCCCGGAACGCCGAATGCCACCGGGCATATCGCGCACGTCGGCAACCCCGCCCGTGAGGGCGATGTCTGCGCGGCGATGGTCGTGCGCGTGTTCGACCCTTCGGTATCGACGGCCAATTTGCAAGTCCACCTGGACGGCAATGACACCTACTGGGCGACGTCGCGCCAGGAGGGCGTCGGGCCCGGTTCGTGGATGTGGCCACCCCGCGCCGCGCACGAGCCCGGCGACCGCCCGCAGCAGTTCTGACGGCACCACAGCCGTCTTTCACCCCTCCCCCCTTTTATCCAAGTCAGGAGCTTCACATGACCACGCCCACTCCGCCCGCTGTCAGCCCCACGCTGTCCATCACCACCGACGCCCCGGTCTACAACGTCGGCGACGAGCTGCAGGTCACCGCCCAGTACAGTGACGCATCCGCTTCCCCGATGACCCTGACGATCAGCGCGACGGCCACCGACGCCGCGGGCAACACCGTCTCCGCGACCACCACGGCGACGGTGAACACCACCGAGCAGCAGCCGATGCAGGTCGGGGTGGACGACTCCTTCGGGGACTCCTACACCCAGGTCAGCAACGCGGGCGGCACCGCCGTGTATACGACCACGATCGGGACGCCTCCCGCCGGCGCGTGAGCACGCTGCTCATCACGGCGACCGTGACGGACGCCAGCGGGCAGACCGCCGAAGCGTCCGTCACGGTCGACGTGCTCGACCCAGGGGGGCGGCCAGATGGCAACGCCGCTCCCGCGAACGCCCGGTGACCTCCGCGAAGACCACGCGATAGCAGCAGGCGAGCAGGTCGCCGCGATCTACGCGCAGGCTGAGATGGTCCTCATCGCCACCGCCGCGGCGCTCGCCCGCAAGGTCGCCTCCGGTCACATGCCGAAATCCGTGGCAGCGGCAAGGCTCATCGCGGTCGCCCGGGCCGTCTTCGCCGCCGCCCGGTCCAGGGTCCAGGCTGCGGTCAGCGCCGCGATGACCTCGGCCGGCCAGGGCGCCCAGGCTGCGACCGCTGGCGGCAGCGAGATGCCGTTCCCGGACGCTTCCGGCTATGCGCAGGAACTGGCGTACAAGCTCGACGACGCCACCGGCAACGCGTTCGTGTCACTGCAGGACGCGTTCAGCGCCGCGGCCGGCGCGGCTGCAGAGACGACCGCGCCGCAGCTCACCGCCGGGAACATCTTCCAGCAGGTGATCGCAGACGCCATCGGCAGCACGCGGGGCGGCCTCCCTGCCTCATCGCTGAGCTTGTCCCGCATCCAGGCCGCGCAGAAAGCCCTCGACGACTTCGCGGCCAAAGGCATCACGGGGTTCACGGACCGTCTCGGCCGGAACTGGGACCTCGCCTCCTACACGGAGATGGCCACCAGGACAGCGGTCAGCAACGCCTGGGACGACATGCAGGCGCAGGCCATGATCCGGTCAGGGCTGGACCTCGTAGAGATCGGCACCTACAGCACCGAGGGAAGCTGCTCGCACTGCCGTCCGTGGCTCGGCAAAACGGTCTCGCTGACCGGCGCGACACCGGGCTACCCGACGATCGCGCAGGCCAAGGCATCCGGGTGGATGCACCCGAACTGCCGCTGCTACGACGCTCCAGCCGGCGCTAACGTCATGGCCGACTTCACGAACCCCGTGGACCTGGCCGACTCAGCGGCGGCGTACGCAGCGAGCCAGCGGCAGCGGGCGCTCGAGCGGAACGTCCGCGCGGCCGGACGCCAGGCTAACGCCGCGATCACCCCGGCGGCACGCGCCAAAGCGCAGCGGGGACTGGCGGCGGCACGGCAGGCCTCCGCGGCGCACCGCGGCCAGGAAGGCGTCGTCATGACGAAGGTCAGCGTCCAGCGTCGTGAGAGGCCGTTCGGTCCGCGCTAGCTCGGACACAGGACAGGGGCGCCACCGGCGTCCCGATACGCCCGGAACGCACGAGTCGAACGGCGTTCCCGCCAGCAAGCCCGCTGAGACGCTCGCGGTCGGTTCCGCAGCCGATGGCGACCCTGCCCACACCCTAGACCACCCGTCCATTGCGGCGGGTTTTTCATGCCCGGCCTGGCGCCGGGCAAAGCACTAAGCCCCTGGAGGGCCAAGCCATGCAGCTCCACCTGCCGACGACGCCTGGCGCGATCATCGGCTACCGCAAGTCAGGTGCCCCCATCCGGCTCATCGCCGGAGCGTCCGAGACACCGCCCGAGCCGCCAGTAGGCGACCCGCCCGCACCCCCGGACCCGGCAGAACCAGCACCGCCCGCAACCGACCCGGCACCCGCCGGCGGCCAGGAGCCGCCAGCACCGCCCGCCGAGCCGGCCAGCAGCGTCGAGCAGCTCCCCGCGTGGGCGCAGAAGCTCATCCGCGACGGCCGCAACGAGGCCGCCGCCAGCCGGCAAAAGGCCAGGGAGCACGAGACAGCCCTCGCCGCCCTGCAGGACCAGAGCCAGAAGCAGCTCGACGGCATCGCCAAGGCCCTCGGCCTCAAGCCGGAGGAAGCGACACCGGAGCAGATCCTGGCCGAGCGCGACGCGGCGAACGCCAAGGCCAGCGCCCAGGAGGCGCGCGCGCGGGAATCCGCGGTCGAGCTGGCCGTGTTCCGCGCCTCGGCAGCGGCGCAGGTCAACGGGAACGCTCTGCTCGATTCCCGCTCGTTCGTCGCGACGCTCGCCGGGCTGGACCCGGCTGCCGAGGACTTCGGGCAGCGGGTAAACGACGCGATCAGCGCGGCGGCGGACGCTCACCCGGAATGGAAGATCGCGGCTCCGGCGCCTGCCCCGGCAGCGCCGCCGGCGTCTCCTGCTCCGACTCCGGCGCGCTCGGGCGGCGAGCACACCGCTCCCGGCGGTAACCGGCAGTGGACGATCGAGGACGTCAAGGCCGCGAGCCCCTCTGAGGTGGCCAAGGCCGTCGAGGACGGACTTCTGATCGATCTCGGCTACAGCCCGACCCAGAAGCGCCGCTAAAAGCACACCGCGCACGGCACGTACCCGCGCGGTTCCACCTAAGCCCCGGAATTAGCACTCCGGGGCTTTTCCGCGTGTAGAAAGGTACGATTCGAATGAGTTTCCGCAACTTCATTCCTGAGGTGTGGTCGCCGCTCATCCTGGCCGCGCTGCAGAAGAAGCTCGTCTACGGCTCCAGCATGGTCACCAACCAGGACTACGAAGGTGACATCCAGGAGCGCGGCGACACCGTGCACATCACCCAGTTCGGCGACCCCACCGTGTCGACGTACGTGCCGGGTGTCGCGCTGGTCTACCAGCAGGTAGCCGACGCCGGCCTGATCCTGCTCATCGACCAGGCCAAGTCGTTCTCGTTCTCCATCACCGACGTGGACCGGGCACAGGCCGCCGGCAAGATGCAGCCCTACCTTGAAGGCAGGGCCGCGTACAAGATGGCCGACGTCGCGGACCAGTTCCTGGCCGCCAAGTACACCGGTGCCGCCGTGAACAACATCCTCGGCTCGACCGGCTCCCCGCTGACCCCGCAGCCGTACGCAGGCTCGACCAGCCACCCGGCCGACATGTACGTGCAGGTCCTGGAGCCGCTCAAGGTGATCCTGGACCAGAACGACGTCCCCGACGAGGACCGGTACATCACCGCGCCGCCGTGGGCCGTGTCGCTGATCAGCCAGACACAGGCATTCGTCTCCGTCACCGACATGCAGGGCGACCCGTCGCACGTCTTCCAGCGCGGGTTCATGGGCCAGGTCTCCGGATTCAACGTCCTGAAGACCAACAACTGCCCGCAGCCCGTCGCGGGCGGTGCCGGGACCGGCGTGTGGGCGCTGCAGGCGGGCCACCCGATGGCCCTGACCTACGCCGAGCAGATCGCAAGCACTGAAGCACTTAGGCTTCAGACCGATTTCAGTGACGGCGTTCGCGGCCTTCATTTGTACGGGGGCAAGCTCGTGCGCCCCGACTGCATTGCGGTCGCGTACGTCGAACGCCCGGCCGGCATCTGACCAGGACTAGCGGAAAGAAAGGAACAAGCCACCATGGCTCGCACTGCAGTAGCCGCCGGTCTCGTCTCGCTGGCCTATGACACCGCCGTCGCCCTCGGGGCCGCCCAGGCCGCCGACGCCACGAACGGCAACATCCTCCCGTTCTCCATCACCGGCACCCCGCCGACCTACGGGCCGTTCAAGGTGCTGCTCGTCGTCGCGAACGGCGACTCCGCCTCGCACACCGTGATCCTGCGCGGCTCCGGTTACACCGGCGCGGCGAACGGCGCCGCGAACAGCGGGATCACCCCGTCGCAGAACACGGTCTTCACCCAGTCGACCCTCGGTGACGCCTCCTTCGCTGTCGCCGCGGGGGTGACCAGCGTGATCGGGCCGTTCACCACGGACCGTTTCGTGCAGCCCAACGCCACCAACGGCGGCGACCTGTGGATCGACTGGTCCGCGGCGACGTCGATGACGTTCTGGGCGTACCTGCTGCCCGCAGCGACGTTCTGATGGCGGGCGCGAAGAAAGGCGCCCGGGATGAACCGCAGGCGGTTCACCTTCGCGCCGCCAGCGGGCACGTCATAAGGTTCACCCTGCCTCTGCATGAGGCGATCGGCCAGCAGTGGCGCAACGGGGAGCTGCAGCGCGTCCAGGAAGACGGCAGCGAATGGGAAGGCGACCAGTACGACCTCGACGGGGCCTATGACGTCGCCGAGGCAGCCGCTCCTGCCGCCGCTGAGCCTTTGCCTGGGGGCCCCGCACGTCCTGCTGATAGCGCGCCGCTGAAGGCGTGGCAGGACTACGCGGTCGCGATCAAGGCGTGCACCCAGGCTGAGGCGGCGGCGGCGAACCGTTCCGTCCTGATCGCGAAGTGCACGCCGCCGGAGATGCGGCCTCCGGGAGCGTGATGACGTGAGCATCCCGTACAGCGCCGACCTGTACCAGGCCGTGCTGCCCGGCGGGATGGTCACGTTCATGCAGCTGTTCGAGACGTACTACGGCTCGGGTATCGCCCAGCAGGTGACCGGCGTCCAGATCACGGTCACGCCGGCGGGGTCGGGCACGCCGCTGCTCGGGCCCACCGGCACCGGCGTCACGTCCGGCGACGGGATGACGTTCAGCTATCAGTGGTTCCCGCCGGTGGGCACGCCGCCGGGTGACTGTCTGGTGACGTGGAGTGCCACCGGCCAGAACGGCACGGTCACCTACACGCAGGCCGTCACCGTCGCCGCGCCGCCGTCTCCGACCCCGGCGCCGGGGGTCTACGCGACCGCCGTCCAGTACCAGGCCGAGACCGGCGACGAGTACACCCCGGTATCGCGGGTCCAGATCGCGCTGCGGCGCGCGAGCGAGACGATCGACCGGAACATGATCGGCGCCGCGTACACCGTCGACGCCGACCAGATGCCCACCGACCCGGGTGTCATCGACGTGTTCATGCGGGCGACCTGCGCCCAGGCCGAGTTCGACCTGGCGCTGAATGACCCCGCGCATGTCAAGAGCCAGTTCACGAGCACGAACGTCGGCGGGGTGTCGCTGACCCGGGCCGCGGGCGCGCAGATGCAGATCTTCCCGCCGCTGGCACCCCGGGCCGCGCAGATCCTTCACACCGTGGGCGCGCTTCCAGGCGCTCCGCTTCTAGGTTGGTAGGCCGGGATGCCGTGACTGCCGAGGTCGCGAACACAACAATCTCCGTGCTCCGCGGCACGACGACGAGCGCCCTCGGCGACGTCATCCCGACCGGCGAAGCGGTCATCACCGGCGTGCCCGCGTTCATCGGGGAGACGGGCCGCAAGGTCCAGGACCCGTCGACCGAGACGCCGCGGACCATCCGGCAGGTGGCCGGCCAGGTACCCGGCTGGTGCGGCATTCAGAACACTGACCAGATCCTCGATGAGCGCACCGGCGACACCTACATCATCTTGTCGGTGACGCAGCCGCCCGCGCTGTTCGGCCGCCGGGAGGACTGGAACCAGGTCCTGGACCTGAAAAGGGTGACTGCAGCCGGGACCTGACGCAGGAGGCGGTCATGGCTGCAGTGCGGATGGACCCGGACTGGCTGGAGAACGTGCTCACCGCCAATGACGCGTTCTTCGGGGGCACTCTCGGGCCGCAGATCCGGCAGGACGCGTACGACTACTGCCCGAAGCGCACTGAGGATCTGGCCAACTCGCTCAACGACTA
Source organism: Actinomycetota bacterium (assembly GCA_003168255.1). Taxonomy (GTDB): domain Bacteria; phylum Actinomycetota; class Actinomycetes; order Streptosporangiales; family Streptosporangiaceae; genus PALSA-505. The sequence continues at coordinate 6,300 of PMSU01000030.1, forward strand.
CGTAGAGGATCACGTCCTGATCGTCGAGGCGACCGGCTCCGATGAGCGCTGGTACGCCGCCTGGGTTGAATTGGGACATAGAGTCTTCCATCCGTCGACCCGGATCGTCGGACCCGAGCGGGTTGCCCCCGAGCCTTTCCTCCGCCCAGCGCTTTTCCAGGTCCGCAGCGCCTGACGGGGTGATGAGCCGTGACCATCACCCTCTACGCCACGACCGAGAAAGTGGCCGTCGCCTGGATCGCCTCGATCCCGGGCCTGACCGCCGCCGGTGCCGGCACCCAGCTCCCCGCGGCTGAAACGGACTGGGGCAGCGCGGATGGCACTCCCGGTTACGTCGTTGTCCCGGTGACGGTCGGCGGCACCCCGATGGCGAACGTGCCGGTGCAGCGGCCGGTGGTGCAGGTCGAGTGCTGGGCGACGATCCCCGGCTCGGACTACCTGCCGTGGAACGCGGCCGCGCAGCTTCCCGAGCAGATCCGGATGGCCACCTACGACCGCTCCGGGGCGTTCAGCCGGCTGCTGGACCTCGGGCCCGGCTANNGCGCCGAGCAAGACGACGACCGTCAAGACGGTCAACAACAAGACCGGCATCACGACGTCCTCGTCGACGCAGACGTCGGGCGGCAGCACGACCGTCACCAAGACAACCACCATCGGGGCACCGAAGACTGTTTCCACGGCGAAGTCGACGACCTCCGCCCCGGCGAAGCTCGCGCGCACCGCGCTGGGCTCCCGCTGGCTGGTGGGCCCGAACGACCTGTATCCGGTGTGCGGTCCCGTGGCGGTCGCCAATGCCCTCATGGGGACGCTCGGAGTGGAGTCCTCCAACGGGGCGATCGAGCGGCTCTACCGGGCCGCTGGCGGTCTCGGAGACAGCGGCGCGCCCCTGGCCTCCGTGCTCGCCGCGGCGCGCAGGTGCGGACTCTCAGGCTGCCGCCTGAAGTCGTTCCGCCGCGCCGCCCTGGACGACGCCGACGTGCTGCTGCTCGGTCTCGGCGAGCAGCCGCGGCCCGGGGTGCCGGACACCCTGCACGCCGCCGCCTTCGCCGGGATGACGGTCATCACCTGGGGCGACGAGATCCCGCTCGAGGACATGGACGCCCGGATCGTCGACGCCTGGTCGCTGACCTGGCACGGAGAGGACCGCTAATGCCGCTCGCTCACGCCAAGTTCTTCGCTGAGCCCCGCGAGTTCACCGAGGAGCAGATCGAGGAACTCCGCGCTGCCCGGCTGCTCCGCGATGAGCCCCTTCCCTCGGCGCCGAAACCGCCAATCACCCCGCCAGCCGTGCCGCCCGGCGCGACGAAGGAGAACCCGTGACCACCCAGGTACTGACACCCGTCCAGTTCGTTCCCGATGGCGCGGGCCTGGACCTCACCGCCCAGCTGGCGGCACCGACCGCGACGACCCTGCAGTTCGCGAACACCGGCCGGGAGATCCTCCTGGTTGCCGCGGCGGCGTCGGCCGAGACGGTGACCGTCGACATCGGCGCGCTGGTCCTCGGCCAGACGGTCACTAACTTCTCCAGCGTGACCCTGACCAGCGGCCACACGGTGGCGTTCGGCCCGTTCCACAGCGTCGATGACCAGACGGGGACGAGCACGGTCCAGGTGGTGCTGTCCACGACAACGAGCATCACGGTGGCTGTCGTGCAGACGCCCGGCGTTTTCTAGCGCGCCTCACTCCAGGTCGGCGCAGCCCCTTCGCGGGGCTTTTTTCATGCCCGCACGCAAGGGACGAAAGGGACAATCATGGCGATACAGCCACTTAACGTCGTAATGGGGCCAGCGACGGTCTACTGGGCACCGTTCGGCGCGACCGAGCCGGCCTACTCCGCGATCCAGTCGCCGCCCTCGTCCTCGGTGTGGACCGACGTCGGCGCCACCGCGGACGGCACCAGCGCGCTCCTCGAGGTCGAGCACACGTTCACCAACATCAGCGCGGAGCAGCTGATCGACCCGATCGGGGCCCGGCTGTCCAAGCGGGTCATCCAGGTCACCGTCAGCCTGCTCGAGGCCAGCCTGCAGAACCTGAACCTGGCCATGAACCAGCTGACTACGATCAGTCCCGGTTCGGGCTATTCGGTGCTGGACCCGCTGACGTCGATCACGAGCCTGCAGCCGCAGTACATGGCCATCCTGATCGACGGGTGGGCGCCGACCACGGGGACGACCGAGGTTGAGTGCAGGCGGCGGATGGTCATCCGGAAGTGCCTGTCCAGCTCCAAGGTTGACCTGGAGTACGAGAAGACCAAGGCGTCCACCTTCAACACAACTTGGACCGCTTTTTTCGTGTCGTCCGGTATTGCGCCCTTCGAGATAACCGATCAGCAATCCTGAGTTCTACAGCATCTCGTTCGGTGCGAGCGCGAAGCTGACCATGCAGCAGGCGCGCGAGATTCGCGAGCGGTACGCCCTGGGCGGCATTAGCCAGGCGGCGCTGGCCGGCGAATACGGCGTGACGCAGACTGCCGTTAGCAGCATCGTCCTTTACCGCCGCCGACTCGAACCCGAGCCTGCCAGATAGCCGAACCCGAACCTAAGAGAGGCCCTCGCCATCAGCGGGGGCCTTTCTCATGCACGCCGAGCCCGGAGGACTGATTGACCGCCCAGAACGCGCGCAAGGCACCCCGGGCACGGCCAGCGGAGGAGAACACGGCGGACCTGGCCGACAGCGTGCTCCGGTTCGGCGACGAGCCGGAAGAGCCCCGCTACGAGGAGCTGTTCAAGATCCGCGGCACCCCGTACAAGGTGCTGGTCAACCCGTCCGGGTCGATGATGCTGAAGTATTTCGACCTGTTCCGCAAGCGCGGCTCCAACCCCGCGTTCTCCTGGGCGCTGGAGCAGATGCTCAGCGACGGAGGGTACGAGGCGCTGCTGTCCGATGATGCCGTGAGCAAGGACGACTTCCGGCAGGTCGCCGACCTGGTGCTCGGCATTCTCCTCGGCAATCCTGAGACGCTCCCAAAATCACGGAAGAGCAGCTAGCGCCGGTCTGGTGGATCACCGGGGTCCTCGACGACCTCGCCAGCGACTTCTCCGTCTACCACGGCATCCGGGACATCACGATCCTGCCGTCGCGGACGCTCGTGCGTCTCGCTGCCCGGATCAGCGCTTACGGCGGCGCGACCGCGCACACCATCGCCGCACGGCGCCAGGAGAGGCAGCAGGGCGGCAAGGCTGCNNNCGGCGGCGAGTCGGGCTTCGAGATCGCGCGGGCTTTTGTCGCTGTTGACCCAGATGCATCCGATTTCGCCCAGGCTCTGGACGAGCAGGTCGGCGGAATCAGCGTCGCGGTGCGCGTCACGCCCAACGCGGCCGACTTCCAGGAGCAGCTAGACGAGCAGATAGGCTCGCCGACCGCTGTCGTCTCCGTCAGCGCTGACACCGCCCCGGCAGAGGGCGAGGTCGAGTCCCTGCTGTCGGGGATGGACGAGCAGACAGGCGTCCTGTCGGTCAGCGCTGACACGGGCCTTGCCCGGAGCAAGGCCGAGGCGCTCGCCGAGGACATCTCCGGGTTCTCCGCTGACCTGAGCGTCGGCGCGGACACCGGCGGCGCCGGGGAAGGCGCCGAGGCGCTCGCCGAGCAACTCGGCGCCGTACAGGACGCGGCCGAAGGCGCTGACGAGGCTGTCTCGGCGACGTCCGGGAAGATGGCCGAGCTCCAGGCTGCGGCCGAGCGTGCAGAGATCAGCGTCCAGGGTCTCACCGGCGCGTTCGGAGACTACACCTCTACGGTCACGGAGCAGGCCGGGATGGGCGCCGCGTTCGGCGACACCCTGGCCCAGCGGCTCGGCGAAGGCATCGCGGGCGGCATCACGGTCCCGGTCCAGCCGGACCTGAGCAAGTTCGCGGACGCGATCGCCGAGGCAGCGCAGGGCGTCACGGTCACGGTGAGCGTGACGCCGCTGCTCTCGGATTTCGTCGACACCCTGACTGAGAGGACGGACGGCCTCAGCGTCCCGGTCCGGGTGGTGCCGCTGCTCGAGGACTTCGCCGAGGAGCTGGCCGAAGCGGCTGGCGGCGTCACGCTCACGGTAATGACCGAACCTGATGCGGCCGGGTTCCAGGAGCGGCTGACCGAGCAGGCCGGTGACCTCACGGAATCCGCCCTGGTCGACCCGGACGCGACCGGGTTCCAGGAGAAACTCGACGAGCAGGTCGGAACCCCTGTCATCACCGTGACGGCGGACCTGGATCCTGCTGGCCTCGAGGCCGCCGACGCGACGCTGAAGAAGATCGGCTCCGACGCCGATTACGCAGCCCAGGAGATGGAGTTCCTGCAGCAGCGGGCTGAGGCCCTGTCCGGCTCGCTCTCGGGCAGCGGGGCCAGCGCGGGCCTCGGCGAGATCGTTTCCGAGGCGGGCGATGTCGTCGACGCCACCGCCACCGCGCGGGGGGCCCTGGCTGACCTGGTAGAGGCGGAGACCACCGCCGCGTCGACGACGCGCACGGTCATGGCCGGGATGTTTGTCTCCGCGCAGGACGCGATCGACGGGAACGCCAAGGCCATCTACGCCCTCGGCGGGCAGTACGAGTCGATGGGAAACGCGCTCGGCGACGCCCAGGCGCCTTTCACCGGGATGAACCAGACGCTGAGGGGCATCACCGAGGACGCGGGCGACGCGGAAAAGGCCACCAGCGGATTCAGCGGCATCCTCGGCACGCTCAGCGAGCGCATGTCGTACATGGCCGTCGACCCGTTCCTGTGGATGCTGGCCGTCCCGGCCCTGGTCGGCGGCGTCGAGGACGCCCTGTCGAGATACAACAGCATGAACAACCAGGTCCTCGACTCGATGGCACGCCAGGACCAGGCGACCGGCTTCAACATCAGCGGCTACCAGAAGCTTGCCGGGCAGCTCAAGGACACGGGCGGCGCCAATACCGCCTACAAGATGACCGTCGATGACGTGAACCATTCCTACAGCCTGGTCCCGGTGTCCGGCCTGTCGTTCATCGACAACCTGTTCCACGTGCACTCCGCGGCCGACGAGGCGGCCCAGTCCGCCGCCGACCTCCGCACGCACCTGGGTTCACTTGAGCAGCAGTTCAGCCTGACGAGGACCCAGGCCGAGGATCTCGCCCGGGCGGCCGGCGTGTCGGCCAAGCAGCTCGCCGGCACCGGCGGCGCCGCTAACACGGCCATGGACAAGATCGAGGCGTACGCCCGGGCCAACATCGGGGCGGAGGGCCCGGTCGGCCAGATCACCCAGGACATGGTGACGTACAGCAACGACACCCTGACCGCCGCGGACCGGACCGGCGCCCTCAACGACGCCTTTGACCGGCTCGTCGGCAACTTCGTGTCCAGCCAGCAGGACATGCTGCAGGTCCAGCAGGATTTCCTGACGATCGGGAGCAACGCCAGCCAGGCGGGCGCGTCGATGAACGGAACCAACCAGGCCTCGGTGACCCTGCAGCAGTCGTTCTACAGCACCATCCCGGCGATCGAGCAGATCGCGGACGCGATGGTCAAGCAGGGCGACTCCACCCAGCAGGTCAACGCCTACATCGACAGCCAGATCGTGAAGCTGTCCGGACTGACCGGCGGGAACCAGCAAGCGCAGCAGGCTGTCGAGGGCCTGAAGCAGTGGGAAGACAACCTCACCAACTCCGTGGGCGAGGGAACGAACGCCCTGTCCAAGGCCGCGGACACGCTTCAGACCCAGTTCACCAAGCAGATACAGGACGCGGGCGACAAGTCCAAGACCACGAAGACCGCCGTCGACAACCTCACCCTCTCGATCATCGGCACCGGGAAGGGCTCCACGACCTCCGAGGCGGCCCGCGCGCAGCTGATCAAGGACCTTGAGCAGTCCGGGATCAAGGCCCAGACTGCGACGGGCCTCGTGGACGCCTACATCAAGAAGATCGCGGCGATTCCGTCCAGCAAGACGCTGAGCCTCACCGAGACGGCAACGGGCCAGTGGTCGATTCACGAGATGACCGCCGCCACCGACCCGTACGGGTCGCTGCAAGCCAAGACCGCCAGCGGGTGGCTTGTCTCCGGCGGAACGCCCGGCAAGGATTCGGTCCCGATCCTGGCGATGCCCGGCGAGCTCGTCGTGCCCACGGACATGGTCAACGCCGGAGCCGTCGACCACCTGCGGGGGAAGATCCCCGGTTTCGGCGCCGGCGGCCTGGTCGGC
>PMSU01000038.1 GCA_003168255.1 Actinomycetota bacterium
CCCGCCCGCCGCCCGGCTCATCCCCCGCCGAGGACCCCACCGGCCACACCGGCTCGGCGCGCCGGGCCGGCGGCGCCAGCAGCTCCGCCAGCTCCCGGTCCGCCAAGGAGGCCAGCTCCGCCGGCCGGCCGCTGTCCGGGTCGGGCCCGCACCAGGCGTCCTCGTCAGGGATGTCCGAGCGGGTGAGGGCGTCCAGCGCGGCCTCCAGGATGTCGTCCTGGGATTCTGGCTGGCGGTCTGCGGGCATCGGGGTCACCTCCGTCCAGGCGCGGTCAACGGGTCAGGCTGTTCCATGTTCTTCGAACACTGTATCGTACAGGTACGACAGTCCGCAGCGAAAGCGATGCGCGACACGCTGTCAGTTCGCACGGAACTGGCGGATGTTCAGGCGATGTGGCGGAACGGGTCGCGAATTCTTATTTGATCTGGCGAGGATGTGAGCTCCTGCATCTCGCTGGGTGGGCCGGTGAGCGGCAAGGAATTCCCCCTGCGGGACAGGAACATGAGCAGCGGCGTGGTCCGCATCGGCGATACGCCGGCCGGCCGGGCCGTGGACGTCGGCGGTGCACCACCTGCACGCCGTCGGGTTGCCCGGTCGTGGCGGTACGCCTTCAGAGCCGAAGGCGTACCGCCACGGGATCTGCCACACGGCCTGTGACGAGGATCGGAACAGGATCCTGAATCCTGAATGGGTCATCGGGGGGGGTGTCCCCACGTTCTTGTCAAGTTGCCAGGGAAGGAAATCCGCGGCCGTGGGGGTCGGTGCGGATCTTGATGAAGGCCCAGACGCCGTGCTGGCTGACGGGAACGTTGTGATGGTGGCCATCGAAGCTGATGGTGACCGACTGGTGCCCGGGCGCGCTGCCGTAGGCGAAGCAGGCGTCACCGATCTGGCCACCGGTGCGCAGGAGCTCGAGGTTGCTGAGCGGGCCTGCGCCGGAGGAGCCCGCGCCGTTCCAGGTCCCGTTGTCCCATCGCCACGCTTCGGTTTCGAGTTCGGCGCCGTCGCCGTTGCCGTCCACCACCGCGAAGCCGTAGTCTGCGTCGCTGGCTACCGCCAGGACGCGGGCGTAGCGGGGGTGCCAGCCGCCGTGGGCGAGAACCTCGCGCCCGGAAAGGCTGGGGTGGTCAGGCGGCATCGGCGAGCCCGGTGTGGCGTGCATCGCGGGCGGGCTGGTAGGGCTGGCAGGTGCGGAGCATCGCCAGGATGACGTCCCAGCGGCGGCGGGCCAGGCAGATGAGCGCGGCGTTGTGGCGTTTGCCTTCAGCGCGCTTGCGGTCATAGAACGCCTTGGACGCGGGGTCGCGCAAGGCGGCGAACGCGGCCAGGAACATGGCGTTCTTCAGCTGGTGGTTGTCCCGCCTGCTCTGGGACTCGCCGTTGATGGACTTGCCGGACTGGCGGGTCACCGGGACCAAGCCGGCGTAGGAGGCCAGCCGGGCGCCATCCGCGATGATGAACGCGTCCCGCTTGTCGGTCTTCGCCTCGCCCGGGCAGACGTCAGCCGCCCGGCGCATCACCAGGCCCGGGACGTACGCCACCGGTACCTGCCTGCGCGCGGCGACGGCCAGGGTGAGCTGGGCGATCGAGCCCGGCTGGTCGATCACCAGGCCGACGGTGCCGTGCTGGCCAGCCCGCTCCAGCAGTGCCTCCAGCGCCGCCTCGTCGTTAGCCACCCCGCGGGCGAAGATCCGCTCACCGTTGTCGTCGAGGACCTCCGCGAAGTGGTCCTCCTTGCCGACATCCAGGCCGGCCCACACGTTTACCTGCTCCGGTCTGGCCACCCTTGCCGCTCCTTGATCGTCTCCGGTTAACTGTCCGGGAAGGCCGTCCATGGTGCGCTCGCCTCATCCACCTTACGAATCAGCGATCAAGCCGCATGTCCCCATCAGAGGTTCACGCACCGACCATGCCGACGGCAACACCCCCCAGGCCATACCAGCTGCAGGGGGCAATGAGCCATACCGGCACCGCCGGACTTCCCAACCCAAGAACCGTAGTTGCCCGGGCCTGATGAAGAAGGTAAGGGGGCTGCGGAGGGGTCGGAGTCGCTGGTAGGTGGGCAGCTCGTGGTGACGCCAGGCGTGGGCGTGCGGACCGCGTAACGGTGGCTCGCACGGTACCGCATCCGCACCTGGGACGGCAGGTGCGCAGATCCGGCGATTTTGCCGCGCCGGCGTCCGCTGACCCGCTCTCTCGGGTCACGGCCGGGTGTTCCCGGGTGGCTGCCGCTCTGCTGGCAAGCGATCACCCGTCACCGGCTCGGCGGGCTAGAGCCCTGCTCATTTACGCGGCTGCGGGGGCGCGGCCGTCGCCCGACGCTACGGATCGATGGTGACAGTCACCGTCCCGGTCGCCGTGTTGCCCTGGGAGTCCTCCACCTCCATGGGGAAGCTGAAGGTGCCAGCCTTGGTCGGCGTTCCCGTCAGGACGTTGTCGGAGTCCGGAGCAGTCGTGCCGAGGGTGAGGCCGGGCGGGAGCTCATTGACGACGTACCAGGTGTAGGGGGGTGCGCCGCCTTGGGCGGGGAGGTCGCGGCTGTAGGCCACGCCAACGGTTCCGGTCGCAAGCGGGGTGGTGGCGACCTGCAGCGGCGGATAAATGGTGAGGCTGAACTGCTGGGTTGCCTGCTGGCCGTCGTAGTCGCTGACCTGCATGGTGAAGGTGTAGGTGCCGGCGGTGGTCGGCGTGCCGGCCAGCTCGTTGTTGGCGTACCTGGGGCCGCAGCAGCTGTCGGTCTGCAGGGTGAGGCCGGGCGGGAGTTGCCCGGCGGTCAGGGCCCAGGTGTAGGGCGCGGCCCCGCCGCTTTGGGCGAAGTCCTGGGCATACGCCTTGCCGACAGGTGCCGGAAAGAGAGCCGGGCTGGGTGACCCGCCGGGTCCGCCGGTGGGCAGCTCGACGGTCAGCGGCACGTTCGGGTCAACCGTGATCTGGTAGGACTGGTACAGGGGCTGGCCCTGGTCACCGGTGCCTTGCACGGTGAAGGTATAGGTGTTGCCGTTGTCCGCCTGGGCGGGGGTCCCGCTGATGGTGTCGCCGGACCCGGTGAAGGTGGCGGGCAGGGTCAGGCCGGGTGGGAGGGAACCGGCGATGGTGCTGAGCGTGCCGTCGGCCTGGTGGCTGGTGGTCAGGTGCCCTTGGTAGGGCTGGCCGAGTACGGCGTCGGGCAGCACGCAGGCCCCGCTGATCAGGAAGCTGCCGTTGGCAGCGTTGCACAGCAGCTGGTCGGGCGGGCCTTGCACGGTGACGGTGATCTGGTAGGCCAGCGTGGAGGTCAGGCCCCCGTCGGTCGCCTTGACGGTGAAGTTGAACGTTCCGGCCTTGGCAGGGTTCCCGGTGATGACGATGCCGGACCCGGACCCGGCGGGCATGGTCAGGCCCGGCGGGAGGCTGCCCGCGGTCAGCGCGAAGGTGACGGTGGCGCCCGTGATGCCCGTCTTGGTCACCGTGATGGCCGCGGAGTAACTGTTGGGCGCGGTGGTGACTCCGGGGGGCAGCACGCAGACGCTGCTTTCTGCCGTGCCACCGCACACCTGGCGAATGCTCGGCGGCCGGTAAGTCGCCGACGCCGGGCCGACGGCCACCGCCGCTAAAGCCGCCGCCATTGTCACCGTGGCCGCGAGCGTGAGCGCCGCTTTCGTTATCTGTCTCACCGTGATCCTCCTTCGGTCAGCCCTGCGGGTCTGCACACGAAAATGAGGCTGGCATACCGCGGTGAGAACGCCCGCTGGCCAGCTAGACCGATCCTTATCCCCTAACACGGAGCCGGGACGGCGGTGGTTCACCGGCTGGATGGGATGACGAAATCCGTCCGGCCACAGCAGCACCTTGGGCGGTCCAGGTCCTTGGTGTGCTGGCGCCGGTTCCGTCCGCACCCGCGGGCCGCTGAGCAGAAGGTGCCGCTGCAGCTCATCATGGCCAAGACCGCAACCCGCGCACCGCCATGCGCGTCGCGGGTCGCGTGCCGGAAGGTGTGGGGTACGGCGTGGTGTCATTGGGGTAGAGGTGGCGCATGGCCTGTCGTATTACAGAGCTGGTATTGGATTGTCGTGAGCCAGAGCAGCTTGCCAGGTTCTGGTGCGAGGTGTTGAGCTTTGTGGTGCTGGGGAGAGAGGGCGACGATATCGAGATCGGCCCTCCGGAGGGGTTCGGCGGCCTTCAGCCCACTCTGGTGCTCAGCCGGTCCCAGGAGCCCAAGAACGGCAAGTTGCGCCTGCACTTCGATCTCAACGCCACCGACCGCGACCAGGACGCCGAGCTCGAGCGCCTCCTTGCTGCAGGGGCGCAACTCGCTGACATCGGGCAGGGCGGCCAGGAATCTTGGTATGTGCTCACCGACCCAGAAGGGAACGAATTCTGCCTGCTCCGGGCCCGCGTCTCTTAGCAGCTGTTCCTGGAGCCGCAGGCTGAGCGGAGGCGGGGCGTTCTAGGTTCACCTGTGAAGACGACTACGGGAATCGGTGAAGAGGACTACCGACACGGTTGGCGAGGTGTCGGCCCAGGTGGTGATCGTCGGGAACTCGTGACGCGAATCAGCGCGGGCGTGGCAGCGGTGGCGGCCGCCGCCGTAACCGCGGCCGTGGTCATGCCGTCCGGCCTGGGTGCCCCGGCCCGGCAGCACGCGGCGGGAGGGGTGGTGCTCGATGCTGCCACGGTGCTGCACCGCGCCGCTGCGGCCGCGGTCGCGGAGCCCTCGCCTCGCGGGGACCAGTTCCTCTACAGCCAGGTGCGTTACATCACGGGGCTTCAACACGCGCCAGTCGATACTCACCGAGAACTGGGTGTCCGTCAACGGCACCCGGCCGGGAGCCCGGCGGGCCGCCGCCGGGTGCCCGGGCGCGTCGCCGTGCTGGGCGAGGTGCCGGCCACGAAGACCAACTACGCGTGGCTGCGGTCGCTGCCGAAAAACCCGGCCGCGCTGCTGACCTACCTCGAGCACGTCAAAACTTGCTCGTTCCGCAACTGGACCTCCCCGCCGGCCTACCTGAAGATCTACAGCATCTTCGGCTCGCTCTCGCAGGCACCGCCTGCGGCCAGCGCCGCCCTGCTCAACGTCGCAGCCCGCATCCCGGGAACGAGCGTCCTGCCGCACGTCAAGGACATGGCCGGCGGGCAGGGAATAGCCGTGGCCATGACACAGCCTTGGTCCTTCAACAGCCGGGTCCGGGTCGAGCTGATCTTTAACCCGCACTCCTACCATTACGTCGGCGAGCAAGTCGTCCTGGTGCACAGCACCCTTCTCAGCATCGCCCCGGGCACTGTGATTCACGCCACCGCCGTCCTGCGGCTGGGTGTCTCAGACACCGCCCCGACGAACTATACGATCTACCACGTCCCCGGGCACCGGAGCTCCAGCGGGACACACACCCTGGCATACCCCCCCGCAGGCTGCGCCGGGTGAAAGCCGTAGCGAGGCGTGCTCTGCGCCGTCGGCCTCCGCCGTGTCCTGCACATCGCCGACGGCCTCCGCCGCGGTCGGCACATCGCCGACGGCCTGCACCGCGGTCGGCAACGGCGGGAACTCCACTCAGCGCGACTGGAACTAGCCGGGCCGCACCGCAGCCGAGCCTGGGCACACCGAAACCCGCCAGTGGTTGCTGCGCAGCCGGCGCCCGCCGAACTCGACCTCGCACTCCCCCAGGTTGCTGAACCCGTTCTTCTCGCACACCTTGTTCGACGCGATGTTGGCGACTCCAGGGAAGGCATGGATCTGGCCGAACTTCCGTTCCGCCCGCGCCTTTGCCAGCGCCTCCCGCACGGCCCGGCTGGCGATACCCCTGCCCTGGAACTCGGGCAGCGTCATCCACCCGATCTCGTAGATGGTCTCGCCATCGTGCGAAGACTCCCAGATCACCACGGAGGCGGCCACGACCCCATCGACGATCACCTTGAGCGGCCAACACTTTCCCTCGGCGGCCAGGACCAGCGATGTCGCGTGCGCCCGCTCGACGTCACGGCGCGGCCGGGGACCGCCCAGCTCGGCCATCATCTGCGGGTCGGCTTCGATCCGGACCCGGAACTCGACATCCGCTTCGGTCATCATCTCCAGCTGCATGGTGTGCCGAGGATAGCCGCAAACCCGCCCGTTATCCTCAGGCGATGACCGACTTCGCGGACGTCTCCGGCCCACGTGGCGAGGTTCTCGTCATCCGCGACGGTTACGGCATACCGCATGTCCGCGCCGGTTCGGCCTGGGACGCCTGGTTCGGGATGGGCTTCGCCTGCGCCCAGGACCGGCTGTTCCAGCTGGACTATGACCGGCGCCGGGCGACGGGTCGGTGGGCCGAGGTCGCCGGGCCGGCCGCGGTGGGAGGCGACGTGCTGGCCCGGCGGATGAACATCACGCAGGCCGCGCACGCCGACGTGGCCGCCATGTCAGGACCGGTCCGCGCGATGTTCGAGGCGTACGCCCTCGGCGTCAACGAGGTCATCGGCTCTGGCGCCCGGCCGGCCGAGACGACCGGCACCGACCTGGAGCCGTGGCAGCCGTGGCACTCGGTCGCCGCGTACAAGGTCAGGCACATCCTCATGGGGCTATGGCAGCACAAGCTCGCCGAGGCCTCGGTGCTGGCGCGGGTAGGCGCAGAAGCGTTCAGCCAGCTCGACACGAGAACGACGGCTGGCTCGCCGCTCACCGTGCCGCCCGGCGGCCGCCTCGCCCGGGTGATAGCCGAAGCTTCCGACGACGTCACCCGCGCCGCGCCGCATCTGGGGTTCCTCGCCGAGGCAGAGCCTGGCTCGAACGCCTGGGCGGTCAGCGGCAGCCGGACCGCACACGGCGGTGCGGTGCTGTGCAACGACTCGCACCGGGCCCTTGACACCCCCAATGTCTACTGGCAGTGCCATCTGACCTGCCCGGACTTCAGCGTGATCGGAGCCGCCTTCCCCGGTGTGCCGGGTTTCCCGCACTTCGGTCACAACGGGCAGGTGGCCTGGGCGATCACCCATGCCCACGCCGACACCCAGGATCTCTACCTAGAGTGGTTCGACGAGGGCCGTCCCGGCTGGTACCGCACCGAAGACGGCTGGGCGCAGGCCGCGCGGCGGACCGAGACGATCGATGTCCGGGGCGGCGAGCCGGTCGATACCGAGGTGTGGACGACCCGGCACGGCCCGGTCGTGCACGGCGACCCGCTGACCGGCATGGCGGTCGCGCTGAAGTACACGGCCACCGCCGTAGCCGGGCGGGGCTTCGAGCCGTTGCTGCCGATGCTCACGGCCCGCAACGTCGGCGAACTGATCGACGCCCAGCGTGAATGGGTGGACCCGGTGAACAACCTGGTCGCCGCGGACACCGCCGGCCGCATCGCCTACCAGGCACGCGGAGAGCTGCCGGTCCGCTCATCACCGTCGCACCGCAGGCTGCCGGTACCCGGCTGGGACGGGGCCTGCGAGTGGACCGGGACCGTCCCGTTCGCCCGCATGCCGAGGACCGTCGATCCCGAAGCCGGGTTCGTGATGACCGCGAACAACGCCATCGTGGACGGCGACGAGCCGTATATCAGCTACACGTTCAGCCATCCGTTCCGCGCCGAGCGGCTCAGGCAGTGCCTGGCAGGCACCGAGCGGCATACCGCTGAAGGGCTCGCCGCCCTACAGTCGGACATGGTCTCGTGGGCGGCGCGGTCATGGAGCCGCCTGCTCGGCGGGCTCGGGCCGCAATCAGAGGAATTTGCCGAACGCACGCGGCTGATGCTGGCGGCCTGGGACGGCGAACTGCGCGGAGAATCCGGCAGCGCGCTGCTCTACGGCTGCTTCCAGCGGGCGCTAGCCGAGTCCCTCTACCGCCCGCTGGTCGGCGACGCTACCTGGCGCTGGCTGACCGCCGGTGACGTCGCTACCACGGCCACCCTTGTCCGCCGGTGGCTCGCCAACGACACCTGGGAGCTGCTCGGCGGCCCGACCGGCGGCGACAAGGATCCGGCCCGAGGCCGGCGGGTGCTGACCGTCCTGCCCGCCGCGCTCGCGTTGGCCTGGCAGCAGGCCAGCGAGATCGGCGGCCAGCGTGACTGGCGCTGGGACGACCACCATCGGGCCAGCGCGGTTCATCCTCTCGCCGGCCGCCCGGCGCCTGCGGCGGTCGGCATGGGCGGCGACTCCGATACCATCCAGGCCGCCACCTACGGCTGGCGGGCGGGGACGCCGTTCGACGTGACCGTGCTCTCGGTATACCGGCAGGTGGTGGACCTGGCTGCGCCTGCCGCGGCCAGTTTCGTCATCCCAGGCGGCGCCTCTGGCGATCCGCACGATCCGCACTTCGCCGATCAGCTTGCCGAGTGGGCAGAGCACAGGCGCGTCCCCATGCTCTCCCGGTGGGCGGACGTCGAGTCGGCGGCCCAGGTCAGGACCGTGCTCAGGCCGACATCCAGACAGCCATAGGCCGGCATCCAGGCAGCCCA
>PMSU01000065.1 GCA_003168255.1 Actinomycetota bacterium
CATCCGCAACCACCGCCGCCGGACTCTGCCCCCGGCCGGCCTGCAGTCCCGTCTTTGGTGCCGGGCGGGCCGAGGCCAACGCGCCAGGCCCGGCCGTGGCCGACAATCCCAAGGCCATCAGGCAGGCCCCGCCCGCCGCGCCGATGCGGGCTGCCACGACCCAGCGGCGCGATATCTTACGTCTTCCCATCCCCTGAACCGGCTTGCTCACGGCATTTCCTTCCTTTGGCCTTGCTATTCCTTGAGCCATCTGATTCAGGCCCCGGCTGGCGATCGTGAACGGCGGTCTGCGCCGACCCCGTCTGCCACCCTGCACGATTTAACTTAATGTGATCAAATCACCCCGAAGTGTGTAGGCCCAGGCCGTATAGAAGCAGACCAGCGTCTGGCTGTCCAGCGTTGCTGGCAACCACGTCAAGGCCAGGGAGACCTGCGGGAAGACGTGCCATTACAGGGGCAAATGAGGTGACTTATTGCCGATGCCTGATGCGTGGGCAGAGGAAAAGACCGTTACGCAGCGCATCGCGGACTCCAGTCCGGTCCAGAGGCCCGGCTCATTATTGTCCCGGGCACACAGGGCTGGCAGGCTGCGCTGTCTGGTTCTCCCGGCTCTTGGGGTCAGGTGAGCACCGAGTCACGCGCCATGGAGAGGACGTCATCCCCGCATGGGGGGCGATGGATCCATTCGGGCTCCGACTGTTCGGCGTGCCCAGTTCCACCGTGTGCGGACACCTCGACCGATCCACCACAGTGCCCCGCCGACCCAAGAAGACCTCCGCCAAGCCCGCGTAGACCAGGAAGATCAACCGAGTGGCGGCTCGCCGTAGCTATAGGAGTTCCAGGCCGAATCGGCCGGCATGCGTCCCGGAAACGAGGAATTCTGGGATGATCAGCTTCTGCCCGCGGCCGCCGCCGTTCCCGCTGCTCACCGATTCCCGAAACCCGTCCCGGAACCGGCGTGCCGGCAGCGAGATTCTGGGACGTTTCCGGGATGATCCCGGCATGACAACCGCCGCCGCCCGCCCCGCCAGCCAGGCCGCCCACCTGCACAACCGCATCCGCGTCGGGTACGCCCGGGTCAGTACCCGCAGCCAGGACCACCAGGCACAGCTTGACGCCCTGAAAGCCGCGCACTGCCGCGAGGTCATCACAGAGACCGCCAGCACCCGCGGCGACCGGCCCAGGCTTCGCGCCACCCTCGGCCGACTCCAGCCCGGCGACACCCTGGTGATCTACAAACCGGACCGGGTCGCCCGTTCCATGAAAGAGCTGCTGGTCTTCCTCGAGGACGAGATGCACGCCCACGGCGTCGTCCTGGAGATCCTGACCGGGGTGTGCGCCGGCGTGCACCGCCCCAACGGGGCAACCATCGCCGACCGGCTGCTGTTCGCCGTCGCAGCCCTCGCCGCCGAGATGGAACGCGAGCTGATCCGCGAACGCACCCTCGACGGGCTGCGCGCCGCAGCCGCAGCCGGACGCCACGGCGGCCGGCCCCCCGCTATCACCGCCGACCAGCTCGACATCGCCCGCGCCCGCCAGACCCGCGGCGAGTCCGTCACCGCCATCGCCGCCCACCTCGGCGTCGGCCGCTCCACCCTCTACCGGGCGCTGCAACCCGCCGCTGAAAACTGACCGCCAACGCCCCGCCAAGATCACGCTTAGCGCGACTTTCCCGAACGATAGTCCTCAAGCCCCGTCGCCCAGGGATCAGGTTGTCAGCATGCTGGTCCTGCCGCTGCCGATGATCGCGGTGCTGGCATTGTCGCTCGCTGTCGCGGGTCATCGCGTCCTGGCGCTGTGCCTGCTGCCGCCGATCCTGGCCGCGGGCACCTACCTGCGGCGTTTCGGCCCCGCCGGCGTCCGCGTCGCGCCGCGGCTCTTCATCGGCTATCTGTTCGGGTTCCTGCTGCGGTCCGTGATCACCCTCGGCGATACCGGGTGGCTGACGGCCGAGATCGGGGTGGGCATCCTGGTCGCGATCGTCGTCAAGGTCGGCGTGTTCCACGACACCAGCACACGGGCGCTACGGCGGACCCAGCGGTCCTACGCGGCCCGGGCGCGCCGGCTGGCCGACCTGGCCCTGGCGGCGTTCGACGCGCCTGGCCCGTGGGCCAGCCGCCGCCTGCACCGGCAGAAGACCCGGCTGGGGCAGGCCGCCCAGCTCATCGACGGCCAGCTCGCCGATCCGGGCGCGGTGACGGCCGACTCTGCCGCGGCCCTGCTCCTTCAGCTGCTGTTCGACGCCGGGCTGGCCATGACCAACCTGGCCCGGTTCGCCGAGGCGCTCGGCCGCTCGCCGCTGCACGCAGGCCAGCGAGAACAGGTCCGGGAGATCCTGGCCAGCCTGCGGGATGGCCGGTTTGACAGCGCCCGGGCATCCGCCGTGGCCTTCGCCGGGACGCACCCCGCGCCGGCCGGCCCGGACAGCGATACCACGGAGATCATCGCGCACCGGTTCGCCGGGTCGGTCACCGACTTCACCGAGGCCCTGTCGCAATGGCTGGCGCTGGGAGCCCGAGACCACCTGGCCGGCGGTGAGGTCCTGTTCACCCCGGCGGTGCCGCTGCGCCAAGGCGGCTCCCTGTCACTCACGGCCGCTGCCACCGCGCAGGCCTCGTCGACGGCCGGGCCCGGCCGCCACCTCCGTCGGGCAGCCGTGGCTCCCTACGTCCGCACCGCGATCCAGCTGGGCATCGCACTCGGGGCCGCCACCGCTCTCGGCGACCTGCTGTCCGGGCAGCGCTTCTACTGGGCGGTGATCGGCGCTTTCGTCGTCTTCCAGGGGACCAGCAACACCGAGGAGCAGATCGGCAAGGCGCTCTCCCGGATCACCGGGACACTCGCGGGTATCGTGGCCGGCTCCGCGCTGGTCGACCTCATCGGCCCGCACGCGGCGGGCTGGACGATCGTGGTCATCCTGGCTTCGGTGCTGCTGGGTCTGTACTTGCAGCGCGCCGACTACGCGTTCCTCGTCATCGCCATCACGGTGACGGTGTCGCAGCTGTATGCGGAGATCGGGGACTTCAGTAACGCGCTGCTGGTCCTGCGGCTGGAGGAGACCGCGGTCGGCGCGGCGGTAGCCGCCGCGGTGGTGCTGGTTGTGCTACCCCTGCACGCCTCCCTGGTCGCCCGGGTGGCGTTGCGGGACTATCTCGCCGCCATGGCGAGGCTGCTCCGGCATGCGTGCGCGGCGCCCGGCGGAGCGGGGGATGCAGCGTTGCTGCAAGGCGATGCCCGGGCACTGAACACCGGGCCTACCAGGCCCTGGCGTCCACTATCCAGTCGAGGCGGAGGGTCCAGGCGGGCAGCCAGAGCCAGCGGTCCGGCACGACCATGGCCGCCGCCACGGCGGCCCGCCGCTACGCTCTCAACCTGGTCCGCGACATCCCGCCGGCCGCCGCGCCGGACGCGGACACCGCGGCCCTGCTGGACCGAGGCTGTCAGACCCTGCAGACATCGCTGGCCGCCCTCCAGCCCGCGGTCGGCTGCCCGCAGGGGGGCACCTACACCCGCTCGGCCTCCCTGTTCGACCTGATCGAACAGCGGCTGGCTGCCCCGGGAAGCAACGCCGGGAGTGGTTATCTCGCCTTGCGCGACCTCAGGTTGATTGACGGGGCGCTGGCAGAACTAGCGGAAGCCCTGGGCGTGGACATCACCAGCTACGACACCGGTCCGGCTAGCAATCCCGTCCCTTCCGCGGGCCGCCCGGCCCAGCCGAGCCTGCTGCAAGTCCGCCGCCTCCGGGCATCCCCGGCTGAAGGCGCATACGCTAGCGCGAGCCTGCTGCTGGCGCCGGGGCTGAATTGCCCGAGGTCATGAGCTGGCCGTGGGGTTGGTCCGCTCTGCGGACATGTGCTGTAAGGGGTGAGATATGCGTGCGTTCGCTGTCTGGAGCTTCGGGGAAGCTCCGGCGCTGCACGACCTGCCGGTCCCTGCCGCGGGCGGCGCATTCCTGCTGCGAGTGGCGTATGCGGGGGTCAATCCGCTGGACAACAACAACCTCGCACGGCTGACCGCTAACTCGGCATACCCCTATGTGCTGGGCATCGACTTCGCGGGTGTCGTCGAGCGGGTTCCGGCGGGAGGAAGCGACCTGCACGCCGGCGACCGTGTCTTCGGCATGGCGCGGACGCACGGCGCGTACGCCGAGTACACGGCGGTCACGCCGGGCGCGAGGTCCGAGCCGCTGGCCCGCATCCCCGGCGGCGTCACCGACGAGCAGGCAGCCGCCCTGCCCACCGCGGCGGTAACCGCGCTCAGGACGGTGGATCTGCTGGGCGTCGCCGCGGGCCAGCGCCTGGTGGTGATGGGCGCGACCGGCGGAGTTGGCGGCTACGCGGTGCAGATGGCGCTCTCCCGCGGCGCGCACGTCATCGCGACCGTCCGCGGCGACGCTGACGAGGCTCGCCGCCTCGGCGCCAAAGAGGTCTACGACACCGCGGCCGTCGAGGTGGTCAGCGCGCTGCGGGCGGCTCACCCAGACGGCGTCGACGCGGTCCTCGACCTGGTCAGCGGCCCGGACGCCATCCGCGGCGATGCGGAATTCATCAAGCCCGGCGGCCGCCTAGTCTCGACGATCTTCGCAGCCGACGAAGGGTGGTTCGCCGGCCGTCAGATCACCGCCCGCAACAGTGCGTCGAACGCGAATCCCTTGCTGTCGCCGCAAGGGCTGACCGAGGTTGCGAGCATGCTCGCCGACGGCACTATCACTGCGCGGATCCGCTCCACGGCAGACCTGGCGGACGCGGGCCAGGTGCTCGCGAAGCTTCGCAACGGCGGCCTGCGCGGCAAGGCCGTCATCCGCCTGTAGTACCAGTAAGGCTTCGCCGCCGACCGGCTAGCAGAGAAGTCACCGAGGCCGAAGTAGCTGCCGAACTGACGGTCGTCTGCAGGCACGCGAGTACACGATTCGCCCTCGGTTGTTTCCCTTGCTGCTGTTCTCTGGCCGGGCACGAGCCTGCGCCCTGACCGGAAGCGGCGTCCTCAAATGCGACCCTGCGACAGGCGAGACAGCACGGCCGATATAGCGGCAGAACTTCGCTGTTCTGTGCTACCCGGCCGCGACGGTCTCGCCATCGACGGAGGACACGTACTCGGCATCGATCGGCATTAACCCCGCAATGAAGTCATGCCGCCGCCGGTCACCCTGTGTGACGACCAGGGGATGACGGCTTGGCTACCAGACCTACCGACCGCCCAGAGTCTCGACTACTGTGGGCAACTGCAGTCGAAAGGCTATTGCTCACGAAACCCGGATTTTGCTCATCCGTTGCTCATGATCCCGCGGACCTGTGGCGTTCCCATCGGTGAGACTGCAACTCTACTGGCGCTCCGGATGATCATGAGCAATCGAGCACGGTGCTCGCGGGGTCGGACCCGACTCGCCAGGACGAATGCTGCAAAGGCAGTTACCGAGAGCTACCCGTTGTCCTCCAGCACCGGGTAATCAGAGGCCACGGGGATTACCACGAAGCGTAACCGTTGGCCTAATAGGCGAGCGCGAGATCCGCCTCGATCTGGCACGGGGTTACCACGCTTCGGCGTGACCGCCGATAGGGTGCAGATCAGTGCGATCTGCGTCGCGAAATCACGTGATTGGTCAATCGCTAAAGAATTGTGACCATCTCTACTCTGTCGATCGACAGCAGGCTGCCCCGCCTACCGGCCAGCTATATCCCTCGATAATCTTGGTGTTATAGCTGGAGCGCCTAGCGGCAATAGCGATCCGCGAAAGTCGCCAGCACGTAGTTCCGACGGCACCTAGATCAGCGTATGGTTTCGTTATTGAATTTCCTGATGATTTAGGTATGACCGTAAATGTTTCGGATGCCTTGTCGATGCTGAGAGCACCACATACGGTGATTTCCGAGTTATCCGACTGAGTGATAGAAACGTCTACGTTTGCAGAGGAGGCAGTGTTCGGCAGAAACAAGACACATCCAGTGTGGCTAGCGCAAAGAGAAAGGAGACAACCACAAAATCAATAGCGGATTCGAGTTGTACTATAGCCTTCTTAGCTTGATGGATGGGTTCTAGATCGGCCTGGCTGAGGCGGCTCTCCCCCTGGTTGTCCAGAATCTGTACGCGACCAGAAGAAGCAGCGGTGAAGCGGTAGAGCGCCCAGGCATTGGAGGGCAAGGCGATTAGCGCGAGTAGTCCGACTAGAAGTTTCCCCCACCCGAAGAGGCCTGACACAGCGTCTCGGCCACCTATTGCTGTGGTGACGGCAAGAATCGTTAGGATGGCAGTCATGCCTGTTTGCCACTTGCCAGCATTGGTCTGCACGGCCGATAGCGAGTCTGCGGCGCTAGCCGCAGCGGCCTGAACGCCCGTCCAAACCTTTTTTTTATGCGATGCCTGCAGGCACTCCATCAGGAACCATAGTGCCATCCCGCCTTCATCAGCCAATAGATCCCGCAACCGGTAGCGCCTGAAGGCTTCTCACCCGCAGGGGCACTAGCGATCGGCTTGTGCGTATACAGACAGTTGCAGGTAATCAGCGCGTAAAACTGATCGTCCCCATTGGCGCTAGGAGCTTGTTCCGTAAGCATCAGGTCTCGCCTCTTTGGGCCGTGCGAGATGAGTGAGCTTAGCTATCGTCAGGGATCGGCGATGCCCATCGGGGTCGGCGGATTAGGCAGAATGGATGACCTGCCGGATCGGCATAGACGTTCTGGCCGTCGAGCATTACCGCACCCAGCGCCAGCACTCGCGGGCCTGCGGCTGCGGGATCTTCGACCATGATGTCGAGGTGGAATTGCTGGGGCACTGCCGGATCGGGCCAAGTCGGTGACTGGTTACCTGGGGCACGCTGGAATGCCAGGCCAGAGGAGGTGCCGCTGGCGGCGACCACGACCCAGTCGTCGTCGCGGTAGGTCACCGGCAGCCCCAGCAGCACGGAGTAGAACGCGGCGAGGGCAGCGGGGTCTGGGCAGTCCAGGACCACATGGTGCATCCGTCCGATCATCCTGCTGATCATGCCAGGCAGGGCGCAGTTGCAGGCGTTTGCCGGGCTGGAGCTGTGCCGTGCCAGAACTCGCGCGTGGGCGCTGACCTGGCATTTCGCGCTCGTCAGGCTGCTCTTCGGTATTCGCTGATCAGGCCGCCGAGAACCTGCCGAAGCTCGATCCCGGCGCTGATATCGACTGCCTGGCTGGACCGACGCAGCGGGGGTTCCTGCTGCAGGCCCTGATGCGGACGGTGCCCGTTATAGTGCCGGGCGTACACGGCCAGGATCTGGCGGAGATGCCGCTCGCCGAGGACCAGCACGTGATCGAGGCACTCGCGGCGTAGCGTGCCCACGAACCGCTCCGCAAATGCGTTCGCCCGAGGCGACTGGACCGGCGTCTTGATCACCCGCGTGCCATTACCGGCGAAGACCTCGTCGAATGCGGCGGTGAACTTGCTGTCCCGGTCGCGGATCAGGAACCTGAACTGCCTGGCCCGCTCGCCGGGGTCCATCATCAGGTTGCGGGCCTGCTGGACCGTCCAGGCCCCTGTCGGATGCGTGGTGACGCCCGGGATGTGCACCGTCCGGGTCTCGACCTCCATCACGAACAGCACGTACACGCGCTGGAGCAGGACCGTGTCGACGTGCAGGAAGTCGCAGGCCAGGATGCCCGCCGCCTGGGTAGCCAGGAACTGACGCCAGGTCGGCGACGCCCGCCGCGGCGCAGGCCCGAGCCCGGCCGCGGCCAGGATGCGGCGGATCGTCCCCTCCCCCGCCCGGTACCCCAGACCGGGCAGTTCACCCTGGATGCGCCGGTATCCCCAGCGAGGGTTCTGCCGTGCCAGCTGCGCGACCAGTGCGCGCACCTCGGCCGTGACCGGTGGCCGGCCCGGCGCGTTCGGGTAGGTCCATTTCCTCTTGACTAGCCGCCGGTGCCAGGCCAGCAGGGTTCCCGGCGTTACGATCCGGTGCAGTCGCAGCTGCCCGGGCAGCAGCCTGGCCAGGGCGGCGAGCACGGCACGATCAGCCCAGCCCAGCCGCGGACGCGCGACTTGCCGACGCAAGACCGCGACCTCGTGCCGCAGGATGACCTGTTCGGCTCGCAGCACTACACCAGAGCTACGGCCAGCCGCCGACACTGGCCGCTTCTGCCGCCGCCGCCACCCGACGTGCAGGTTGCCGTGTCTTGGTTTCCTCTGACCGGCCGGCCTTTGCAGTCATGCCCGGCGAGCCGTGATGATCACCAAGCTTTCACCTTCGGTCCTCACCGGGGGACTCGCGTGCATGACAATGGCCTGAGGATGGCGGCTGCCGCCCGGCCGTCAGGCGGGGTGGCTTACTTCGCGGCGAGGATGTCGGTGGTCTGGATGTCCGGGTTTTTGGCCAGCAGGTCGGGGGCGGCCTGGCCGAGGGCGGCGGCGATCGGGCCGTTCAGGTGGGCCTGCCGGCCGTCCTCGCCGGCGAACGTGTCGAAAATGCCGTAGGTGGTGTCGCTGAGCTTGAACGCGTACCAGGTGACCGTGCCGGGCTCGGCGACGGCCAGCGGCTGGGCCTGAGCCAGGAAGGCGCCGAGTTCCCCGGCCTTGCCCGGCTTGGCTTCCAGGATGACCAGCAGTCCTCGGTCTACGTTCATGAAGGATCCTCTCGTTGGGTTCACGGGCAACGCTAGGCGTGGCCTGGAGATCGCGATAGTGGCGGATCCGCCGTGAATGGTAGCGTTCCCGACATGCAGATCAGCGTGCTGGCGGTGCCGGGCCTGTTTGACTCCGGGCTGAGTGCTGTGCTGGACGTACTGGCGACCGCGAACGCCCTCCGCGAGGAGGTGGCCGCATCCGTGCTTCCGTTCGAGGTCACCGTGGCCGGCACCGAAGCATCAGTGCGGACCGCGCACGGGCTGCACCTGGCGGCCAGTCCGCTGGCGGAGCTGACCACCGTCCCGGACCTGCTGGTCATGCCGGCCGTTGCCTGCGGTTTCAAGACGCCGCGGCAAGTCGTGGACATCGTGCGAAATCATCCCGCACTGGCTCACGTGGCGGCGCTGCACACGGCCGGCAGCGCCCTGGCCGCGGCGTGCACCGGCACGTTCTTCCTGGCCGAGGCGGGCGTGCTGGACGGCCGGCTGGCCACCACCAGCTGGTGGCTGGGCCCGGCGTTCCGCCGGCGCTACACAGCGGTGCGGCTGGACGACAGCCGGACGCTGGCCCGCGATGGCCGGGTCACCACCGCAGGCGCCGCGTTCGCGCACATTGACCTGGCGCTGTCGATCGTGGCCCAGCAGAGCCCCGCGCTGGCCGAGATGGTCGCCCGTTACCTGGTGATCGGTGACCGCCCGTCCCAGGCCGTCTTCGCCGTCCCGTCGCACCTGGCCGGCACTGACCCGACCGTGACCGCCTTCGAACGGTGGGTCCGCGGCCATATCGCCGAACCGTTGCAGATCTGCGGAGTGGCCGCCGCGATCGGTGTTAGTGAACGCACCCTGCAACGCACTACCGCGGCCGTGCTCGGCATGTCGCCGATCGATTTCCTCCACGAGATCCGGCTGGATGAGGCCACCTTCTTGCTCCGCACGTCCAGCCGGACGGTCGCCGCCGTCGCCGCGGCGGTGGGCTATCAGAACTCCAGCACCCTGCGCGCCCTGGTCCGGCGGCGGCGCGGCACCACCATCAGCGCGCTGCGCCAGGTCCGTCCCAGCCCCTGACCAGCGGTAGCGAAGCGGAACATCACCCGGCCGACGTCGTAATGCCCGCTCCGGTTCCCGCCGCTAATGAAGTGAGCAGCCGGTTCTCGGCTCGTGGCCAGCAGCTTAGGCGGCCAGCCACCCTCGGCTGGGGACATCGACAGAAAACCTCCCGGAATTCCAAGCGTCCGGAATCACATCCCCGAACCTCACGCACGTAAAGCTTATGAGTATGCACAAGCGAGAATCACCATGCATCGACCAAGCTCGCCACCAACAGGCATGTGCGGTAG
The DNA here is from genome assembly GCA_003168255.1 of Actinomycetota bacterium. Taxonomy (GTDB): domain Bacteria; phylum Actinomycetota; class Actinomycetes; order Streptosporangiales; family Streptosporangiaceae; genus PALSA-505. The sequence continues at coordinate 9,920 of PMSU01000065.1, forward strand.
ATCCGACACGCAGAACAACCGCGTCCGCGTCGCGGATGCACGGCGTCGGCGGGGTCAGCGAAGTCGATCAGATCGGGAACTCCGCGTGCATTTCTCCCCAGCCAGCCACCGCTGAGCCTAACCATCAGCCACCGGTGGCCACCGGGACTGCACCAGACGACCTGTGCGTGCCGAGAACTATGCCACCAGGCGATATTCGTGAATCACGCCTCCGACGCGGTTGCGCCGCCGGACACGGAGATGGTCCAGGTCGGTGACGCCATCTGGCAGCGGGCGCAGCGGCGCAGCCTGGTTCAGGGCGCGGTGTGGCCGGTGGTGATTGCAGAAGTCCTCGTACTCGCGCAGGACGCTCATCAGGTGACGCTGGTTCCAGATCAAGGTCCGGTCCAGCAACTCACGCCAGCAGCTGCCGACCCAGCGTTCCATGATCGAATTCATCCGGGGCGTCTGCACCGCGGAGCGGACGACCCTGGCGCCAGCGGCCCCGAAGACGGCGTCGAACGCGGCGGTGAAGCTGGCGTCCCGGTCATGCAGGACGAACTTCACGCTCATTCCTGCATCTTCCAAGTCCATCAGCAGGTTCCTGGCCTGCTGCACTACCCAGGACTGGGCCGGATGCCCGGTGGCTCCGAGGATCCGGATGCGGCGGGTGCCATGCTCAATGGCAGCAAGGACGTACACCTTCATGCCGTTGAGCAGGTCGGCGGTGAAGAAGTCCAGCGCCAGGATCCCCTGCGCCTGGGACCGCAAGAACTCCGCCCAGCCCGGGCCGTCCCGGCGCGGCGCCCGGCTGATGCCAGCGCCCTTGAGGATCTGCCAGACCCTGGACGGCACCACAATGATGGCAAGCCCGGCGAGCTCGCCGTGGATCCGCCGGTATCCCCACGACTCGTTCTCCCGGGCCAGCCGCAGCACCGCCGACCGCACCCTGCGACGCGTCGCCGGGCGCCCGGACCGGCCCCGGCGCGACAGCCACGCCCGCCGGCGACGCACGATGTCACGCTGCCAGCGCAAGATCGTGCCGGGAGTGACGATCAGCCGCATCACCGCCAGCCGCTCCGCCGATACCGTCCCCGCGAGCAGCGCCAGCCACGCCCGGTCCGGCCACGTCAACCGCGAGTGAGCGCGAGGCCGCTCGCGCTCAGCCACAGCGAGCTGATGGCGCAGCATAAGAATCTCGGCATCCTTCCACCACCACTCCCGCCCGACAACCCCAGCAGCGACACAGCACGGGTGACAATCAAGAAGATCAGCGTCAACCCCACAAACCGAAGATCATCCCACGCCCTGGCAGCCCCGGCGTACGGCCGCACGGCCGAACGGTCAGCGGTCAGCGGTCAGCGGTCAGCGGTCAGCGGTCAGCGGTCAGCGGTCAGCGGTCAGCGGTCAGCGGTCAGCAGAGCATCCGGCCCAGGTGGCACAGGTTTTCGGCACCTACAATCTGCTGCCCGTTACACGTCCGTGCACCCTCCTGGGATCCGCCAGCGCCCACGTGTCCATCACGACGGTCGGAGGAACCGTCGGCCTTCCACGAACAGCCACGGACGACGTGCGAGATCCCTTCGTTCGGAGTGTGCGCCAGCCCTAACGATCATGCACTCAGGCACGCAGATCTGGATGTCCTGCTTGACTGCGGACATCCGTCCGCCAGATCGATGCCGAATCGGCGCTCACGATCAAGCTCAAGTGGCCCAGTAGGTGAGCGCACAGATCATTGGGTTCTGTGTTACTGGCCAGAGAGAAACAGTTCAGTCTTCGGGGAGTGCTGCGAAGTTGCGCTTGGTGTTCCTGTACCAGCCCATCCCGGAGATGGGGTGCTTCCAGCGGCCCTTCATCTCGTTGCGGGCGCTGGCGTGCGTGTCATCGCCGCCTGCGACCATGTCTTTGAGATGACGATCTTGCGCCTTGATGACCTCGTCGGCCGTATTGCCTCGGAGTTGAAGGTCACAGGGCCCACCCAGTTGCTTGCATGTCATCGTCTTCATTGGCTCGCCGCCTTCTTCACAAGCTCCGCAATTTTCGCCTCGTCGGCTTTGGTCAGCTTCGTCAGTGCATACAAGATCGGCCACTAGTTCCCTTCGTCGAGCTTCGCTGAGTCATTGAACCCGAGGGTCACGTACCGCTCGCTGAATTTCGCTGCATGGCGGAAGAAGCACACGACCTGGCCGTCCCTGGCGTATGCAGGCATCCCGTACCAGGTCTTCGGTGCGAGGTCCGGCGCAGCCCCCTGATCACCGCATGGAGCCGCTGACCAATGGTGCGATCGGCCTCTGTCATCGCGGCGATCGCCGCGAGTACCGGACTACGCCGCCGGACTTCACCTTCGCAGGGTTCTTCGTCGTGTTCGTGCTGGACATGAGCATCACCTGACCGTTCAGAACAAAAGAGAGCAGCACTCTCGAATTGAGAGTGATACTATCATCAGCGTGCCAGAGAATGTCAAACGCAACCAGGCGACGCAGGGCGGTCGTGGACAGGCCCGCACCCGGCTCGCTCGTCGTGCCGTGGTCACTGCCGCCCGCGCGCTGTTCCTCGAACGCGGGTACGCCGCAACCACCATCGATGCCATCAGCAACCTCTCCGACGTGCCAACGGCGACCGTTTACCGGCTGTTCACCTCGAAGCCCGGCATCCTTAGAGCGCTCCTCGGCACGTCCATCGGCGGAGACGACCAGCCGCTCGCAGTGCCTGACCGGCCCGGCGTGGCCGCCCTGTTCACCGAGCCAGACCCGGCCAGGCTCCTCGCCGGATTCGCGGCCATCACGACCGCGATCAACCAGCGGAGCAACGATGTCTACCGGGTCCTTGCCAACGCCGCGGGATCCGACGTCGCAGCAGCCGAACTGCTCACCGAGATCCAGCGACAGCGCGACCAAGGCCAAGGCCAGATCGCCCACGCACTCGCCCGGAACCGAACACTCCGCGCCGGGCTACAGGAAAGCGACGCGGCCGACCTCCTCCACGCGCTCCTGTCCCCCGAGGTGTACTGGCTCCTCGTCATCGACCGGCACTGGACGCCCGAGCGGTACCAGCAATGGCTCGCGACCACCCTCACCCAACAACTCCTCCCACCCAGCGAACCGCACACAATGCCCGGCCCGCGTCCCGCCGGCTGAAGGATCGTCCGATAGCACTCTTTAGCAACGGAACATAATCGGCAGCGCTGAGCGCGGCCCGCGAGACCGGCAGAACGGTCACTTTCCGCGATTCCCGCTTCCCCGGACCCGAAAAGCCTCACCAGCAGGGAGTTCCGGCCTCATAGCAACTGGCGTGTACCAGCCAGCACATACGCCCTGACTCAGGCCACCGGGAACCCGGCTGGCAGGTACAGGACTGGGCGTTCGTGCACGAGTATCACCTTCGCCGCCGCGTGGTCGAGTTGCGCGGTGACGGGCCGGTGGTCGCCCGGCTGGCCACTGCCGCGAACCGGGAGGCGCAGCGGGCTGCGATGATGATCCGGCGGCTGTGCCGCCCGCCGGCTCTATGTCTTGAGCTGGTCTGCCAGAAGCAGCGCATGATGTTCCGCCCCCATTCCTGGCAGGCAAGATCACCGCAGGCGCATCGGGCAGCGGCGGCGCCTTTCTGCCGCACCCCGGGTGGTGAGGGACGGTTCAGCAGGTGGCAGATCCGGCGGCAATTCCTGGCCCCTGCGCGAGCCGCTGTCAGCCCGTCACCGGCCAGCCATCTTCAGCGGCGGCCCGCGCACCACCCCCGGACCCAGCCCCTGGCCGCCTGTGGTCCGTGCCTGACCGTGAAAGCCGACGGTCGGTGTACCGCTCCCCGTCCACTGAATATAACGCTTCAGGGTATCGAGGAAGCCGCCGGGACCAGATACTGCAAGAACGGGAAACTGGTCCCGGGAACCCCTGCCGTCATCGTGTACGCCGACGACCTGGTGGCCCTGTGCCACAGCCGCCAGCAAGCCGAGACGGCCCGGGAACGCCTAGCCACATGGCTGGCACCAAAGGGCCTGCGCTTCAACCAGCAAAAGACCCGCATCGGCCCCATCACGGCCGGATTCGACTTCCTGTCATTCAGCATCCGCCGCTACCAGGCCAAGGACGGCGGCAAAGTACTGACCCGGCCCGGCAAAGAAGCACTCATCAAGATCCGGCGGCGGATGAAAGCGAGCTGCGCGCCCTGCGGGGCGCACCCGCCACGGCTGTCATCGACCCGCCTGAACCCGGTGATCCGGGGCCAGGCGGCCTACTACCGGACCGGCGCGTCAAAGAGGACATTCAACGCCCTCGACCACTACATGTGGCGGCCGCTTTACCTATGGGCGCTCCGCCAGCACCGCCGGAAGAACCGAAGATGGGTCAAAAACCACTACTTCGGCCGCCACAACAAGGCCAGGGACGACACGTGGGTCTTCGGCGACCGGAAACCCGGCGCCTACCTCCACAAGTACTCCTGGACCCCGATCGTCCGGCATGCCCCAGTCGCGGGCCGCGCATCCCCCGATGACCCGGCCCTCGCCCAGTACCGGGCCGACCGCAGGCAACGCCACCGGCGTCAGGCCCCGCCACTGGCACCATCCACCCAGCGCGCTATGCACGCCCAGCGTGGACGATGCCCCCACTGCGGGGAACTACTCCTGCACGCCGGCCAGCCCCCAGATTCCCCCAGCCAGCGGGAAACCTGGTTCCGCGTCATCCGCGCCGCGATCACCCGCCAGGCGATCACCGTGCACACCGCGGACGGCCAGACCGGCGATCACCACCCCCGCCTCATGCACACTGACTGCCACCGCCGCCACCCAGACGGCACCACAGACAGGACGGCACGCTGAAAGCAGAGCCTGCCCGCCCACGCGGGCTGCTTCAGCCCGGTGCCGCGACAAGTGGCATGCCGGGTTGTATGTCCCGTAGCTGGTTATGTTGAGCGGCGTCGCCTTGCAGCTGGATCTTCCTGGCCGACGTGATGCCTAGCTGACGGCCGCTCAACATAATCCCTATGCAGATCGATGCTGTTCCCATCGTGTTCCGCGAACCTGCAGGAGGCAGCGATGGGCGGGAGGATGGTGTGGGTGCCGGTGGTCTCGGGACCGCTAGCGCCGTATGCGGCGGGGTTCGAGTCATGGCTGGCGTCGCGGGCGTACCCGGCGTCGGCGGCAGCGGACCGGCTGTATCAGTTTGATCAGCTCAGCCGGTGGCTCGGGCGTGAAGGGCTCGGCGCCGGCGATCTGACCGCCGAGCACGCCGGGCGGTTCGCTGCAGGCCGTCGCGCCGCGGGGCTGAAGTCATGGACGTCACCGCAGAGCGTGGCGTTGCCGCTGCAGTATCTGCGGCAGCTGGGCCTGGCGCCGATGCCGGCACCGGTAAGCCCGCAGGGCCCGCTGGAGGAACTGCTGGCTGACTACTGCCGTTATCTGTCGGTCGAGCGCGGGCTCTCAGGTCACACGGTGTTCGATGCGTACGGCCCGGCCGCGCGGTTGTTCCTTTCCGGGCGGGAGGATCCGGACGGGCTGGGACTGGACTGGCTGTCGGCAGCGGACGTGAGCTCGTTTCTGGCCCGCGAGTGCCCCAAGCGCAGCATGTCGGGCGCGCGGGACCTGGTGTGCGCGCTGCGGTCGCTGCTGCGCTACCTGCACCTGGCGGGGCTGACCGCGGCGCCGCTGGTGTGGGCGGTGCCGTCAGTCGCCGACCTGCGCGATCGCACGCTGCCGCGCGGTCTGGATCCTGCCGCGGTGCGCAGGCTGCTGGCCAGCTGTGATCGGCGCACGCTGACCGGCCTGCGTGATTTTGCGATCTTGCTGCTGCTGTCGCGGCTGGGGTTGCGGGCCGGTGAGGTCGCCGCGATCACGCTCGGCGACCTCGACTGGCGCAGCGGGCTGCTGCTGGTTCACGGCAAGGGCAGCCGCCGCGAGGACGCGCTGCCGCTGCCGGTCGACCACTTGCCTGGCCGCCGCTCACTGGAACTGACAAGACCATTGGGACATCGACCCCGTGACGTCCAACCCCATTGGTCCCCAGCCGGATTGCTCGCCCGTCTTGTCTCAAGGCAGTTGTCAGTGCGCAGCTCGCCGACATGGCCCCTGACACGATGGATGAGAACGGACAAAAAGTCGGCGCGTCGTCGGTCGGTGCTGGGCAAATGGCAGGGCTCGAGTCGTGCCACCGGCTCAGAACAGCCCGATCGGGTTGGATGGCTTCATGGAGACCCATGCGGCAGCCGCCTGGCTTCCGGCGACATACGAGTTGGTCATCGGGGACCGGGTGGTGAACTACTGCCTGTACGGGCCAGAGGACGGGCTACCGGTCATCTCGCACAACGGATCACCGAGCACGCGGTGGAAGCGCCCGAACATCGTTTCGGCGATCGAACGCTCTAGCGTGCGGATGCTGGTGCATGATCGCCCTGGCTACGGTGGTTCGACCCGTCAGGCCGGGCGGCGTGTGGCGGACGCCGCCGAGGATGCGCGCAGGCTCGCCGACGTGCTCGGCTGGGAGAGGTTCGCCGTGCACGGGCATTCAGGGGGCGGCCCCTACGCGCTGGCCTGCGCCGCGTTGCTGCCCGGACGGGTCACGCGGTGTGCTGTCGGGGCGGGGACAGCGCCCTCGCATGCCGACAGTGTGGACTTCTTCGGGCGACTTGATCCCCGCCGCGGGCAGACGTTCCGCCTGGCGCTTGAGGGCGAGGAGAAACTGCGGCCGTTCCTGGCGCAGGGCGGCGCGAGCATCATGGCCACGATCGCCGCGGGAGGCCCCGAAATGCTGCCCGAGCCCGGTGAACCCGCACCGCCCGAGCCGGTGCGGGCCATCGACGACCCCGCAGCAATGGCCCGGCTCCGCGCGACCTTCCAAGACAGCCTCGACGGATGGATCGACGACCAATTCGCCGCCATCCACCCCTGGGGATTCGACGTAGCCGGGATCACCATACCCGTCGGCATCTGGCACGGCTCACACGACACCCGCATGCCACGCGCCCACTCCGACTGGCTGGCCGCCCACATCCCCACAGCCGAGCTTTTCGATTATGAAGGCTGGCACACACCAGGCGACCACGTCTTCGACGAGATCTTCACCTGGCTCCGCGGGTAACCGGTGAACAGGTTCCCCCGCGTGCCGGACCCCGCAGAACTGGACATCTGCGATGAGAAACTGCGCGGACAGATCGATGAGGAGCGCGGCAACACCCCAGGTCAGCGACTCCGTCCAGGACAATAAGAACGGTCGGGTGGCCGGGGGGAATCTCACCCCCCGGCTCCCACGGAACCCGTTATGTGGAGTTCCGCACGCCGGGTTCGGAGGGAGGCCGTCCGGAAAAGGCCCGAGTTCACCCGAAGTGAACGCGGAACCTCGCCGGGCGGCCCACCCCACTAGCTCATAGCCAGCCGCGGCGGGCAGCCTGCAGGCCGGCCTGGAACCGGGTCTGCGCGCCCAGTTCGCTCATCAACCGCCGCACGTGCCGCTGTACCGTCCGCGGGTGCCAGCCCAACTGGCGGCCGATGGCCTCGTCGGTGAGCCCGACGGCGAGCAAGCCGAGCAGCGTCCGTTGTTCGGCCTGCCCGCCGCTGCCCTCCTCGCTGGCAGGTCCGTCATCGTCGCCGAATCGGATCGGCACGGCCGTCGCCCATACCGCCTCGAAGAGCGCGCTGAGCGTGTCGAGCAGCGACGACGAGTGGATGACCAGCGCGCTGTCCGCGCTGTCCGCCCGGTCCGGCCTTTCCAGCGGGATGAGGCCGATCGAGTCGTCGGCTAGGAACATCTTGACCGGCAGGTCGGCCGTCACCCTGGCCTGCTCGCCGGCCGAGATCAGCCGCTGCATGGCGGCTAGCCGCCCGGGCATGTCCAGGCCGGCCCGGGCGTAGATGGCGCGGAACGATACCCCGGCGGCGAGCCCGTCCCTTTCCGCTTCGTTGACCAGCACGTTGGTCGCATAGGGCGGCCGGTCGAACGACCGCACCTCGCGGCGCGCGCTGCGCTGTAGCTGCTCCCAGCGCTGCAGCGTGGCGTCCCTGGTGGTCACCACCTCGACAACCTCTTCGGGCCTGCCTGAGCCGCGGCCTGCCCTGAAGCGCTCGGCGAGCCTGGCCGTCTCCAGCCGCACCTGCTGGAGCTCCTGCTCGCGGGCGCGGACAAGCACCTCCAGGGCCATGTCGGGTGGGGCCGGCTGGTAGCGCGCGGGCTGACCGGTAAGCCGCGAGACCAGTCCTGCCGTCTCGAGCGCGGCGATCGCCGGCCGCACCTTGACCCCTGGCACGCGGTCGCGTAGCTGTCCCGCGGTCGCCGGCGAGGTCTCTAGCAGCGCCAGGTAGACGGCCTGCTGATCAGCGGACAGACCGACCGCGTCGAGCATTCTGCTGATCCTGTCGTCTTTACGGCAATGACTGGAACCGGGTAGGGCTAATTGTCCCACTGTCTGGTGCTTTGTGCCTAACCCTGCCGTGAAAACGTTTGCGACGGCGGGTCTTCATGCTCGGACGCCGCACCCGGTGGAAACGTAGCACCGCGCACAGCGCGGGGAGGCGGGGCGGCTGGGTCAGGCCGCACCGGAGCGTGGCGTTCAGCCTGTCGTCTTCACGGCAATGACTGGAACCGGGCGCGGATAATTGTGCACTGCCTGGCGTTTTGTACCTAGCCTTGGGTTGAAACCGTTCGGAAGGGAAGGTCTTCATGCTCGGACGGCGTGCGCGGTGGCTCACGGCAGGCACTATCCCAGCGCTGGTCATGACGATGTTGCCGGCTGGCGGAACCCCGGCGTCCGCACACGAGCTCGCGCCTGCCCGCGCGGCCGCCGCGGCCGCCGCGGCGGCCAGCCCGGCAGCGGGCGGGGCCACGGTGGGCACCGGCGCGGCCTGGTTCGACCCGGCGGCGCCGACGGCACTGCACGCTGCCCCGACGCCGACCGGCCCGAATTCGAACGGCGGCAGCCTCAAGATCGGCGTCAGCTCGTCGGTCGGGACCGCGCAGGGGATAGCGACGACCGCGCCGCTGCCCGGGGACAGCGGCGACTACCTGCGCCTGCACTCGATGGGGACGGTCGGCGTCTCCGCCGCTGACGGCCGCACCGTATGGCAGCTGACGGGGCGCTCGCTGTTCGCCGCCTGGCATCTGTCCCCCAGCAACCCCGCTGCGCCCCAGATTGAGAACCCTGAGGCCCCGCTGGTACGCAATTCCGCCGACCCGTTCAAGATCTGGATAGCGGAGCAGGACGGGGTCGCCGACATGCACCCCGAGGCGACCGGGTACCTGGCCGGGAGCCGGGTGCCCGATGTGGCGATCGCAGAGACCGCGGGCGTGACCGTGGGGTTGAGCGGCCAGCTCGAGTGGCCGTTCAATGTGCCAGGCTCGCGGCTGCACGCGGGGACGTTCGTCACCGTGCTCAACGGCCTCACCGGCCAGGTCCTGTGGTCCGAGCTTGATCCTGGATACGTCACCCAGCTGGCCATCGTCGGCGGCACGCTGGTGGTGGGCGACGAGACCGGTGACCCGGACGGCCTCAGCCCGCTGGGCGCCTGGCGGTCCACGACCGCCGTGCACGCGCTGTCCTTCCGGCAGGCCGGCGACCGGCTGGTGGCGCGCACGGCATGGACCTACTCGACCGGCGCGCCCTGGGCGGCGCTGCTCGACATGCAGCCGGTCGGCAGCGACGTCGCCGTCGACTGGTCGGACACGCCGGAGGGGCTCGGCGTGCCTGGCCCGTCCGACGGCCACGTGGTACTGATCGGGCCGGACGGCAGCGTCCGCTGGAACGTGCCCACGCCCGGGTACCCGATCCTGTCCAGCTATGACGCGAGCCGGCAGCTGCTGGTGATCGCCGACGAGACCGACCCGACGGTCTCCATCGGGTATGCCCTCGCCGGGCTCCGGGTGTCCGATGGTTCGACCGCCGTGTCGGTGCCGGTGGCCGGCGTGCTGCCTACCGCGCTGTCGGTCAGCGACGTGGCGGGACGACAGGCCGCCGGCGGCTGGGGCAGTACCTGGTTCACCGGCGGCGTCGTCACGACGAAAAGGCAGGCTGACGGGGAGAACTTCGGGTTCAGCGCGGGCCAGGTGACCGCCGTGGACCCGGGCAGCGGGCGGGTGCTGTGGTCCACCGAACTGACCGGCCGGCCCGGGCACGCGCCGTACCCGGCCACCGTGCTGGCGGCCGGGTCGCCATGGGCAGGCGGGCTCGTGCTGGTCGCGTCGGGCACGGGTTTCGTCAACAGCCCCACCCCGGGGCTGCCGATCGTGGCGAGGAGCGACCTGCGTGTGCTGTCGGCCGGCGACGGTCAGCTGCGCTGGGACCGGTCAGGTGATGTGGCCGATTCGCTGTCGGTCCGGCTGGCCGGGCCGCCGTGGGAACCGCAGGTTTCCGGCGTCACCGACGAACAGGACGCGGTCGGCTACGATCTCGGCACTGGCGCGGTGCGGGGCGTGACGCCGCTGATGGGCGACCTGGATGCCGCGGTCCGCCAGGACATCAACGGTGAGAGCTCCGTCATCGTCGGCTCGCAGAGCGGCGGCGTGTACGCGCTCGATGCCAGCGACCTGTCCCGGGTTATCTGGCAGGCCTACGCCGGCGGCCCGGTGCACCAGATCGCGCTGGCCCGGCCGCTGCCTGACGCGCCGCCCGTGCTGGTGGTCGCCGCCACCACCCGGGTGGACGTGCTGAACCTGCGCACCGGGCGTATCCAGGTCTCGCGGGATTATCCGGGCCAGTACGCATGGAACGTGACGGTGGGACGGATCGGATCACACCGCGCCGGGGTTGTCGTGGCTACCAGCCAGCTCAGCGCGTTCGACGCCGGCACCGGCCGTTCACTGTGGACCTACCGGCCGCCGGTGCCCTCGTACTTCTCCGACGCCGTGATCGTGGACGGCGTCACCGTGGCCGACTACCAGAATAAGGTCGCCCATTTCGGCAAGCCGACGACCATGGCGGCGGTGGGCATCGGCGCCGCCGGGAAGGTCGCCTGGACGGCGCCCGCCAGCGTGACGACGACAACTCACCCGGTGCTGTGGAACGGCGTGTTCGCGAGCCCGGCCATCGCCGGGGCCGGCTCCACCGGCGTGGCACTGAGCTGGCAGAACACCCGCGGCGGCGGGCGGGTCGACCTGCGCGACGCGCTGACAGGTGCGCTGCTCTACGCCGACAACAGCGCCGGCCTCTACGGCCTGATGGGGTGGACCGTCGATCCGCCGCTCGGCGTGATCGCCGTCGGGAACATGAGCAGCGTGCTCATCCGGCCAGGCCATCCGCTCGCCGTCGAAGGCGCCACCGGGACCTCGGCCGCGGTCGTGGACTCCGCGGGCAAGCCCGTCGTCCTGTTCGCGAACCGGGCGATCACCGCCTACCCGGGCTCGACGGTGAAGTCACTGCGCGGCCTGCCGGCCGCCACCAACTCCACCTTCACGCCGGGCACCCTCGTCCCTGCGGGCCCTGCTGCGAGCGGCCAGGTGATCGCGCTGCCGCAGGACCTGCTCGGGTGGGAAATAGTCGACGGCACGGAGGAGGGGGTCTATCAGCGCCTGGGCGGCGACACCTATCAAATCGGAGCCGACCTGCTGACGGTGACCGGAACCCCGCCCGCGGTCACCGCGCCGCGGCCTGTCGTCCGGCGGGCCAAGCCGCCGCGGCCCGCGAGCATGACCGTCGCCGCGCCGAGGCCGGGGATGGGCACCGCGCTGCCGCAGCTGAGGCTGAAGGTGCACGGCTACACGGGAGCGGGCAAGCCGATCCTCGCGCAGACCGCCCCGGCCGGCTACGACCCGGCGACCATCGGGGCATACCTCGGGCTCACCGGTGACGGCTCGGGTCAGACGGTCGCCGTGATCGACGCCTACACCGATCCCGACATCGTCAGCGACGTGAACGAGTTCAGCGCGCAGTTTGGACTGCCCAAGGTATGCGGCACGCCAGGGGCCGGCCAGGGCAGCACGTGCTTTGACTTCAAGGCGACCGCGCCGGACGGTACCGCAGGACAGGACCCGGGCTGGGCGCTCGAGACCTCGCTGGACATCGAGTGGGTCCATGCCATCGCGCCCAAGGCGGCGGTTCGCTTGGTGGAAGCGCACGACCAGACCTTCGCCGCCCTGTTCGCCGCGGTCACCGACGCGGCCGCGCGCAGCCCCGACGCGATCAGCATGAGCTGGGGCGATCCCGGCGGCGAATTCTCCGGTGAGACCTATTACGACGGGCACTGCGAGCTGGCGCACTCGGTCTGCGTCGCGGCCTCCGGCGACTACGGTCATCCGGGCGAATACCCGGCCTACAACCCCCGGGTGCTCGCGATCGGCGGTACCACGCTGGGGCTGGCACCCGGCGGCACGGTCGCCAGCGAGGTCCCCTGGTCGGGCAGCGGCGGCGGGCGCAGTTACTTCGAGCCCAAGCCGGCCGCGCAGCGGGGCGTGGCCCCTGGCTCGCGCCGCGGCATCCCAGACGTCAGCTTCGACGCGGACCCGAACACCGGGGTCGCCATCTACGACAGCGTTCCCTTCCAGGGTCAGGCCGGCTGGTTTGAGGTGGGCGGGACCAGTGTGGGGGCGCCGACCTGGTCGGCGATCCTGGCCAGTGCCGACCAGCTACGGGCCGCCGCGGGGAAGGGCCGGCTGACGTCGGCAGGCGATCGGGCGGCGCGCGCAGTGTACGGCGCGACGTCCGCGCTGGCTGACATCACCACCGGCCCGCCGAACGGCGCGTGCCCCAAGGAGTGCCTGGCCGGACCGGGCTACGACTACGTCACCGGGCTGGGCAGCCCGCGGGCCGGCATCGACGCGGCGATCGCTGCCGCGCCGTAGTCAGCCGGCCTGCCGGGTCAGCCGGCCTGCCGGGTCAGCCGAGGCGTGCCTGGCGGGCTGGCTACTGCTCGTCAGGCCCGATGAAAAAGTCGATGAGGACGGGGGCGAGGATCGCCGGCGGGACCTGATGGAACGTGCCGTCCAGGGAGCGCTGCCGTGAATCAGCCAGGGCAGCGGCGGTGGCCTTGGCCGCCTGCCGGAGCCAGTCCGGGCTCGCGGTGCTATCGATCACCAGGGCCGCCGCGGTCATCGCCGCCATCCGCGCCGTCGGGACGGCGGTGCTGTCGCCCAGCACGAGGCTGTCGTACACGAGGGTGGGGGCAAGCGCCGCTGTGGCCGACCAGCCGGGGCCCTGCCGCATCTGGGCGACTGCCGCCGCCGGAAGCCCCACTGCCGCGGTCATGAAGTACTCGATGGCCTCGCCGCCCCGGCCCGCGGAAGTCAGCTCGGTCAGATGCCGCAGGTAGCCGTCCGGAAGCTGGGCACCGCCGCCCTCGACACGGTACGGCGGCTCGAACAACGCCAGCTTGGGGATGGCCAGCCCGGCAGCGGCCGCCTCGAAGGCGAGCGCGGCGCCGGAGGAGAAGCCGCACACGTAGGCCCACTCGCCCGCTTGAGCGATGAGGACGCCGAGATCCTCCACCTCGCGGTCGACCGCGTAAGGTGCCGTGTCGCCGCTTTCGCCGCGGCCCCGGCGGTCATAGTTGATCACGGTCATCCGCTGGGAAAGAGCCTGGGCGTAAGGGACAGCCAGCTGCCGGTCGGCCAGGGCCCCGCCCACCAGGATGACCGGCGGACCGTCGCCCGAGCGTTCGTAGGCGATGGTCGTGCCGTCAGCCGAGCTGACCTTGGTCATCGGGTGTCCTTTCGTCGGGCGCCGATGTTCTGCCCGTCGGGCGCACGGGATGTTTTCAGCTGGCTTCGGACCTGCTTACATGTTCTGGACTGGGTACGTAGCGAAAACTCATCGCTCGACACCGATGAGTTCCGGGCCGCCACGTAGTCTCCATAAACAGACGGGAGGCGAAGGGGCGTGCCGGTGACGGAGAGCGTGGTAGAGGAAGATTTCCAGACCCTGGCGGAGCCGTACCGGCGCGAGCTGCTCGCCTACTGCTACCGGATGCTCGGCTCGGTGCATGACGCCGAGGACCTGGTGCAGGAGACCTACCTGCGTGCCTGGCGAGCCTACGAGCGGTTCGAGGGCCGGTCGTCGCTGCGCACGTGGCTCTACCGCATCGCCACCAACGCCTGCCTGACCGCGCTGGAGGGCCAGGGCCGCAGGCCGCTGCCCAGCGGGCTCGGCGCCCCGAGCTCCGACCCCGACGCCGAGCTGGCCGAACAGCCGGAGGCGGCATGGCTGGAGCCGGTCCCGAACGCCATGGTGGGAGCCGGCCCGGCAGATCCCGCGACGATCGTCACGTCACGGGAAAGCATCCGGCTGGCACTCATCACCGCGTTGCAGCACCTGCCGTCCCGGCAGCGCGTTGTCCTCATCATGCGAGACGTGCTGGGCTGGCGGGCCGCCGAGGTCGCCCAACTGCTCGGCAGCACCACCGTCGCGGTCAACAGCATGCTCCAGCGCGCTCGCACGCAGATCAGCCAGCTGGATCCGGCGCAGGACGAGGTAACCGAGCCGGTTACCGCCGAGCAGCGGCAGTTGCTCGAGCGCTACGTCGCCGCCTTCGAGAATTACGACACCACCGCGCTGGTGAAGCTGTTCAGCGCCGACGCGATCTGGGAGATGCCGCCGTTCACCGGCTGGTACCAGACGCCGGCGCACATCGGCCGCCTCGTCGACCAGCAGTGTCCGGCCAGCTGCCCTGGTGACCTGCGGCTGATCCGGACCGAGGCGAACGGGCAGCCTGCCTTCGGCATGTACCTGCGCGACACCCGTGGCGACTACCAGCCCTTCGCGCTGCATGTCTTGCACCTCACGGGGTCGGCCATCGACCATGTGGTGGCGTTCTTCGACACGTCGCTGTTCCCCGCGTTCGGCCTGCCCGGCATCATCGCGGCCGGATCATGACCGGGGCGCGCCCGGCGGCAACCCTGTCCGGCGGGGTCGCGCTGCTTGAGCGCGCGGTCAGCTACACCCTCGGTCAGCTACAGGTCGTTACCTCCGCTGGTCTGTCTCGACGCACGCCGTGCGCGCGGTGGGACCTTTGCGCGCTGCTCGAGCACATGAACGACTCGCTGGCGGCGCTACAGGAGGCACTGGACCTGCGGTGCGTCGGCCCCGGTGCTGACACTGGTATTGGTGTTGGCCTTGATGACCCGGCGGCTGACCTGGTTGCCGCGCTGCGCGGGCGTGCTGGCCGGCTGCTCGGCGCGCTGGCCGGAACCGACGACGACCTGGTACACATCGGTGGCTGCCCGATCCCGACGAGCATCGTGACCAGCGCCGGGGCGATTGACGTCGCTGTACACGGCTGGGATGTCGCACGTGCCTGCGGAAGTACCCAGCCGATCCCGGAGCAACTGGCGCAGGACATGCTCGAGATCTCACCGTTGCTTGTCACCCGCGACGACCGGCCCGAGCGGTTCGCGGCGCCGATCCCGGTGCCCCCGCAGGCGAGCGCCAGCGACCGCCTGGTCGCCTACCTCGGCCGCGACCCCGCCCTGGCCTGACGCCACGCCGCGGCCGACCGGGTCGTCCCGCGCGAACGGCTGGCACCAATAATCCACGTCACCATAGCTGTCAATACCCGGAGATGACCACCGAGTTGTTCGCGGACGCGCTCTTTGGTCCAGCCCCTTTTGCCGAACGGCTGCGACCAGGAGTCCCGGCCGGCATCGCTGCCGCCGCCGGTGGCGGCGATAACCACGGAGTTACTGGTCGATGCGATCGACGGGCTCTGGTAATGGGCATCACTCCCGACGCCGCCGCTTACTGATTCCACCTCTTCGCGCCGAACGGCTCGTACTAGTAGTCCAGATCGTTATTGCCGCACGCTGCCGCAGGACACCGATGTCCAGGTCCGTGCGATCGCGCTCGATTCGTACCTGAGCCGTTGATCTGGGAGCACGGTCTTTCCGAAGGCAGCAGGTCCCTGACTGGCCTGGGCGGCCGCCGGATACGAGCTGGATCTGGTGCAGCGGGTAACCGCGACGGCCCCCCTGCCAGCCGCCCGGATCGACCGGACCAAGGCCAAGATCACCAACGGCGACCTGCCCGGCGCGCATGCGGCCGACGTGGAAGCCGACCCGCCACCTGGCCGGGCGCCACGACACCAGCAAAGCCACCCCGCAACAGCCGTTCCCCGGGGGTTACTCCTTGCCACTTCCATGAGGCAACCCGTACAAGGGCTACACCTGCCGCTATCCATTAAGTAATCCATTACACGACCTTGAGCGGCCGTTCCTGGGAGCTACTCCTGTCACTATCTGTTAGGTAACCCTTTAGGTGATTTTGCCATTTTGTTAGATAATTTTGTGACTTGACTGTTACATACCAGGGGCCGTGACTGTAGTGTGCGGTGTGACGGTGCGTTGGCTATGGAAATCGGCTGATCGAGGCGAGGAGAGAGCCTGACGATGTCGGTACCGCGGATCCTTTTCGTCGTTCCCGGCCTCTTACTCGGCCTCCTAGTGCCCGCCGTTATTGCCGCGCCTAAGTCGGCTCCTGCTACGGATGTCGGCATGGTCGGCAGGATGTTCGCTCAGTCGGTGGTGACGCTCCACCGCGGTGAGCGGCTCACGTTGGTCAACGACTCGAACGTCGTCCACGTGATCGGCCCTGGCATTAACACGCAGGTCATCAGCCCCGAGCGCGGGGTACCGATGACTGGCTTCCATCTCATGCAGACGAACGCTGCCTTCACGACCGGGCGGTGGATGACCCTAGGCACGTTCAACTTGACGTGCACCGTCCACCCCGGCATGAACCTCAAAGTCGTGGTCATCCCCTGACCATGACATCCGCACCGGATCGGCCCGAGCATTCGGAGAGGAGGTAGCCATGTCGTCTCTTATCAGCAGCGTCAAGCACGCCCGCTATGTGTTGGGATCGCTGAGTGCGGTGATGTTCTCGTCCGTCAGCTCCGTCACATTCTAACGGTTAACCGGCCGTCCTGACGGGGCAGCGATCCTCGTCAGTGTGGTCTTGCCGGGTCGGCGCCGCCGCTGAGCGGTCGGCGCCGGCCCGGGCACTGACAGGAAACGGAAGGCTATGTTTGAGACCGGCGTTCGGCAGTTCCGGATGGCGATGAGCATGGTCTGGGGACGCCGGATAGACACCCGCAACATAGGCCGACTGGTCGATGACGTGCTCGCCACCCTTGCCGAGTTCGGTGAGCCGGGCGCGGATGCCCAGGAGCTGCTCGGTGGGCCACTCGCCGATCCGAAGGCACAGCAGGAGTTCGCTACCCGCGGCCTGCGCCGTACCGCGCGCAGGCTCGCCACGGCGTCGCCGTTTTACGCGCGTCGGCTCGCTGCCGCGGATGTCGACCTGGCAAAGCTCGACCTCGCGGGGCTGCGGGCGATCCCGGTCACTACCAAGCAGGATCTGGTCGAGCGGCCGGGCGACTTCCTGTGCACCGACGTGGCGGCGTATCTGACGACCCGCACCACCGGCACCACCGGCCGTCCGGCGGAAATCTGGCTGTCCCGCTATGAGATGGAGCTGTGGCCCGCGCTCGGCGCGCTGGGATCGGTCTTGCGCGAGGATCTGCGGCCGAGCGACATCATGCAGGTCAACGTCAGCTCCCAGGCGACCGCCGCCGTACACCTGACCGCCGCCTCCTGCCGCCTGGCCCGGACCGGGTGCCGGCTGCTCGGCGTCATGGCACCGGACAGCGCTCTGGACAGTCTCGCCGAAAGCGGAGCGACGCTGCTGTTCACCTACCCCAGCTATCTCGCCGAACTCGTGACCTCCGCCCGGCGCCGTGGCATGGGCCCGGACGACTTCAAGCTGCGGTGCGTGAACCTCGGCGGTGAGGTGCTGTCCCCGAGCCTGGACCAGGCCGCCCGGCAGACGCTGGGCGTGCCGCAGATCGAGGACTCCTTCAGCATGACCGAAGTCATTCCGGTCACTGGGCGGACCTGTAGCCAGTCTCACCTGCATATCGACCTCAACAGCGGCCACACCGAGCTGATCGACCTGGAGACCGGCGAGCCGGCCGCCCCTGGCGCGCTCGGCACGGTCGTGATCACCCCGTACTTTCCCTACCGCGACTGCATGCCCGTCTTTCGTTACGACACCCGCGACGTCGCCCGCCGCCTGCCCGACGGGCCACTTAGCTGCGAGGCATCCGGTATACCTGCCATCAGCCAGATCCTCGGCAAGGCTGACAGCCTGCTGCGCCTGGGCCCAGCCGATGTGATCACCCCCCGGCAGCTGATCGACGCCATCGAAGCGCTGCCCACCTCGCCCTGGCCCGCCCGCTACCGCGCCACTGCCCACGGCGGCCGGATCCAGCTCACCCTGCCTGCCGCCGCGATCACCGATTACGGCGAGGCGGCGGCCCGCCGCCACTTCGCCGAGGCCGGCCTGGACGTGGACCTGACGATTGTCAGCGACGACCAGGCCACCTCGCTGCGCCATACCCGGAGCGACCTGCGCGAAGCCACATTCAACACCCAGCACGCACTCGTGGGAGCGTGACTTCCTCATGACGACTGAGCCGATTTCCCTCCTCCAGCAGACCTTCACCGAGTTTGGCGTCATCATGGTCGGGCTGATCGCGGTCAGCGCGTGTGCCCTTTTCTACTTCCGGCATGTACGTATGGAACGACCGCCGGTAGGCACGTTCAACGGCCGCGACATCGGGGTCTTGCTCGTGTTTATCTCCACCTTGCCGTTCCTGTATGCGGTACTGCCCGACTGGCTGATCACCTGCCTGCTGGTGCTGACGTTCACCTCCTCGCTGTTCATCGGCTACAAGCCGGTAGTCGGCGCGACCCGAGCGTGGCTGGGCATCGGACTGCTGATCGGCCTCAATATCTGGACAAGCCACCACCTGATGGGCAGCACCGCGGGATGGCAGCTGTGGTGGGGCGAGCTCAGCATCCTGGTGGGACTCGGCGCGATCGCGGTGGCCAACCTGTACGTGCAAGGCGGGATGAAGCTCCAGTACGTGGCGTGGTTCGCCCTCGCGCTGGCCGTCTACGACATAATTTTCGCGACGATACTCCCGCTGACCGACAAGCTCGTCGCGGGGTATCTCGCGCATCCGCTCGATCCGCTGCTGGGCATGCGGTTCGGCATCGACAACTACGGCGTCGGCCTCGGTGACCTGCTGATCTACGCTCTGTTCTTGACGGCCACTTACAAGGCATACGGTGCACACGCAGCCCGGCTCGCGTTCGGCTTGATCGTGGTAGTGGGTGGCGTCGTGACCGCCTTCGTTCCGTTCCTCCTCAACTTCTTCGATACCGAGCTTGACCTGCTCGTGCCTTCGCAGGCGTTCTTCGGCCCCGCGGCGTTCCTTTTCTACCTATGGATGAAGCACCGGTACGGCCGAGAGCGGACGATGGGAGAGTACCGGGCCAGCACCGACAGCGCGGCGCTCACAACCACCCCCGCGCAGCCAGCCCCGGCACCCGAGCCCGCATCCGTCTGAACTAGAGGCTGAAACGGTCAACAGGTCGCAGCGACCCTGCGGGCTGCCATGCCACTTCCCCCGGCGGAGGAACCGCCGCCATCAGATCTTCGTTCGCGGTGCTGTTCGCCGATGCCGCCCGGCAGGCGCTGAGTGCGCGATGAACCCGGGCTACGGCAGGGCCGGGGGAATGATGTTGGGCGGCGTGAACTGGGCCAGGTCGTAGATTCCCAGCGCCGCTTCGATCTGCGCGACCCGGCTGACCATCGCCGTGAAGCCGTCGGCGCCGAATTGCTCGTGCTCCAGCTGGGCGAAGCGCTGGCCCAGCTCGGATATCTCGGCTGCGGAGAGAAGATTCCGGTAGGCGGGGTACACCACCGTGTCCTCGCGCGCCTCGTGCGGCTCGTACATGCGGGTGAACGCTGCCATTGCCCCGGCAAGCCGCTTGCCGGTGCTGCCTCGGGCCACTCCCCCTGCCGCGGTATCAGCCAGGATGAGCTGGGTCAGTTCCCGGCCCCTCGCGTGCTGAAGCAGCAGGGTGCTGACGGTGCTGTCGAGCTGGCCGGCCTGGCGCAGCCGAGGGAAGACGTAGCCTTCCTCCAGCGCCTCGTGGAATGCCTCGATGTAGTCGTGGATGATCAGCGCGGCGTCGTGCAGATGCAGGGCCGGGATCAGCCCGCTCGACTGGAAATCCCCGGCCAGGTAGCGGTAGATGAGCAGGATCCGGATGAGCAGGCCATGCTCGCGCATGAGATCCTCGCCCGGCGTCGGCTGCGCCTCGTCGCGCCGCAATTGCGCCGCCGATCCTGATGCGGGTGACGAGGTGGCCGCCACGGTTATCCCGGCGCCCGCGGCCGCGGCGGCCAGGCCGCCGGCGCCTAGCAGTATGGCCCGGCGCCGGGTAGGCGCGGCGGCGCTCGCGACCCGGCGCTCGGCGGGCTGCCGGGCAGCACTCACGCCGGCGACCCGGCGGTCAGCGGTTTGCCTGACGGCTGCATCAGGTACCAGTCGCCGCCGTTCAGGTTGATTGCCTGACCGGTCGTCTGGCCTGGCTGCACGTCCCCGACGTAGGTGTAGAGCGGCCAGCCGTCATAGGTGACGACCCGGCCCCCGGCTGGATCGGGGTCCGAGCCGAGCAGCGCCGCGGAGACGCCCCGGCCGGCCGCGAACCGCGCTCCGGCCGGCAGCCTGAGCGGCGGCCAGGTCACCGCGCACACGCCGGTGCAGGTGATGTGCTGGCGGCTGTCGGGCGCGAACATGTACAGCGCCTGGCCCTGGGCGTTGACCAAGACCGTGCCCAGGTGCCCCAGGCTGCGGGCGATGACGGTCACCGGCGAGTGGCCTGAACCGGCCGCAGAGGTGGACGGCGTGGAAGAGCCGCCGCACCCCGATGCCAGCACGGCCACGGCGGCCGCTGTCACGGCTAGGCGACCCCGCGTCGCGGCCGCGCCGGGTACAGCCCGCCCCGCACCAGGTGATCGCATTCAGCACGCCTCTCCGAGCCGCTTTGGCGCGAGTCCCGGACGAATTGTGCCGTTTTCATGGCCTCTTCACAAGCTGAGGGAGTCAACGCCTTCCCGGGCAGGGTCGGCCGCGCCTTCCCGGGCAGGGTCGGCCGCGCCTTCCCGGGCAGGGTCGGCCGCGCCTTCCCGGGCAGGGTCGGCCGCGCCTTCCCGGGCAGGGTCGGCCGTAACACGCCAGACTCTTCGCCTTGACAGGCACTGCCAGCCCTCCGCCCTGCACGAGATCGGGCGCAAAGTAGATCGGCGTCGATCTCTCTGGCGGGGTCGGGTCGGGAGGGATGCCTGGGGTGAGTGGGGCAGGCGGTGCTGCTGGGCAAGCATTACGGGACGCGCGGAGGCCAGGGCCCGGGATGAATGCGGCGTTACCTACCACCCATGGGGGGCTCTGCCACATCCATCTCGGCTGGCGGGGCGACTCTCGTGCAGGGAGCCGCAGGGCAGCCGGTCCGGTGAAGACAGCAGGGATGCCCGGGACATGCGGGACAGATGGTGCCGCTGGTCTGCCCTCGGGCAGACTGCTGCTGTGAGGGATGCGGGAGTGCGGCGGGTGGACCTTGGCTACTTCGTCCGGCCGGCCGAGGAGACGGGCACCGGGAGCTCGCGGGTGGAGCCCTGCCTGGGCTACCTCGTCGACCATCCCGACGGCCTGCTGCTGCTCGACACCGGGATGGGCAGCCACCCGCAAGTCGATGCTCACTATCAGCCAAAACGCCAGCCGCTCGCCGCGGCTCTCGCGGCCGCCGGCGCGCGGATCGAGGACGTCCGGCTGGTCGTCAACTGCCATCTCCACTTCGACCACTGCGGCGGAAACCCGCAATTGCCTGGCCGGCCAGTCTTTACCCAGCGGATCGAGCTGGAGACGGCCCGGACGGCCGAGAACTACACGCTGCCCGAGCTGGTCGATGCCGCGGGCCTTCGCTATGAGATCCTCGACGGCGAGGCCGAAGTGCTCCCCGGCGTGCTGGTACTGCCCACACCGGGACACACGGCCGGCCACCAGTCGGTTGTCGTGCGCCGCCGCGACGGCACGGTCGTGATCGCCGGGCAGAGTCACGACACCGCCACCGGCTACAGCGCCGACGTCCTCGCCTGGCGTGCCCACGCCGCCGGGCACGGGCACAGCCTGCCGTCCTTCCCCGACTGGATCGACCGGTTGCAGCAGCTCGACCCCGCCCGGGTCGTCTTCGCCCACGACCATGCCGTCTGGGAGCCGTGAACCGGGGTTCGTCATCCGAGCAGGCGAGCCGAGTACCGCCGCCCTGCGTGACGAGTCCTACCCCGCGGTTCTCAGTCGACTGCCGTAACCCCTTGGCGTCGCGGCCGACTTCTGGCAGTTTCGTTAGTGAAAGGCTGGGACACAGTCACGAGGAGGAGGGAAGCCATGCCTGACACCGAGCAGAGCCTGCTGGTGTCGGTCGAGGAGATCGACTCGGCGCATGACCGCGCAACCGGGTCCCTGACCGACAACGACGGGAACGACTGAATTCGTCTATGACGAATCTGGATGAGCTGATAGCTCCATACGGCGCCGAGGATTTCCTCGGCGCCGTATGGGGTCAGCGGATGGAGATGCTCCCCGGCCAGCCGGACCGTTTCGCGGATCTGCTGCCCTGGCAGGCACTGAACGACATCCTGCGGCGGCACCGGCTGGAAACGCCCCGGCTGCGGCTGGCCCGCGGCGGGGAGCGGATCTCGCCGGAGGACTACACCACCGAGGTGCAGCTGCGGCGCGGCGGCTCGTATCGTCGGGTGCGATTCGATGCGCTTGGCGAGCAACTCCGCGGCGGCGCGACCCTCGTCATCGACTCCATCGACGAGCTTTACGGCCCCATCGACGATCTCGCCGCCGACCTGGAGCGCGTGCTGCGTGAGCGCGTCCAGGTCAACTGCTACGCGAGCTTCGGCGTGCTGCACGGGTTCGACACCCACTGGGACGATCACGATGTGCTCGCCGTGCAGGTACACGGGCGCAAGCGGTGGCGCGTGTTCGGGCCGACCCGCGCGTACCCGCAGCGGCGCGACGTCGAGCATCCCGAGCCGCCATCGGGTGATCCCTCCCGCGACGTGATCCTGTCCGCTGGCGGGGTCCTGCACGTCCCGCGTGGCTGGTGGCACGATGCGACCGCCCTGGACGAGCCGAGCGTGCACCTCACATTCGGCGTCACCGGCGCGACCGGCGCGGACCTGATCGCCTGGCTGGCCGACGACCTGCGCAAGCTGGACATCGTCCGGCAGGACCTGCCGCGGTTCGCCGACCCGGAGCAGCGCCGGGACCGGCTCAAGCAACTGGCCGAGGCCGTGGCCAGTGAGCTGAGCGAACCGGAGACACTTTGACAGGTTCTTCGAGATACGCGACGCCAAGGCGCCGCCACGCGGGTTCGCCTCTCTCCCGTGGACGGCAACAGGCCAGCTCACCGATGACGTAGCGACCGTCCGGCTGGTCGCACCGCGGGCGCTGGTCAGCGAGCGCGACGGGGATGTCCAGCTGCTGGCGGACGGGCGGCGGGCCCGGTTCCGCACCCCGGCCGCGCCGGTACTGCGAGCGCTCGCCGACGGGCGTCCGCACGACTTCGCTGATCTCGCGCTGGCCGCACCCGATCTCAGCCAGGCAACGATCCGCGGGCTATGCGCGGAGCTGGTCAGGCTCGGGTTCGCCGCGTTCAGCTGACCTGGAATCCGCCGGACCTTGGGCCTGCCCCCCCATCGGCAAGTTAGGTTAGGCTAACCTGGTTTGCTAGGATAGGCTGGATCGCGGAAATCGGAGTTCACGAGTGGGCGCTCAATGCATGGCGGGGCAGCGGAGCCTGCCGCCATCCCACCCGCTCGCCATGGCGGCCACGGCGGTGGCCCAGGCCGGCGCTCGCAGCCCGCGCATCCCTGTCATCGACCCGCCCCAGGGAGAAGACTGGACTCGCGTCAGCGATCTCGTCTCGGGCGGTTACCTCGCCCGCTGGCTGGACGAGGCACGGGTCCGCTCGACCTACGGGCACCGGCAAGCCGCAGCCGTGAAGCTCACCGAGATGCTGGCGCATGCGCTGCTCGGCTTCACCGTGCAGTCCATCTTCCTGGTCGGCACCGCTCCGGACCTGACCAGTGACAATCTGTGGCTTCGCTGGGACGCCGGGCAGATCAACGGGGTCGCGCTGGCGAGCAGTACGGCCACCGTGGTGGCCGGGCGTCCATCCAGCGATCACCCCGGGACCCGCGCCGTGCCTGATGACGATGCGCTGGACCGCAGGGTGGCCCAGCAGGTGGCCGCGACCTTCGGCCCGCTGTTGTCGGAGATTCGCGCGCATACCCGCACCGCGTGGGTGACGCTGTGGGGCAGGGTCGCCGACATCGTGCATGTGCAGATGCTGCGCGCGGCCAAGGACCTTGGTTATGACACCCGTGCTGCCTGGCGGCGGGCTGAGCGGCTTACCGACGCGATCAGCGAGGCGGTACCGCGGCTGCGCATCCGGCCCCGGCCCTTCCCGGTACACGGCGTTGACCAGGCGGGCTGCGACTGGGACGGCACCTGGCTGGTGTTCGGCACCTGCTGCTACCTCTACAAGGCGCGGCCGGACATCCGGCAATGCAACGTGTGCCCGCTGCGATCCGACCTGGACAGGAGTTTCGACTGGCCACGCGAGCTCCCGCCGGCCCCGGCCGCCGACGGGGCGGCGTTGCCAGGCCTGGCAACGGCGCAGTCGGCGTAGAAGCCCGGGCCCGGCGCAAGTCAGG
>PMSU01000168.1 GCA_003168255.1 Actinomycetota bacterium
TCGCGCAAACCAGCGCGCGGCCAGCCGGCCTTGGGTGGGCGCTCCTGAGCTCTTGCCGGGCGCCCCGGCCCGACCTGACGATCACGAAACCTGCGGCCAACTTCTCTGCGGGCCTACGTGGCATGGATCTCGACCCCGCGGTGGCCGGGGAGCACATTGCCGGCTAGATGGTGGTGCGCGACTGGAGTGCCGGGGATTTGCAGGAACATGAGATGAAGGCCACCTCGGCTCGGCCAAGGGCAAAGACACCGCCATGAGCTTTCAGCGCTTTCCTTGTCACGCCCGACGAACTTGAGCCGCGGGGGCAGGCGATGCCTACTGCTACACGGACAGGACGCCTACCCATGGCTGCGATCAGGCGATAGGGTCCGCCTGGAAGCAGACCGTATCGGTGTGATCAGCAGCACCATCCGGCCTGCTGCGGGGATGGTTGAACTACGCTCGTGACCACCTTCCGGGCGCTGCTTACCACGTTCCGGCCGGAATGCCTGCATAATCATGGTCATGAGATTGTCTGCTCGCGCTGACTACGCGCTTCGTGCGGCGATTGAGATCGCCACTATCGGTGATAGCCATGTCACAGCGGAACAAGTCGCGCGAGCGCAGCAGATTCCGGTGAAGTTCCTCGAGACCATCCTGACTCAGCTCCGCCGGGCCGGCCTTGTGCGCAGCCAGCGCGGCCCTGACGGCGGCTTCTGGCTTGCCCGCCCCGCGGAGGAGATCACGCTGGCGGACATCATCCGCGCCATCGACGGCCAGCTTCTCGGCGTGCGCGGCGAGCGCCCAGAGAACGTCGGGTACATCGGGGCGGCCGAGCCGCTGCAGCGAGTGTGGATTGCCTTGCGGGCAAGCGAGCGGGCCATCCTCGAGGAGGTAACGCTCAGCCAGATCGTGTCCGGCGAACTTCCCGAGACGGTTACTCACCTCGTGGGAGACCCGCGAGCCTGGGCCTGAGGCGCGACGCGCCTCAGCGCTGGTCCCTCAGTGCCAGTACCTCAGTGCCAGTGCGCGGGACGCGCCTCAGTGCGCCAGTTAGCATGGCGCCTTGAACCAGTGCCATGCCTGAAACCAGCACCGTGCTTTAGGCCAGCATCGTGCTTTAGACGGGCACCATGTTGGTGACGTCGTCGGCGTGTCGCGCGACCTGATCGAACTCCGCGTCGTCCGATACCAGCGGAGGCTTGCCAGGCCTCAACTGCGGGCGTGCGGTGCGCAGCCGGACCGTGCCAAGGACCGTGTCCTGCGCTGTATCCAGGACCGGCTCTATCGGCGATCCGAGCGGGCTGACTCCGGCTGGATGCAGCACCGGCTCCCTAGGCCCGGCGAGGACCGGGGCGCTCTGCAGCTCAGCCAGCGCGAAGTTGTCAGAAACCTCTCTCAGCACGTGGGAGAGCGGTGTCTCGAGCGCCCCGCATATCGCGGAAAGCAACTCGGAGGATGCCTCCTTCTGGCCGCGCTCGACCTCGGACAGGTAGCCGAGCGAAACACGGGCGGAGGCGGACACCTCACGGAGGGTGCGACCCTGCCGCAGACGAAGCCGCCGCAGCACGTCACCGAGCAAGTGACGAAGCAGGACCATCGTCACACTCCCTTCCGCGGTCGACCTGCTTAGGTCTCCACCGTACCTGTCCTCACGGACAGTCGGCGAGACCGTATCGCCGCGTGTTCGTTTTTGACGTAACACTGTAATCGCCGAGCATCTTCCCCGGCGGTTCCCGGCTAGTCAGCTTCACCCTCTAGCATGCCCTGAAGTAGTTTCAGGGATGTAAAGACTGCCTGATGCCGGATCGAGCGGCGATCACCGGCGAATGAGAAGCCGCGCCGCGCCGCGCCCAGCGGGCCGCTTGCCGCGATGTGCACGGTGCCCACCGGCTGCCCGTCGGCCGGATCCGGCCCGGCGACCCCGGTAGTCGCCATCCCGAACGTCGCGCCCAGCCGCCTGCGCACCCCGTCGGCCATCGCGCCGGCCACGTCGGCATGCACCGGGCCGTATCGCTCGAGCAAGGATACGGGGACATCAAGCAGCGCAGACTTGAGATCGGTCGCGTAGGCCACGATGGCGCCGCGGAAAACGACCGACGCACCGGGGATCTCGACGAGGGAAGCAGCGAGCAGCCCGCCGGTCAGCGATTCGGCCACCGCGACGGTCTGTCTCCGCTCGGTCAGCAACATCACGAGCAGCTTCGCCAGCTTGCCCGTATCCCGCCCGGCCCCGTCGCCGCCGCGGTCGTGCTCGCCGGCGGGCGCGCCGGTCACGGTTTCTTCGCCCATGCACTGGCCACGTAGTCGGCGCCCGTGACCAGCGTGACCACCACTGCTGCCGCCATGACCAGCGGCCGCGCCACGCCGAACGGTCCTGGCAGCACGTACAGGCTGATCGCGATGACCTGGAGCAGCGTCTTTAGCTTGCCGCCGCGGCTCGCCGCGATCACGTTGCGCCGGATGACGATCACCCGCAGGACGGTGATGCCCAGCTCCCGCACCAGGATCACGCCGGTCACCCACCAGGACAGCTGGCCGAGCACCGAGAGGGTAATGAACGCCGATCCGGTCAGGGCCTTGTCTGCCACCGGATCGGCGATCTTGCCGAAATCGGTGACCAGGCCCCGCTGCCTGGCCAGCCGGCCGTCGAGCAGGTCGGTCACCGAGGCGACGGCGAACAACGCGAACGCGGCCACCCGCCATCGCGTTCCGCCCGCCGACAGGAAAAGGACGAAGAACGGGACGAGGGCCAGACGCAGCAGGGTCAGCCCGTTGGCCGCGTTGACGATGCCGGGACGCGGCGGGGACCCGGTCGATGCCTGGCCGGCCCCGGTACCGCCTGCGACCGCCGACGGGCCCGCCGCTGCGGGACCTGGAGCCGCTGGGTCGAGGGGGAAGTCCCGCGGCTCGCTCAACGCGCTTCCGAGGGAACGATCTCGATGGCGTCTGCGAGCAGGTCTACCCCCTCAGCCTCGGTGAATCTCGCCCGCACCATGTCCCCGGCGCGGCCGGCACCGCATCCCCGCACGATCGTGATGCCGTCTACCTCCGGAGCCTGGTGCGCGGCCCTTCCCTCGAAGCGGCCCGGGCCGAGACGCCTCTCCAGCAGCACGTCGGTGGTCTCGCCGACGCGGTCCGCGGAACGCTGTGACATCATCTCGTCGGCCAGGGCCGTGACGTCCTCCACCCGCCGGGCGATCTCGGCGGGGTCGATCTTGTCAGGCAGCGACGCGGCCTCAGTGCCGTCCTCGTCCGAGTAGCCAAAGACGCCGATCGCATCCAGCCGGGCATCCTCGAGGAACCGCTCGAGCTTGTGCAGATCATCTTCGGTCTCGCCGGGGAACCCCACGATGAAGTTCGACCTGATCCCGGCCTCGGGGCAGGCCTGCCTGATCCGGCCGATCAGGTCACAGAATCGCTGCTCGTCGCCAAACCTCCGCATCGCGCGCAGCACCGATCCGCTCGCATGCTGGAACGACAGGTCGAAGTACGGTGCCACCCCCGGGGTCGATGCCAGCACGTCGATGAGGCCTGGGCGCAGCTCGGCAGGCTGGAGGTAGCTCACCCGGACCACCGAGATGCCCGCCACCGCGGCCAGGGCGGGCAGCAACTCCTCGAGCAGCCGCAGGTTACCCAGGTCCTTGCCGTAGGACGTGGAGTTCTCGCTGACAAGCAGGATCTCCCGAACGCCCTCGGTGGCCAGCCAGCGCGCCTCGGCGAGCAGGTCCTCGACCGGCCTGGACAGGAACGCACCCCGAAACGAGGGAATCGCGCAGAAGCTGCACCTGCGGTCACAGCCCGAAGCGATCTTGAGCGGGGCGGCCACACCCTTGCCGAGCCGTCGGCGCAGCACCCGCGGACCGGACGCCGGCGCCACTCCAGCCGGCAGATCGGGAATGCCGTCACGCCAGGACTCGCCAACCGCAGGGAGCGAGCCGCCCGCCGTCGCGGAATCCGCACCGCCCGCCGTCGCGGAATCCGCACCGCCCGCCGTCGCGGAATCCGCACCGCCCGCCGTCGCGGAATCCGCACCGCCCGCTGTCGCGGAATGCGGGCCGCGGGCTGGCAGGGAACCTGGCCGTC
>PMSU01000098.1 GCA_003168255.1 Actinomycetota bacterium
TGCGCCCTGCACGCAGACGACGACACATCCGCTGGCAGTTACCGCACTACCCGGCCCCCAAGAGACCGAGAAGCCCCCTGACCAGCGCCGGTGCGGCAACCTATCCAGGCACCGGCGATCTGAGTGCTGCCCTGCACCGCAGAGCTCGGCTCTGACCAGCCATGATCGGAAACCACCTACATCTCTGACGTGCACCCAAGATGGGAAAGCGCCTCAGTGGAGGCCCATCGGCCGCGAGACGGCCGGTGTCGGCACGAAACGCATTGTCCATCCGGTCACGCAACTGCCTCATCCCCAGTCTCGGTGCTCATGACCGCCGGGATCAGCGCGCGTCCTCATCGCCCTGACGCGGCACGGGCTGTGACGTGGCGCCGCCTCGCGGCGCGCGGGCTGCCCGCACCTGGCTGATGACGATCACGGCGACGATCGCAAGCGAGAACCACAGCCCGTAGTGCGAGATGGCCTGCGCCACGACGACGGCGTGGTGGCCTAGCGCGTACCCGAGCCCGGCGAGCATGCCCGCCCACAGCAGGGTGCCGATCAGGTCCAGGATGAGGAAGGTCACCAGCCGCATCCCGGTCCAGCCGGCGATGACATAGATGATCCCGCTGGGGATCGGCAGGAACGGGCTGATCACGACCGCGGGCCAGGTGAACTTGCGGCCCCACCGATTGGCCCGCGCCATGTAACGCGACCCGCGGTTGCGTCGGCCAGACAGCATCACGATGATGCGTTCACCCCAGAGCCTGCCCGCCCACCAGTACAGCGGATCAAATTTCATCAGCCCGGGAATCGCGGCGAGCATCACCACCAGCAGCGTCCCGTGCCCGATCCGGGCGAATGCCGCGGCGGCCACGATGGACTCCGTCGATCCGTTGAGCAGCTCCAGGAGCACTGGGTGGGTCCCGACCAACTGGGCCCGGAACGGGAGCAGCAGCAGGTAGTACAGGCCACTGAACGTGATGCCTGCCCAGCAGATTATGTCGACCGCCCGGGGCCGGCCAGTCCACAGCTGCCGCGGGTCATCCTTCCGTTCGCCCGGCGCCTGACCTGGACTCGCAGCTGCGGCCTCCGCAGGCGACGCGACCGTGGTTTCAGTATCAGCGGGGCTTGCGGCAGGGTGGTCCTGTGAGTGACGGTCCATGGCTGAACTGGGCTCCTGACCGCATTCGATGCCGACCGTGCCACAGTAGCCGGGTGGCTGCGGGCGCCAGTACCGTAGGCAGCCACCTGCCGCTGGCCGAGCGGGAGCACGTCAAATCTGGGGCGCCTGGCATGACCATCCGGGCACTGCAGGTTGCTAGCCGGTAGCCTTATCCAGCCTCGCTATCCGGCCTTATCGCCGGCCGGGTCGAGAGCCTGCGGCGAGCGAGGCACGTGCGAATCAGAAAGTTGATGGTGGCTGAAATGTCCGACTGGAATAGCAAGATCATCGAAGAGTTCCGGGCCAACGAAGGCAAGGTCGGCGGCCAGTTTGAAGGTGCTCCGCTGCTGCTCCTGCACACCGTGGGCGCCCGGACCGGGCAGCAGCGGGTGAACCCGATGATGTACCAGCAGGTAGCGGACGGCTATGCCGTGTTTGCGTCCAAGGCGGGCGCGCCGACTAACCCGGACTGGTACTACAACCTGCTGGCTCAGCCGCGAGTGGAAGCCGAGATCGGCACCGAGACAGTTGAACTCCTCGCCAGAGTGGCAGCGGACGAGGAGCGGGAGCAGATCTGGACCGCGCAGAAGGCCGCCTATCCAGGGTTCGCCGACTACGAGCAGAAAACCACCCGGCAGATCCCGGTCATCATCCTCGAGCTCGCCCGCTAGATCCTCGAGCTTGCCCGCTAGCAGGGCGGCTGCGGGCTACGACTGATCAGCGGGCGTGATGATCACGCCGACATCGGCGTAGGGGAATTTTCCCTTGCCGATGTGTCCGAGGGTGTTGAAGAACCTGGACACCGGGACCATGACGCCGTACTTCGCGCGCACCTTGCCCTGGATCGCATCGAAGTCCGTGCCCGATGTCACCAGTTGCACGGCCCCCGCGACCGACGGCGATCCGCCTTTGACACGCCCTCGTGAGTCAGAAGGCTGCAGCGTGATCCTCGGATCGTTGCGCAGCCGCTTGTACTTCCCGGACGCCGATGAGGTCCAGAAGCCGACCCGGCCCGCATCCAGCGGGACGATCCAGGTGGGCGTGGAAACCGTCGCCCCCGACTTGCGGAACGTCGTGGACGACACGTACTTCTCATCGCTGATCGCCATGGGCCTGATTGTAGGCGCGCTAGAACCGTCCAGCACGGAACTTGTGTCCGTGGCTTACGCGGCCCCCGCGGCGTGCATGCCGGTGCCCGTCATGATCGATACCGCCACCGGGCACGCGACGCCGATGACGCGAACGGACGTGCAGGCAATCAGCGCGTCCCCGGCGTGCAGCAGCGCCCAGCCGTTGTCGTAGCAGCCATCCACGGTCAGCTCGCAACCGACCGGCCTGCCCGCCGTGGACAGGCACTCGATGGCGGTCCTGATGCGTGCGTGCACGGTCGGGGTGGGCTCGGCGAGGCTGTCCCGCAACCGCTGCCGCAGCGCCTCGAACTCTGGGTCCGCGGCATCCTGCCCCTGATCGGAAGCGGCCTGCTCCTGGTCGGCGGTCTCCCAGGCGCAGGCCGCGGGCGAGGCTGCCCGCAGCCGCAGCGAGAGTTCGTCAAGCTGACCGCGGCTACTCGCCGATACCCACCCTGGCCGCCGGGACGGGGCGGCGACCGCGGGAGACCAGGAGGATCCGGCCGCCGCGGCCGCGAGCTGCGGCTGTTCGCAGCGGACGGTGATCCGAAGCGCGGGGTCTAGACCCAGAGCGGTCGCGCCGCGTTCCAGGTAGACGCCAAGCAGCGCGGGCGGCAGCGGCGGGTTGCCCGGCACCGGACCAGCGTCCTTGAGCCGCAGTCCGGTC
Source organism: Actinomycetota bacterium (assembly GCA_003168255.1). Classification (GTDB taxonomy): domain Bacteria; phylum Actinomycetota; class Actinomycetes; order Streptosporangiales; family Streptosporangiaceae; genus PALSA-505. The sequence continues at coordinate 2,939 of PMSU01000098.1, forward strand.
CAGGTGACGAGGGCCTGTCCGGTCGCATCCACCGCGGTCACGTCCCATACGTACTCGTCCGGAGCAGGCAGTCCGGCCGCCGCGGACCGGGCGGATTGCGGGACGCGGGCGGCGCCGAGGGCCGCGAGGTCAGGATCATTCACCGCTGCCAGGATCGGCCGCAGCGGTGCACCATGTGCGGCAGGCCGCTGCGAGGCCCTGACTTCCACCGCGCCCCGCACCTGCCGCCCGCTGACCGTAACGGCATCGCAGCCGAGAGACAGCACCCGGCGATGCGGGAAGCACGCCCGCAGCACGTGCAGGGTCGCGTCGTTGAGCCCAGGGCTGCCAAGCAGCAGCGGCGCGTTCGCAGGCCCGGGATGAGCACCAAACCACGGCTGGTCATCGCCGCCGCGGACCAGGGCGCGGCACCGGCGCGAGGTGATCTCCGGCAGGAACGCCACGCGCCTGAACCTGCCGGACTGGAAGCAGACCGACCCGTAGAGGTCGGTGCTGTCGAGGATTTCGATCGTCGGCTCGGATGTCCGCCAGATCGGGGGAGCGGCCGGGGTCCTGCCGCTGTCCTCGGCCGGACACTGACTGCCGCCCTCGGCCGCGGGCTGGTCAGGAGAGCTTTCCGCGGCGCCTGGCTGGAAGGTCGCATGGCAGTGATCAACCCACTGGCCAGCCTCCCGGCTGCGCAGCACGGTCGCTACCCGCTCGTCCTCTCGCTTCGCGCAGATCCTGATCAGCGTGCCCGGCTCCGTACCTGGCCGGATTACCACCGGCGTATGGAAGGAAACCTGCTCGGCGCGGAGCATCGGCCGCCCGGCCAGGGCGCAGGCGGCCTGGGCCATCGCCTCAAGGCCCATAACGGCGGGCAGCATGGCCCGGCCATCGATGCGGTAGTCGGCGAGGTAGGGATCGCTGTCCAGGGCCAGGAGGCTATCGGCGATGAGCTCCGTACCCGGGCGGTGCAGCCGGATGTCCTCGAGGAACCGGCCCGGCGGGCTCGGCCGGGCAGGAAGGGCAGGAAGGGCAGGCGGGGCAGGCTCAATCATGGCTGCCGGGTCGACAGGCCGGCCGGTTGCCTCAGCGGCCCGTCCGGCGTGGCTGGCGCCGTTGCTTATCGGTATGACATCGGCCGCGGGACCGCCGCCACCCCGGACAGGCCCGGCGGACATGACGATTCGCTCTTTCCAGATGTCTACCGGCCGCGCGGCGCGTCCGGCCAGCATCGGTTCCAGGCTGTCGACCGCGCCCGCCGCGAACAGCGCTGCGGCTGCCTGCGCGGCCCCCCGGTCGTCTCCAGTGCGGGTCTCCAGGCTGATCGCCGGCACCTCGCAGCCCGAGCCGGCGAGCGCGGCAAGGGCATGGCCAGGGCCGGTCTCGCAGAGCAGGTCGGCATCCGCCGCTGCCGCGGCGAGGGCCTCGACGAATCGCACCGGCGAGATCAGCTCGGCGCAGAGCAGGCCCGCGATGTCGTCGCCCGCGGAAATCTCGCGACCAGTGACCGTGGACACCAGCCGCCGCCGCGGCGGGGCGAACGCAACGTCGGCAAGGACGGATCGCAGCGGGGCGACGCAGCCCGCCATGGCCGGCGAGTGAAATGCATGCGACACGTCAAGCACAACCGCGCGGATTCCCTGCTGCTCCGCGCGCCTGGTCACCTCGCGCACGCAGGCCGTGGAGCCGGCCAGCACATGCGAACTCGGCCCGTTGTACGCGGCGATGACCAGGTCGGTGCCCGCGCACAGCGCCTTGCTGGTGGCGGCGCCGGTGGCCAGGCTCACCATGGCGCTCTGCCGGGCGCCGCTCGCGCTGATCACGGCGCTGCGCTGGGCGACGAGCCGGGTCGCTTCTGCTTCCTTCAGGCAGCCGGCCCAGACCAGGGCGCTGATCTCGCCGAGGCTGTGGCCGACGGCAGCGTCCGCCCGCACGCCGAGCCGGTCAAGCCAGCGCAGCCCGGAAAGCGAGGCGTGCAGGATGGCCGGGTGTACGGCCTGCGGGTCGGTCAGGCCAAACAGCGGGGGAGGGGCGCAGGCGGCCGGCTCGTTGCCGGTGTCCTGTCCGATGCCCAGTCCAGGGAACAGCAGCACCACCCGGCCCCGGGTGCCGTTTCCGGCGAAGACTCCCGGCCTGGTGGCCAGCTGGCCCGGCTTGACCGAGGCCACGAGCTTGGCGGCGTCTCTGGCGAGCGCGGCGAGCTGTTCCGGTTCGCTTGCCACGATCCCGAGCCGGTGGCCGCCGGGCTGGCAGCCGTCCCGGCCGAGCTGGCAGGCGAGGTCGTGCAGCTCGGCATCCGACAGCGACGGCGCGAGGTCGGCGATCCGGTTGGCGGTCGCGGCCAGCGACGCGGCATCCCGAGCATGCAGCACATAGGCCTCGACCGACGGCGCCGTCACCCAGGACTGCGACGTGCCCGCCAGACCGTGATCCGCCGTAACCGTGTCGGCCCGCCCGGCCCGCCCGGCCCGCCCGGCAGTGTCGGGCGCGTCACGGATCCCGCGTTGCCTGGCCACGGCAGGCACATGATCATCCGCGGGGCGGCGCGGCGCTAGGTCGATGAGAGTGTCAGCGCAGACCGCGCCGGTGCCGGTCACCGCTTGGATTCCCCTGAGCGGCCTGCGCGCCGCGGCACCGCAGCGGATCCGGCCCCCGCCTTGACCGGGGCGACCGCCCCGCCCTGCTGGGCCGGGATGTACGGCGAGAACTCGGGCGTGACATCCCAGGCTGGCAGGTCGGCCGTATCGACCGAGCTCTCGCCGAGGATGCCCATCGCGTCGCCCCCGGCCGCCATGCCCGCGAGGTCGCCTCCGGCCGCCATGCCCGCGAGGTCGCCCCCGGCCGCCATGCCAGCGAGGTCGCCTCCGGCCGCCATGCCAGCGAGGTCGCCTCCGGCCGCCATGCCCGCGAGGTCGCCCCCGGCGGCCATGCCCGCGAGGTCGCCCCCGGCCGCCATGCCAGCGAGGTCGCCCGGCCCCCGGTAGGCCGTCCACAGGCCGCAGATCTCCTGGCGCCAGAGCTGATAGCCGCCGGGGCTCGCCGCCGACGGGCCCATCCGGACGAGCCCGGCGGCGACCCAGCGGCTTGCGTCCTCGGCGAGTGCGCCGGTCAGCGCGTGCGCGGCCGCCGCGGTATGCCCGGGGATCAGGCCGGCGTGCGTTCGCGCCGCGCAGGCGAGAGCGGAGCCGAGGGCCAGGTCGGCCCTGTGCCCGCCGGCCAGCGTCGCCAGCCTGCCGAGATCAGCCACATCCGCGCCGCCGGTGTAGGTGGCGGCCAGGCCGATGCCGCTCCACAGGTTGCCCCGCCGGGAGGGCTCGAACTCGGCGATCCGCAACGCCACGGCGTCCGGGTCGGCGCACTCGTGAAACCAGAGCGACCGGCCGACGCCCTGATCGAACAGCGACCGCTGCTCGCCGGTGAGCTTGCGCGGTATCCGCTGCGCGCCGATGGTCAGGTCGGCCGCGAAGAATCCCCGGTGAAAGCCGTAGCCGTCCCACGCGAGCCAGCGCAGCGCCGGATGCGTGCCGCGGTCGGTTGGCATCGCCCGCACCAGGCGGGAGGGCCGCATCCGCAGGCTCGCGTAGCCCCGGCCCGCGCCGGCCAGGACGAGATGCGGATAGCCGCGTCCCGGCCCGGCCAGCAGTGCCCGCAGCCGCCTGCCGCGCCGCAGCGTGAGCACGTCGAGGACGGTCGCCGCCATCCCCGCGCCCTCGAGCGCGTGCCCCCGCTGCTGCTCGCCGAGTTCGTCGAGGCTGGCCGCGAGATCTGCGGGCGCGGCGGACGTGATAGCGGCGTTGAAGCCCGTTACGAAGGCTCTCGATGCGGTTTCTAGTATTTCCCGCTGCGGACCAGTGCTGAGCCGGAAGCGCCGCACGCCGAAATCGATCTGACGTTCGTCGCGGCACAGCAGGCCTGATATCTTCCGACCGGATTGCGCGCGCTCGGAATGCCCCCGAACGTCCATTATTCCCCCGAAAATGATATGATTCCCCACGTCCACTCCGCCGCTCCGGGATAGGTGCCGAACTGGGGCGTGTGCCGTTGTTGCTAACGCTACTGGGGCTTCGCTCCGGCCAGTGGCCTGTTACCGCGGGGCGGCGGCTGGCATGACCTTATTGGCGTTCCCGGCCCTGGTCAATAGACATTCCCTGACGTGGTGATTTTCCTGTCCGTGGCCATTTAGTGTGCATTCACGGTGCTTGAAAGGCCACGTCCGCCATGACGCGTTGCAGGCTGGCCGTCCCATCGGCCAGATCCCGTAGCGGGATGCCGACCGGCTGCTCGCCCCGGCATGCGATGACGGCGGGCGACGAAGTGACGGCCCGCGCCCGGCCCCGGCTCCCATACGGTGAGGCTGTCGATGCTCCAGACCAGCCCGTCGCCGGTGACCGTGAAGGCGTTGCTCGGCAGCGAGCCGCTGGCTTCCCGCCGCGGTCGTCACGTGCGCGCGCAGCCGCTGCATCAGCGGCCAGCTCGCGACGGCACCGCGGATCTCCTCGCGCATGTGCTCGCCGAGCGCGCCGAAGCACTCCCCGCCCTGCCCGCTGACCACGATCCACCGCAGCCGCCCCAGCTTCTGCTCGTGCAGCAGGACCGTCATGTCTAGACCTTTGCCCGGGCAGCGGTGTGCGCACGCATGTCATCGGGACAACCGCGAAAGTCCGGCGCCTGGCCGTTCGGAAATCTCGTCTTTCAGCCTTTGATCTTCTTGCCCGCCGGGTCGAAGGGCGGCCGCAGGCCGACGGTGGCCGGGACCAGGTCGCCGCCCACATTCACCTGGTAGGAGCCTGCCCGGACGAATTCGGCTGTCACGACCGCGCCGCCGACGTCGCGGATGTATGCCAGGCCTACCGAGCTGCCGATGGCCTCGCCCCAGGCCGCCGAGGTCAGCTGGCCCGCCGCCAGCCCGTCACGCAGGATCAGCTCGCCGCCCCACATCATGATCGCTGGGTCATCGAGGACGACGGACACCAGCCTGCGGCTGGGGCCTTCCGCCTTAGCCTTCGCCACCGCTTCCCGGCCGAGGAAAGGGATGCCCGACTTTAGCTTGCAGGCGAAGAGAAGGCCGGCCTCGACCGGGTTGTAATCCGGGCTAAGCTCCCGGCCAAAGGCGCGATAGCCCTTTTCAAGACGCATCGATTCGATCGCGTAGTAGCCGGCATTCACCACCCCCAGCCCGGCACCCGCAGCCATCAGCTCCTCATATACGCCTACCGCGAATTCGGCTGGCACATACAGTTCCCAGCCGAGCTCCCCAATGTAAGTGATGCGAGTCGTCCGAACGGTGGCGTAGCCAAGGTCTACAGTCCGGCTATGCCCGAACGGGAAGGCCTTGTCGCTGAAGTCGCTCCGCGATATCGAGGACAGCAGATCGCGTGAGCGGGGCCCCATTACTCCGTACACGGCGTAGGCCGAGGTGACGTCGAGCAGGGTGGCGGCCGCGCCGGCCGGGATATGCCTGCGGATGTAGTCCTTGTCGTATTCGGTCTGCGCGGCGCTGCTGATTAGCAGGAACTCATCGGCCGACAGCCGGGTGACGGTGAGATCCGCCTCGTAGGTGCCGTGCGCGTTGAGCATCCCGGTGTAGACCGTGCGGCCGGGCGCAGCGGCGACGTCGGCGGTGCACAGCCACTGGAGCAGTTCGCCGGCATCCCGCCCGACCAGCAGGTACTTGGAGAACGAGGTCTGGTCGAAGACCGCGACGCCGCCTCGGGCGGCCCGCTGTTCGGCCGCCGACCAGGGCAGCCAGTTCTGCTTGCCCCATGCGTAGCTGATCTCCGGCCGCTCGCCGGGCGGCGCGAAGAAGTTCGCCCGCTCCCAGCCCATGCGGCTGCCGAAACAGGCGTTGGCCTGCTTGAGGAGATGATACGCGGGGGACCGCCGGAATGGGCGGGCGGTGTCAAGCTCGCGATTCGGCCACGGCATCGCGTAATGCAGGCCGAGAACCTCGCCCACCCGGTCGTGCAGCCATTGGTTATTGCCATGGAAACTGGCAAACCGCCGGATGTCAACCGCCGAAAGGTCGGTCGCGGGCTCGCCGCCGACGATCCACTCGGCCAGCGCCCGCCCGGCGCCGCCGGCCGAGGCGATGCCGACGGAGTTGAAGCCGGCCGCCACGAAGAAATTCCGCAGCTGCGGCGCCTCGCCGAGAATAAACTGATTGTCAGGGGTGAAGCTTTCCGGGCCATTATAGAACTTCTTGATTCCGGTGTAGCTCAGCGCCGGGATCCGGTGCAGCGCGCTGTCCATCAGGATCGAGAAATGGTCCCAGTCCGCCGGCAGCAGCTTGAACTCGAAGTTTTCCGGCAGTGCGTCGGGAGCGACCCAGGGTTTCGCCTGCGGCTCGAATCCGCCGACCACCAGCCCGCCGACTTCCTCCTTGAAGTAGGTGTACCCGTCGGGGTCGCGCAGCACCGGCAGATCGCGCCATACGCCCTCGATCCGCTCGGTCACCACGTAGAAGTGCTCGGCCGAATACAGCGGCACGTTCACCCCGCACAGGGCGCCGACCTGCTTGGCCCACTGGCCCGCGCAGTTGATGACGACCTCGGCCTCGACGTCGCCGTCGCCGGTGCGGACGCCGGTCACCGTGGCGCCGGCGGCGAGGATTCCGGTCACCCTGGTGCGCTCGCGCACCGTGGCGCCCCGGCTGCGGGCCCCCCTGGCCAGCGCGTAGGTCAGGTCGGTGGGATTCGCCGTGCCGTCCCCGGGCAGCCAGAGCGCGCCGGCCAGGTCGTCTGCCCGGATCAACGGGTAGCGGTCGAGGGCCTGGCGCGGGCTGATCAGCTCGCAGTCCAGTCCGTAGGCAGTGGCCGCGGCGGCGGTCCGCTGTAGCGCGGCCATGCGATCCCCGGTGCGCGCGACGGTGACGCCGCCGCACTGCTTGAACCCGGTGGACAGCCCGGTCTCGTCCTCGAGCCTGCGGTACAGGTCGGTCGAGTACTGGACCAGGCGGGTGACGCTCTGCGACGCGCGAAGCTGGCCGATGAGGCCGGCCGCGTGCCAGGTCGTCCCGCAGGAAAGCTGTCCCTGCTCGAGCAGGAGCACGTCTGACCAGCCCAGACCGGCCAGGTGATAGGCGACGCTGGCGCCTATCACGCCGCCGCCGATGACGACCGCGCGGGCACGGCCGGGCAGCGGCGGCTTGCCCGGCGCCTCCCCGGTCACCCTGACCGGGCCGCCGTCAGTCGTCTCGCTGGACATCGTCGAGCAGCCGGCTGAAGTCAGGGCCGGCGAATCCCGCGGCGGCCCCCTCGTAGCGCTCCATGGCCCAGGACCAGAAGTCAGCGTCGAGCGGGCTGGTGCTGGCCTGAATGCACCCCCACAGCGTCCACCCGTACTTGGCCGCCAGGCCGAGCAGCCTGGCCCGGGCGATCTTGTTGCGCAGCCGCCTGCCGTAATACTCGGTGACCAGTTCCGCCAGCCCGCCGGCGGACAGGCCGCACTCGCTCCAGATGTTGCCAAGCTCGAAGCACGGGTCGTTGTTGCCCGAGTACTCGTAGTCGATGATCCAGATGCGGTCGCCGTCGTCGATGAAGTTGCCCGCCAGCAGGTCGTTGTTGCAGGGCACGACGTCCGCCGGGCGCGCGGCGAGTGCCCGCCGGATCTCGTCGAAACGCGGCATGAGACTGGTATACCCAGCCGGCAGCCGGAACCCTCTGGTGCGGACGACGTCGAAGTAGGCGCCCTGGATATCAAAAATGTCAAAATTATTTCCGAACGGCGCTGCTCCGTGCAATCGGCGGCACGCCCGGGCAATGCGGGGGAGATTGCCTGCTGCCGCTACGTCCGCGTTGGTGAACGTGCGGCCGTCGATGTAGCCGATGACCAGGACCCCGGCCTCGGGTCGGTACTCGATCACCGGCGGGCCTGCGCCCACGGCCGCGGCGGCCGCGGTGTTGCGGTACTCGTTGTCCCTGTTGATCGCGAGGAGTTCGCCGCCGGCGGTGAAAACCCGCGCGACGAACGTGCCGGCCGGCCCGGTGACCTTGTAATTGCGGTTGGTCAGACCGCCGTCCAGCTGCTGCACGCGGCGCGGCGCGCCGGCCAGGCTGGGGACCAGGTCGAGGAGCGCAGCGAGATCGCCAGGGAGCTTGTCGGCCATGATGCAGAGTAGATCCTCGTCCAGTAAAGGTCTAGACAAAAGAGCAAAACAGAGTGATTACGGACTGTTACTCCGGTGTTACCGGCGGCTAACTGCGAATTAACCGCGACATTAGCCACATTAAGCCACAGCAGACTCGTCAAAGGTCTGGACAATAACTGGAGCCGGGTCTTACGATTGCGCCTCAAGCCGCGGCCCGGTCCCCGCTGGGAAGGCGTCCCATGAGCGTTAGCGAGGCCACATCGGCGGGCCATGAACGCGATTCCGCCGACCTCGCACGCTTCGGTTACAACCAGGAGTTGAAGCGATCCCTCGGGACGTTCAGCTCCTTCGCTGTCGCGTTCAGCTACATATCGCCATCGACCGGGATATTCACCCTGTTCGCGCTCGGGCTGACAACCCTTGGCGGGGTGTTCATCTGGACCTGGCCGGTCGTGGCGCTTGGCCAGTTCATCGTCGCGCTCAACTTCGCCGAGGTGTCGAGCCATTACCCGGTAGCGGGCTCGGTCTTCCAGTGGACGAAGTACCTGGCCGGCCGCAGCTACTCCTGGTTTACCGGCTGGATCTACCTCTTCGCTGGCATCCTGACCGTCACCGCTGTGGTCGCCACGCTGCCGCTCGCGCTGATCCCCGCGCTCAACGGGCTCGGCTGGCACAGCCTGAATGTCGCCAGCCTGCACACCGACGAGGTCGTCGCGCTGATCACGCTCGTCGTCATCACGGTGCTGAACATCTACGGCGTGCGGCTGGTCGCGATCATCAACAACACCGGGGTGCTGTTCGAGATCCTCGGCATGTTCGTGTTTGCCCTGGTGCTGATGGCCTTCCATAACCACCAGGGTTTCGGAGTGGTCGATCACAGCGGCGGCTTTAAGGTGGGTCCGAGCTCGTTCCTCGCGGCGATGTTCATGAGCCTGTTCGTGATCTACGGCTTCGATACCGCGTCGACGCTGGCCGAGGAGACGCGCGACCCGCGCCGGGCAGCGCCCAAGGCGGTGCTGTTCTCGGTGGTCGGCGCGTTCGTCATCGGCGGGGTGTTCCTGCTCGGAACCCTGGTGGCGATCCCCAACCTGCACGGCGCGATTACCGGCAACGGCGGCTTCGGCGACGGCCCGGCGCAGATCATCGAGGCCAACTTCTCCTCCGGGTTCGCCACGCTGTACCTGCTGGTGGTCTCGGCGGCGATCTTCGTCTGCTGCCTGTCGATCATGGCGGCGACCATCCGGCTGTGCTACGGCATGTCCAGGGATGGCCAGTTGCCGTGGTCACGCCCGCTCGCCCGGGTGGCGCCCAAGCTGCACACGCCGGTCTGGACCTGCGTCGCGATTGCCGTGCTCGCCGCGGTGCCGTTCTTGAAGTACTCGGGGGCCGGCACCGTCGCGATCGCGGCAACCGGCATGATCTACCTCAGCTATTTCCTCGGCAACCTGGTGATCATGCGGGCCCGGTTCCGCGGCTGGCCCAAGGTGCGCGCGCCGTTCCGGCTCGGCCGCTGGGGCATTAGCCTGAACATCATCGCGCTGCTCTATGGCGGGGCGATGCTGGTCAACTTCGCCTGGCCGCGCGCCGCGAGCAACCCCAAGCCCGACCAGACGGGCGGACTGCTCAGCCTGGGCGTCGGCTTCCTGAACAAGATCCCGATCCTGTGGACGGTGGTGGTCGGCATAGCGCTGATCGGCGCGATCTACTACCTGGCGGTCGGCCGCCGCAGGTCCTTCACGCCGGTGATACCGCCGGCCGAAGAGGCGCTGGCCGCCGGGACGGGGTGATGGCACTCCAGCAGACCCTGGCCGGGCTGCCGCCCAAGCTCGCCCGGGGACCTGGCACCACGGTGCACACCCAGATCGAGGACTGGCTGGCCGGCGCGATCACGATCGGCAGGCTGGCGCCGGGAGACCGGCTGCCGGCCGAGCAGCAGCTCGCCGCGTGGTTCGGGGTCAGCCGGATGACGCTGCGGCATGCGCTGGGCGAGCTGGCCAGGCGCGGCCTGGTGACCCGGACAGTGGGTCGCGGCGGCGGTACCTTCGTCGCCGAGCCCAAGCTGGAGACCGATCTCACCACCCTCGCCGGATTCTCCGAGCAACTGCGCCGCCACGGGATGACGCCAGGCGCGCGGGTCCTGGCCGTGACGGAGCACCCGGCCGGCCCGGCGACCGCGGCTGCGCTTCAGATCGCCGAGGAAGAGCCCGTGTACGGGGTACGGCGGATCAGGCTGGCGGACGGCAGGCCGCTCGTGCTCGAGCATTCGCTGTTTCCCGCGGGCGCCTTCCCCGGCATGCTGCGGTGCAGGCTGGATGGCTCGCTCTACGAACTGCTCGAGGTCAGGTACGGGCAGCGGCCGCACCACGCGAGGGAACGCCTCGAGCCGGTCACCGCCAGCGTGCGGGAGGCGGAGGCGCTCGAGGTGGAGGAGGGCGCTCCGCTCATGCTCGTCGAGCGCACCGCCTACTCCCGGACCGGCCAGCCGCTCGAGTTCGCCCGCGACCTGTTCCGCGGCGACAAGATCCGCATGGTGGTCTGGACCTCGGAACTGGGCGGCAGGCTGTAACGCCGCGTTCTCGCCGTCGGTGCTGGCCACGGCTTCCACGCTGCCCTGGCTCATCAGCGGCGAGGAAATGAGGAAGTCGGCGCTGGCCCGGTTGCACGCGATCGGGATGTCCCAGACCACGGCGATCCGGAGCAGCGCCTTCACGTCGGGGTCGTGGGGTTGCGGTTCCAGCGGATCCCAGAAGAAGACCAGCAGGTCGATGTCCCCCTCGACGATCCGTGCGCCGATCTGCTGGTCGCCGCCGAGCGGGCCGCTCTGGAAGCAGGTGACGCCGAGGTCCAGGTCGTCACGCAGCATGACTCCGGTCGAGCCGGTTGCGAACAGGCTGTGCCGGGTCAGCACGCCATGGTTGTAACGGGCCCACTCGCGCAGGTCATGTTTCTTGTTGTCGTGTGCGACGAGGGCAATACGCCGGTGCCTGCCCTGGCTCCTTCCGCTGGTACTGGCCGGTGCTGAGTGGATCTTGTCGGTGATCACACTGGCAGTCTGCGGGACGGATGTTGCCGCAATGCCGCGCCTGCGTTATCGGCACGTGTACATCGCAACCGGCCGCGTCCCCGGCGAGGCCGCCGGTCAGCGGGCCGCGGTGTTCGCTGCGCCGGGACCGCGTCCCCCGCGAGGCCGCCGGTCAGCGGGCCACGATATTCGCTATCCGGCCGGGCACGATGATGATGCGCTGAACCGTCATCCCGTCGGTATGACGGGCGAAGTCCGGCTGCTCGGTCAGGTGCTTGCGGATCTCCTCCTCGCCGGCGCCGGGCGCTACCTCGATCTGGAATCGCCGCTTCCCGTTGACCTGAACCGGCAACACGACCGACTTCTCGGTGGCCAGCGCCTCGTCGAATTCCGGAAATGGCTCATACGCCAGTGACTGCGGGTGTCCCATCCTCGACCACAGGGTCTCGGCGATGTGCGGGGCGAGAGGGGCCACCATGAGAACCAGCGGCTCGGCGATGGCCCGCGCTATTAGCCCATCCCGGGCCACGAGCCTGCCCGCGTAACTGTTTAGCTCGGTGAGGCGCGCGATGGCCGTGTTGAACCGCAGTTCACCAAAGTCGCGGCGCACCATCTTTATCGTGCGATGCAGCTGCCTGGTCGCCTCGTCATCCAGCGGCTTGTCCACGACCAGCAGGTCGCCAGTCTGCTCGTCGACGATGTTCCGCCACAAGCGCTGTAGGAAGCGGTAAACGCCCACCATGTCGTCGGTCTGCCAGGGCCTGTCCGCATCGAGCGGGCCCATCGCCATCTCGTAAAGCCGGAGCGTGTCCGCTCCGTAGGTCGCGTATATGTCGTCCGGCGTGACCGCGTTCTTCAGGCTCTTGCCCATTTTCCCGGCCCGCGGAGTTACCGGCTCTTCCTCATGCCGGAACCGGCCGTCGCTCGTCTGCGTCACCTCAGCCGCCGGAACGTACATGCCGCGCGCGTCCAGATAGGCGTCGGCCAGGATGTAACCCTGATTGAACAGGCGCTTGAAGGGCTCCTTGGTTGACACATAGCCATGGTCGTAAAGGACCTTGTGCCAGAAGCGAGAATAGAGCAGGTGCAGGACGGCGTGCTCAACGCCGCCGACATAGAGGTCAACCCCTCCATCGCCGGGCGTAGCGCCTGCCGGAACCATCCAGTACCGCTCTACGTCCGGGTCTACCAGGCGCTCGTCGTTGGTCGGGTCGAGATAGCGCAGGTAGTACCAGCAGGAGCCGGCCCACTGCGGCATGGTGTTGAGCTCGCGCCGGTACCGCTGCGGGCCATCACCAAGGTCAAGCTCGACGTCCACCCAGTCCGTCACGCGGGCCAGCGGCGGAACGGGGTCGCTGGACTCGTCCTGCTGCGGCTCAGGCCGGAAATCGGTCATCTCCGGCAGCTCTACCGGCAGCAGTTTCTCCGGCAGCGCGACCGGCAGCCCGTCGGCGTCGTAGACGATCGGGAACGGCTCGCCCCAGTACCGCTGCCGGGAGAAGAGCCAGTCGCGCAGCCGGTAGGACCGCTGGTACTGCCCGGCCCCGTGCTCCTCAAGCCAGCCGATGGCTGCCTCGATCGCGGCCGCCTTGTCCAGGCCCGCCAGGTTGAGCCCGGGCACGTGCAGGTCAAGGTAGCCGTGCTCGCCGACGTAGGCCGCTGGCCACCCGGCAGCGGGCGTGTCCGGGCCGATTCCGTGCTCGTCGTACCAGGCAGCAGGCGGCTTGAGAACCGCGCGGACCGGCAGCCCGAACTTGTGCGCGAACTCAAGGTCACGCTCGTCATGTGCCGGAACCGCCATGATCGCGCCGGTGCCGTATCCCATCAGCACGTAGTCGGCGATGAACACGGGTACCGGCTCACCGGTCATCGGGTTGATCGCGTAGGAGCCGGTGAAGACTCCCGTCTTGGTGTAGCCCTCATCCACCCGCTGCCGGTCACTCAGCCGCGCGGCCGCCTCCCGGTACGCCGCCACCGCGGCGGCCGGGGTCCAGTCATCGGGGCTGTCGTGGCCCGCCTCCGGGTTGCGCCACTCCAGCGGCGTGCCATCGGCCCATCCGGCGCCGCATGCCAGCTCGTCCACTAGCGGATGCTCGGGCGCGAGCACCATGTAGGTAGCGCCAGCGAGCGTGTCGGGGCGCGTGGTGAACACGCGGATCTTCGCCTGCTCTCCGGCCACCGGGAAATCGATGCTGGCGCCGTGGCTCGGCCCGATCCAGTTCCGCTGCATCGTCTTGATCGACTCGGGCCAGTCGAGCAGGTCAAGATCTGCGAGCAGCCGCTCGGCGTAGGCGGTGATCCGCAGCATCCACTGGCGCAGCGGGCGCCGGTACACCGGGTAGTTGCCGATGTCGCTGCGCCCGTCCGCGGTGATTTCCTCGTTGGCCAGCACGGTGCCAAGACCGGGGCACCAGTTGACGAGCTCCTCGGAAATGTAGGCGAGGCGATAGCTGTCGATCACCTTTCGCCGGTCCAGCTCGGTCAGTTCTGTCCACGGCCGGCCGTCCGGGTTAGCGTCGCCGGCCGGCTCCCGCTGGCCCGATGCGAATTCGGCGGCCAGCTCTTCGATCGGCCGGGCACGTCCGGCCGCGGTGTCGAACCAGCTGTTGAAGATCTTCAGGAAGATCCACTGCGTCCACTTGTAATAGCGGACGTCCGTGGTCGCGAACTCACGGCGCCTGTCGTGGCCCAGTCCGAGGCGCCGCAGCTGGCGGCGCATGTTCGTGATGTTGTTCTGCGTGGTGATGGCCGGATGCTGCCCGGTGTCGAGGGCATACTGCTCGGCGGGCAGCCCGAACGCGTCATAACCAAACGGATGCAGAACGTTGTCGCCGGTCATCCGCAGGTAGCGCGCATATACATCGGTCCCGATGTAGCCGAGCGGATGACCGACATGCAGCCCCGCGCCACTGGGATAGGGGAACATGTCCATGGCGTAGAACTTCAGCCGGCCGGCCACCCGGTCGAAGCCGCCGCCCAGCGGCCCGGACGGGTTGGGCGTGTTGAACGTGCCCTCGGCCTCCCAGTAGTCCTGCCAGTGCTGCTCGATCTCATTTGCGAGACGCGCGTCGTACCGGAACGGCGGTTGGTCATCCCCCCGCGCGCCCGCAGCGCTCTGGTCCTGCCCGGGGCGGCTGGCGCTCTCGGTCATGAGATTCTCACCACGATCGACTTGGTCCCATCAAAAAACCCCTCGTATACGAGGGGTTGCCACGCTGACTCAGCACGTCAGCGCGGCATCCTAAGAAGCAGCCGTACGGCTCGCATGCCATCCAGGCTAGCGCAGCGCCGGCCAGGCAGCATCCTGAACTACCCCTGGACTTCGCCCGGACGCTCAGCTGAAAGATGCCGCTCGCCGTCTCCCGCGCCCTCCCGCACCTGCTGCGGAGCCGGCCTGCCCGATCACCCGCCTGCGGCGGCCGTGGCGGCACTGGAGACGGTGATCTCGTGCCAGAGCCCGCCATTCAGGTTGAGGTTGTTGCCATGGGCCTGGCCGGGGGCCGTGTCGCCGACGTAGGTATACAGCGGATGCCCGTTGTAGGTGACCTGGCTCGAGCCGTCGGACCGCTTGATCGTGCCGAGCTTGCCCGTCACGCCCGAGCCGGCCGCCGCGGTCCCGATCACCGGGGGCCAGTACTGGGCGCAGGACCCGTAGCATTTTGACATCGTCGGGGTGTCAGGGGCGAACCAGTAGAGCGTGTATCCCTTGGCGTTGGTCAGCACCTTCACGCCGCTGATTGTCGCGGTCTTGAGGCCGCCGCTTGCGGTGGCCGGCCCGCCGCCGGCCCCCGCGACCGAGGCGCCCAGCAGCGCCAGCGCGACAACCGCCAGGCCTGCGGCCGTCATCCCCGCGGCCCTGGCAGTCGCGACCGGGAGCTGCGCAGGGGCTTTCGCCCGGCCGTTCGCAGCGGCGGGGACAGGAGCAAGCGCGAGCGCGGCCAGTGCCGCGAAAGCGGCTACCTCGATCACCCCCGCGACGATCCCGGCGGTCGTGCGAACCTCCTTGAACCCAAACAGGCCGATCCACACCGACAGGATGTAGCCGCCCAGGGTAGAGAGGGAGAAGCCGGCCGCGACCGCGGCAGCCAGCCGGCTGCGCAGGGCCAGCGCGGCCAGGCCGAGCCCGAAGGCGGCGATTATCTGTAGCAGGAAGAGCCAGCCGATCGTCGGGATCGACCGGTAGCCGGTCAGGTAGAGGTCAAGGTGAATAGCTCCGCTGGCGATCAGCAGCCCCGGGCCCGTCATCCGCAGCACGATCCCTCGCCAGCCGGGTGCCGACGGCGCCGTTTCTTTCATCGCGGTCCCCGTTACTCGTGTCATCGTGTTGCCCCGTTCTCTCATCGCGGCGGCCTGATCGACGGGCATCGCCGGCCGGGCCAGGGCAGCGGGAGGGCTCGCGCTGCCCTGGCGCCGGTGGCGGCGGCCGCTGGCCGGGCCTGGCGACAGCAGCCGCCGCCGGGCGGTGCGAGAGCGGCCGTTGGGTCGCTGCGGCCGCTCTCGCAGCTGGTTGGTCCGTCCCCCAACCACGCCTCTGTGTCGGTAACCTCCGGGTCAGTACCCGTAGCCTCCGCCGCTGGAGCTGGATGAGGAACTAGGGGCGGGAGCGGCGCTCCCGGAGGCGGTGACTTCGTGCCAGAGCCCGCCGGACGAGTTCTGGCCATTGCCCTTGGCCTGTCCCGGAGCGGTGTCGGCGACGTATGTGTACAGCGGGTGCCCGTTGTAGGTGGCCTGGATCGAGCCGTCGGACCGCTTGATCGTGCCGAACGTGCCCGTGAGGCCGGACGCTCCCGTCACGGGCCCCTTCACCGGCGGCCAGTACTGCGCGCACGATCCGTTGCAGTTGGACGTGGTCGAGGTGTCAGGGGCGAACCAGTAGAGCGTGAAGCCCTTGGC
Organism: Actinomycetota bacterium; assembly: GCA_003168255.1. Classification (GTDB taxonomy): domain Bacteria; phylum Actinomycetota; class Actinomycetes; order Streptosporangiales; family Streptosporangiaceae; genus PALSA-505. The sequence continues at coordinate 18,925 of PMSU01000098.1, forward strand.
GTTGGTCAGCACCGTCGCGCCGCCGATCTTCGTGCTCTTCACGGCAGCTGACGCACTGGCAGCCGAGGCGGACACTGACGGAGAGCTCTGTGACCCGGCCGAGCCACCGGAGCTGCCCTTCGAGGAACTCCCGCAGGCTGCAACCGTAAGCATCGCGGCAGCGAAGGCGGTCGTTACCCACCATCGGTTACGCATCGCGTATCTCCATTCGCACAGAATGTTGTATTCCCAGGCCACATATCGCGTGGTGTATCGCAGGACCACGCAGCGTGGCGTACAACCAGACCACGTAGCGCGCAGCGCAATCGTTCAACTGGTCGCTGGAAAAGCCGCGCGGGCGGGCCTGACACCCGACGGCGGACCCGCGTCAGCGGTGCGGAAATGTGCTGTCTGGGCGGCGCAGACTGGCTGCCGCGGGAGATCCCGAGTCGGCCCCGGCTAGTACTGCATGAGGCGAGCCCGCGCGGGCCCGGAAGCGGCGCCATGCCCGCCCGCGGGCCCGGAAGCGGCGCTATGCCCGCCCGCGGATCCGGAAGGGCGGCCATGCCCGCCCGCGGACCCGTGCCGCGCCCGCGGACCCGTGCCCCGCCAGGCTCAGACCGGGCCGCGTGCCCCGCCGGGTCAGATGCTGTCGCGTTCCTCGCCCGGCTCAGATGCGGCGGAGTACGGCAACTACCTTTCCGAGGATCGTGGCTGTGTCGCCGGGGATCGGCGTGTAGGCGGGGTTGTGCGGCATCAGCCAGACGTGCCCGTCGGACCGCTTGAAGGTCTTGACGGTGGCCTCGCCTTCGATCATCGCGGCGACGATGTCGCCGCTCTCCGCGACCGGCTGCTGACGCACCACTACCCAGTCGCCATCCGCGATGGCGGCGTTGATCATGGAGTCACCCGCGACCTTGAGCAGGAACAGCGTCCCCTCACCGACAATTTGCTTGGGCAGCGGGAAGACATCCTCGATGGATTCCTCGGCAAGGATCGGGCCGCCGGCGGCGATCCGGCCGACCAGGGGAACGTACGTTGCTTCCTGCGACGGGATGTCAGCACCGCCCGTTGAGATGTCCGGTCCCCCCCCGCTGTCTGGCTCCCGGTCTGGCCGCACCGCCGGGTGGCCGGGCAGCCGGACCTCTACGGTCCGCGGCCGTCCGGCGTCGCGGCGCAGGTAACCCTTGCTCTGCAATGTCGAAAGCTGGTACGACACGCTCGATGTGCTGGTCAGGCCAACCGCCTCGCCGATCTCGCGCATCGAGGGCGGATAGCCACGGCGCTGAACGGACTCGCGGATCACCTGAAGCACCTTGCGCTGCCGCCAGGTGAGCACGTGATCGGGGTCCGGATGATCCGGCGTGTCGATGACCACCGCGGGGACACTGCCCTTGGGCTTACGCCCTGGCCTGCCCTTGGGCCTGGCTGTGGCCGTGCCATCTTCGCCAGGCATGGGCGAGGCTGGCCGGCCGGCACCCTGCTCGCTGCTGCTGTCCATGATCTGACCTCCACACCGGATGGTTGCGTCCTAGCAGACGTTAGCGGTTTCGCTGTCGGATCTCAAACATCTGTTCGACGCGACACGAAAATGTCGTAGCTCTCCGGTAAGACAGATCGTACGAGCAGCCGTTCGATCGAACGTAGTTATGATCGAACGGGTGTACGATCGAACTGTCATTCGTCTTAAGGAGACCGAGATGAGCGCCATGCCAGCAGAGGCGGAGCCCCCGCAGGCCTCGACTGCGCCGCGCCAGACCGGCGCCGGGCCGCGTCTGGCCAGCACTAGGCCGCGCCAGGCTGGCCTGCGGCCGTACCCGACTGGCCTGCGAACGCACCCGACCGGCATGCGGGCGTGCTCCTATGTCATGCGAGCAGAGCCACCCAGCGCCGCGCCGCCGACCCCTGAGGTGACGACAGACCGCCCCGCCGAGAGCCGCCGTCTGCGCCTTACCAGGCGCGGGCGTGTCGTTCTCATCGTCGCTGCTGCGGTCGTGGCCAGCCTGCTCGGGTTCGCTGCCGCCAGCGCCGCGCAGGCATCGGATCACGGCGTGTCGCCGCGCCCTGCCGGGCGATCCGTATCCCAGATCGTGGTTCAGCCTGGGCAGACACTCTGGTCGATCGCCGTGCGAACCGACCCGTCGGCTGATCCGCGGCTTGTCGTCCAGCGGATCGTTTCGATCAACGCGCTGACCGGCGAGAACATCGCGGCCGGGCAGCGCCTGTGGGTGCCGCAGGGCTGATGTCCGCGCCCGCGGCGCCGGATCCCCCGGTGCGCCGCGGGCGCGATGCCGGCCCGCGCACCTGACGGGTTTCGGCCGCGACACGCCGGCCCGCTAGCGCGACCGCCTTTCCTACCAGCGTTTTTCCTCTCATCGGCGTTTCCCCTTGCCTGCCGGGGAGCGCGTGGTCTAGCGTAACCACAACATCTAGTAGTTACATCTCTGTAGTCTTTCTACAGGTTGTGTTTCGCGCGAGACCTCACGATGACGGCCGAGAGGGGGCGATCACGTGCGTTGCCCGTTCTGCAGGCATAACGACAGTCGGGTCATCGACAGTCGGACGGCCGATGACGGCACGGCGATCCGCCGTCGCCGGTCGTGTCCTGAGTGCGGCAAGCGGTTCACCACACAGGAAACTGTGATCCTCATGGTGGGCAAGCGCAGCGGGGTTACTGAGCCGTTCACCCGTGAAAAGATCGTCCGGGGGGTACGCCGGGCATGTCAGGGGCGGCCGGCGAGCGAGGATCAGCTCGCGAACCTGGCGCAGCGGGTGGAGGACGCGATCAGGGCGCGTGGATGCGCGGAGATCCCCTCGCATGAGGTGGGGTTGGCGATCCTCGGGCCGCTGCGCGAGCTCGATGAGGTGGCATACCTGCGCTTCGCCTCGGTCTACCGGGGGTTCGAGTCGCTTGCCGATTTCGAGGATGAGATCACCGCGCTGCGCCAGGCGCACGAGAAACAGGGTGAGCTAGCGCGATGAAGCGAAGTCGGCGGGATCACGCGGAGCAAGCACCGTCGCCGGCTGTGGGCCGGCCTGGGGCGGCCCGCCAGCACGAGTCATTCGAAGCGGGCCTGGTTAGGCCCGAGAGGGATCCGGGCGGATCCCAGGAGGGGGAGGTCATGACGGAGACGGCGAGCGGTCAGGCCGGGCAGGGCGGCAAGTTTCCCGCCGCGGGGCTCAACATCGGGCGCATTCATACCCGCGAGGAGGTGCACCCCTACGACGAAGTGACGTGGGAGCGCCGCGACGTCGTTATGACCAACTGGCGGGATGGCACGGTCAATTTCGAGCAGCGCGGTGTCGAGTTCCCGGACTTCTGGTCCGTCAATGCGGCAAACATCGTCACCACCAAATACTTCCGCGGTGCGGTGGGCTCCCAGCAGCGCGAGTGGAGCTTGAAGCAGCTCGTGAACCGTGTGGTGGGCACGTATGTGTCCGCCGGGCGCGAGCACGGCTATTTCGCGAGCGAAGACGATGCTCAGATTTTCGAGCGCGAGCTCGCTTATGCCCTTATCCACCAAGTCTTCAGCTTTAACTCACCGGTCTGGTTCAACGTCGGCACATCCTCTCCTCAGCAAGTTTCGGCGTGTTTCATCCTGGCCGTTGACGACACGATGGATGCGATTCTCGAGTGGTATCGGGAAGAGGGATTGATTTTCAAGGGCGGCTCGGGCGCCGGTATTAACCTGTCCCGCATCCGTGCAAGCAAGGAACTCCTCTCCTCGGGTGGTACCGCGAGCGGGCCTGTCTCCTTCATGCGCGGCGCCGACGCCTCCGCCGGCACCATTAAGTCCGGCGGCGCGACCCGGCGGGCAGCGAAGATGGTCGTTCTCGACGTGGACCACCCGGACGTGGCCGAGTTCATCGAGACAAAGGCGCGCGAGGAGGAGAAGGTCCGCGTTCTGCGGGACGCCGGCTTCGACATGGACCTCGGCGGCAAGGACATTGCGAGCGTCCAGTACCAGAACGCCAACAACTCGGTACGGGTCTCCGGCGAGTTCATGCAGGCCGTGGAGAAGGGTGGCGAGTTCAGCCTGCTCGCCAGGCGGAATGGCGAGGAAATCGACCGGATCGATGCCAAGTCGCTGTTCCGTAAGATGGCGCAGGCGGCATGGGCATGCGCAGATCCGGGCATCCAGTATGACGACACCATCAACGACTGGCACACCTGCCCGGAATCAGGTCGAATTACCGCAAGTAACCCCTGCTTCCCGGCTGATCAGCGGGTGGTCACGGACAAGGGCCTGGTCCCCATTGGTGACCTCGTCCGGCGTGCCGTTGACGAGGAGAGTTTCGCCGTCTACACCAATGATGTAACCGCGTCAGACAGCCCGCAGGACCGTGTCACGGCCACCACGCCAACTCGGTACATGGTTACTGGACGCAACGAGATTGTGGAGCTGAGGTTCTCTGACGGCTCCCGGCTGCGCTGCACGCCGAATCACCGCGTGTGGACCGCGAACCGTGGCTGGGCGCATGCGCGTGACCTAACAGAACAGGACCAGATCGTCCGGTCGTTCCAGCACGCGGCACGGCCCATGGCCGAGCGTCGCCTGCCCACAGAGGCGCTCCTCGTGGCCGCGTACGAGGACTCCAGGAAGCCGCTGGAGCTGCCGACGAAGTGGGATGAGGAGCTCGCCCACTACCTAGGCTGGATCGTCGGCGATGGGTGCATCGATGCTCGTGACGGCACTGCCGTCACGGTCTATGGCTCGGACGAGGACAGCGCGGCCGTCCTGCCGCGGCATCACGCTCTGCTCACCAGGATTACCGGCTTCGAGAGCAAGCCGAGTCGGCAGACCAACGGGACACTGCAACTGCGCGCGACGCGGCGTGCCTTCGGCCAGTTCCTGTGCGCCCTGGGCGTGTCCGACGGCCGGGCGGCGGCGAAAGTAGTCCCAGACGCAATCTTCGAAGCACCCGAGGACGCCCTGGTCGCGTTCCTGCGCGGCCTCTTCGACGCCGACGGCTGCGTTGTCGATCAGGCAGCAAACGCGACGAGGTACGTGGGCCTTGGCAGCCGCTCGGAGGAGCTGCTCATCGGCACGCAGGAACTGCTCGCCTCGCTCGGGATCGCCAGCCGCATCTACCAGATGCCACAGAAGAAGGAGTCTTTCCACTACACGCGGAAAGATGGCAGCCAGGTCACGTATGGCTCTGATGGCCCGTCCTATGACCTCCGTATCACGGCGGCCGCGATGCGTGACTTCGGCCGGATTGTCGGCTTCAGCCTGCCAACCAAGCAGGCCAAGCTCGACCGGGTCGCCGAGACATCCCGGTGCTGCGACGTGGACGCCGCGGTGCGGCTAGTCAGCCGCGAGCCGAGGGGGTTCGAGACCACCTACAACCTCACGGAGCCTCGCAATCACTCCTACATCGTCAGTGGCGCTGTGGTTGCCAACTGCTCGGAGTACGTCCATCTAGATAATTCATCGTGCAATCTGGCGAGCATTAACCTGATGAAATTCCTCCGTGACGATGACACTTTCGACACCGAGCGTTTCCAGCGCATCACCGAGCTCATCATCACTGCGATGGACATCTCCATCTGCTTCGCCGATTTCCCCACAGAGAAGATAACCGAGACCACCCGCGCCTACCGTCAGCTCGGCATCGGCTACGCCAACCTCGGCGCGATGCTGATGGCAACGGGCCACGCGTACGACTCCGACAGCGGCCGGGCGATCGCGGCGGCCATCACGTCGCTGATGACGGGGACCGCCTACCGGCGTTCCGCTGAACTGGCCAGCGTCGTCGGGCCATACGACGGATATGCGCGGAATCAGGCGGCGCACAACCGGGTCATCCGCAAGCATGCCGACGCCAGCACCCAGATCAGCAAGGTCGGCGGCATGGACAGGGAGATCCTCACCGCGGCATCCGCGACCTGGCGAGAGTGCCTGGAGCTGGGTGACGCAAACGGGTATAGAAACGCACAAGCCTCACTACTCGCGCCTACTGGATGCCTCACCGGGGACACGCTGATCACGACGGATCGCGGGCTGGCCCGACTCTCTGAAATCGGCGACGTCTACGGAGAGCGCTGGCAAGACCTGGACCTTGTTGTATCAACGGACCAGGGCCCGCGCCAGGCGACTAAGTTCTTCGTAAACGGTGAGGAACCTACCCGCCGGATCAGGACCGAGGGCACCTACCAGATTCAGGGCACGCTCGTCCATCGCGTCAAGATTGTGGATCCGGAGAACGGGGCTTGGGTATGGAAGCGCCTGGCGGATATCGCGCCGGGAGACGTTCTTCCGCTGCAGCTGGGCAGGCTCGTTGGTGAGCCGCGGCTGGTGCCGCTGCCTGTACTGGACCAGGCGTACTACTCCGGGGACCGGAATGTAGTGGTGCCCGACTCCATTACGCCCGAGCTGGCCGAGCTAGTCGGCTATTTCATGGGTGACGGGAGCCTGCATGCCAAGGGGATCCGGTTCTGCGTTGCCGATACCGACCTAGATGTCGCCGAGCGGCTTGGCATTCTCGCCAAGGAACTATTCGGCCTGTCGCCCGCGGTCAGTTCCGAGCAGGGCTATCAAGAGGTAGCGCTCCATTCCGTGCGCCTCGCACGCTGGTGGCAAGCGGCAGGATTCGCGAAGCAGCTTCCCGAGGCGGGCCACACGGGGAAGGGCTGGATTCCAAGGGTTCCTTCGGCGATCCTGGAGGCTAACGACCCGGCTGTCTACAGTGCATTCCTGCGCGGCCTCTTCGAAGCAGACGGGACAGTTCAGGAGGGAGTCCCAAGCCTCTCAACCGCCGACGAGTCGTTCGCGGCCGAGATCCGGACTCTGCTGCTGGCCATCGGCCTTGCGACGACGACAAGGCAGCCAGCGAGCGGCTGCGGCGGCCCCATTCAACAGGTCCGGCTCCGCAACCTCGACCACGCCCTGGAGTTCAGTGAGCGGGTCGGCTTCATCGGCGAGCGCAAGGCTCGTCTGCTCGCCACCCTGGAACCGGCCCGTTCCGCGAAGAAGGACTACATCTTCCTGCCGGGGCAGGTCTGGAAGGAAGTGGTCCCGCAAGGACATTGGGCGCGCAATGCCGCGATGCTCTCGCTAAGTGAGCAGGGCGGGATTCCCCGCATGCTTGCCAGGCGTATTTTCGAAGAGAACCTCGACGTACGGCTGGGCGAAGCGCTCGGCTACCTGTTCGAGCGGGTGACGAGCAACGAAGACGGTGGCGTGCAACCCACCTATGATCTGTCCGTCCCGGACAACGTGACCTATGTGGCCAATGGGATGGTCAGCCACAACACCATCGGGCTCATGATGGATTGCGACACCACGGGCATCGAGCCTGACCTGGCCCTGGTCAAGTTCAAGAAGCTCGTCGGCGGCGGTTCGATGCAGATCGTCAACCAGACGGTCCCGCGTGCGCTGCGAAACCTCGGCTACCAGCCCGAGCAGGTGGAGGCGATCACCGAGTACATCGCAGAGCACGGCCATGTCGTGGACGCGCCCAGCCTCAGGCCAGAGCACTACGAGGTGTTCGACTGCGCGATGGGCGAGCGCGCCATCAACCCGATGGGCCATGTCCGGATGATCGCGGCCGTGCAGCCGATGCTGAGCGGATCGGTGAGCAAGACGGTGAACATGCCGGAGACCGCAACGGTCGAGGACGTGGAGGAGATTTACTTCCAGGGCTGGAAGCTGGGCCTGAAGGCGCTGGCGATCTACCGGGACAACTGCAAGGTGGGCCAGCCGCTGTCGAACGCGAGAAAGAAGACCGCGGCACCGCAGCCCGATAGCCGTGACGCAAAGGCCGCGGCGGCAGCGCCAGTCAGCAGCGAAGTCCGGCCGGTTCGCAGGCGGCTGCCCAGGAAGCGGCCAGCCATGGTGACCAGGTTCTCCGTAGCCGGGGCAGAGGGCTACATGACCGCGTCCAACTACCCCGACGACGGCCTCGGCGAGGTCTTTCTCAAGCTCGGCAAGCAGGGCTCCACGCTGGCCGGCGTGATGGACGCTTTCTCCATCGCGATCTCGGTCGGGCTCCAGTACGGCATCCCGCTGGAGTCCTACGTCGGGAAGTTCACCAACATGCGGTTCGAGCCCGCCGGCCTCACTGACGATCCGGACATCCGGATCGCCAGCTCGGTCATGGACTACATCTTCAGGCGGCTGGCTCTCGATCACCTGTCCTACGACCAGCGTGCCGATCTCGGCATCCTGTCCGCGGCAGAGCGCAGCGCCAGCCTCGCTAGTACAGACCAGCAGGCCCAGGTACTGGGCGAGGAGCCGGATACCGAGGAAATGGCCCAGTCGGCAGCGCTTGAAGATGTACCTGCCGAGCGCGGGACGCCGGCCGATCCCAGTACCGAGCCGGTCCCTCAGCCGCGGGCCGGGAGCTCGACCGAGCTGATCGAATCCCGGCAGGGCAGGGTGGCGGACGCGCCGCTGTGCCTGACCTGCGGCACGAAGATGCGGCCCGCGGGAAGCTGCTACGTCTGCGAGGGCTGCGGCGCCACCAGCGGCTGTAGCTGATTATCGGGTGTCGCTCTGGGGGAGAGTTCCCTGCTCAGGAGGGGTATGGCCGGATGGCTGTGCTCCTCCTGAGTGCTTCAGGAGCGGGTCGGGTTACCGCCGTCAAGCGTGATGCCCGGTTGCCCGCTACCAGTATTTGAGGTTGTTTGCTCTTTAGCTTTTGTGCTAAGTATCGACCCATGGACGAGATGGAGTCGGCGGTGGAGGCGAGCGTCTTCCGGGCGCTGGCAGACTCCACGCGCCGACAGATTTTGCAGGAGCTCCGCTCGGGTGAGTTGGCCGCGGGCGAGATCGCCGGGCGGTTTCCGATCAGCGGTCCTTCGATCTCCAGGCATCTGGGCGTGCTGAAGGGAGCGGGGCTGATCCGCGAGCGGCGAGAGGCTAACCGAATTTTGTACTCGCTCGTCGAGGACCGACTGGCGCTCTGTGTTGGCCGCTTCCTGAGTGCGGTCTGCCCTGAAGAGGTCATCTCACGTCGGTACAGGCGCGGCGCCACGGAGAGGGAGGGGCTGGCATGAGGCAGCCACGCCTCGCCAGTGTCATCGAACGGCGCCTCCTGGTGAACTATCGTGCCGATCCCAAGGCCGCCGCCAAGCTGCTGCCCGCTCCGTTGCGGCCTCAGCAGATCGGCGGCTGGGCGGTCGTCGGCATTTGCCTCATCCGCCTGGGGCAAGTCCGTCCGTACTGGGCGCCGCGCAGGTTTGGGCTGCGCAGCGAGAACGCCGCTCATCGCATCGCCGTCGAGTGGGAGGGTCCGCAGGGGGTCGAAACCGGGGTCTACATCCCGCGCCGGGATAGTGGCTCCGCGGTCAACGTCCTGGCGGGCGGCCGGCTGTTCCCCGGTAGTCACCACCACGCGTCGTTCGATGTGAACGAAACGCCACACGACCTGCGCGTGGCCTACGCCAGCCGCGACGGCGCAACGCGCGTCGAGGTGGAGGCCAGCTTGACCGAGCAGTTCCAGGGCAGTGAGTTGTTCGCCGGCCTGCATGAGGCATCGGTGTTCTTCCAGCATGGCTCGTCGGGCTACTCCGCAGGCCGGGCCAGGGGCCGCCTGGACGGGATGGAACTGGGTACCGATTCCTGGCGCGTGCGGCCTGTCGAGGTCCACGTCGTCCGTTCGACGTTCTTCGATGATGAGGACCTGTTCCCGCACGGTAGCGCGACGCTTGACTGCGCATTGCTAATGCGTGATGTCCCAGTGACATGGACCCCGCTCCGGCCGATGCTGATTCCCGGAGCACCAGGAACTCGCTAAGCCAACCCGTTAAACATACTAAATGGTACTAGGGTTAGGTTGTTTATCAGGTTCGGTTAGGGGGTTTCTTGCGCAGCTTCGCTGACCTTGACGAACTCCCTGATAACGGCGGACCGCAGGGCTGCAAACGCCTGAGCTGCCCGGCCGTCAGCGGAGGGCGCCACGGTGTCCGGCCGTCTCACCGTCCGCGGCAGTACCAGGCCGTTCTCCTTCGGCGCCAGCGCATCCGTGCACGGCGACGGCGAAGTCTGGCTCGACGCCGAGGCGCCGATCGACCGGTCCGACTTCGGCCTCACCTGGAATCAGCTACGCATGTCGTCCATGCACAGCACCATCATCGTGCACGCCGTGTTCACCAAGGACTGAGCCGCGCGAGCTCAGCACCGGCACCGGCACCGTCGCGGGCATTCGCCGGTCCGGTCGTCTTGATGGAGGGCGCGGTGGCGGCCGGAGACCCCGGTTGCCCAGCCCCGCCTGGCAGTCGGCGCCGGGACGCTGCCGCCTGAATCAGCCGGAAATCGAGTATGACCGCCATCTCCAGTCCGGTGGCCCCCTGCACGCCGACGTCACCGCGTTCCTGCTCGCCCGGGGAGCCGACCCGGCGCGCAGGGGACCCGAAGGCATGGCCGCCGTGACAGAGGCCGAGACACGCGGGCACTGGCAGTGAGAACCGACTGCACCGGCGGTGACGGGCGCGTGCAGGTGTGCTGCTGCGGCGTGTTTCCAGGGAACGTTGTCTTACTGGTCGCCTGGTTCGAAGAGTGGCTCGCGGTCGTTGCCGCCAAGGAGAAAGCGAAGCGGTCCAGGTCGTCGCCGAGCTGGTCCAGGGGTAGGCGGGATGGCCGGTGTAACTCTTGAGCCAGGCGGTGAGATGGCGGGGGTCCTGTGGCTCTTTGCCGGCCCGGCCCCGTCCGGTGGCTGGCTCGCCGCCGGACTTTATGTCACAAAGTTCGCCGGCCCGAACCCTTGACTTTGCGCCGTAAAGCAGGGTCTACTTTATGGCATAGAGTTGATCGAGGGAGGCACCATGACCTACACACCCGACACCACCGCCGCCGGGAACGGCGGCAACTTCGAGCCCCAGCAGGCCGCCGCGCTGCTGGACCAGGCCACCGTGCAAGCACGCCGCACGTTCACGCCCGGCCCGCCGCTGCTGTGGGTCTACCGGGCGTTCTTCGTGCTCGTCGCGTTCGGCGGCTACTGGCTGTCGGTGCGCGGCCGCCAGGACCCCTACTCCGCGCCCCCTGGCGGGCTGCTGGCCGTCATCTTCGCGCTGGTGGCCATCAACATCGGCTGGAGCACCTGGGCGCTCAAGCGCGCGGGCGCCGGCGTCAGCGGGCCAGCCCAGCGCAAGAGGCAGGCCTGGATCGGCGTCATGCTGGTGGCCTGGGTCGCCGCGTACGCGGTCACGCTGCCGCTGTACCACGCCTCCGCAAGCCACCCGGCCTGGGCGCTGTATCCGGCCAGCGCGCCGCTGATGATCGTCGGCCTGGCCGGCGCGGCCACCTCGGCAGCACGGCGAGACTGGCCCACCGCCGGCACCACGCTGGCTATCGCCATCATCGCCGCGGTCGCCGGCTTCGGCGGCCCGGCCGGCGCGTGGCTGATCATGGGCATCGGCCTGTGCGCCGTGTGCCTGGGCACCGCCGCGTTCAAGGTCTGGCAGCAGCACCGCAGCGTCGTCCGGCCATGACCGGCGACGACCTCGACCCGCTGATCCACGTCCCCACCCGGCTGCGCATCGTCGCGACCCNNGGCGGCACTGCCCGACGGCGACACACTGTCCTTCACCCGCCTACAGGACATGATCGGGCTCACCCCCGGCAACCTGATCATCCACCTGCGCAAGCTCGAAGACGCCGATTACATCAGCAGCGAGAAAACTCGCAACGGGGCCGTGTCCATCACCACGGTCGCCCTCACCGGCCACGGCCGCACGGCACTCGGCACCTACACCCAGGCGCTGCGCGACCTGCTCGGCGGCCTGTAAACAGGCCCGGCCGACCATGAGCACCGGCGCACTTGACCCGCTGATCCACGACCCGGAGCGGCTGCGCATCGTCGCGACCCTGGCGGCACTGCCCGACGGCGACGCGCTGGCATGATCATCAGGCACCACCACCCGGCATCCGCGTCGGCGACGCCGACCGGGAGGCGGCAGCCGCGGCCCTGGCCGAGCACTTCGCCCACGGCAGGCTGACACTCCAGGAACTCAATACGCGCCTCGATGCCACCCTGACCGCCACCACCCACGGCGACCTATCCCACGCCGCCCGGGATCTGCCGGACCTGACGGCGCCCCCGGCCCGGGTCAGCCTTCCCCGGGGGAAACGGGCAATAGCAGGGCACAAGCCCGGCCCAGCACCCGGCCAGCGAGCACGGCAACACCACCGCGGCCGGACCCCAGGCAGGTCACCATGAGCCAAGACAGGCCCGGCCCAGTCCACCGCACAAGAGCGCGTGCACCCCGGGAACACCACAGCCTCAGCAAGATCACCGGCCGCGCCGCAACCTGGACCCGGACGACAGACACCGCGCCGCCGGATAAGCAACGCAGCCGCCGGCTGGCGCCGCGTTGTGAACCTCCCGGTGCTACGGTCCTGCGACCTCCGCGGCGGTAATGGTCTCCGTCTGCATCGGGGACTGCAACGGGAAGTGGCAGGCTGCCAGGTGGCCAGTACCCGGGAACGACCGTAGCGGCGGCTCGACCTCGGCGCAGATCTCCTCGGCCAGCGGGCAGCGGGTGCGGAACCTACAGCCGGACGGCGGATTGATCGCGCTCGGCAGCTCACCCACGATGCCAGCCTTGACCTTGGCCAGCTCGGTCTCCGGGTCGGGCACCGGCGCGGAGTCGATCAGGCCCCTGGTGTAGGGGTGGGCCGGCCTGAGGTACACCTCGTCGGCCAGCCCGACCTCGACAAGCTTCCCCAGGTACATGACGCCGATGTGGCTGGACAGGTAGCGCACCACCGCCAGATCGTGCGAGATGAACAAGTAGGTGAGCCCGAGCTCGCGCTGCAGATCGCGCATCAGGTTGAGAATCTGAGCCTGAATCGACACGTCCAGGGCGGATACCGGCTCGTCGGCGACGATCAGCTGCGGCGACAGGATGAGCGCGCGGGCGAACCCGAGCCGCTGGCGCTGGCCGCCGGAGAACTCGTGCGGGTACCGTTCCGCGGCCGAGCGCGGCAGCCCGACCTGATCCAGCAGTTCTCCCACCCGCCGCTGCTGCTCGCTGCGCGAGCCGATCCGCTGGACGGCGAGCGGCTCGCGCAGCACCGTGCCAGCCCGCATCCGCGGGTCAAGCGATGCATACGCGTCCTGGAACATCAGCTGGATGTCCTGGCGTTCCCGCCGGTACTGCCGCCCGCTGCTTTTCGCCAGGTCCTTGCCGGCGAAGTTGATCGATCCGCTCGTCGGCTTGTCCAGACCGACGACGAGCCTGCCGATCGTCGTCTTGCCGCAGCCGGACTCGCCGACCAGGCCGAGCGTCGCGCCGCGGCGGATCGAGAAGCTAATGTCGGCGACGGCGCTGACCCAGCCGACCCGTCGCTGCAGGACGACTCCCTTGGTCACCGGGAAGTTCTTGACCAGGTTCTCGACGCTCAGCAGCACCTCGCCAGCGCCGTCGGCTTGAGAAGGGGCAGGCCCGGGAGCTTGCTCCGGCATATGCGCGGAAACCGTCCCGGTCCGGCCATGCTCTGCCTCGCCGACCGGGTGGAAGCAGGCGAAGAGATGGCCGGGCTCCTCGCCGGCCAGCGGCGGCTGCTCCTCCCGGCACCGGTCCGTCACATACCTGCACCGAGGCGCGAACCGACAGCCGGCCGGCGGGTTCGTCAGATCCGGCGGTATCCCGGGAATCGAGTACAGCCGCTCCCGGTTCTCTGCGGCTTTCTCTGGCAGCGCGTGGAACAGCGCCTCGCTGTAGGGATGCCGCGGGTTCGAGAACAGGCTGCCGGTGTCGGTAGTCTCTGCGATCTTGCCCGCGTACATCACGACCACCCGGTCGGCGCGGCCGGCGATCACCCCCAGGTCGTGGGTCACCAGGATGACCGACATGCCCAGCCGCTGCCGCAGGTCGTCGATCAGCTCCAGGATCTGCTTCTGGATGGTCACGTCCAGCGCGGTCGTGGGCTCGTCGGCGATCAGCAGCTTCGGCTCGCAGGCCAGCGCCATCGCGATCATCACGCGCTGCCGCATCCCGCCGGAGAACTGATGCGGATACTCTCCTACGCGCTCCCTGGCCTGCGGCAGCCCGACCAGGTCCAGCACCTCGACCGCCCGGTCCATCGCCTGGGCATGGGTGACCTCGCGGTGCAGCAGCACCGCCTCGGCGATCTGCTTGCCCACGGTCATCGTCGGGTTCAGCGAGGTCAGCGGATCCTGGAAGATCATCCCGATCTCGTCGCCGCGGATCTTGCGCATGTCGCCCGCGTCGAGCGCGCTGATCTCGCGCCCGCTCATCTTGATGCTGCCGCCGACGATCGATCCTCCGGTCGGCAGCAGGCCCATGATGGAGAGCGCGGTCATCGTCTTGCCGCAGCCGGACTCGCCGACGACGCCCAGCGTCTCGCCGGGCTCCACATGGATTGACACGCCGTCGACCGCCCGTACCACCCCCTGCCGCAGCTGGATGTGGGTTTGCAGGTTGTTGATCTCAAGTAGCGGCGCCACTAGTTCACCATTCCTACCGGCGCTGCAGCCGGGTCTCGAACGCGTCTCGCAGCGCGTCGCCGATGAAGTTGAACGCAATACAGGTCAGGATGATCGCGATGCCTGGCGGGTAGATCAGCCACCAGTAGTTGCCGCCCTGGAGGTAGGTGAGGCCGCCGGAGAGCATCGATCCCCAGTCGGTCGCGGGCGCTGTGATGCCGAGCCCGAGGAAGCCGAGCCCGGACAGAATGAGGATCGAGTCAGCCACAGCGAACGTGGCCTGCACGATGATCGTGCCGATGGCGTTCGGCACCACATGCCGGATCACGGCCCGCAGGCCGCTGCCGCCGACCACCTTGACCGCCTGCACGTACTCCCGGGTGCGCAGCGTCAGCGTCTCGCCGCGTACCAGCCTGGCCACACCCAGCCAGTAGAACGCGGCGATGATGAGGATCATGATTGCCGGGTTCGGGTGATAGATCACTGACAGGATGATGATCACCATGATGTAGGGGATGGCCAGGCCTGCATCGACGATGCGCATCATCAAGGAATCGACGGCACCGCCGATGAATCCGGAGATCGCCCCGTAGAGGGTGCCGATCATGACCGCGACCACCGCCGCGGCGACGCCGACCTCCAGCGAGGTCTGGCCCCCGACCATGAGCCGTCCCAGCTCGTCGTAGCCGACCTCGTTGCAGCCGAGCAGGTGCTTCGCACTGGGCTTGCACAGATAAGTGGCGAGGTTGGTGTTCACCTGGTTGGTGTGGTAGATCAGCGGACCGACGAAGGTGAACAGCACCATGAACAAGACAATGCCGAGGCTCGCGAGGGCGAGCTTGTTTTCGGCGAAGACCTCCCAGCTGCGGCGGAGCATTCCGCGCGGCTTCTGGGTAGGTTCTACGCCAAGCTTCGCTGCCTCGGTGGCGGTTAGCACGCCGCCGGCGTCCGGCCCCTGGAGCGCCTCAGGCGGTACGTCGGCTGGCGGAGTGATCATGGCCATCAGCTATACCTCACCCTCGGGTCGAGCACCGCGTAGCCGACGTCGGCCAGCAGGTTTCCGATGATCGTCGCCGCCGTGCCGAGCAGGGTGAACCCGAGCAAGGTCTGCAAGTCGACGTTCTGCGCGGCTTGGAAGAATGCGAGCCCCATCCCCGGGTAGTTGAACACGACCTCGATGAAGATCGCCCCGGCCACTAGCGTCGGCAGGGAGAGCCCGAGCAGGGTCACGATCGAGATCAGCGAGTTGCGGAAGACGTGCACCCAGAGCACTCGGCGCTCGCTGGCGCCCTTGGCCCTGGCCGTTCGGACGTAGTCCTGCACCAGGTTGTCCATGACCGAGGAGCGCATGTAGCGGCTCCACAGTGCATAGAGCAGGAACGCGTAAGCGATCACAGGGAGCACTAGCGCCTGCGGGTCGGAGAGCACCGCGCCGATCGTGGTGCCCTGCGGTGCGAACGCCGGGAACAGGTGGGTATCGACGGCGAACCACTCGACAAGCAGCAAGGCGAAGAAGAACGTGGGTGTTGCGTAGCCGAGGAACGAGACGCCGGTCAGCACGTAGTCGGTGACCGTGTAGCGCTTCACGGCCTGGTAGACGCCGAGCGGAATCCCAAAGATCAGCGACACCGCGGTGCCGAGGAAGACAAGCACGACGGTCTTGGGTAGGTCGCTGGCGATCTCGCTGGTGACGGTCTGGTTGAGCTTTACCGAGTAGCCGAGGTTGCCGTGCAGCAACTGCCCGACGTACTTGATGTACTGGACGTAGATCGGCTTGTTGTAGCCGTAGAGATGGTTGTAGTAGGCGACCTCGGTGGCATTCGCCCGCGGCCCGAGCAGTGCGCGGATTGGCCCGCCGGGGAACAAGTGGACAAGCAGCAGCGTAATGACCGACACGAAGAACGTGACGAGGATGGCCTGCAGGATCCGCCGGATCAGGTAGCCAATCACCGTGCCGCCGTCTCATCCTCGGGCCGGGCGCCGCCCGCACCGCGTCGGGATGTCATGAGTACTCCAATTATTCTAGCGGGCCCGTAGCCGCGTGTCGTTAGGACTCCGGCCGCCGCCTCGCAGCTGAAGCGCGAGGCGGCGGCCGGAGTATCCCCTGGCTACTTGGTGAACTGCCAGTACTCGGGGAGCAGGATTGTGAATCCGTTGAACGTAACGCCGTGCAGCTTGCTAGTCACGCCCTGGACGCCGTACGAAAGCGGCTCCCAGATGTAGGGAAGCTGCTGAGCCGTGTACGTGGCGTACTGATGGAATACCGCCAGGCTGCTGCTCGTGTGCGTCTCGTTGATCAGCTTGTCTTCCGTCGGGTTGGAGTAGCTGCCCGAGTTGGAGCCAGCGCCGGTCTCGAACAGCGGCTCGCCGGTCGGCTCGAAGCCTGGGCCGTTGAAGACCCAGAGGCCGTACATCAGCGCGTCCCAGGTGCACTTCGGTCCGGGCTTGCACGGCGTGGCCATCCCGATCACCGCGTTGAAGGACAGCCCGACGATGCTGATGTCGATGCCGGCCTTCGAGGCGTCCGACTTGTAGACCGATGCCTCCTGGGTGAACGACGCTTCACCGGTCGAGTAGTCGATCGTGAACGCGAGCTTCTGGCCTGCCGTGATCCCGGTCCCGCACAAGGACGGGGTCTGGCAGGTCATCACGCCGCCGACCTCTTTCCAGCCGTGGCTGGTGAGCAGGCTGGTGGCCTTGGCGATGCTGAACGGGTACGGCCCCTGGAGGTTGTTTTCCTTCTGTATCGCCGGGGTGAACTGGTTGACCGGCTGGTCCGGCACCCCTCCCGAGGTCGGGAAGGAGTACCCGCGGTAGATCGAGTTGTCCATCCCGACCTGGTCCATCGTGTACTGGAGTGCCTGCCGGATGTAGAGCTGCTTGAACATCGGGCCGGTCTTCGCGTTGTTGAAGTTGGGCTGGTAGTACGCGGCGCCGTAGGTGTAGTTCGGCTGCAGCGTGTAGGCGGTCCCCAGCGGGTTGGTCGCGGGCAGTGCCGAGTTTGCCGGCTTCTGCGGCAGGTCCGCGGACGGGATGTAGCCCACGTTGAGCTGCCCGGTCTTCAGCGCCGTGTACTCGGTCGTGTCGTCGGTGAACGGCACCTCCTTGAACTCCGACAGGGTCGGCTTCGGGCTGCCGGAGTACTTCGGGTTCGGCACGAAGTCGTCGTCGCCGGTGGTGTTGAAGCTGAGCAGCTTCCACGGGCCGTCGACAACTCCCCACAGCGGGCTCGTCGCGTAGGTCGCGGTGTTCTTGACCTGTGCGGTCAGGAAGTTGTAGACCGCCACGCACTTGGCCCACTTGTCCGCCGCGCTGTCGGTGGCGCAGCCGCCGCTTCCCGCTGCGGCGCCCGCACTCGTGATATCCCAGGCCTTCGGCATGGGAGTGATCGTCGCCAGCTGGTTGTAGGTGAACCAGAAGCTGGAGTAGGCCGCGTTCAGGTGCATCGTCACCTGGTTCGGACCGGTGGCGGAAGCGGAGACCAGGTTGTCGGGCAGGGCGCCTGGCTCGTACCCGGCGTAGTTAACCTTCTCGGCCTTCATCATGTTCAGCCAGAACATCACGTCCGAGGCGTCGACGGTCTCGCCGTTGGACCACTTCCAGCCCTTCATGTTGATCACGACGGTCTTGTTGCCATCGGAGTACACGGGCGCGTTGGCGGTCGACAGGGGATAGTTGACCGAGGTCGAGCCGCCGTTGTTGCCAAACATGTACAGCGGCCGGTACATGAGCCACTGGAACTCCTGCGCGTTAGAGACGCTGTAGTTCGTGATCGGCGTGAATGGCCAGATGTAGTTGGCCTGTGAGGTCGGCAGCTCGGCCCACGTCGCCACCCCGCCCTTGACGACCGTGCTGCCGGTGGAAGTCCCACTGCCGCCGCTTGAGCCGCAGCCCGCGGCCGCCAGCGCGAGCACGGTCATCGCGGCGACCCCCCCGAGGCGCCATTTATGTCTGCCTAGATCCATGTCCACTCCTTCATTGTGGTGCGCCTCCGCGTGCCATGGCGTCCGGCGTCTGACACGAGACCATATCCTGGTCCCGCTGAACGCGGCCCAGGTAGGCGTGCTGGCGCGACGACGCCGGCAATTGGTCGTCGCGGCAGCACTGTGGGTCCGGTCAGCGATGAGTAATTCGCTGAGAGACTATGTTCAGGGACGTATCCCGCCGATGCCGAAAATGTCACGATCCGGTACCGATGTCCTGTAGCTAGCCCGCTTCACTGCATTTCTTCATGATCACGACGTAAACATAGTGTGTCGCGCCCGGGTGATGATGTTGCGTGACAGATGCGTCACTCCCAGGATTGCCACGGCCAGTCGACTGCCCAGGGTCGGCGGTCTGCTGGCCATTTTCCCGCCCCGTCGCCGAAATCTCGCTCGTGCTGGTGATGCCGGTGGCGGCGAACTCGGCACGGCTTACCGGGCTCCGGTCGTCGCGCTCATAATGGAAAGTGACAGCAGCCGGTCCGGGCTGCCCGGCCCGGCCCGGGATGTGGTGCGGAACATGTGAGGGCGGATCGCATGGTCATGGCGTCGGCTGCGCCGCACCGCGGTGTCCCGCGGATGAGGCCCGCCGAGCATTTGCGCCCGTACGTGGGGAGCTACATCGACTTCGACATGGCTGGCTGGCCCCCGGGCCGCCACCGCGGCCTGCCCGACGGAACCCTGGCGCTTGTGGTCAGCCTCGGCGGGCCGCTGATAGTCCGCCGTGCCGGTCACCCGGATCTCGGCGCCGCTGCCACTGTCGCCGGGTTGCGGTCCAGCCCGGTCGACATCGTCCACGACGGCACGCAGCGTGGTGTTCAGCTCGAGCTGACCCCGCGCGGTGCGCGGGCCCTGCTCGGCTTGCCCGCAGCCGCGCTCACCCAGGGCGTGTGGTCTCTGGACGAGGTCGTCGGGCGCAAGGCCGGCGAGCTGATCGGTCGTCTCGCCGGCGCGCCGGACTCGGCGGGGCGAACCCGGGTTCTCGACACCGTCCTGGCTGGGTGGGTGGCCGACGTCGGCTACCCGGCAGCGGTCGACGCCGCCTGGCGCCAGCTCGTCGGCTCGGCCGGCTCAGCCTCGGTGACCAGCATCGCCGACGAGATCGGGCTGGGCCGCCGCCACCTCGGTCAGCTCGTGCGCGCCGAGCTCGGCCTTACCCCCAAGACGGCGGCCAGGATCCTGCGTTTCGGCCAGGCCGGCCGGCTCCTGCGCTCCGGCCGGACGACCAGCCTGGCTGAGACCGCGGTGCTGTGCGGCTACTACGACCAGCCCCACCTCACCAACGACTGGAAGCAGTTGGCTGGCTGCACACCGGGCGAGTGGATGTCCGAGGAACTCCCGTTTCTCCAAGACCGGGGCTCGGACCGCAGCGGAAACTGACCGCATGACGCTTCCCGCTACCGCTGTCACCGCTGCGGTCACGCCGAGTTCACCCGACCGCCCCCCGACCATCTGGCCGAGCGTGCCCTATCCGGACCCGCAGGCGGCGATTGACTTCCTGGTCGCCACCTTCGGCTTCGAGCCGACCGCCCTCATCCCCGGCGACGAGCCAGGGCGCTATGCCGAGATCGAGCTGCGCTGGCCGCACGGCAGCGGCGGCATCATCATCCGCAGCTGGGACCGCCCGGCGCCGAACTGGCTCTACGTCGTCACCCCGGACCCCGACGGCCTCTACGAGCGGGTCAAGGCGGCCGGCCTTGAGATCACCCGGGAGATCGAGGACACCGACTACGGCAGCCGCACCTTTACCGTGGTGGACCCCTGGTCGGTCAGCTGGACCTTCGGGACCTACCCCGGCAGCTGACAGGGATTCAGCCGGTTGCACCAGGCCGGCCGGGCGGCGCACCCGGCGATATACCGGAGGTAGTCCGAGCTGCTGGAATGACGGAGCGCCTACCGCGCCGGTTATCCTTTCGCACAGGATCTCTGCGCGTAGGAAGAGCCAATGCGTCAAGATCATGTTCAGATCCGGCACCTGGAGAACGGCGATCGCGACGCGGTCGCGCGGTTCCTTGACCAGCACTGGGGCTCTCTCGTGCAGGTGGTGCACAGCACTGTATTCCGGCCCGCTGAGCTTCCCGGGTTCGTCGCGCAGCGGGCCGCCGAGCCGATGGCCGGGTTGCTGACCTACGAGGTCCGCGGCGATGTGCTCGAGATAGTCACGCTGAACGCCGCGGAGCGGCTGGCCGGCATCGGCACCGCCCTGGTCGAGGCCGCGGTCGCCGAGGCAGGCCGACGCGGCTGTCGTGAGGTCAGGCTGACCACCACCAACGACAACACCGATGCGCTCCGCTTCTACCAGCGGCGCGGCTTCCGGCTGACCGAGCTGCGTCCCGGCGCGGTCACCCGGGTGCGGAGAATCAAGCCGGAGATCCCCGAGACGGGCCGCCACAGTATTCCCCTGCGTGACGAGCTCGACCTCGTGCGGTCCGCCTGAATGCCGGTCGTGGCGGCGCTCTCCCCGGTTTCGGCCCGTTGCGGGCTGTGGCCGTGCTCACAGTGGGCGACCGTAAGTCCCACTGTCCCCGCCCGGTTACAGTATGTATGCACCGTGATTTCCACCGGATTCCGGTCAGCCCGGCCGGGTGCTTCCCAATCGTGGCCTGTCGTAAGCACCGGGTGATGCGCTATACAAGGATCCAGTGCGAGGGAGCGATATGCGGCCGACTGAGAAGTCCTTGCCACAAGGACGAGCTGTGCCTGACTGGCTCGCCCGCGTGCGCGGGGTAGTGGTCCGTGCGCCGCTGCTGGTCAAGATAGCGATCGTCGCCGCCCTGATCCTCGCCCTTCCGGTGGCACTGCCGATCTTGTTCCTGGTGGCGCTGGCTTACGCCCCCATAGCGATTATTACCGAACGGCGCACGGCGCTAGCCTCGGTCTGCGTAGCCATCTGGGGGGTCAGCGTGGCTACCGGCGCCGCCGGCGGGACGAGCGCCGGGCTCGCCGTGCTGTTCCTGCTGTCGTTCGCGGTGGCGGCCGCCGCCCATGCCGGTCCCCTCGGCCGTTGTTTCGTGCCATGCCGCACCACCGCATGGGCACTGCTGTGGTCCATGCCCGTCGGCGGGCTCGCCCTCCGGATCTGGCCTCACCAGTCATTCGTCGGCGCGGCCGTCGCCGTGCTGCTGGCCTGCATCGTGCTCGGCTGGCGGCTGGCCAAGTCCTGGCAGGAAGTCCGCGGCTACGGACAGGGGCAGGTTCGTGCGCAGGCCATGGCCGCGCCGCATAGCCCTGGCCGGGTCATGGCGGACGGATCGGACACACGGCGCACGGCCGCTCCCGTCCCCGTGCGCGGCGCCCGCGCCGCGGAGCGGCAGCTGCCCGACATCTCGGTGAGCGAGGCGATGGCCGAGCTGGACAGCATGATCGGGCTGGCGCCGGTCAAGGAGCAGGTCCGCTCGATCGCGGCCTCGATCGAGGCGGCGCGCAGGCGCGCTCTCGCCGGGTACCAGACAGAGAAGCCGATGCGCCACTTCGTCTTCGTCGGTCCGCCTGGTACCGGGAAGACGGCCGTGGCCCGGGTGATCGCCAAGATCTTCTACGCCTTCGGGCTACTCGACACCCCTGAGGTGACCGAAGCGCACCGGGCCGACCTGATCGGCGAATACCTGGGCGCGACAGCGATCAAGACCAACGAGCTGATCGATTCCGCGCTCGGCGGGGTGCTGTTCATCGACGAGGCCTACGGCCTGGTGAACGAGGGGGACGGCCAGGGCGACAGGTTCGGCCAGGAGGCGGTTCAGGCGCTGCTGAAGCGCGCCGAGGACGACCGGGAGGACCTGGTCATCATCCTGGCAGGCTACGACAAGCAGATGGAGGACTTCCTGGCCACCAACCCCGGCCTCGCCTCCAGGTTCGCGAGCCGGGTGAAGTTTCCCGGCTACTCGCCCGCCGAGCTTTTCTCGCTGGTCGAGTCGGGCATGGAGCATCGCGGCGACCGGCTCGACCCCGACGCGCGGCCAGCGCTGTGGCGGACGTTCGAGGAGGTGGGACGCCGCCGGATCGGCGACGAGCTCGGCAATGGCCGGTTCGTCCGCAGCCTCATCGAGAAGGCAGGCCAGGCGCGGGACGTGCGGGTGATGAGCGGCGCCGCGGAGCCGAGCTCCGACGACCTGGTCACGATCAGGTCGGCGGACCTACAGCGGGCCTACGCCGACCTGACCGCACGGATGCGTGGTTACTCAGACACGCCGACAGTGGAGAGCGCGCTCGCCGAGCTCGACGAGCTGATCGGCCTCGAGCCGGTGAAGCGGCAAGTGCGCGAGATAGCCGCGCAGCTGCGGGTGGCGCGGCTGCGTGAGCAGCAGGGCCTGACCAGCCAGCCGCCTGCGCGGCATTTCGTCTTTACCGGCCCGCCGGGCACAGGCAAGACCACGGTGGCGCGGATCCTCGGGCGGATCTTCGCCGCTCTCGGCCTGCTTGCCCGTCCGGCGGTGGTCGAGGCGCACCGCGCCGATCTGGTCGGCGAACATCTCGGCGCGACCGCGATCAAGACGAACAAGCTGATCGATTCCGCGCTTGGCGGGGTGCTGTTCATCGACGAGGCGTACTCCCTGTACAACCAGGGATACTCCGGTGGCGACGCGTTCGGCTCCGAGGCGACGGCCACGCTGCTCAAGCGGGCCGAGGATGACCGTGACCGGCTGGTCATCGTGCTGGCCGGCTACACCGACGACATGGACCGCTTCCTGCGCACCAACCCGGGCCTCGCGTCAAGATTCAACGTGCGGGTCGCGTTTCCCAGCTACACGCCGCGCGACCTCGCGCGGATCGCGGGAATGATCGCGCAGCAGGCCGGCGACTCGTTCCATCCGGACGCACTGCCCGTGCTCGACCAGGTCTTCGGCCACGCCTGCGCGGAGGGGCTGATCGACGAACTCGGGAACGGCAGGTTCGCCCGCTCCCTGTTCGAGCGGGCGTGCGCCTGCCGGGACATGCGGGTAGCCCACCTCGGCGAGGCCGCGACCGCGTCCGACCTGACCACCATCACACCCGCCGACCTGCGGTCCGCATACGACGCGCTCGCGAGCAGCTAGCTGGGGTCCGCTCGCTCTGCGGGCGTGAGTACGTTCGGAGCCTGTCGAGGGCCGTCGCCCCGATCCGGTCTGGGGTGTGCTCGCTCGCTGGTGTGACGGCAGTCGCTTCGTCGGCCAGCGCTCGGTACGGCAAATCTGACGCGACTGCCGTCTCGCCGTGCACTTCAAAGACGGTCGGGAACGGCCCCTCGCCGGCCGGCCGGGCCACGAGCCCGTGCACGTCACCGCCGGGCCCGGGAACCCAGGCATCACGCAGCGTTACCGAACTGGGCGCCGCTGGGCTGGGCGGGGCGAGGACCAGGCTGCCGTCTGTGGACCAGATCACTCCCGTCACACCGGCACCATCGACCCCGTGAGCCCAGTTCCGCGCAGCGCCGCCGAAGATCGATGTGACGGAGCCCACCACCGGTGGTGGGCTCCGCCACATCGATCTTGGAAACGACGCGGAAGGAGGCGCCTCCGGGCCGCCTTCCCCGGTGCCGGTGCCGGCTGTTCGAGGACTCCAGGCGGTGGCGTGCCNNCGACCTGACGATCACGAAACCTGCTGCTTACTTCTCTGCGGGCCCTTAGCCGCCGAACCCGGGCTCGATCGGGGGAAGGTCTCGGAGCGCGGCCGCGATGTCGGCCTGCCTGGGGCCGGCCTCCGCGATGGCGTCCATCAGGGAGTGCAGCACGGCATGCCGGTCCTCGCCAAGGTCGAGCAGCCGCTGCGCGGCTTCCCACAGCTCGGGCGGGTCTCCTCGCCAGAGCCGGTCGGCCAGCGCCAGATGACTGTCGATGTGCGGCTGGCCGGCATGCCTGGCCGGCCCGTCGTCGTGGTCCGCGGCGAGCAGGATCCGGCGGTCGGCCGGCTCGGCTGGGTCAAGAGTTGCCAGATCCACGCCTCCGTACCAGCCGCTCAGCAGCGGGAAGGCGAATGCCCGGCGCGGCAGCGCCTCCAGATCGGAGTCTGGCAGCAGCCTGGCCAGCAGCGCGGCGTCCAGCCCGAAAGTGGTCGGATCCCGGTAAGCGGCCGTGAACTTCTCCGTCGAGTCGAACACCGCGTCCAGCGTCTCGGCGATTGCCTGCTTGCCGAGGCCGCGGCGCATGCCCGCCCACCGCGTCCAGGCGGCGAGCACATGGGGGATGGCCTCCTGCTCGGCAGCGGAAAGCATGACCTTGCGCGGCAGCCAGTCGAGCAGGAACGTGTCGGCCTTGACCGGGCTCATCCGCAGCGGCCGGCCGAAGTCCCTGTCGCAGCCGTACGCGACGATGTGGTCGGCGCAGCGGCTGGCGGATTTCCGGTCGGAGAGTTCCTCTGCCTCGTCCGAGGCAAGGAACTCGGCGACCAGCATGGCCCGCCGGTCCGCGCGCCATGGCCGCCGGCTGGCCCGATCGGCGATATTGCCGGCACCGGCCCGTTCGGTAGTGCTGCCGGAGCCCGCCCGCTCGGTGCTGCCGCCGCCGGCCCGGTCGATAGTGCTGCCGGCACCGGTCCGGTCGGTGCTGGCCGACGCGCCCTGCTGCCCGCTGCCGGAGCCCGAGCGCTCGGCCGTGCCGCCGGCCCTGGCCGAATCGCCGCCGCGGGGAGGCAAGGTGCGGACCCGGGCCCTTATGAACGCGTGGTAGGACGGGAAAGAGTCGCTGACCGGGGGATCGGCGCTGTCGTCGGTGACCCTGAGCGCCCTGGCGAGCATCCTCCTCGCCTGCGGAGGGTCAAGGGAGCCGAACGATCCTGCGACGCCCTGACTGCTGTCTGCGGCGCTCACGGGGTGTGCCTGGCGGCAGTGGTCAAGCAGCTTGCCCACCTGGGCGGTCACCCAGCCGTCGCGCAGCATGCCGTCGGCGTTGTAGTCCACGACCGCGACAAGCGCGTGCGGTTCCTCCCCGGCGTAGCTGAACACGCAGACGACCTCGTCCTGGTCGCCATATGCGTCCGAGTTCAGGTAACAGTCACCCGACGTAACGGCGCCGAGGTGATCCGCCCAGCGCGGCCGGGCGACACCTTGCTCGATCAGGCCAAGCGCGGCCCGCTCGGCCTTGGCCGCCTGGGTGGGGGTGCCGAGGCAGGCGATACCGGACAGCAGGGCGAGCCCGGCCGGGGTGGCCTGCTTCGCCGCGTAGGCGACAAGGCCCTCTCCGACGAGCTCTTCCATCCCGGCATGTCCACGCAGGCCGATCCGCCGGGATCGCGGACCCCACCAGGTGCCGAGCATCTCGCTTACCAGCAGCTCGGCATCGAGCGGGCTGCGCACCGCAAGGAGTTCCCTGGCAGCGCGCAGCATCTCGGCGAAAAGCGCCTCGGGTGGTGACTCAGACGAACCTGGCCGCGACGCTCCGTGACCCGGTCCGCCGGGGGGCTGACTACGTCGTCGGCTCTGCGGGCTCACTTGCACAGCCTTTCAGATGGGTACGCACCGATGCTACGCGCAACCGCCATGTCACCGAAGGATTCTGGCCGGCTCGGCGCGAGTGAGCCCCGGCAGGCGCGGCCGGCAGGCGTGGAGTCCCGGTAAGAGCAGCGCCGCGATCACCACCGGTGGCCAGGTCACCCGCCGCCGGCCATCTGGCTAGCCGAATGATTCCCGGCACAAGCTTCTGGCCGCTAGCCTGCTTGTGACGGCAATGAGCAAAAAGGAGCCGCCCCATGTCAGGCGCCCGAATGCGATGCGGGAGCACCGGATGAGCACGGACACATCCGTGCCTGGGCCGCAGGTGGCCGGCCTGGGAGTATCAGACTCGGCCCTGCTCGACACGCTCCTGCGCGAGGCTCCCATCGGTTTCGCGTTCTTCGATACTGACCTTCGCTTCCGGCGCGTCAACCGCACCCTGGCCCGGCTGCACGGGATGGACACCGAGGATCACCTGGGGCGTCAGCCCTCGGAGGTCTGGCCGGCCGAGCTCGCAGCGAGAGCCGAGACGGCGCTGCGCCGGGTGCTGGCAGACGACCAGCCCGTCCTTGAGGCGGACCAGCCCGTCATCGCGGCAGGACAGGTGCAGTCGGTACCCGCCACGCGCCCCGCCGAGCCTGCGGTCCGCCGGGAGCGGCACTGGGCCTTCTCTTGGTTCCCCTGCCACGACGGCGAGACGAATATCACCGGCGTCGTGCTCATCGCGGCCGACATCACCGACCGGCAGCATTCGGCCGAGGCCGTCCGGCGGAGCGAGGCCAGATACCGCTCGCTCGTGCAGGCCGGCGCGCAGGTGGTCTGGGTGACATCGCCGACCGGGGAGATCTCGGAGGACTCGCCCGAGTGGCGATCGATCACCGGCCAGTCCCTGGCGGAGTACCTGGGCAACGGGTGGCTGGACGCCATCCACCCCGAGGACAGGGACCGGGTGGAGCGCGCCTGGCGGGAGTGCGTGCGCACCGGGAAGATCTTCGACAATCGCTACCGGGTACGCACGAAGGCGGCGGCGTACCGGCATTACGACGTCCGCGCCGTTCCGATCGAGCGGGCCGGCCGGATCATCGAGTGGGTGGGCGCCAGCACCGACGTCACCGGCCAGCGCGAGGCCGAGGAGATGCGGGGCAGGCTCACCGAGCAGCTGTCCGCCGCGGCCCTGCGCACGGCCAGGCTCCAGCAGGCCACGTCGATGCTCGCCGAGGCGCTCACCGTGGAGCAGGTCGTCGAAGTGATCACCGAGGTCGGCCGCTCCGCGGTCGGCGCCGAGCGGTCAGCCGTGGCGCTGCTTGACCCGGATGGGGTGCGGCTGCGGACCGTCAACCCGGGCGGGCCGCCGGGGGAGATCCCGCTCGATGCGCCGAGCGTGATCACCGCGGCCATCACCAGCCGCCGTCCCGTGCTGGTGGAGGACCGGGACGCATTGCGCAGGCAATTCGAGCCCGACGCGAACCTCGACCTCTACCTCAAGCACAGCGATGAGCAGGCCTGGGTGGGGCTACCGCTGCTCGCCGCCGGCGCGCCGCTCGGCGCGATCAGGTTCTCCTTCACCAGGCCACGGCGGATTACCGAAGAGGAGAGAGTGTTCCTTGAGGCGCTGGCCGGTCAGTGCGCTCTGGCTGTGGAGCGGGCCACCCTGTTCGAGCGCGAGCACACCACGGCGGAGACGTTGCAGCGCAGCCTGCTGCCCGACCGGCTGCCGACCGTCCCGGGGATCATCCTGGAGGCGCGGTACCTGCCGGTCACCAGGAACATGGAGATTGGCGGCGACTGGTATGACGCCTTCAAGCTCCCGGACGGGCGGCTGGCCATCGCGGCCGGTGACGTCATGGGCAAGGGCCTGACCGCTGCGGCCGGAATGGGCCGGGTGCGGAACGCGCTGCGCGCCCTCGCGCTGACCGATCCGCGGCCGGCCGCGGTGCTCGCCGGGCTGGACCGCCTGTTCAGCGCTACCGAGCTCGACGAGCAGGTGACCACGGTCGCCTACCTGGTCATCGACCCGGTGACCGGGGAAGGGCTCGCGGGCAATGCCGGCCATCTGCCGCCGCTCCGGTTGCGCTCCGACGGCCCGCCAAGACTCGACACGATCGAAGCCGGGACCCCGCTCGGCTGGGCGAGCCCTCGCCAGCAGCATTCTTTCCGGCTCCCGCCTGGCAACACTGTGGTGTTCTACTCCGATGGACTAGTAGAGAACCGCATGCGCGGCCTCGACGCCGGCCTGGACGAGCTGCTCGCGGTGGCGGGCCAGGCACCGCCGGAGGTGATCGGTCACCCCGACCGCCTTCTTGAGTACCTGGTCGACCGGATGCTGGCTGGATATGAACAGGATGACGATGTCACCGTGCTCGTGCTGCATGTGCCCGAGCGCGACAGGGGAGGGGAGGGATGACGTCGGTTGTCAAAGTCACTCCCGAAGTCCGCCTAAGGTTGTGCTCAGGAGGGCAGCAAGCATCGGTGCCGACATGTGGCGCCGGTCCGCCTTCTGGCATGACCCCAGCAGCCTGGGCCTGGCGGTAGGGTCCAATTCTCGCTACACGTACGCAGGAGAGTGTCTGTGTCGCCTGCTAGTTCGGTCAGCCGGGTACGGCCTTGGGCCCGGTCAGCCACCGTCCGGCGAAGGAAGGGGTGGCGGTGATGAGCGCTGCCAATTCCGCGGCGAGGAATCACCAGGCTGCTGAGAAGTCCCCCGAGGCGCGCACCGGCCAGTCCGGCCCGTCGGAGAACGGCTCCGCGGGTGGCGGCAGGCGGCCGCGTTCCGGCATAGACGGCCGGACGACAGACAAGAAGTCCGCAGACCGGAAGCAGAGCGCCGGGACGGGGGCGAAGGCCGCAGAGCCGGCCAATGCCTCCGGAGCGCAGGAGATGGAGACGTGGGTGCAGGACACCGCGGAAAGCGAACTGGCGATAGACGGCCTGGATCACCCGGCTGATCTCGATGCCGTCGTCGATATCGCGGTCGTCGACGTCGAGGTCGATGTCGACGTGGAGATCGATGAGGTACTCGACGAAGCCGACCTGAGCGTGGAGGACGTCGCCGATGTCGTCGGCGACGCACCCGAAGATGAGGCCGATGCGGCAGACGAGCCTGTTGCTGCTGTCGCGGCAGCCAAGCCGGCCGCCGGCGCAGCCGCGCCGGCCCAGGGCAAGGCAGACGAGAAGGCCGCGGACGACGGCGAGGACGACGTCTTCGTCTACGGCGACGACGACGACGATCTGCCGGCCGCTCAGGTGGCCGCGGCAGGCGCGACCGCCGACCCGGTAAAGGACTATCTCAAGCAGATCGGCAAGGTACCGCTGCTCAACGCCGAGCAGGAGGTCGAGCTTGCCAAGCGGATCGAGGCGGGGCTGTTCGCCGAGGAGAAGCTCGCCGAGACCCGCGCGCTGCCCGGCTCGGATGAGTGCATCGACCTCGAGTGGATTGCCTCGGACGGCCGCAGGGCCAAGAATCATCTGCTCGAGGCAAACCTGCGCCTGGTCGTGTCGCTCGCCAAGCGGTACACAGGGCGGGGGATGCTGTTCCTCGACCTCATCCAGGAGGGCAACCTCGGCCTGATCCGCGCGGTGGAGAAGTTCGACTACACCAAGGGATACAAGTTCTCCACCTATGCCACCTGGTGGATCAGGCAGGCCATCACGCGCGCGATGGCAGACCAGGCCCGGACCATCCGGATCCCCGTGCACATGGTGGAGGTCATCAACAAGCTCGCCCGGGTGCAGCGCCAGATGCTCCAGGACCTGGGACGGGAGCCGACCCCGGAGGAGCTCGCGGCCGAGCTGGACATGACCCCGGAGAAGGTCATCGAGGTGCAGAAGTACGGCCGGGAGCCGATATCACTGCACACCCCGCTTGGCGAGGACGGCGACAGCGAGTTCGGCGACCTGATCGAGGACTCCGAAGCCATCCAGCCAGGTGAAGCGGTCAGCTTCACGCTGCTCCAGGAGCAACTGCACTCGGTGCTGGACACCCTGTCCGAGCGCGAGGCCGGCGTCGTGTCCATGCGGTTCGGGCTGACCGACGGACAGCCCAAGACCCTTGACGAGATCGGCAAGGTATACGGGGTCACCAGGGAACGGATCAGGCAGATCGAGTCCAAGACGATGTCGAAGCTACGCCACCCGTCGCGGTCGCAGGTCCTGCGGGATTATCTCGACTAACGCAAAGAGTCACGCGTTAGCTCAACGCGTGACTCTTTGGTCGGGCAGGTTCCCCCCGCTACAGGTTCCCCCGGCCCTGGCTAGTCGGAAACCTGGCTCTTCTTGGTGCTCACGAGAAGCTTGGTCTCGTCTTGTATCTCAACCGCGACCTTGGCCAGCGCTTCGGCGTGCTGACGGGCGTGGTGCGCGCAGAAAAGAAGCTCTGCGGAACCCGGAAGCAGGGCTCGGACATATGCCCGGGCTCCGCAGCGGTCGCACACGTCTACGGCGGTCAGGGGCTTGGCTGGGGCTAGTGCTCCTGTCAACGTCGCTCCTCGCCTTGTGCCTCCGGCTTCTGCATCCGGCTGGCGATGGTCACTCGCGTTCTGCTCTCCCTCTACACAACGTCTAAACGGGCGTTGGCCTTCCCTATGACGCCACGTACGCCATAAGCGAAACTTTCGTCAATCCGGCGGCACCCGCGCGGCCGGTCTTCGCCGACCGAGTTCCTGGCTCTGTTCACGTCTCCCGTTGGCCTCTCACTCTTGCGGCGACCTCTCCTATCTCTACTGTATCGCGAATATTATCCCAGGTCGCGGGTGGTAGAGCGGGTTTGTCTTCCGGCGTGGCTGCACACGGCATTGCGCCGGGCGGGCTAGTCTGCGGTGTGAGCATCCGGGTGCTCTGCCGCCCGCCCGTCGCCGGAGGAGGGCCCTCGTGAGTGCCGCTCGCACCGCCGCATTCCCATCCCGCGAGCCGCATCCGGGTGACTCCTACACGGCCCGCCACCTCTCCGTCCTCGAGGGCCTCGATGCCGTGCGCAAGCGGCCTGGCATGTACATCGGGTCCACCGACAGCCGCGGTCTCCTGCACTGCCTGTGGGAGATCATTGACAACGCCGTGGACGAGGCGCTGGGCGGCCACGGATCGAGGGTCGAGATCGTGCTCTATGCCGACTCCTCGGCCGAGGTGCGTGACGAGGGACGCGGCATACCCGTCGATATCGAGCCCAAGACCGGGCTCAACGGCGTGGAGCTGGTGATGACCCGGCTGCACGCCGGCGGCAAGTTCGGCGGCGGCTCCTACACCGCCTCGGGCGGCCTGCACGGCGTGGGCGCCTCCGTGGTCAACGCCCTGTCCGCCCGGTTCGACGTGGCGGTGGACAGGGAAGGTCACACCTGGGCGGCGAGCTTCCGTCGCGGCGTGCCCGGCGAGTTCGCCGGCGCTGGCCCCGACGCCAGCTTCACGCCGGCCTCCGGGCTGCGCAAGGAGCGCCGCGTCGCCAAGCGGGTGACCGGCACCAGGATCCGGTTCTGGCCGGACACCCAGGTATTCGTGCGCGACTCCGCGTTCACCTTCGACGCCCTGACCGAGCGCGCGCGGCAGACGGCATACCTCGTCCCCGGGCTCATGATCCGGATCCGCGACGAGAGCCGCCCCGGCGCCCCGGCGGAAGCGGAATTCGCCTTCGACGGCGGGATCAGCGAGTTCTGCGCGCATCTGGGCTCGGGTGAGCCGGTGACCGACGTGCTGCGGTTGCAGGGCTCGGGGCAGTTCACCGAGACCGTGCCGCTGCTCGACGAGCAGGGCCACTTGACCCCGGCGGACGTGGAACGCGAGCTGTCCGTGGATGTGGCGCTCCAGTGGGGAACCGGCTACGAGACGACCGCCCGGTCGTTCGTCAACGTGATCGCCACGCCCAAGGGCGGCACCCATGTGGCCGGTTTCGAGCGAGCGCTGGTCCGGACGCTGAACGAGCAGCTACGGGCTACCCGGCTGCTGAAGAACGGCGACGAGCCGGTGATCAAGGAAGACGTGCTCGAAGGGCTCACCGCGGTCGTGGCCGTGCGGGTACCCGAGCCGCAGTTCGAGGGGCAGACCAAGGAGGTGCTTGGCACCCCGGCCGCCTCCAGGATCGTGGCTCAGGTGGTCGCCGCGGAGCTGAAGGCCTTCTTCGAGTCGCGGGCACGGGGCAGCAGGACGCAGGCGCGAGCCGTGCTCGACAAGATCGCGGCGGCCGCCAAGACGCGCATCTCGGCCCGTGAGCACCGGGAGAACCAGCGCCGCAAGTCCGCGCTCGCCAGCTCGGCGCTGCCGGCCAAGCTGGCCGACTGCAGGACCGCGGATGATCGCAGCGAGCTGTTCATCGTCGAGGGCGATTCCGCGCTCGGCACGGCGAAGACGGCCAGGGATTCGGAGTTCCAGGCCCTGCTGCCGATCCGGGGCAAGATCCTGAACGTGCAGAAGTCCTCCCTCGCGGACATGCTGAAGAACGCCGAGTGCGCATCGATCATTCAGGTGATCGGTGCCGGATCCGGGGCGGCATTCGACCTGGACGCGGCCCGCTACCAGCGCGTCATCTTCATGGCGGACGCGGATGTTGACGGCGCGCATATCCGCTGCCTGCTGCTGACGCTCTTCCACCGCTACCTGCGGCCGATGCTGGACGCCGGCCGGGTGTTCTCCGCGGTACCGCCGCTGCACAGGATCGAGCTGTCGAACCCGCGCAAGGGCCAGGAAAAGTACCGCTACACCTACTCCGACGCCGAGGTCAACCGCACCCTGCTGGAACTCGAGCGCAAGGGACAGCGGTGGAAGGAACCGGTGCAGCGGTACAAAGGACTCGGCGAGATGGATGCTGGCCAGCTGGCCGAGACGACGATGGATCCGCGCCGCCGCACTCTGCGGCGGATCAGGGTCGAGGACACCTCCGCCGCGGCCGGGATGTTTGATCTGCTGATGGGCAGCGAGGTCGCCCCGCGCCGGGACTTCATCGTCGCCGGGGCGGCAGAGCTCGACCTGTCCAGGATCGACACCTGAGGGCCTCGTCAGCCAGTTGGACCTGGCCTGGATCGACGGGTGTGTCGCACCCGCCGCACGAGATCTTTGGCGGTATCGGGCCACTGGGTATGGTCGAAGGCGAAGCCCGCTTCGAGCAGGCGGCCGGGGACGACGCGGCGGCTTTTCAGCAGGAGCTCGGTGTCTGAGCGCAGCGCGAACGCGCCGAGCTCAGCCATCCACTTCGTTGCGGGCAGGCCCACCGGGACACCCCACGCCGTGCGCAGCGCGCGCATGAACGTGCGCTGCGGCACAGGAAAGGGGGCGGCGAGGTTCACCGGCCCGGCGAGGTCGTCACGGTCGGCCAGGAACTCCACAGCGCGGACAAAATCGTGGTCGTGGATCCAGGACACGTACTGCGTGCCGCCTGCGACCGGGCCGCCAAGGCCGAGCCGCGCCAGCCGCAGCAGGACGTCGAAGACGCCGCCGCGATCGGGGCTCATCACCATGGCGGAGCGCAGGGCGACCTTACGGGTGCAGGGGGTTTCAGCGCGCTGTTGCGCCTGCTCCCAGGCTTTGGCGATCTCGACGCTGTAGGCCCAGTAGCCAGGGACTCCCGGTTCAGTGCCGCCGAGCACGCCGGACGCCTCGTCGTTGGGTGCGTCGAAACGGTGGGCGTAGATGGTGGCGGTGCTCATCTGTAGCCAGACCCGGGGAGGCCGCGCGACGGCCGCGATCGCCTCGCCCACGACCCTGGCGGAGTGCACGCGGGAGTCCATCATGGCCCGCAGATTGGCCGGGGTGTAGCGGCAGCTGACGCTGCGTCCGGCTAGATTTACCACGACATCGCAGCCGTCAATCGCCTCAGCCCAGGGGCCGAGGGTCTCGCCGTCCCAGCGGATTTCACGGTCCCGTGCCGGCCGTCTGGTCAGGACCACGACCTCATGGCCGGCCGCGGTCAGCGCGCGGTTCAGTATCGTGCCTACCTGGCCGGTTCCCCCAGGTATCACGATCTTCATCAGACACCCCCATCGCTCTCAAGGCGCCGGGCTGTCTACGCTAACTTGCGGGCGGCTGAGGGACCGTGCCGCCCACGGCGGCCAGCGGCTGGGTGACCCGGACGCCTGAACCGTCTCGGCGGCCGTCCGCGGGTGGCAGGTCTACCGGGGTGCCGGCCCCGGTTGCGCCGAGCGCGGGCGCTGCACCGGCCCAGGCCAGGACGAGAGTGTCCTCACCGCGCAGGAAGCGCTGGCAGCGGACGCCGCCGGTAGCCCGCCCCTTGGCCGGATACTCGCTGTACGGGGTGACCTTGACAGTGCCGGCCGCCGTGCCGGGCAGGGCGCCTGCACTGCCTGCGACCGTCACGACCACGCCGCCGCCGTCCGCGTCGTCCGCGGCGGCGACGGCACCGAACCAGATGACCGACGCGCGGGG
The DNA here is from genome assembly GCA_003168255.1 of Actinomycetota bacterium. GTDB lineage: Bacteria > Actinomycetota > Actinomycetes > Streptosporangiales > Streptosporangiaceae > PALSA-505. The sequence continues at coordinate 53,044 of PMSU01000098.1, forward strand.
TGAGAGGCGGACCCCGGCCATGCCGCCTGCCGAACGGCCCTGCGCGCGTACGGCAGCGGCGCCGAACCGCAGCAGCTGAGCGTCGCTGGTGATAAACACCAGGTCCTGGTCCTCGCTGGTCAGCTGGACCGCGCCGATGACGCGGTCGTCGTCGCGGAGGGCGATCACCTCGAACTCGGCCTGGGTCTGGGGGTAGTCGGGGGTGACGCGTTTGACGACGCCGGACGCCGTGCCCAGGGCCAGGCCGGCCCCGATCGGCTCGACCGTCGCCAGCCCGACCACGACTTCCCCGGCCGACAGCGAGACGAACTCGCCCACCGGCGCTCCGCCGGCCAGGCCAGGGGAGTGGGCGCTCGGCGGCAGCGCGGGCAGCTCCAGCACGCCGAGCCTGATCAGCCGGCCGGCCGAGGTCACCACCCCGATCGTGCCACGTACCGTGGCTGGGACGGCGGAGACGATGACGTCATGCGCGGAACGCGAGCCTGCGGCGCCGGCGTCGGCGCCTTCCCGTTCGGAATGGGTATCCGCGGAGCGGGCGACAAGCCCAGCCGAGGAGAGCAGTACTACGCACGGGTCATCGGCCACCTCAAGCGGCACCGCGGCGGTAATGGCCGCGCCGCCGCTTTCCAGCAGCACCGTCCGGCGCGGGGTGCCGAACTTCTCCGCGACGGCCGCGAGCTCGGTGGAGACGACCTCGCGCATCCGCTGCTCAGACTCCAGGATCGCGGTCAGCTCGGCGATCTCCCGCTGGAGCACCTCCCGCTCGCTGTCCAGCTCGAGCCGGTCATACTTGGTGAGCCTGCGCAGCGGGGTATCCAGGATGTACTGGGCCTGCACGGAGGACAGGTCGAAGACCGACATCAGCCGTGCCTTGGCGGCGGCGGTGTCGTCGCTCGACCTGATCACGGCGATGACCTCGTCGATGTTGAGCAGCGCGATGACCAGGCCGTCGACCAGGTGCAGGCGTTCCTCGCGGACGCGCCGCCGGTACTCCGACCGGCGGCGTATCACCTCGATGCGATGCGCTACATAGATTTCGAGCAGCTCCCGCAGCCCGAGCACCCGCGGCTGCCCGTCCACGAGCGCCACGTTGTTGATGCCGAACGTCTCCTCCATCGGCGTCAGCCGGTACAGCTCGGCGAGCACGGCCTCGGGGTGGAAGCCGCTGCGGATCTCGATGACCAGGTGCAGGCCGCGATGCCGATCGGTCAGGTCCTTGAGGTCGCTGATGCCGGCCAGTTTCTTGGCCTGTATCAGGTCTTTGATCCGGGTGATGACCTTCTCCGGGCCGATCGCATAGGGCAGCTCGGTGACCACGATCCCGGTGCGCCGTGGGGTAATCTGCTCTACCCGCGCGGTGGCCCTGATCCGGAACGTGCCGCGGCCGCAGCGGTACGCCTCCCTGATCCCGTCCAGGCCGACGATTTTCCCGCCGGTCGGCAAGTCGGGTCCCGGTACGAAGCGCATCAACTCGTCGAGGCTGGCGTCGGGGTTCGCGATGAGGTGCCGGGCCGCGCCGATCACCTCGCCGAGATTGTGCGGCGCCATGTTCGTGGCCATCCCGACGGCGATCCCCGCGGCGCCGTTGACCAGCAGGTTTGGCAGTCCGGCGGGGAGCACATCTGGCTGTGTCTCCGTGCCGTCGTAGTTTGGGATGAAATCGACGGTGTCCTCGTTGATGGACGCCACCATCTCCATGGCGGCAGCGGCCAGCCGTGCCTCGGTGTACCGCATGGCGGCGGCCGAGTCGTCGCCGCCCAGCGAGCCGAAGTTGCCGTGCCCGTCCACCAGCGGCAGCCGCATCGCGAACGGCTGGGCCATCCGGACGAGCGCGTCGTAGATCGCGGTGTCGCTGTGCGGATGCAGCCGCCCCATCACCTCGCCGACGACGCGGGCGCACTTGACATGACCGCGGTCGGGCCGCAGCCCCATCGCGTTCATCTGAAACAGAATCCGGCGCTGGACCGGCTTCAGCCCGTCCCTGGCGTCCGGCAGCGCGCGCTGGTATATGACCGAGTAGGCATATTCGAGGTAGCTGGCCCGCATCTCCTCGGCGACATCGATGTCGACGATGTTCTCCTCGAAGTCGTCCGGGGGCCCGGGGGGGCGGCCGGCCGAGCCGGCTCCTGGACGCGAGGCTGCCTGGCGAGTCGTGTTGCGTCGGGTCATGACGGCTATTCTCCCGCCGCCAGACCGGATTCAAGCGCAGCGGCCCCGGCGTGCCTGTCGCCTTACCCAGCCGGCCGGGCTCTCCGCCACCCTGGATGCCATCAGGCCCGCGCTCCGTGCCCGCAGTGATGACCTCAGAGGCCTCGTCAGCCACACCAAGCGCCTCCGTCACGCCATGGACGAGACTCTGCCACTCCACGCATGCCATACAGCTTGATCGATGTGGCAGAGCCCCCCACCGGTGGTAGGTAACGCCACATCGATCTTCGGCGGCGCTACGGAAAACGTGGCTCACGGGGTCGGTGGTGCCGGTGTGACGAGAGTAATCCGGTCGGCAGGGTCCGGAGGCACCGCACGATCGTCCGGGATCAGGAATCGACGGTTCATGCCACGACGTGTCCCAGAGGGGGGTAGATCCACATTGATCTTGCAGGCAGCCGGCGCAGGGCGGCCGATGCGCCAGGCTCGCGCTGGGACGGAGCGGCTCAGCTTACGGAGAAGCCGCCGTCGACGAAGATGACCTGCCCAGTCACGTAGTCGCTCGCCTGGCTGGCCAGGAATACTGCGACGCCCTCGAAGTCGGCAGCCTCGCCGTTGCGCCCCGTCATTGTCCTGGCCGCAAGCGCCGCCGACCTGACTGGGTCCGACGCAACTGGGGCCGTGAGTGGCGTGGCCACGAAGCCGGGCGAGATCGCGTTGCAGCACACGCCCCGCCCCGCCCACGCCTCGGACTGCGACCGGGTAAGAGCGGTGAGGCCGCCCTTGGACGCACCGTAGGCTCCGCTGTTGCCGAACGCGCGCACCGCCTGCTGCGAGGCGACGTTGATGATCCGCCCCCAGCCCCGCCGCGCCATCTGCGGCCCGAACCGCTGGCCTAGCACGAACGGCGCGGTGAGGTTGACCGCGATGGTCTGGTCCCAGTCCGCCATCGTCAGCGCGTCCATCGGCGGCCGCAGGTTGATCCCGGCCGAGTTGACCAGGATGTCAGGCTCGCCGAATTCCCCCGCCGCCGCCTCCGCAGCCCGCTCGAGCGCTCCGCGGTCACCGACGTCCGCGCTCACCGCGACCGCCGAGCGGCCCGCCGCCCGCAACTCGCGCACCGTCTCTTCCAACTGGCGCTCACCTCGGGCCACCAGCACCACCCGAGCGCCCGCATGAGCCAGCGCCCCGGCGATCGCCCGGCCGATGCCGGAGCTGCCGCCGGTCACGATGGCGACCCGCCCGTCCAATGAGAACAGCCGGTCCAGATAGCCGGTCACATGCCCACCGGGCACATCAGGCTCATCCGCGGGGGCCGGGCACGCGAGTGAGCCGTGCGCGGGGAGCCGAGCCCGGGGGAGCCGCGTGCGGGGGAGCCGCGTGCGGGGGAGCCGCGTGCGGGGGAGCCGCGTGCGGGGGAGCCGCGTGCGGGGGAGTCACGCGCATGTCAGAGCGCGGGACGCGCGCCGAGCATGGCTAGCGCCTGCGCGGCCAGCCTGCATCCGCTCGTGAGCGCCTCGCCAGGCGGTTTCTTGTTCAGCCAGGGTGGCAGGAAGCCCGCGCAGAACGCGTCCCCGGCCCCGGTCCTGTCCACGATCCGCTCAACCGGCTGGGCCGGCGCCCGCACCGGATCCTGGCGGCCGTTGGAGTAGAACAGCGCGCCGTCAGCGCCCAGCTTCATGACCACCTGCGGGTACCAGGCGTTCAGCACGCGCGCGGCCTGCTCGGGATCATCACGCCCGGTCAGCACGGTTGCCTCGGCTGCGTTCACGAAAAGCAGGGAGGCGCCGTTGCTCATCTGGAGGAAGGGCTCGGCGCCGGCGCGCTCCACCGGCGCCGCGGATGCCGCGTCCACCGATACCGTCATGCCCGCCCGAGAGGCGAGCTGGCACGCCGCCAGCGCGGCCGGCCTGGAGCCCTCATTCACCAGCGTGTACCCCGACACGTGCAGGTGGCTGCCGGGGTTGAAGAGGTCCTTGGGCAGGTCGTCGGGTGACAGTGCGGCGTTCGCGCCCGGATCAGACATCATCGTCCCGTCACCCTTGTGCGTGACCATGACGACGCAGGTTCCCGTCGGCCGTTCCGGATCCATCACGAGGCGGGCATCGACCCCATATCCCATGAGCTCCATGTCCCTGTTCCGGCCCGCGATGTCCGAGCCGCGGCGGCCGACGAAGGCAACTTCGGCGCCGTCAACGGCCAGCCACGCGGCGACATTGGCCCCCGCGCCTCCGCCGTGCATGCTTACGGAAGCGGGAGTGTCGCTTCCCCGAGCAAGGGGGAGCGCTGCATGCGCGACCGTGTCTGTCATGAGGTCCCCAATGACCACAATGCGCGTCATGTCGTCATCACCCCATCCCAGACCGGTACGGTGACCCTTTCCCCTGGCGAATGGCAGCGGTGGATAAAAACCTAACAGCTCAGCGACCCGTTCCGCTGCCTTCCCAGCGCGAATCTGCTAATACCACGGCAGCGCGGCCCTAAACGGCAAGCCTTGCCACCCGGCCTGCCGCGACGAGGACCGTCTCAACCCGATTCGGCGGCGAGCTGTTGGCTAAGGCTACCCAACCGGTCGGGAACAGCCGTCCCGTGCCCGTGGCCGGGACTACGTTGAGCCCGTCTTGTCGCCGCCCGCGACGAGGTGGGTCTGGCAGTCCTGCCAGGCGGCAAGCAGGTCATCGATCCGGCGCTGTCAGGCGGCCATCGGCGCACCGGACCATGACCCGCCCGACCCGCGCGCTACCCGTCCTGGATGTTGCCGAGGTGCGACACCACGGTCTCGGCGAGATCGCCGAGCGCCCGGATCTGCTCGCCGGACAGCCGGTCGATGAAGTGCCTGCGAACCGACTCGAGGTGCGGCGGTGCCGCGGCCCTGATCGCTTGCCAGCCCGTTTCGGTGAGGGTGAGGACGGCGCCTCGCCCGTCTGACGGGCATTCCCGCCGGGCGACGAGCCCGCGCTGCTCCATCCGGGTGATGTGGTGCGACAGCCGGCTCTTCGACCAGAGCATGTGCGCCGCGAGATCGCCAAGCCTGAGCACGTGCCCGTCCGACTCGGACAGGCTGGAAAGCACGTCGTAGTCGGCGTCCGAGAGTCCGGAGTCTTTCGCCAGGTCGCGGGTGATCTGTAGGTCGAGCAGGGCGCGCATCCGGCGGTATCCGAGCCAGGCGCGAGCCTCCGCTTGGTTGAGCCACCGGGGTTCGGGCATGACACCAGGTTAGCAGGTAGTTGACACGTCTACTAAATCGACGTACTGTCAGTTGACATGTCAAAAACTTGCAAAGTAATTCAGCGGTGAGCCGGGTAGCGGCTGAGCCCGCGGCGGCAACTGGCCGGGCAGCTCCGGCGGTCCGGGCAGCTCCGGCGGTCCGGGCAGCTCCGGCGGTCCGGGCAGCGGCCGAGCGTGCAGCGGTGGCTCATTGGGCGACGCCGGTCGCGGGCCGGGCGATTCAGGCAACGGGCCGGGCTGCTCCGGATGCGCGGCCGCGGCCGCGGCTCGCCCGGCCAGTGGTCCGCCGCCTGGTCAGCCTCTACGCCGGGCTTGTCCTGTTCGGCCTGAGCGTGGCGCTGATGATCTCCGCCAGGCTCGGCCTCGATCCGTGGGACGTGTTCCACCAGGGCCTGGCCAGGCGGACCGGGCTGCCTTTCGGCTGGATCGTGAACGGTGTCGGCGTGGGAGTCCTGCTGCTCTGGATTCCGCTCAGGCAGCGCCCGGGGTTCGGCACCGTCAGCAACGTCATCGTCGTCGGGCTGGTGGTCGATGCGGCGCTCCCGCTGCTGCCGCAGCCGAGGGCGATGGCCGTCCGCATTGCCTACCTGACCGCCGGCATCCTCGCCAACGGCGTCGCGACCGGCCTGTACATCGGCGCCGGGCTCGGCCCGGGCCCGCGGGACGGGCTGATGACCGGCCTGGCAAAGCGGGGCTGGCCCATCCGCCGGGTGCGTACGTCGATCGAGCTTGCCGTGCTCGCGGCCGGCTGGCTGCTTGGCGGCACGGTCGGCATCGGGACTCTGCTCTACGCCATCAGCATCGGCCCCCTCGCCCACGTGCTCATCCCGAAACTAACCATCGCGAACCAAGAGGATCACACATGACTAGCGTGCAATTCGGGCTGAACGTGCCCGCATCGGCTGCCCCGGGCACCGACCCCGTCGCCCTGGCTCGCAGGGCCGAAGATCTCGGCTTCGACTTCATCTCGACCGCCGACCACCCGTGCGGGGACCAGCCCACATATGAGACCTGGACCATGCTGTCCTGGATCGCCGCGAGCACCTCGCGGATCCGGGTGGCGACCCGTGTACTGGGCGTGCCGTACCGGCACCCGCCGATGGTGGCCAAGATGGCGGAGACGCTGGACCGGCTGTCCGGCGGCCGGCTCATCCTCGGCCTCGGCGGTGGCTACTCGGACGCCGAATTCCGCGCGTTCGGGATGGGCGTCCCGTCACCGCGGGACAAGGTGGACGGCCTGGCCGAGGCGATCACCATCATCCGCGGCCTGTGGTCGCAGCCCGGGTTCACCTTCGAGGGCAGGCGTTACCAGACGGTCGAGGCCGACCTCGAGCCCAAGCCTGGCCACAGCATCCCTGTCTGGCTTGGCACGTTCGGCGATCGGGCACTTGCCGTAACCGGCCGCCTGGCCGATGGCTGGATTCCCTCGCTCGGCTATGCCTCGCTAGAGCAATTGGCAGTCATGCGGGAGCGGGTGCTCGCCGCCGCCAGGGAGGCCGGCCGCGACACCAGCCAGTTCACCTGTGCTCTCAACCTGGAGGTCCAGGTGGACGAGCAGGCAACGGCCGGCCCTTCCGTGCTGGCCGGCCCGCCAGGCGCCGTTGCCGAGCAGCTGATTGGCCTCGTCGCGGCGGGCTTCACCGCGCTGAATTTCATAGTCGCGGCCCGTTCCGCCGATGAGCAAGCCGAACGGCTGGCGCGGGAGGTACTGCCCGAGGTAGCCGCGGCCGCCTGAGGCGGGTACCAGGCGGGGGCGGCGGCTGGAGTATGTTGATCGGTCATGGTCTGGACCTGGCAGCTTGAGAAGGCAGACGGAACAGTGCTCACCGCCCGCGGCCTGCCGGCCGAAACCTTCCCCAGCCAGTCAGACGCGGAGAGCTGGATCGGCGAGAACTGGCGGAGCCTGCTGGAGGCCGGCGTCGATCAGGTGACGCTGCTCGAGGACGGGCGCAAAGAATACGGTCCGATGAGCCTGCACCCCGCCGAGGCGGACCCGACCGACTCCGCCTAGCCTTCTACTGGCCGGCTAGCCCTGTACTGGCCGGCTAGTCCTGTACTGGCCGGCTAGCCCTGTACTGGCCGGCTAGCCCTGTACTGGCCGCCTAGTCCTGTACTGGTCGCCTAGTGAGCTGGTCCTGAGTTCCTGGATTGCGACGTGGATCGTGGCGTGCGATGAATTCCGGCTGCCGACGACGTCTGTGTTATGCCGACCAAGATGAGCGTGCGAATCACAAAGAGGTGCCAGCTATGACGCAGCCCGCTACGAGCAACGAGTCCACGGACCTCATGAACTACCTGACCGGGCAGCGCGAGCACGTGCTGGGCATCCTGGAGAACCTGCCCGAGGAGGCGATGCGCCGCCCCGTGCTGCCGACCGGCTGGACCTGCGCCGGGCTGGTCCAGCACCTGGCCCTGGACGTCGAGCGGTTCTGGTTCCGCCAGGTCATGACCGGTGAGCAGGTCGGGCCGGACGAGTTCGGCGACGACGGCTGGCAGGTGCGGCCCGAGGTGTCGGCCACGGCCGTGCTGGACCTGTACCGGCGTGAGATAGAGCTGGCCGACAAGATCATCACCGCCGCTTCGCTGGAAACCCCGCCCGCCTGGTGGCCGGAGTTCTTCCCGCCCAGCTTCCACTTGGACAACCTGCGGCAGGTCCTGCTGCACGTGATCGCCGAGACGGCCTGCCACGCCGGCCACCTGGACGCCGCCCGTGAACTCATCGACGGCCAGACCTGGCTCATCCTCACCTGACACAACGGGCCAGCCCGACGGCCCCCGTGGCAGCAACAGCCCGCGCCCAAGATTGGGACAACACGCGCATCCGCCAGCCAGGCAACGGACCAAGCTCACGCCTGGGACTCAAGACGACTCACGTGGTAACCAAGGAACTCAGGACCAGCTCACTAGCCCTTTACTGGTCGGCTGGCCCTGTACTGGCCGGCTAGGGCGTGTCCTATAGATCATGAGACGGGGTGGCGGAGCCAGATTCTGATGGAGGCTACGTTGATGGTTCCGCGCCAGACGAAGTCGCGTTTGTCGTATCTAGTGGCCACAGCGCGGTGCTGGTGCAGATGGCAAACGGCCCGCTCCACGACGTTGCGCTGCTGGTAAGCAGCGGCGTCGAAGGCGGGCGGCCGCCAGGACCTGGCCGGTACTCAACCTTTGCCGCCCGGCCGGGGGTTCATAAGGGTGACGGGGATGCGACGAGAACGTCTGGAGCACGGATGCACTGGTTGCGAGCGGACACCACACGGCGGGAGTTCGAACGGTTCGTGACCGAGCAGACCGATCAGCTGCTGCGCACCGCCTACCTGATGGCCTGGGACCTGGCCGAGACCGAGGACCTCGTCCAGGAAACCCTGCTGCAGGTGGCCAGGCGCTGGGCCAAGGTCGCCGCGATGGAGCACCCGGCCGCCTATGCCCGGAAACTGCTGGTCAACCTGGCGATCGACACCGCGCAGAAGCGGGCCCGCCGCAGCGGTGAGCTCACGGCTGGCGGCGGCGCGGACGTCACGGACCGGCCAGACCACCGGGCAGAGCGCGACCTGGACTCCGTGGACACCCAGGCGGTGCTGCTGGACGTGCTGGCCGGACTCCCCGCCAGGCAACGCGCGATCATCGTCCTTCGCTACTGGGAGGACCTGCCCGAAGCGGAGGTGGCGGCCATCCTCGGCTGCTCGACGGGCACCGTGAAAAGCACCGCCTCGCGCGGGCTTGCACGGCTCCGCGAGCAACTCGGCCACGGGCCGCCCGGTGATCCCGCGCTTGCCGATTTCACCCAGGCCACCACCGACGGGAAGGTCACCCGATGAACACCGACGAATTCGAGGACAACCTGCGCGAGACTCTCGCGCACCGCGCCGCCGGGGTACCGGCCACGGCCGGTGACCGGCTGCGGCAGCGAACCTACCTGCCCCGGGCCCACGGCCGGGCCGCCCTGGCCACGGCCATGACGGCAGGGGCCGCAGCGGTAGCGGCCGTGGCCGCGCTGGCCGTCACCGCGCTGGCGCCCGCTAGCTCGCCCGCCAGCCACCAGTCCCACACCACGCAGGCCTGGACGGTCTCCAAGGAGTCCAACGGCGACATCGTCGTGCTCTACTGGTCGCTCCGCGACCCGGCCGGGCTGGAGGCCAAGCTGCGTGCGTACGGCGTGCCGTCCAGCGTCACCGTGGGCCACATCAACCCGGCCTGCCACCGCTACACCGGCCCGATCCTCAAGCACGGGCGAATGGGCGGGGGGGTCAGCGCGCCCGGCTCGGACAGGCCCAGCCGTCTGGTCATCGACCCCTCGGACATCCCGCCAGGTGCCGGGCTCCAGATCGCCGTCAACATCCCTTATCACGGCGGAGTGAGGGGGCTCACCGGCGTGGTCCAGGCCACCCCGGCCTGCACCGGCAGGTGACCCTCCGGGGGCCGGTCACCCCGTGATCGGCCACCACCCAGAAGGGCCGCGCACCCCGCGCGGTCCTTCGTGGTACGACGCGAACTGGGCACCGATATGTTCGCACCATGCCGTTCTATGTTTACGGTCAGGACCGGCCGGGGGTTGATGCTGAGTTGCTCGACCTGACCGAGACGCACTGGTCGTACATGGACTCCTTCGCCGACCGGCTCATTCTCCGCGGCCCGACCTTGTCCGGCGACGGGACCGAGCACACCGGCAGCGTCCACGTCGTGGACCTGCCCGACCGGGCCAGCGCGGACCGGTTCGCGACCCAAGAGCCCTACTGGCGAGGTGGCCTGTGCCAGGACCTCACGACCGCCCGGGCGGTCGTGCTGCTGCAGCGCGATCCCGGCGAGGACCTGTTCACGCTGGTCACCGGCCAGTGGTCCGCGCAACCCGCTGACGGCGCCGGCCCGCACCTGCTGGGCGACGACCCGGACAGCCGCCTGATCTTCGTGGCCTTGCTCGTGGACGACCACCAATCCCACAGCACAGGCATCGTCGCGGTCGCCGACGCCGTCCCAGACGGGGCGCGGAGCATCGTCCAGCCGTTCGCGGACCGGCTCGCGGACGGACCGGTGGCGCTCACCGCGCAGCGCTGGTGCCGGGGCGGCCGACGCTAGCTCACCTAGCCCTGTACTGGCCGGCTAGCCCTGTACTGGCTAGCCCTGTACTGGCCGACTCGGTACGCGTCGGCTCCGCCTCGCCCGTACCGGGCGGCTCCGCCTGGCCCGTACCGGGCGGCTCGGACCGCGTCGGCTCCGCCTGGAGCTACGGCCGCCGCGGCGGGCTGACCGTGCGTGCCGGATCCCGCTGGATCACTGGGCCGAGCACCTCGTCGATGCGGCGCATGATCTCTTGGTCGAGCACCACGCCGGATGCCTTGACGTTCTCGCTGACCTGCTCGGGCCTGGTTGCCCCGACGATCGCCGCCGAGACGTTCGGGTTCTGTAGGGTCCAGGCGACGGCAAGCTGTGGCATCGACAGCCCGGCGTCGTCCGCCACCGCGCGCAGTTGCTCGACCCGGGTGAGCACATCGTCGCTCAGGTACCTCTCGATGAAGCCCGACCCGGACGGGTCTGTTGCCCGGCTGCCGGCCGGCGGTGCCGCACCCGGCCGATACTTGCCGGTGAGTGTGCCCTGCGCTATCGGCGACCAGACCACCTGGCCGATCCCCTCCTTCTCGCAGAGGGGTATCACCTCGGACTCGATGACCCGCCAGATCATGTTGTACTGCGGCTGGTTGGAAACGATCTTGTCGAGGCCCAGGTGGTAGGCGATCGCCAGGGCGTCTGTGATCTGCTCGGCGTTCCACTCGGACACGCCGACGTAGAGCACCTTGCCCTGGCGGATGAGGTCATCGAAGGCGCGCAGGGTCTCCTCGAGCGGCGTCTCGTGGTCGTAGCGGTGTGCCTGGTAAAGGTCGATGTAGTCGGTGCCCAGCCGCCGCAGCGAACCGTGCACGGCCTCGGTGATGTGCTTGCGGGACAGACCCCGGTCGTTCTGTCCTTCGCCGGTCGGCCAGTACACCTTGGTGCAGATCTCGATCGACTCGCGGCGGATGCCCTCCAGCGCGCGGCCGAGTACCTCCTCGGCGCGGGTGCCGGCATAAACGTCGGCAGTGTCGAAGGTGGTGATGCCCTCGTCAAGCGCGGTGGCGACGCATGCCCGCGCCGCGTCCTCTTCTACCTGCGAACCGTGGGTGATCCAGTTGCCGTACGCGATCTCACTGACCTTGAGGCCGCTGCGGCCAAGATGACGATGTTCCATGCTTCCGACCTTAATGGCCGGACCAAATCAGAACTTGGTGCCGGGCTTGATCCGGGGGGAGGGCATCCTGAACCTCCGGATCTGTAGCGTCCGCATGATCGCGTACATGGTGATGCCCTTGGTGGTCTCCTTGGGGAAGCGCAGCGCGGCCAGCTTGCGCACCCCCCGGGCGATCATGACGCCCTCGGTCACGATGATCGCCACCAGGACCAGGACCACTGGGTACACGAACACCTTCACCGCGGTGCTCTTGACCAGCAGCACCAGCATGAGCACCACCAGGATGTACATGTAGTACTCGCTGAACCGTCGGCGCGAATCCACGTAGTCGCGGGTGAGAGCCTTGATCGGTCCCCTGTCCCTGGCCGACAGCGCCCAGTCCTCGCCGCGCTTCATCGCCTCGTACTTGCGCGCCCGGTCGGCCTTGTCTCTCGTACGTGACTGCTGGTTGCCGGCCTTCTTGTCACCCGGCGCGGAATAGGGCTGGCGCCGCCTGCGCTCGGCTTCGCTGCGCTTGGGGGTCGGGCGGCCCTTCGCCGGGGTGACGGAACCGCCGCCGCCCACGGGACGGTCGGCACTACCTTCGGGCGTACCAGGGTCAGTTCGGTCCGCGTCTTCGTCGACGGCGCCGCCTGCCCCGGCGCTGTTACGTCGGAACACGGACTCAGCTTAACGGGCCGGGGCGGGTCAACCGCACCCGGTGGGAGTGGTTGCCTCGGTGATGACTGGCGCCCGGAAAACCGCGTAGGGTGGGCTTTGACCAGCCGGCGGTAAATCCGACGCTCCACCGCGAGGTGCCTGTCTGGGGCTACCCGCGACGCGGCGCGGCGGAAGCGTAAGCATGAAGGGGACGTACGCGCCTATGAGCGTGATGAAGCGGGTTTCGCTTATCTTCAAGTCCAAGGCCAACAAGGCCCTGGACCGGATGGAAGATCCCCGGGAGACCCTGGACTATTCCTACCAGAGGCAGCTCGAGATGCTGCAGAAGGTCCGCCGCGGCGTTGCGGACGTGGCCACGTCGCGCAAGCGCATCGAGCTGCAGATGAACCAGATCAACCTCCAGTCGGACAAGCTCGAGAAGCAGGCACGGGACGCGCTCGGCGCGGGCCGCGAGGATCTGGCCCGCGAGGCGCTCAGCCGTCGGTCATCTAGCCAGAGCCAGCTTTCCGACCTCCAGGTCCAGTATGCGCAGCTCCAGGGGGAAGAAGAGAAGCTGACCCTTGCCTCGCAGCGGCTTCAGGTGAAGGTGGACACCTTCCGCACCAGGAAGGAGACGATCAAGGCCACCTACACCGCCGCGGAGGCGCAGACCAGGATCAACGAGGCGTTCTCCGGCATCTCCGAGGAGATGGGCGACGTTGGCATGGCGATCCAGCGTGCCGAGGACAAGACGGCCCAGATGCAGGCCAGGGCCGGCGCGATCGATGAGCTGCTTGCCTCCGGTGCCCTCGAGGACGCGTCCGGGATGCCGCGGGACGACATCCAGGCGGAACTGGACCGGATGGGAGCTGGCACCTCGGTCGACCTCGAGCTCGAGCGGCTCAAGGGCGAGCTCGGCCACGGTGAGGCGCCGCGGGAGATCGGGGCGGCAGGCGCCGCGAGCCAGCCCGCCACCGGCCAGCCCGCCGCGGGACATCTGAGTGCGGAGCAATCGGCGACCGCGGGCGCTACCGACGCCGAGCAGCCCAAGGGGGATGACGGAGCATGATCGTCCGCATCCTGGGGGAGGGCCAGCTCCGGGTCGATGACGCCGTCGCCGCGCAGCTACAGGCCCTCGACACGGCTCTTGAGGCGGCGGTGGAACGGGACGACCAGGAAGCGCTGACCGCGGCGCTTGGCGCGCTGCTCGAGCGGGCGCGGAGCCAGGGCGCACCGCTCCCCCCGGACAGCCTGGAGCCATCGGACGTGATCATCCCGCATGAGGGTGCCACCGTGGCCGAGGTCCGCAAGCTGCTGACCGATGAGGGCCTGATCCCCGGTTGATTCGCCGGCCGCCGCCGGCCACGGCCGGGGCGTGCCGTTCGGCTAAAAAATCCATGTCCCGCGCGGAGACGGGCTGGCGTTACCCGCCCGGGGCCGGTCAGGAGATGGGCAGGGAATGGTCAGGATTCTTCCAGCGTGACTGGATAGACATGGGTGATGGATGGACCAGGCTGCCGGATAGGTGAAACTGGAGAGGCACGGGCCAGGTAGGCGAGGTCGACAAGGCTTCGGCCACTTGGTATCGAACGGAGGCACGTGATGGCGCGCACCCGATATGCCCCAGATCGGGGACTTACGGCGCGGATGACCGTGACCATGTTCCTGCTGGGACTGGTCTTCGTCGGATTGGTCTTCGCCCTGGTGGGGATACTGACCGCCACGCACGCCTCCGACGGGGCCATCATCTTCTTCCCGGTCCTGCTTGGCGTCGGGCTGTGCATCGGATCCTTCTTCTACTCTGACAAGATCGCCTTGCGCGCGTCGGGTGCCACGGAAGTAAGCCCGCAGCAGGCGCCCGAGCTGCACGGCGTCATCGACCGGCTGTGCGCCCTTGCCGACATGCCGAAGCCGAGGGTGGCTATCGCGCCCACCGACATGCCGAATGCGTTCGCCACCGGGCGCGACAGCAAGCACGCCGTCGTCTGCGTGACCCAGGGCCTGCTGCGCAGGCTGGACCGCGAAGAGCTCGAGGGCGTGCTCGCGCACGAGATGTCGCACGTGGCGCACAAGGACGTGGCCGTGATGACGATCGCCTCGTTCCTGGCGATCATCGCCGGCCTGATGATCAGGTTCGCGTTCTACGGCGAGCTCTTCGGCGGCGGCGGTGGCCGCGGCCGTGGCGGCCGCGGCAACAACGGCGGCCAGCTGGCGATCCTGCTGCTGGCGGTCGCGGCGGTGGGCGTGGTGGTCTACGCCGTCAGCTTCCTGCTGATCCGGCTGCTGTCGCGCTACCGGGAGCTGGCCGCTGACCGCTCGGGTGCGCTGCTCACCGGCCAGCCGTCGAAGCTGGCCAGCGCGCTACAGAAGGTGAGCGGCCAGATGGCCGCGATCCCGACCAGGGACCTGCGGACGGCTCAGCCGCTGAACGCCTTCTACTTCGCGCCGGCGCTCACCAGGCAGCAGAGCGCCTCCAAGTTCTCCCAGCTGTTCTCGACGCACCCCTCGCTTGAGAAGCGGCTCACCGAGCTGGCGAAGATCTCGAAGCAGCTAGGCCAGTAGTAGTGGGATTCCTGGACACGATCCTTGGCCGGACCAAGCCCGTTCAGCCCAACCTGGACGCGCTGTTCGCCCTGCCTTCGGCGGCGATCACGCTGCAGGCGGCGACCAGCCTCGTTCCGACGGGCATCGGATCGGTCTGCTTCCGTGGCGCTGAGGGCGGCGCGTTCCAGGACATGGAGAACGACGTCCGCAAGCTTCTCGACATGGGCGCGGGCAAGGATGCCCCGCCGGTGGAGCTGTCCACCGACTCATACGGTTTCACCTGGCTGCTCATCCGGCGGCCGGCCGACCAGCTGGACTCGCTCGTCACGGACGTGCACGCGGTGAACTCCTCGCTGGCCGACAGCGGGTTTGGCCCGCAGCTGCTCTGCTCGCTCATCGGCTTCCACGGCCCCAAGAGCAAGCTGGCGATCGTGTACCTCTACAAGCGCGGGACGTTCTACCCGTTCGCCCCGACCGGCAGCGAGCGCCGGGACAACGCGCTCGAACTCCAGGTACGCGGCGCGATCGAGGACGAGCTCAAGATCGAGTCCGACCTGACCCGCTGGTTCCCCGTCTGGGGCGCACCAGGCCTGTGACGAGGATCGGGATATCGGATGTCATCCCGCCGTGCGGAATGATGCGGGACGGCATATCGTTGTGGCACGACGGAAGCAAAGGCGCCGCGGCGCTCTAGTCCAGACTCGGGAGCTGACGACACATGACTATTCAGGACCAGGCCACTCAGCAGGGAATTCTCCTCACCGATGTCGCCGCGGCCAAGGTGAGCAACCTGCTGGCCCAGGAAGGTCGCGACGACCTCAAGCTGCGTGTCGCCGTTCAGCCTGGCGGCTGCTCCGGCCTGAAGTACCAGCTGTACTTCGACGAGCGCGAGGTTGACGGCGACGTCGTCAGCAAGTTCGGCAGCGTCCAGGTCGTTACCGACAAGATGAGCGCGCCCTACCTGTCAGGCGCCTCCATCGACTTCGTGGACACCATCGAGAAGCAGGGTTTCACGATTGACAACCCGAACGCGTCGGGTTCTTGCGCCTGCGGCGACTCGTTCCACTGACCGCGCCTGCCGCTAACCTCCCTGTAATCTTCCCTCGTCGGCTGGATGCTTCGTCGTGCGTATTGCCGTGACCGGGTCGATCGCCACAGATCACCTGATGACCTTCCCAGGCAGTTTTGCCGAGCAGCTGATGCCGGACAAGCTGGACAAGGTGGCGCTCTCCTTCCTGGTCGACACCCTGGAGATCCGCCGTGGCGGGGTGGCCGCGAACATCGCGTTCGGGCTGGGCTGCCTGGGCCTGCGGCCGCTGCTGGTCGGGTCGGTCGGCGCGGACTTCGGCGACTACCGTGCCTGGCTGACGGCACACGGCGTGGATACCACTGCGGTCAGGGAGTCCCTGCTCCAGCACACCGCTAGGTTCGTCAGCACGAGCGACCGCCATGGCGCCCACATCGGATCGTTTTACACCGGCGCGATGGCCGAGGACTCCGGCATCGAACTGGCACCGGTGGTCGAGCGGGCGGGCGGCATCGATCTGGTCCTGATCGGGCCCGGGGATCCCGAGGCCATGCTGCGCTTCACCGCCCAGTGCCGCGAGCTTGGCATTCCGTTCGCCACCGATACGTCATGGCAGGTCGCCCGGCTGGACGGTGCGGACGTCCGGTCGCTTCTCGACGGCGCGGAGTACCTGTTCTCCAACGAGTACGAGGCGGCCCTGACCGAGCAGAAGACCGGCTGGAGCGCCGCGGAGATCGCGGATCGGGTACAGATACGGGTGATCACTCTCGCGGCGGACGGGGCCCGGGTGGAGCGGTCCGGGCAGCCGCCGCTGGTGATCCCGGCCGTTCCGGTGGAGCAGCAGACGGAGCCGACGGGTGCCGGGGATGCTTTCCGCGCCGGGTTTCTCGCCGCGATCGCGACCGGCCTCGGCCTGGAGCGGGCCGCGCAGCTAGGGAACCTGATCGCGGCGTGCGCGCTGGAGACCGTGGGTCCGCAGGAGTACGAGCTGAAGCCCGAGCCGCTGGTCGCGCGGTTCGCGGCGGCCTATGGCGGCCAGGCAGCAGACGAGCTGACCGCCCTGCTGGCCGCCAGCCCTTCCTGAGGGTGCTCTGCAGCCTGGGTGACGTGCTGCTCGATGTCGTGGTGGCGAACCGAGCGGAGGTTACGCACGGAGCGGACACGTCGGCCGCGACCATGGTGGGCGCCGGCGGCCAGGCGGCCAACGTCGCCGCCTGGACGGTTGCCCTGGGCGGGACTGCCCGGGTAGTAGCCAAGCGGGCCCGAGACCTGGCCGGGCACCTGATCGCCGAGGATCTGCGGCAGCGCGGCGTTGAGGTGGCAGGCCCGGTCACCGACGGGGCGACCGGCGTCGTCGTCTCTATCTCGGAGTACGGCGGTGAGCGCACCATGCTCACCGATCGCGGAGTCTGCCCGCTGCTGTCCGCGGCGGAACTGCGGGACGAGTGGTTCGTCGGCTGCGACTGGCTGCACCTGCCGCTGTACAGCCTGATCGACGCGCCGATCAGGGACGCGGCCCTCGATGCTGCCCGCCGGGTGCGCCGGGTGAGCGTTGACCTGTCGTCCGTCTCGGTGCTCCAGGAGATCGGCGCGGCGGAGGTGGACCGCCTGCTCGGCCTGCTGAGCCCCGAGGTGATCCTGGCAAACGAGCCGGAGTCAAAGCTTCTTATCGGGTCGGCCGGGTCGGCCGGGTCCGGCGGGTCCGCCTCGTCGGCCGGGTCGGCCGGGTCGGCCGGGTCGGCCGCTTCGGCCGCGACCATGATCGTGAAGCTTGGTCCCGGCGGAGTCCGGGTGAACGGCAGGCTCTGTCCGGCCTGGCCGGCCAGGCCGGCCGACAGCACCGGGGCAGGGGACGCGTTTGCCGCGGGATTCCTGCTCGGCGGGGTGGACCTGGGCCTTGACGCCGCGGCCCGCTCGGTGAGCCGGCTTGGCGCGATGCCGTGATGCCGGCCGGCGGCGACGTGCTTGACCTTTCGGCCGAGGTCGGCGAGGCACTGGCAGCCGGCCGCCCGGTCGTGGCGCTGGAGACGACGCTGGTGTCGCATGGGTTCCCCGGAACCCGCGGCGTCGCCGTGGCGCTCGAGTCTGAGCTTCGGGTGCGTGCGGCCGGCGCAGTGCCTGCGACGGTGGCGGTGGTTGACGGACGCATCCGGGTGGGCCTGGCCGCCGATGTGCTCGAGCGGCTGGCCGCCAGCCCGGCGACGCGCAAGGCCGGACCGCGGGACCTGGCCAGCTGCGTCGCCGGCGGAGGGCTTGGCTCGACGACGGTGGGCGGGACGCTGGCGGTCTGCCGGCTAGCCGGGATCCGTTTTATGGGCACCGGCGGGATCGGCGGCGTGCACCGGGGCTTCGCCCGGACCCTGGACATCTCCGCCGACCTGGCCCAGATGGCCAGGACACCCGCCCTGGTCGTGGCCTCCGGTCCGAAGTCGCTGCTCGACGTGCAGGCCACGGCCGAACTGCTCGAATCGCTGGGGGTGCCCGTGCTCGGCTGGCGCACGGACACGCTGCCGAGGTTCTACACCGCCTCGGGCGGCCCGGCGGTCTCGGCCCGGGTGGACAGCGCCGCCGAGGCCGCGCGCATCGCCAGGCTGCACTGGCAGCTGACCGGCGGCAGCGGCCTGCTGGTAGCGCGGCCGCCCAGCCGGAGCCTGGATGTTGACGAGCCGACTGAGCAGGCGCTTGAGGAGGCGCAGCGCGCCGGAGCGGTCGGCCAGGCGGTGACGCCGGCCGTGCTCGCGTACCTGCACCAGGCAACCGGCGGAGCGACGCTGGAGGTCAATGCGGAGCTCATCGCCGACAACGCAGGCCTTGCGGCCGAGCTCGCGGTGGCGTACGCGGCCGTCGGCCAGTGATGCGGACACCGAAACGGGCGACACCGAAACGGGCGGACAGCGAAACGGGCGACACCGAAACGGGCGGACAGCGAAACGGGCGGCCCGCATGGGCCGCCCGCTGCGCTGATCTGACTGGAGACTCAGTCAGTCACTTCCGCAATCCGTAGGACTGGACGTACAGGGCAGGTGACCCGACGCCGGTGGCGTCGTCGTAGCCCGTGACCGCGTGCAGTGCTGCCGCACCCTCACCGTCGATGCCCAGGGTCCGCAGGTAGTCGACCAGCGGGCCCTGCTTGGTGTCGGGATTGGTGTAGTTGCTGCGGACCTCCGCGATGCTCACGCCGGGACCGAACGGGGTGTCGGTCACGTCGTGGTACGCGCCGCTGCCAGCCCTGGCGTAGATCACCGGGTTGGCGAAGCCCAGCGGATAGCCTGCGGCCTGCTGCGCGTCCGCCTCGATGCCGGCGAACGTCGGGCAGGCAACGGACGTGCCGCCGATGCGGCTGAGCGAGAAGGCGTAGGTCTTCCCGTTCGGCTGTAGCGTGGTCTGGCCGACCAGCATGCCGGTGCTCGGGTCGGCGAGCGCCGAAACGTCGGGCACCACGCGCATCGGCACCAGGCTGTGCGTGCCGTCCGGCAGGTGCTCGGACAGTGAGCTGGGCACCACGCTCTTCTGGTAGAAGGGCTGCTGGTACTCGGTGCTCACGCCGCCGCCGCTTGATCCGTCGTAGAAGTCCGGGTACTTCCCTGGCCGCGGGTACTGCCAGTGCGTGCCATTGGACGAGAGCGGGTCGAGCAGCGTTCCCCAGGAGGTCTCGAACTCGTAGTTGTCGCTCTTGCCGATGGCCAGGCTGGTGCCTCCCACCGATGTGACCCACGGGCTTGACGTGGGGTAGTCAACCTGGATCTTGTCCGACAGGGAGTCCTGCGCCGGGGACTCGTATCCGTTGTCACCGGAGGAGAAGAAGAACCCGATTCCCTCGGCTGCGCCGGCCTTGAAGATCAGCTCGTACACCTGCTTGAGCGTGGCCGAGTCCGCGGTCTCGCCCCAGGAGTCGCTGACGATGCTGGCCGTGTGATGGTTCACGATGTAGGCGAGCGCGTTGGCAAGGTCGCTGTCACTACAGCTTGCCGCGGCGACGAACCGCACGTTGGCATCCGGTGCCTCACCGTGCACCGACTCTACGTCGAGTGCCTCCTCGCCGTACCAGCCCTGCGCGCCGCAACCCTTGGGGCCGTTGCCCGCCAGCGTGAACGGCTTGTCCAGGTGCTGGCTGTACTGGCCGGCCCGGAACGGCTTGTCGCCAACGGCCTTGGCGAACTTGTTGGCGTCGATGAGCATGGTCGGTGACGCGTACGCGTCCACGACGGCCACTGTCTGGCCCTTGCCGGTCATGTGCGAGGCGGTCACGCCGTAGGCGCCGCGGATCTGAGCGGGGGTGTATCCGCAGTTGGTCCACGGCTGGTGTACCCCGTAGGCCGCGGGCTTGCTGGTGGCGACCTTCTGCCCGTAGTAGAGCGAGCAGGGGTGCCCGATCCAGTAGTTGGAACCCGGCGGCGGCAGCTGCTGCTTCATCAGATCCGGCGCGGTGTCGAGGCCGGAGATGGTCAGAACGTCACCGGAGACCGAGCTCGGCGCAGTGGCGGTCTGCTCGGGCGCGCGGTAGAAGCTGCCGTTGGGGGCCTTGAAACTGCCAAACCGCACGCCGAATGCCCGGCTCGCGGCGGCGACCGAGCCGCGCGTGCTCACATAGCCCGCGACCCGGCCATCCACGCCGGTCACCGTGAGCCCAGCGGACCTGGCCCACGACGTGACCGCGGCAACCTGAGACCGGGTCGGGCCGTAACTGGCCTGTACCTGCGCGGGGCTGAGGTAATGACGGTAAAGGCTGCTGCTCGGGCTGGAAACCGCGGCCGCGTACGCTGCCAGGCCGGCGGCGTCACGCCCGGCGAGGTAGATGCGGGCGTTCACGGTGCCCTTGGTGACCGCCGGCCCGTGCCCGGTCGCCCATGCGGGATGGGTATCGGCGATCGAGTTCCGGTGGGTGGATGCTTGCGCGGCGGTGGCCGTGGCCGCGGTCAGCCCGCCGACGAGCAGGGCACCCGCCGCTGCTGCCGCCGTGGCTAGTCTCAGCCGTGGTACTTGTGGCAATGCACAGTCCTTTCGTTATGGCCCGGCTGGTCCCCTCGAGAGCCGAAGGGACATGCAGCTGCCCGGCCTGGGTTACCAGGTCAGCTAGCCGTACGCTCTCGCCTCTCACCCTGTCCCCGCAAGAGGCTGGCCGCGCCGATATGAAGTTTGTTGGCTGTAGGCGCCGCGCGTAGCCGGCCGCGTACGCGCGGTATGAGCGCGGTATGAGCTGGGCCGCCGATCGCGCGTCCCAGCGTGGTCGGCGGGTACTGGCCGACGGTAGCGTGGCGGGCATGTCAGTTGCGCTCGCGGCCGGCTATCACGGGCCGCCCGAACTCACGCTGGCGCGCGCCTTCACGTCCTGGACGTTCGACCCGTGGGCGTGCGCGCTCGTGCTGCTGCTTGGCGTGAGTTACCTGGCCGCGGCCAGGCGGGTGCGGCGGTCAGGGCAGCAATGGCCGCTGGCCCGCGACATCGCGTTCCTCGGCATCGGCCTGGGCACGCTGGTCATCGCCACCATGTGGTGGACGGGGGTGTATGCCGGCGTCCTGTTCTACGCCCGGGCCGCGCAGACGATCATGCTGCTGCTCGTGACGCCGTTGTTCCTCGCGCTGGGACGGCCGCTCACCCTGGCCATCGCGGCCGCGCCCGAGTGGGCCGGGCAGCGCATTGAGGCCGCCATACGCAGCCGGACGGCCCGGGTCCTGACCTTTCCCGCGATCAGCACCCTGGTTCTCGTCGCCGTGCCGTTCATCGTCTATTTCACGTCCTGGTACACCGCGTACTTCCACAGCGGCGGGGTGCGGGAACTCACCTACCTGGCGCTGATGGTGCCCGGCTTCGTGTTCTTCTGGACCCTGATCCGGGTGGATCCGGTGCCAACGGCCTATCCGTACCTCGTGTCACTGTGGATCACGACCGCCGAGGTGATCGGTGACGCCATCCTCGGCATCGCGGTGATAGGCGACTCGCGCCTCCTCGGCGGCGCCTACTACCAGGCGCTGGCCAGGCCCTGGGGACCCGGATTGCGGTTCGACCAGATGCTCGGCGGGGGAACGCTGTGGGTCTTTGGTGACGTGGTAGGGCTTCCGTTCCTTGTGGCGCAGCTGATCCACATGATCAGGGAGGACGAGACCGAAGCGGCCGTGATCGACGCAGAGCTGGATGCACGGGACGCGGAGCTTGAGACGAGGAACGTCCAGGCCGCCGTTCACTCCGACGCCGGGGCTGGTTCGGTTGCCGGCCGGCCCGGCTGGCCCGGCCCGGCTGGCCCGGCTGGCCCGGCTGGCCCGGCTGGCCCGGCTGGCCCGGCTGGCCCGGCTGGCCCGGCTGGCCGGACGTCCGACCGGCCGTGGTGGGAATCCGATTCGCGGTTCACCGGCCGCTTCGGCTCGGCGGAGGACCTCAGGGGCGGGCAGCAGGCTGCCCAGGACCCGGGCCGGTCGGCACCGGATCCCGTTCACCGGCCGAAGGCGGATCAGTAACAGCGGCGGACCAGGAACGACCACCCGCGCGGCAGGGCCGTCTCCACCACGAACTCCTGGGACTTCATCCCGCACCAGGCCGGCACGTCGGTTCGTGCCGCTGGATCATCCGCGAGAACGGACACGACCGAGCCGATCGGCACCTCCCTGATCCGCTCCGCGAGCATGATGATCGGGATGGGGCATTTGCGGCCGAGAGCATCGATGGTCAGCGCCGGAGAGGGCGGGGGCGGCGTCGCGGCGGTCATATGGTCACCTCTGTCCATCCTGTCGCGAAGCGCGCATCATTCCCCGGAGAAACGGAGAAACGGTGAACCGGCTGCCCGGCTCGGGTTCTCCGCACCCGACGATAGCGATACCCGGAGCCCGGCGAGGTAAGCACGGGGTCGGCTGATGCACCTGCCAGGGTTCGCGGTACTGTTTCCACGACACGCTGTAGGAGGAGCCGCGACCGGCCACGAGCAGCTCGGAGGCTCGCGGGCAGGTAGTCATCCCTTGGAAGGCAATCAGTGAGTCCGATCCGCCGCGAGCCGCACGAAGGACGCGCCAGCAGCGCGCACCTTGAGTCGGCCATCGCCTCTGATTCCGGCTGTGTGCGGCCGGATCCCAGGCTTTCCGTATTTGAGGATTCTGGCTGCGCTGGGCCAGATCCTGGCCGTGGCCTGCCGCCAGACTCTGGCTGCGCCGGCCCGGCGCAGCATGTCGCCGAGGCGGCCGCCGGCTCAGGGCGCCCCGGGCGCTCGCGCCGTCGCGCCGTGTCGGCCGCCGCGCTAGTCGTGCTCATGCTTGCCCTATCCGGCTGCACCTCGAACCAGCTCACCCGGCTGGGCTGGCCAGTACCGGTGACCAAGCAGGGCAAGGTAATGCTCACCCTCTGGCAGGGGTCGTGGGTCGCGGCGCTCGCCGTCGGGGCCGTGGTCTGGGGGCTGATCCTCTGGGCGTGCATCTTCCACCGCAAGCGCACCGATGAGCTGCCGCCCCAGGTGCGCTACAACCTGCCGATCGAGATCGTCTACACCGTCGTCCCGTTCATCCTCGTCGCCGTGCTGTTCTACTTCACCGCGCGGGACGAGAACTACGTCGACGCGGTTTCCGCGCATCCCGACGTGACCGTCAACGTGACCGGGTTCCAGTGGAGCTGGGAGTTTGGCTACCCGCAGTACAAAGTGCCTGGTTCTGCGGCCGGCGACGTGACGCTGACCGGCCAGCCGTACCCGGGACCGCTGCCCGAGCTGGTCATCCCCGAGAACGAGACCGTCAAGTTCACCCTGAATTCGACGGATGTCGTGCATTCCTTCTGGGTGCCGGTGTTCGTATTCAAGCGGGACGTGATCCCCGACCATACGAATTACTT
The DNA here is from genome assembly GCA_003168255.1 of Actinomycetota bacterium. Taxonomy (GTDB): domain Bacteria; phylum Actinomycetota; class Actinomycetes; order Streptosporangiales; family Streptosporangiaceae; genus PALSA-505. The sequence continues at coordinate 76,650 of PMSU01000098.1, forward strand.
CCAAATCACCGCCACCAAGACCGGCACGTTCATAGGCCGTTGCACTGAGCTGTGCGGCGTCTATCACAGCCTGATGCTCTTCAAGGTGAAGATTGTGACTCCGCAGCAGTTTCACCAGTTCATGATCGCCAAACAGGCGCAGCAAAAGGCGGGAGGTGCGCAGTGACCGCGACTGGCTCCTACGGCACCGGTACCGATTTCCCGTCGCTGAGCCGCCCCCGCAAGGGCTCAATACTCGCGGCCTGGCTGTCTTCTACCGACCACAAGGTCATCGGCTACCTGTACCTGATCACGTCATTCTGCTTCTTCCTCTTCGCCGGCATCCTGGCGATGATCATGCGGGCGCAGCTCATGGGCCCGAACAATCACATCGTCTCTGACCAGCAGTACAACGAGCTGTTCACCATGCACGGCACGATCATGCTGCTGCTCTTCGCCACTCCCTTGTTCGTCGGGTTCACGAACGTGATCATGCCGCTTCAGATCGGCGCGCCGGACGTGGCCTTCCCGAGGCTTAACCTGCTCAGCTACTACCTGTTCACCTTCGGCGGGCTCATCCTGGTCTTCAGCTTCCTGACGCCAGGCGGGTCAGCCTCCTTTGGCTGGTATGCCTACGCCCCGCTGACAAGCTCCGTGTACTCGCCGGGAATCGGCGCGGACATGTGGATCATGGGCCTGACTCTTTCCGGCTTCAGCACGATCCTGGGCGGCGTGAACTTCGTCACGACGATCTTCTGCATGCGAGCCCCCGGCATGACCATGTTCCGGATGCCCATGTTCACCTGGAACGCCCTGCTCACCAGCGTGCTCGCGCTGCTGGCCTTCCCCGTGCTCGCCGCGGCGCTGCTCGTCCTCGAGATCGACCGCAAGCTCGGCGCGCATGTGTTCGATGCCTCCAGCGGCGGCGCGTTGCTCTGGCAGAACCTGTTCTGGTTCTTTGGCCATCCCGAGGTGTATATCGTCGCGTTGCCCTTCTTCGGCATCATCACCGAGGTAATTCCGGTGTTCAGCCGCAAGCCGCTCTTTGGCTACAAGAGCCTGGTCGGTGCGACGATCGGGATCGCGGGGCTGTCGATGACTGTGTGGGCGCACCACATGTTCACCACGGGCGCCGTCCTGCTGCCGTTCTTCTCGTTCATGACCTTCCTGATCGCCATCCCGACCGGGGTGAAGTTCTTCAACTGGGTCGGCACGATGTGGCGCGGCCAGCTCACGTTCGAGCCCGCGATGCTGTTCGCCGTCGGGTTCCTCGTAACCTTCCTGTTCGGCGGGCTCACCGGCATCATCCTGGCTTCGCCGCCGCTGGACTTCCACGTCAGCGACTCCTACTTCGTCGTGGCGCACTTCCATTACGTCCTGTTTGGCACCGTGGTATTTGCCATGTTCGCCGGCTTCTACTTCTGGTGGCCCAAGATGACGGGCAAGATGCTGGACAGCAGGCTGGGCAAGCTGCACTTCTGGACGCTATTCCTTGGATTTCACGGGACCTTCCTTGTGCAGCACTGGCTTGGCGTGATCGGCATGCCTCGCCGCATCGCCCACTATCCCGACCTGCCGGCTATCGCGACCACGCTGAACGATATTTCCAGCGTCAGCTCCTTCATACTTGGCGCGTCCACGTTCTTCTTCTTGTACAACGTGTACAAGACGGCGCGCTTCGGTGAGCGGGTCACGGCCGACGACCCGTGGGGGTTCGCCAACTCGCTCGAGTGGGCGACATCCTGCCCGCCGCCGCGGCATAACTTCACCAAGATCCCGCGGATCAGGTCTGAGCGGCCCGCGTTCGACTTGCACTACCCGAACGTCAAGCAGGGCCGGGCCTCGCTGGGGATCAAGCAATCCGTCTCGGCGCCCGAGTAGCGCGAACGCATCGCCGCGCGGCCGGCCCGCGCGGTCCACTAGCAGTACCGGGGAGGTAGCGGATGAAGGTAGAAGGTGGCCTGTTCATCGGCTGCGCCGTATTCTTCGCCGGCGCGGACATCGTGTACTGGTATTTCTCCCACGATCCGACCGGCACCACTGCCCTCGCGCTGGCCGTCGGGCTCGCGTTCCTGACCGGGTTCTATGTCCTGTTCACCGGCCGACGGCTACCCAAGCGACCCGAGGATGACCCAGCGGGGGAGATCGAGGAGGGCACCGGGGAGATCGGGTTCTTCAGCCCGCACAGCTGGTGGCCACTCTTCCTTGGTCTCTCCTGCGGCCTGGCGGCTCTTGGTGTCGCGATCGGGTGGTGGCTGTTCCTGATCGGCATGCTGTGCGTCGTTTCCACGACGATCGGCTTTGTCTTCGAGTACTACCACGGCGAGTTCGCGCACTGACCCACCCGAGTCGCGGTCCAGCGCTCTGTACGGCGTGTCCTGCCCGTCCACGACTACCTGCACCTCTGTTGGGGTCTACTACAAAGTCCCGCAAGTCGGCAACCTGCTTGCGGAGCAAAACACTCCCTGAGAGAACCGTGCTTCTCAGCGGCGAGAGGTCTAGATCCGGGCGTGCCTGATCTGCCCAGCCGTCATGGCCGGTGGCCGGCCCAGCCGCACCCCTAGGCGCGGGCTGCGTTCAGCCCCTCGCCGCGGGGATTGCCGCTGATATGCGCGCGAGAGGTCTAGATCCGAAGAATTATGCCGAACGGATGCGCGCCTCAGTCGAGCCCGCCGCCAGCCACCCGCGGCCGAACGTCACGGTCGCCCAGGTCGCTCGCCCGTGCAAGCAGGACCGCCTGTAATCGAGGTTAGCCAGCTACGGCGAACAGACCGGCGTGAGCCCGGGGCGTTTGCTTCGGAGCCTCTCCCGCATCTCGTCGCGGCATGGACGCTCCTCGCACCGCAGGCAGCGTAAAGGGGGGTACCCCCAGACGCAGGGATGCCCCCCTACATGAACGACTTACCGCAGCCTCAGCCTAGGCCGAGCGCGCCGGCCTTCACCTGGTCGGTGAACACCCGCCACTCGCCAGACCCGAATGCCAGGACCGGACCCTCAGGGTCCTTCGAGTCCCGTATAGCGATCAGGTGACCGCGGCCTGTCTGCCTGCCCAGCGCAGCCGCGACCTCGACGCAATCGCCGCCGTTGTTGCCGCTGAGGCTGCTCTTGCGCCACGTGGCGCTCGTCAGGTTCACGTTCACCGCCCCGACTTTCCGTGCTTGTCGATGAAACTCGCGCCTTTCTCCGAAAGGCCCTGGCGGGCTGCCCGCGAGCCGACGACGCGATAGCGCTGGGATCAGAATTTTCGGCGAACGCCGTGCTGCACAGCAGGTCAGGCGCCCCCGGAGGGACGTTCACCGTCCGGACCGAGGTCAGCGAGGACGCCTACATCTACATCGCCGTCGAGGACGACGGCGGCCCCTGGAAGACCCGCGCCTGCCAGATCCGGACCGGGCACGGACTGGACCTCGTGCAGGCCGTCGCCGGACCTGCGAACTGGGGGATCACCGGAGACGCGGCCGGCCGCCTGGTCTGGGCCCGGCTGCCCTGGCCCGGCACAGACCGCCTCGAACGCGAACTGAACACACCGGGGGTCACCACGCCAGCCCATCCCGAGGACGACGACACGGGACAGGCCGAACTGGAGACACTCGCCGCCGAGCTGACCGGCCGGGGCCTGCGGGCAAAGCTCATCACCCCCCAGGGCAGGCTGCCCCACCTGGAGATCTGCGGCCTGGGGAAACCCATGCCACCCCAGCGGGTGTACGCCCAAGCCGACTGGTACTTCTGGCCCACCGCCGAACGGATAGCCGCCAGCGACGACGTGACGACCGCGGCCCGCACCATCGCCCGCGTCCTGCGCACTGACGGCGGGACGCGGGGTGCCTGACCAGTACGGTTCCGGGCAGTACCGCGCCGAGCTGGCTACGCGGCGGGGACGAGCCCGGCGCGGTAGGCGATGATGACGAGCTGTACGCGGTCACGGCAGCCCAGCTTGGTCAGCAGGTGGCCCACATGCGTCTTGGCGGTCGCCGGGCTGATGCTCAGCTGGCCAGCGATCTCGGCGTTTGACAGGCCCTGGGCGACGAGGGTGAGAACTTCCCTTTCCCGGTCCGTGAGATCCTTCAGCTCCGCCCCGCATGCCGGGGCCTGCGGCGGCGCCAGGTCAGGCCGGCGGGAGAACTCGCCGAGCAGGCGGCGCGTGACGCTGGGGGCAAGGAGCGCGTCACCAGCCGCGATGACCCGGATGGCATTCAGCAGATCGACTGGCATGGTGTCCTTGAGCAGGAAGCCGCTGGCACCGGCCCGCAGTGCGGCGTAGACATACTCGTCCAGGTCGAAGGTCGTCAGGATGAGCACGCGCACATCCTGGGTATCGGCCGCGCCGGTGATCTGGCGGGTGGCCTCGATGCCGTCCATGACCGGCATCCGGATGTCCATCAAGATGACGTCGGGCCGGGTCTTGCGGGCCGCCTCGACAGCCTCGGCGCCGTTCCCGGCCTCGCCGACGACGGTGAAGCCCGGGGTGGCGGCGATGATGCCGCTGAACCCGACCCGGACGAGGGCCTGGTCGTCGGCGACGACCACCCGGAGGTTCATGACGCGGCATCTCCCGTCGGCAGCCGCGCGGCCACCCGGAAGCCTCGCACCGGCAGCGGCGCCGCGGTCAGATCGCCACCATAGAGGTTGACCCGCTCTCGCATTCCGATCAGGCCATGGCCGCCTGGCACTTCGGCTGCCACTGCGGCCCACGAGCCTGGTCCGTGGGCGCCCGCGGCGGCCGGGACCTGGTGGCCGCGCCCGTCGTCGGTGATCTCGACGGACAGTTCGTCCCTGTGGTAGGTGACGGTGACCGTGCAGGAGGGCGTGTCCGCGTGCTTGACCACGTTGGTCAGGGCCTCCTGCACGATGCGGAACGCCGCCAGGTCGATCCCCGGTGGTAGCTCCCTGCGGCTGCCGTGCACCCGGAGATCCACCACGACGCCCGCGTTGGCGATCCGTGCCACCAGCCTGTCCAGGTCCGCCAGGCCAGGCGCGGGCAGTAGCGGAGCCGTCTCCCGCGTCACGTCGTCAGCCCCAGAGCCATTGCCCCCCGCGCTGCCATTGCCCCCCGCGCTGCCGTTGCCCCCCGCGCTGCCGTTGCCCCCCGTGCCGTTGCCCCCCGTGCCGTTGCCCCCCGCGCTGCTGCTGCCCCCCGCGCTGCCAGTGCCCCCCACGCCGCCGCGCACACGGCGGTTCCTTCCGGACCCATCCGGCGTCGGCTGTTCGTTCCTGCCCCGCTTCGCCGCCGCTGGCGCCGTGGCCGCTGCGCCGCGCGCCGTGGCATCGCCGAGGTGATCCGCCGCACCGCCGGGTCCAGCGGGCGCCGGGTTGGCCTGGCGCAGTACGCCGAGCATGTGCCGCATTTCCGCGAGAGCCTCGCGGCTTGTCGCCTGGATGGCCCCGAGTGCCTCCCGTGCCTGGGCCGGCTTCGTGTCGATGACGTGGTGGCCGTATCCCGCCTGCACCGCGATCACGGTCATGCTGTGCGCGATCACGTCATGCAGTTCCCTGGCGATCCTCAGCCGCTCCTCGGTGACGGCGCCGGTTGCCGCCTGGTCCTGAAGCTGCGCGGCGTACGCGCGACGCTGCCCGGCCGCGTAGCCCACCATCCAGATGATGATCACGACAAAGGAAACCGAGATCGCGTTCCCCACCTGATGTCCGCTCGACAAAAGGACGACAAGCCCCTCGATCCCGAGCACCGCGAGCACCGCGGCGAGCGCGCCGACAGCTATCTGGCGCCGGTAACCGGCAGCCACCACGTGGAGCACGTAGGCGGCAGGTATCAGGAGCGTCGGGGCGAAGCTGATCGGGACCGCCGCAATGGCGAGCGTGGCTACTGCCACGGCCGCGCCGAGGGCGACGAGGGGCCTGAGGCGGCGCAGTGCCACCGGGGCCGACAAGGCGATGGCGAGCAGCAATATCAGCAGCCCGTGCCAGGGCAAGCGCGAGGCCGGGTTGCCAGGCAGCGGTGTGTCGCCAAGGAGCAGTGTGCTGCGCAGGCTCAGGAACAGTACGAGGGCGCACAAAGCCGCGGCGAGACAGTCAAGCGCGACCCAGTGTTTCGCCCGCAGCCGCTTGGTTAGCGGCGGCCGCGGCCTGACTGGCGGCGGTGCCTGCCACTGGGTACTCACGCACCTACGGTAACCGCAGCTGGCCGCCTTGACGTCAGCCTGTAGGTGTAGGCCCGCAGGATCATCACAGGCCGCTCCGTCGCCCGACCGGAGAAAGAAGATCCCCCTGCCGGGTGACGACTGTGATCATGGTTCAGGCCAGGCTTGGGGAAACGCCGCTACGGGGGCGCCGGCCCAGCCAGGCCGGCCAGCATGCGGCAAACACGAAAGCCAGCACGAAAGCAAGCACGCGGCAACCGAAAGCGAGGACAGGCCATGACCACAGGCGCCGAAGGCGCGGTCATCGAGACGCAGGTGCTGACCAAACGGTATCCAGGCAACGTGACTGCCCTCGACGGGCTCACGGTCACCGTGCCGTCCGGCATCACCGGCCTGGTCGGCGCGAACGGCGCGGGCAAGTCCACCCTGATCAAGATCCTGCTCGGCCTGCTCGAGCCGACAAAGGGCAGGGCGAAGGTGCTTGGCCACGACTGCCAGCTCGAAGGTGAGCAGATCAGGACCCTGATCGGCTACATGCCTGAGCACGACTGCCTGCCGCCTGACGTCAGCGCCACCGAATTCGTCACCCACCTGGGCCGGATGTCCGGCCTGCCCGCCACCGCGGCGAAGGAGCGGGCAGCCGAATCGCTGCGCCACGTCGGACTGCACGAGGAGCGGTACCGCCAGATCGGCACCTACTCCACCGGCATGAAGCAGCGGGTGAAGCTGGCCCAGGCGCTGGTGGGGGATCCGCGGCTGCTGCTGCTCGACGAGCCGACGAACGGGCTCGATCCGGCCGGCCGCGGGTCGATGCTCGAGCTCATCTCCCGGATCGGCACGGAGTTTGGCATCTCCATCGTCGTCGCCTCGCACCTGCTCGGCGAGATCGAGCGAATCTGCGACAACCTGGTGGCGATCGAGGCGGGGCGGCTGCTGCGTGCCGACACCATCACCAGCTTCACCGAGGTCAGCCGGGTGCTGCTTGTCGAGGTGGAAGAGGGCCTGGCAGTGCTGGCCGACGAGCTCGCGAAACGCGGGCTCGACCCCAGGCAGCACCAGCGGGCGCTGCTCGTGCCGCTGGCGGGCGATGCCACCTACGACGCGGTCCGCGACGCGGTCGCCGATCTCGGCCTGCCGCTCGGACGACTGGAGCAGCGGCGGCACAGCATCGAAGAGCTGTTCCGCGACGCTGTCGAACCTGGCGCGGAGCCCGACTACCTGATGACGGAGGTGTCCGATGTCCGCTGACGGCGCGCTGGCCAGGGCAGACCGGCCGACAGCGGGCGCGGATGGTGTCATCCACGACCGCGGCTATCGCCGCTACGATGGCCCGCGACTTGGCCGGGTACAGATCGTCCGGTCGCTTTGCTGGCACAGTTTCCGGTCTTCGTTCGGAATAGGCAGGGGTCCCAAGGCCAAGATCGTGCCGGTCATAGCCTTCATCGCCATCTGCCTGCCCGCCGTCGTGAACGCGGTCATGGTGGCGAAAGGGGGGACGCGGGTCGTCTCCTACAGCACGTATACGTTCGCGCTGCGGGTCGTGGTCCTGACGATCTTCGTGGCGGTTCAGGCACCCGAGCTCGTTTCCCGGGACCTGCGCAGCCGCGTGCTGCCGCTCTATTTCTCCCGGCCGATGCGCAGGGGCGACTATCCGCTCGCGAAATACGTCGCGTTCACGATGGCCTGCCTGGCGATGATCGAGATCCCGCTGGTGCTGCTCTACCTCGGCACGATCGTCTCAGCCAAAGGCCACAGCGGGATCTGGAGCGAGACCAAGGGACTGGCCGGCGGCCTGCTTATCGGGCTGATGTGGGCAGTGCTGGTAGCGGCGATCGGCCTGGCCCTCGCCTCGCTGAGCGGGCGACGCGCCTATGCGACCGGCGCGATCGCGATCTACTTCTTCCTCACCTGGACGCTATCCCAGCTCATCTACCAGATCGCGGGCGGACGCGGCGGGCCGTTCGTGCCCGGCGGCCCGTCGCCAGGCCAGCGGCTGGCCGGGCTGCTCAGCCCGTTCACCGTGCTGGACGGCGTCAGGCAGTGGTTCGGCGACAAGGCCGTCGGCCCGATGTCGCCGCCTGGCGGCTACGGGGCCGCCTACGTCGTGATGTTCCTTGTGCTCCTCGCGGCGAGCTTCGCGATCCTGGCCGTACGGTACCGGAAGGCGGCAGCGGCATGAGCACGATCGAGCTGACGGGCGTGTCCCACTGGTACGGCAACGTGGTCGCGGTGAATGACGTCACCATGACCATCGGGCCCGGCGTCACCGGGCTGCTCGGGCCGAATGGCGCGGGCAAGTCAACCATCCTGCACATGATCAGCGGGTTCCTCGAGCCATCCCGGGGCACCCTGACCGTCGGTGGCGCGCCGAGCTGGCACAACCCCGGCATCTACCGCACGCTCGGCCTGGTTCCCGAGCGCGACTCGGTCTACGCCGTACTGACCGGGCTGGAGTTCGTCCGCGCCACCGCGAAACTGCATAAGCTCGCCGACGCTGACGGCGCCGTTGGCCGGGCGATCGCCATGGTGGACATGGCGGCCGCCGCCGACCGCCGGATCTCCACCTATTCCAAGGGCATGCGGCAGCGGATCAAGGTCGCCGCCGCGCTCGTGCACGACCCCCAAGTCCTGCTGCTCGACGAGCCGTTCAACGGGATGGATCCGAGGCAGCGGCTGCACATGATGGACCTGCTCGACAAACTCGGCGCCGAAGGCCGCACTATCCTGTTCAGCTCGCACATCCTCGAAGAGGTCGAGCGGCTGTCCGGCACCATCCAGGTGGTCGTCGCGGGACGGCTGGCGGCTTCGGGTGACTTCCGGGCGATCCGGCGGCTCATGACCAGCAGGCCGCACGTCTTCATGGTCCGCTCGTCCGACGACCGGCTGCTCGGCGCCACCCTGATCGGCCGCCCGGCGGTGACCGGCGTGGAACTGACCGCCAAGGGACTCCAGGTGCGAGCGTCCGACTACGGCGCCTTCTGCCGCGAGGTCGCGGTGCTCAGCCGCGAACATGGCATCCGGCTGCTCGAACTGCTCCCCGCCGACGAGTCGCTGGAAAGCGTCTTCTCCTACCTGCTCGCATCATGACGAGCCTTCACCCACCACAGCTTCACCCACCACAGGGGGCAGTGATTCCCATGTCCGGCTTGTTCAACGGAACGGTCGCCTCGATCACCCTGCGCGCCACGATGGGCCGCAGGCGGGCGCTGATCTTCGCGCTCCCGTCAGTGATCCTCATCCTCGTCACGCTCGCGCTCAAGGCCGCCGGTTCGGCGTCCCCCAACTGGCCGAGCGTCATACTCGGCACCTTCGGCTTCACCGTGGTGCTTCCGCTCACCGCGCTGATCATCGGCACCAGCGTTCTCGGCGCCGAGATCGACGACGGCAGCATCATTCACCTGCTGGCCACGCCGGTGCGCCGGTCCTCGGTCATCGTGACCAAGTTCGTCGTCGCGGCCGGCCTGACCATGCTGCTGGTGGCGGTGCCCATGCTGGTGGCCGGGCTCATCGCCACCGGCGGCGCGACCAAGCTCGCGATCGGGCTCTTCGTCGGCGCACTGGCCGGATCGGTGATCTACAACGCCCTGTTCGTGATGATCTCCGCCGTCACCACCCGGGCGATCGCCGTCGGGCTGCTTTACGTGCTGTTCTGGGAGGGGCTGCTGGGCAACCTCGTCAGCGGCGCGCGCGAGCTGTCCATCGGTCACTACTCGCTGGGCATCGCCAACTCGATCGCCCACGACGCGACCCTGCACGCCGGCCTGAGCCTGACCACGGCGGTGGTCATGGGGGCGATCGTGACGGTCGCGACGCTTACGGTGGCAGCGCGACGGCTGGCGCACTTCTCCCTGCGCGGCGACGCGCTTTAAAGACAAGCCAATATCTTCCGAACGGCTGCTGATTCTGGCGACGTCGTAGCATGGCGCGCGTCAGAGCCCGCAGAGCTCCAGATAGGCCCGGTGCTGTTCGCGCACCGCGCCAATCACATCGTCGGTGGCCATCGCGGCGGGAGCCGTAGCGAATATCGCGGCGAGGGGCTCAGTAGCCTCGACCACCCGAGGCTGCCACGCGCCGAGCCAGCCCGTCAGCACTTCCCGCAGCTCGGGCCGGTGCTCAAGCGCGTACCTGACCAGTGCCGACGACCAGTCCTGGCTGCGCTGAGAGTCGACACCGAACTCGGTGAACAGCAGCGCCAGGAACTCGTCGGAGTTGCGCCGGGCCAGGTCCGCGAGCTGGGAGTTCAGCAGGGCGTCCAGGGCCGGCTTCACCGCCAGGTTGCGCGCGGCGAACGCCTCCCCCCAGTCGTGAGTGACCAGCAACTGCTCGCAGGCGCGGCGCAGCGGCTGCCAGGCCGGGTCATTCTCCCAGGCGCCGCGCGCCAGCGCAGTGGTCGCCAACTCGTCGCCGTGCGCGTTGGCGAGCACCTTCGTCCAGTACGCGATCCGCTGCACCCGGCGCATCTCGTCGGCGGCGCCAAAGTGGGCGGCGTTGGTGATGAAGGACGACGGCGCCATCTGCCCGACGTACAGGCCGGTCATCTGTAGCACGTGCAGCGGGAACCGCAGCGGCACGAACAATTCCCGCAGCGTGGCCACCCAGGCCGGGTCAAGGCGCGTTACCGAGCTCGTCGCCTCGTGCGTGTCGATGAGCAGGTCAAGGTAGGTCTCGCGGTCGTGCTGGAGCGCGACGTAGTCCTTGTAGGTGAGCTTGTACGGGTCGCGGAATTCCTCCCAGTCGTCCACCTGGAACGGGGAGCCCTCGCGGTATTTCAGGTACCAGAGGTTGAGCGGCATGCCGGGATCGAGCTCGAACGGCGCCGGTTCCTTGCGGAAGTGGTAGTGGAAGCGCGCCGCGGTCACCTCGTACGTGCTGGGCTTGCGCCGGACGTCGCCGAGCAGGCTCCAGGTCTTCTGTGTCCTGGGTGATCTGTTCGCCATCGGTCAGTCCTGCCTTTCCAGGTACCAGAGCATCTCGTCGTCGGTAACCTTTATCCGGCCGGCGAACGCCGACAGCGACGGCTCAAGCTCGGAGAGCTCGAAGCTGCGGCCCAGGGCGTCCTCCAGGCTGGCCCGGCTCAGTCGGCACCGCTGCGGGACACCGATACGGATGTAGCCTCCCGCGTCCTCCACCGTCACATCGGAGCCCGGGTTGTCGGCCTCGATGGCCTCGATCACCGCGTCCGCCAACTCGCCGTCGACCCCGCGGATCACCGGGCCGACCATCTTCACGTGCGTGTTCGTCGTCATGATGCCTTCCTCACGTGCTGGCGCTCAGATGCCAGGGCAGCGGTTGTGATGACGCAGGCCGTCTTGCGGGATGCCGACCCTGACGCGGTCGCCAGTGACCTCGACCGGGTAGGCATACAGCCGGCACCCGGCTGGGTTGATGCCGACGCCGGCCCGCAGGTCGAACTCCCAGAGGTGACCCATGCACACCAGCACGCCGGAGTCCTCATCGAAGTCTCCGTCGGCCAGCGGCATCTCCTGGTGCGGGCACATCCCCTGGTAGGCCCTGACCTCGCCGCCCGGCAGGTGCACGAGCAGGACCGGCTCATCGGCCACTTGGACGTCGAGGATGTCGCCCTCCCACAGTTCGCCCAGGTCCACCGCGTCCACCCAGCGGACAGCGGCATCGGTGCCCGTGCTCACGCGTACACGACCTCGAGCACGTCCAGCGGGGCGAGATTCGCTTCGGCGACCGTGACCTCGTCCGCGACGAACTCGCCCTGGCGGCGGATCCGCATCGGCCTGTCCTGCGCGGCCACTCGGCGGCCGACCACGTGGTGCGCGATCTTCTCGGCCACCACCGTCATCGGGTCGTCGGTATCGACGGGCACCAGGAGCACCACGAAGTCGCCCTCGAAGATTCCCTGTACCGGAAACAGCGCCATCGTCAGGCCTTCCCGTTCTCGCGCGCCCAGGCGTAGTTGGTGGCATCCTGGCCGCATTCCTCGGGGGACAGGCCCATGTAGGCCAGCGCCCCGCCGAGGTCCGGGGGCTGGATGAGGCCGCCGAGGAACCGGTCGATGATGCCCAGGTGACCCTTGAACCTGGCCGAGCTCTGCTCAAAGATCCACTTGCAGGGCTCGGAGCAGAACGTGTACCTGCGTCCCTCTAGGTCAAGCAGGAGCGGCGCCGGGCTCTTCAGGAAGCCGGCGGCGTACCCGGCCGGCGACACCACCGGGATCTGGCACATGTTGCAGACCATCGGGAAGGTCTCCGGCAGGGTCAGCTCCGGCTTGCCGGCCCGGACGTTCGCCGTGATCACGTCCCAGTACTTGCCGAACGAGTCGTTCCAGCCCGGGTACTTCTCCTCCAGCCACTCCCGCTCGGCGCCGGACATCCCGGCGTCCGGGTTCCACCACACGGTGGGCCGCCAGGTCCAGATGCCCAGGTGCAGCGCGTGGTGGTACCACTCGAGTTCGCCGAGGAACTGCTCGTTCCAGTACCACGGCCGTTCCAGGCCGAAGTCCCTGAACTGGTCGATGAACTGCTTGTTGATCCACTCGTTCATGAACTCCTTGAACGAGTGGGTGCGGTGCTCCAGCGGCGTGTAGTAGTCCATCGAAATCCCGGTGAGCAGGGCGAAGACGTGCCAGCTCCGCCAGAACATGTGGTCAACTAGATGTTGCGCGACCTCCTTCTGGCCGTTCTCCACCAGGATTTTTATCGTCGGCTCGCCCTGCTGGGAGTGCCGGGCCTCGTCGGTCTGGATGGAGGAGATCAGCGCGCCAAAGTCGAGGTCGCCGACGTTCATCGCATCCGCGGCCATGCCGAGGAACTGCAGGTTGGTGAAGCCGGTCTCGAAGGTGAAGGTGAGCTGGATCGCGGTGGATACCGCGTCATTGGCGGTGAACATGTCGTCGAACAGGTGCCGGGCCGCGATCGCGCCCCACTCGTTGGTGTGCAGCGCCTTATGCGCCCAGTCCATCCGCGGTTCTTTATTGAGCAGGGTGTACGGGAAGTAGGTCTGGATCTGTCCGTGCCTGGTCTCGTCCAGGCAGCCGAAGGTGGCCATGTTGCGCCACGCGGCGGCCCGGCCGAAGCGGCCCATCCGGGACTCCCCGAGGCCCGCGATGTACTCGGGCACGGCGATTGCACCGTAATGTGCGACTATCGCTGATTTCCATCCCGGGTCCAGCTCGTCAAACATCCGGGACCGGCCGATCACCGAGTTCACCGAGTACACGCCGGCGTCCTTGCCTACCTGGTTATGCACGTACTCGGAGTAGGTGACCTTGTAGGGCTCATCCCAGCCCCACCACTTCTCGGCCGGGATGCCGTAGGTGTTCGACAGGTCCTGGGGCCAGGCCTCTTCCTGGTCCACGTAGGACAGGGTCCAGTTCATGTCCCTGGTGAGGTCGTACCACTCGGACCGGGCCAGACTGGGCATGGTTCCTCCGTTCACGCTGGGCGCCTGTGTCGCAGCGTTAAATGTGGCCGGTGCTCCGCAACGACCGGGGTGCCATCCGCAAGAGGGTTGAGCGGACTGTGTCGTACGTCACAGTGTGGGTTGGGTGCCGCCATCCGGCAAGAGAGTCGTTCCGCGCTGCGGGACAGCATCGCTATTCGAGCGTCAGTGACGACGTAGTGTCGTGAGCCGGCGCACTGAACTGAGACTGGCTCCGGGCGGAGGGAGGACAGTTGGCGACTGCACGCGGATTGCTGCTCGATATCGGTGGCGTGATCCTGCGTCCCGCAACGGTTCTGGCTGAGGCTCTCGCTAACTCCGAGCCGCGGCTCCGGCCCACCGTGACAGCTCTGGCGATAGGTACCGAGCACGACGAACTCTGGCAGCGGATGCTCCGCTGCGAGATCAGCGAGCGGGCTTACTGGGCGCAGCGCGCGGCCGAGCTAGGGGCCGCCATCGGTGAGCAGTGGGACACCAGGACGATGATTAACCGGATGTACGACCGGCCCGACGCGGACTGGCTCGACGCTGATTGCGTCGCGCTGATGGCCGACGCCAGCGCGGCCGGCATCCCGCTCGGTGCCCTCACGAACGATCTCGCCGACTTCCACGGGCGGGAATGGGTGGAGCAACAAGAGTGGCTCAAGCCTTTCGACGTCATCGTCGACGCGTCAGTGACAGGGGTGCTGAAGCCCGACCCGCGGGCATTCGCGGCGGGAGCGGCAGCCCTTCAGCTCGATCCGTCCGAGGTGGTGTACCTCGATGACATGCCCTGGAACGCCGCAGCCGGCGCGGCAGCGGGCCTCCAGGCGATCGAGGTCTCCTACGCCGCCCCGCAGCTGGCGTTCGACGAGGCGCGTTCGCGGCTAGGACTGAGCCCCCGCGCGGGGCCTGAGGCCCCGCGGCCTGAGGCCCCGCGGCCTGAGGCCCCGCGGCCTGAGGCCCCGCGCGGCCTTGACGCCCCCCGCGGCCTGCCCTGCGCGTCTGACGCCCACGTGGCCTGACGCCCCGCACGGCCTGACCCCCGCATCCGAGAAGAAGGAGGAATCATGCCCCTAGTTCGCATCGACATCATGGAGGGCCGAAAGCCCGAGATGATACGGGAACTGCACGAGCGAGTCGCGGCCCTGGTCGCGGAGATTCTCGACACCCCCATCGAACGGGTCCGGACGTACATCACCCAGTTCCCGCCGCACGCATGGGGGATCGGGGGGGTCCCGGCCGATGTAGCGCGAGCTGAGGACATCGCAGCGCGCGCGGCGGCCGCGCAGGACCCCGGCAGTACATGACCGACGCCGAGCTGTGCGTCGTCGTCGGCGCCACCGGGACCATCGGCAGCGCGGTCACCAGGCGGCTGACCGAACGCGGCCTGCGGGTTCTGGCGGTGGCCAGGCAGGCCGACGCTCTGGATGCGCTGGCCGGCGAATCGGCCGCGGTGTCCACTTGCGTCGCTGACATCAGTTCCAACTCGTCGATCGGCCTGCTGGCGAACGCGGTAGCCGGACGGCCTGTGCGGATGGCCGTGCTCGCCGCCGGCCTGCCGGTTCGCGGATCCGCCGAGGTCATCGACCCAGATCTGCTGGCGGTCGGCGCCAACGTGAAGCTGGGCGGCCTGCTACGTCTCGTCCGGGGGGTAAGCGGCTCGTTGCGGCGTGGCTCGAGGCTCGTCACGTTCGCCGGATCGCTCGGCCTCGAGCCGCGCGCCGGCGAGGCCGGCCCCGGTGCCATCAACGCCGGGGTCTTCAACCTGATGCGGCAGCTCAGCCTCATCTACGGCCCGCGCGGCATCACCACGCACACGATCAGCCCTGGCCCCGCGGACACCCCGAGACTGCGCAAGATCGCCGAGGGCGTGGCAGCGGAGAGCAACAGGCCATTTGACGAGGTCTGGCAGACATACGTCGAGGCGACGTCGCTGCGGCGCTTGCCTACCGCGGACGAGATCGCCTGGGGAGTGACGCTGCTGCTCGATCCAGAGGCAGACCTGCTGCACGGCAGCGTTCTGTACCTAGACGCCGGAGGCCACCGGGGCATCCACTGACCCCGGGGCTGCCCGCGACTCCGCGCGCCTCGGTTTGCCTGCCCTAGCCGGGGCGCGGCTCACCCAAGACAGCCGCACCCCTGGATCGATCTCGGGTGGGGTGAGGCCAGGGGGATGCCTGGGGCAAGCGGGGCAGGTGATGGTTGCCGGGCCCGCATAACGGGACGCGCAGGGGCCAGGGCCAGGCATGAATGTGGCGTGGCCTACCACCAGTGGGGGGCTCTGCCACATCCATCGCCCCGCAGGCGGCATGAACGCCTACCGAAGGGGGCCCGCAGCCCGGCCAGGCCCCGTCGAGCGGCATGAAATGCCCCCGCCGAAGGGCCCGTGCCCCCGCCGAAGGGCCCGTGCCCCCGCCGAAGGGCCCGTGCCCCCGCCGAAGGGCCCGTGCCCCCGCCGAAGGGCCCGTGCCCCCGCCGAAGGGCCCGTGCCCCCGCCAGGCCCGTCGATGTGGAGTTACCTACCACCGGTGGTAGGCGCTGCCACATCGACGACATTCGCCACGCCAAGAGGCGCGCCTTACCAGGCGCGTGGCGTCATGGCGCGGGCCGTCCGTGCCGGTCCTGGCCGGTAGCCCAGCCGGCGGCTGATCACCTCGGCCGCCTCGACCACCAGGTGGGTGTAGCGGCGCATCGCGTCGCCGCGCATTCGAGACGAGGCGCCGACCACGCTCACCGCGGCGATCGCCGCGCCGTCGGAGTCCCGCAGCGGTGCCCCGACCGAGGTGACGCCGATGTGCCCTTCCTCGAGGTTGGAGGCCCAGCCGCGACCAGCTACCCGGTCCAGCTCGGCGATAAGGATTGTCTTGTCGGTGATGCTCCGCGGCGTGCACGCCGCGAGTTCGTGCCCGTCAAGGCGTCGCAGCAGTTCCGGTCGCGGCAGCGCGGCCATCAGTACCTTGCCCGAACTTGTCCAGTGCGCCGGCAGCCGGTGGCCCACCCGCCGGAAGATGGGCAGCATCTGGCTGCTCTCGAGCCGCTCAACGTAGATCACCTCAAGGCCGTCGAGCACGGCGATGTGCACCATCTCGCCGGTGTTGTGGCGCAATGTGGTGAGTACCGGCAGGGCGGCTTCGTGCAGGTCGACGTGTTCGGTGACGGTAGTGCCGAGCTCGTAGAGGGCGAGCCCAAGCCGGTACTTGCCGGTGGCGGGGTTTTGCTCGAGCAGCCGTTCGGTGACCAGGGTCGTGACGATTCGGTGCGCGGTGCTCTTGCCTAGTCCGACTCGCCGGGCCAGTTCGCTCACGCCAAGTTCCCGGTCCGCGCTGGAGAACGCCCGCAGCACCCTGACCGCCTTGCGGACAGACTCTACGAGGCCTCGATCGGCCGAAACAATGGCCACGATCAGTACATTACCCCCGAACGTCCCGCATGGCGGGACGGATGTCTTGTTCGCGTATCACGGTGTACCTACGCTCCAAGCACCCGGCAACGCGGTCGGAACCTCTTGGAGGACGGGTGGCACACATCTCGTGGTTCGACCGGCACGACGCCGACGACGAGCCTGTGCTGGGCGGGAAGAACACCAGTCTGGGATTGCTCACATCAGCGGGTCTGCCTGTCCCGCCCGGCTTCGCGGTGACGGCCAGCGCCTATCGCACGGTATTCGCATCGACCGGCGTCGAGGACAGCCTGACGCGCCTGCTCGCCGACCTCGATCCGAGCGACCCGGCGAGCGTGGCAGCCGCCGGACACCGCGCCAGAGAGCTGATCCTCGCCATCGACCTGCCGCCCTGGCTGCTCGACCCGCTGGCGGAGGCCTACGCCCAACTGGGCGAGCACTGCAGCACGAAGGACGTTCCGGTGGCCGTGCGTTCGTCGGCGACCTGCGAGGATCAGCCCGACGCCAGCTTCGCCGGCGAGCACGACACGTTTCTGTGGGTACGGGGCGCCGAGGCTGTCGGGGCCCACGTCTTGCGGTGCTGGTCCAGCCTGTTCACCGACCGGGCCATCAGCTATCGCTGGCGGATGCACTACGCCGAGGCCGGTGCCGCGATGAGCGTCGGCGTGCAACAGATGGTGCTGCCCAAGGCGGCCGGGGTGGCGTTCACCCTCAACCCGCACAACGGCGACCGCTCGCAGATCGCGATCGACGCCTCGTGGGGTCTGGGTGAGGCCGTCGTCAGCGGCTCGGTAACCCCGGACAACTTCCTGGTGGACAAAGTGATGGGAACCATCACCCGGCGCATCATCTCGACCAAGACGATTGAGCACCGGCTCGACGGCGATCGCGTCGTCGAGGCCGAGGTCGACCAGGATCGCCGGGACATTCCCTGCATCACCGATGACGAGGTCCGCGCGGTGGCCGGCCTCGCGCGACGGGCCGAGAAGCACTTCGGGTGCCCGCAGGACGTCGAGTGGGCGATCGACCCGCTGATCACCGGCGAGGACAAAGTCGTCCTTCTCCAGAGCCGCCCGGAGACCGTCTGGAGCAGGAAGCCACGCACGACCGCGGCTAACTCAAGCGACATGTTCCGGAGCATGGTCGACACGCTGCTCGACGCCAACCGAGGGCGGGAAGCCGCACCCGGGTAATCGTGACGCAGTACCCGCCGTCCATGGTGGCCGGCGGACTCCGCTCATGAAGTTCAGGAAGGACTGCCATGGCTGACAGATTCCCCAGCCCGTTCGAGATGGGCACCCCGGCCGGCGCCGAGGGCTGGCAGGATCTCTACGCATACTCCTCGATCTTCAGCGAAGACCGGCGCGAGTACGAAGACTCCATGTTCTGGTTCCAGGACGGCGTGCACACTCCGGAGGTCGTTCCGCCGTGGGACGCGACGATCCTGGAGTATGCCCTGATCGCCCTGTCGCAGTACAACACGCGGCACTACGTCATCCCGCCTGCCCGCGGCGTCGACGTCCGGATCCTGAACGGCTACATGTACCTGTCACCCGTCGGGGTGAGCGATCCGGCCGAGATCGAGTCCCGGGTGCCCGAGTTCATGGAGCGGGCGGGCTACTACTTCCAGAACTGGGACAAGCTCTACGCCGCCTGGCTGCCGAAGGTCCGCGCCCTGATCGACGAGCTCGAGGCGGTGTCGTTCGAGCCGCTGCCGAATCGCGAGGATATGGCGGTTATCACCGAAGGCCGGGGAGTGGGCAGCGGGTTCGAACTGGTTGCCTCCTATAACCGCCTGCTCGAGCTCGTCCTGAAGCTGTGGAACTACCACTTCGAGTTCCTCAACCTCGGTTACGCCGCCTACCTGGACTTCTTCGGCTTCTGCAAGGGGCTCTTCCCCAATATCCCTGACCAGGCCATCGCGAAGATGGTCGCCGGAGTCCACGTAGACCTGTTCCAGCCCGACGACGAGCTCAAGAAGCTCGCGGTGCTCGCTATCCGGCTCGGCGTCGATGAGCAGGTCGAGCACGGCACCGTTGATGAAGTCCTGGCCCGGCTCGACGCCAATCATGATGGGCGCACCTGGGTCACGGCCTGGGAGGAAGCCAAGCAGCCGTGGTTCAACTTCTCGGCCGGCAGCGGTTTCTACCACTCCGACAAGGTCTGGCTGGAGAACCTCGAGATACCGCTCGGGTTCATCCGCAACTACATCGCCAAGGCGCGGCGCGGCGAGTCGCTCGAGCGGCCGATGGCCGCCGTCAGCACCGAGCGCGACCGCATCGTGGCCGAGTACACCGAGCTGATCGGCAACGACGAGGATCGCGGCACCTTCGAGGCGAAGCTCGGCCTGGCCCGCACGGTCTTCCCCTACGTCGAGAACCACAACTTCTACGTCGAGCACTGGGGTCACTCGATCATCTGGCGCAAGATGCGCGACCTCGGCGGGCTGTTCGTCAAGGAAGGCTTCTTCGCCGACGCCGACGACATCTTCCTGCTCCAGCGCAATGAGGTGCCAGCCGCGATCTTCGACATGTACCACAGCTGGGCCGTCGGCATACCGGCCCGCGGGCCCGCCTACTGGCCCAAGGAGATCGACCGCCGCAAGGGCATCCTGGATGTGCTGCGCGGCTGGTCCGCGCCGCCTGCGCTGGGTAAGCCGCCCGAGGTGATCACCGAGCCTTTCACCATCATGCTGTGGGGCATCACCTCCGACAGCGTCGAGCAGTGGCTCGGCGGCGCGCAGGAAGACGGCGGCCTGACCGGGTTCGCCGCCTCGCCCGGCATCGCCGAAGGCCCGGCCCGGGTGATCTTCTCGGCCGACGGCATCTCGGAGCTACGCGACGGCGAGATCCTGGTCGCCCCGCTGACCGCGCCGTCGTGGGCACCGGTCTTCGGCAAGATCGCCGCGACCGTCACCGACGTCGGCGGCATCATGAGCCACGCCGCGATCGTCTGCCGGGAGTACGGCCTGCCCGCCGTCACCGGCACCGCCTTCGGCACCAAGACCGTCAAGACCGGGCAGCGGCTGCGGGTGGACGGCAATACCGGCAAGGTCACGGTGCTCGACTAAAAGATCTTTTTAGCCGAACGGAGCACAGCAATCGAACACGTAAGGGAGACCAGCGCATGTTGACCGCCGAGCAGAACGACGAGTTGACCGATATCGCTCCCGGCACGCCCATGGGTGAGCTACTGCGCCGTTACTGGTATCCCGT
Organism: Actinomycetota bacterium; assembly: GCA_003168255.1. Classification (GTDB taxonomy): domain Bacteria; phylum Actinomycetota; class Actinomycetes; order Streptosporangiales; family Streptosporangiaceae; genus PALSA-505. The sequence continues at coordinate 96,731 of PMSU01000098.1, forward strand.
CGCGTTCACCAGGGAGCTCGATGAGTTCCCGGTTAAGAAGTCCCGGCTGCTTGGCGAGGACTGGGCGGTTTACCGGACCGCCTCGGGCCGGTACGGGATCGTGCCGGAGGCGTGCCCGCACCGGCGTGCCTCGCTCGCCTACGGCGTCGTCGAAGCGGACGGCATTCGCTGCGCGTACCACGGCTGGCTGTTCGGGCTGGACGGTACCTGCCTCGAGCAGCCCGCCGAGCGCGAGGAGACCAACTTCCGTGACCGGGTGCGGGCCAAGGCCGGCCAGGCCCAGGAGATGGGCGGGCTGGTCTGGGCGTACGTCGGCCCGCTGCCGGCTCCTGAGCTGCCCCGCTTCGACGTCTTCGTGATGGACGGCGTCCGCGACATCGGGTGGGCGGATCTGGACTGCAACTTCGTCCAGATCATGGAGAACGCAGTCGACCCTCACCACGTGGAGTTCCTGCACGGCCGTTACTTTCAGTTCATGGCCCGTCAGCAGGGTTACGAGGCCCCAGCGTCGTTCGGCAAAAAGCATGTAAAGGTCGGCTTCGACGCGTTCGAGTGGGGAATCATCAAGCGGCGCGTTGTCGAGGGTGCCAGCGAGGAGGACGACGACTGGAAGGTCGGCCACCCGCTGGTCTTCCCCTACAACATGCGGGTTGGCGGGGCGAACATCGAGCAGATGCAGATCCGCGTCCCGGTCGACCGGACCACGACGCGGTTCATGCTCTACAGCGTGCACGCCCCAGAAGGGATCGACTATCCCGAGCAGCTCCAGGTTCCGGACTACAAGATCCCGGTCTATCTGGAGAACGGCCGGCACCGCACGGACTATGTCGAGGGCCAGGACATCATGGCGTGGGTGACGCAGGGCCAGATCACCGACCGGACAGCCGAGCATCTCGGCAGGTCCGACGTCGGCGTGACGATGCTGCGGCGGCTGTTCAAGTCCGAGATGACCAAGGTCGCGGCCGGCCAGGATCCGCTGGGCGTGTACCGCGACCACCGCGACCGCATTGACCTGCCGTGCGAGAAGAACAAGTTCGACGCCGGTCCCACCTTCGCCATCGACTTCATCGAGAAGGCCTCGACGAAGTTCAGCCCGCAGGCTGACGCGCTGAAGAAACTGCACATCGAGGCCTGGGAGAACAGAAAGCAAGCCGCCTCGTGACAACCCCCGATAACGCGGGGCGGCTGGCCGACATCGCGACCGGGTTCGGCGTGGACCTGGCCCGCGGCTGGTTCCCGCTAGACGCGCAGCGGCACCGCGAGGACGCGCCGCGCTATTGCCCAGCCTGCGCCGCCCCCTTCGCGATCGGTGACGGCGGACATGGGCTGGCCACCGAGTACTGGGTGGCCAGCGACCGTGTTTTCGCCTGCTTCTGCGGTGCCTGCGGCTGGTCCGGTGACATCGTCCTCGCCGCCCGCGTGCTGGGCCACGAGGCGGAGCACTGAACGCAACACCTTAGCCGCGCAGATATTCGTGCCTGGCCCCGCCATGTCGTCCGAGCGAGGCGGCTTGGCGCCTGGCGATACGCTGCCGGTGCCCAGGTGCAGACGAAAGGACGAACGCCCGATGGCCGAGATCCTCTTGTTCCACCACTCGCTCGGACTGACGCGGGGCGTTGTGGCCTTCGCCGGCAAGCTGCGTGCGGCCGGACATTCGGTGCACACCCCCGATTACTACGACGGCCGCACCTTCGACAGCATCGAGGCGGGGGTCGCGTACGCCGATGAACTCGGCTCCGACGAGATCAGGGAGCGGGCCAGGCGGATCGCCGACGGACTCGGGGATGCGCTGGTCTACGCCGGGTTCTCGCTCGGCGTCGAGCTGGCGCAGATGCTGGCCCAGACCCGGCCGGGAGCCCGCGGGATGCTGATGTTCGACGGGTGCATACAGCCGCAGGAGTTCGGAACACCCTGGCCCTCCGGCGTACCGGTGCAGATCCACGGGATGGAGAATGACCCTTACTTCGTCGGCTATGAGCTCGACGCGGCCCGGGAACTCGTCACCTCAGCGCAGGACGCCGAGCTGTTCCTCTACCCGGGCGACCGGCACCTGTTCGCCGACAGCTCCCTGCCGTGGTACGACGCCGACGCTGCGGCCCTGCTGACCGAGCGAGTGCTCGGCTTCCTCACTGACCGATGAAGACCACCGCGCCCGGCTCGGCAATTCACCCAACCTCGTCACATAACGCGGATAATCCGCCGCCACATACCGGCCTTCGCGGTGGCCGCTCAGACCTTGTACCCGCGGCGGGCCGGGATTCTGTCGCATCAGGCGGGGGAGCGTTGAAGAATACGCCGGTCTGCGCGTCGTTGCCCGTCCGGCCCAGCGAGCCCACCGTGACGCAGGCCAAGACGGTCACGCCGAGGATTGCATAGACAGGGGAGAAGGATGCCGCTCGTGAGCGCGATCCCGCTGAACCGACATGGAAAAGAGCATGTCGCCGTCCCCAATGCCGAAGTCCGCGTCGTCGGTCTCATGGAGAGCGCGCGAAACCTCTGCCCCGTCCCAGGCGGCTGCGTGGATCCCCGGGAACTCACCAAGGATCTTCTGTCAGGACGGAGCCGAGATAAGAAACGACCCCCGCTTGCGCAGGGGCCGTCGGGCCATAGGCGCGAGCCCATGGCGGGGTACGCAGCCGCCTATATCGATGGCTTCGACCTCTACTTCGGCATCCGCGAGAAGGGCCGACGCTACCTCTGGCTCGACCTCGAAGGTCTCGTTCAGAGCCTGCTCAAGCCGCACCAGCAGCTCGTCGCCGTTCGCTACTTCACCGCTCGCGTTCGCAACGACCCTCCCGCTGAGCAACGCTCAGCAGACGTACCTAAACGCTCTAGCTGCCCACAGCAGCATGCTGGACATCAGACGAGGCCGCTTCCAGCAAAAGTCCAAGACCTGCCACTCGTGCCGCTCCTCATGGTATGAGTACGAGGAGAAGGAAAGCGATGTCTCGCTTTCGGTCTCTCTGCTCGAAGATGGCGTCAACGAGCTCTTCGACACGGCATTGATCGTCTCTGCTGACAGCGACATGTCACCCGCGATACGCGCGCTCAGACGCCTCGTGCCAGGGGTGAGAGTTATAGCCGCACTACCGCCCAACAGGAGATCGTTCGGGCTCACGGCAGCCTGTGACGCAGCCATCCCGATCGGGATGGCTAAGGTGCGTCAATCGCAGCTGCCGAACACCGTCAAGGCCGGTTCGCATGCCCTCCTCCGCCCGTCTCATTGGACCTAGCCGCAACCCAGGCCGATACTGGGCCGAGGCGGCGCACTGAGCTGAGGCGCAGCACCGTGATCTCAGACCTGCATCACCACGGCCTGGGGCTCGGTGAAGAACTCGCGGCTGAAAGTGCCGCCCTCGCGGCCGATGCCGGAGTCGCCGACGCCGCCGAACGGCGCTCGCAGATCCCTGATGAAGAAGCAGTTCACCCAGACGGTCCCGGCCCTTAGTGCGGCCGGTACCCGGTGTGCGCGGGACAGGCTCTCGGTGAAGACCATCGCGTTCAGGCCGTACCGCGTGCTGTTCGCCATCTCGACCGCGTCCTGCTCGGTGTCGAAGGGGTGCACGGTCACGATCGGCCCGAACACTTCCTCGCAGACCACGCGGGAGTCAAGCGGAGCGTCGAGGACGACGGTGGGCCGGACCACCCAGCCGTCACCGAGCCCACCGGTGGCCATCGTGCCGACGCCGGCCTGCACTTCCTCGAAGTAGCCGCGCACCTTCTTGTAGTGCTCCTCCGAAGCGAGCGGGCCAAGCTGGGTGGCCGGGTCCTTCGGGTCGCCGACGACCAGGCCGGCCGCGGCGGCGGTGAATCGGCGCACGAACTCGGCGTAGATGCCGCGCTGGACGAACAGCCGTGAGCCGGCCAGGCACACCTGCCCGGCGTTGGTGAAGATCGCCTTGATCGACCAGTCGACCGCGTTGTCCAGGTCCGCGTCGTCGAAAACGAGGTTGGCGCCCTTGCCGCCGAGTTCCAGGCTGACCGGCACCAGGTTGGCCGACGCCGCTCGGGCGATCGCCCGGCCGGTGCCGGACTCCCCGGTGAACGTGATCCGGTCCACGCCGGGATGCTCGGTCAGCGCCGACCCCGCCGACCCGGGCCCGTAGCCGTGCAGCACGTTGAGCACGCCGGGCGGCAGCCCTGCCTCAAGGGCGAGCCGCCCCAGCAGCGCCGCGGATGCGGGGGTGTCCTCGGCCGGCTTGAGTATCACCGTGTTCCCCCAGGCCAGCGCCGGGGCTACCTTCCACGATTCGAGCATGAGCGGGAAATTCCACGGCGCGATCGCCGCGACCACGCCGGCCGGCGGGAACAAGGTATAGGCGTGGTGCCCGGTGTCCATCGGCAGTGTCTCGCCGGCGCTGAGCCGGGCGTGGTCGGCGAAGAACCGGAAGTTCTGCGCGGTGCGCGGGACGTCCTTGGTGCGGGCATCGGTGATCGGCTTGCCCATGTCGCGGGTGTCGGCCATGGCGAGCTCGTCGCCGTGCTGCTCGATCAGGTCCGCGAGCCGGTGCAGCAGCGCGCCCCGCTTGGCGAACCCCAGCCGCGGCCACGGGCCGGTGTCGAACGCCGCGCGCGCCGCGGTGACGGCACGGTCGGCGTCCTGCGCCCCGCCGAGTGCCACCTCGGCATAGGGCGCCTGCGTCCACGGGTCGACGGTGGTGAAGCGAGCGCCAGAGACAGACTCGACTTCCTGCCCGTCGATCACGTGCGGGATCAGGTCCATGACCGATCCTTTCCGGCCGGTGTCATCGTCAGTGTGCCGCGTCAGCGCGCGCCGGTGGCGGCGAGGTCTCGCTCCTGGGCCATTTGCAGGGCGATGTCGATCAGCATGTCCTCCTGGCCGCCCACGTAGCCGAGCTCGCCCGCCTTCTGCAGGATCTTGTGGGCCGGCACCTGGTAGCGCTCGGCCGCGTGTTCCGCGTGCAGCAGGAACGACGAGTAGACGCCCGCCCATCCCTGCACGATCGCCGTGCGATCCGCCTTGGGCCAGCGCGGCAGGTACGGACGGACGACTTCCTCGGCAGCGTCCAGCACGCCGCCGACATCCACTCCGGTTTCGACGCCGAGATGGTTGAAGGTCGCGGCGAGCACCTCGGTCGGTGAGTTGCCCGCGCCGGCGCCGAGAGCGCACAGCGAGCCGTCGATCTGCCGGGCGCCGGTCTGGAATGCGAGCACCGAGTTGGCCACGCCGAGCGACAGGTTCTGATGTCCGTGGAAGCCGACCTGCGCATCCTCGCCGACTTCGGCGACCAGGGCGGCGATGCGCAGGCGCGCCTCGTCCAGGACGAGCGCGCCGGCCGAGTCCACCGCGTAGACGCAGTCAGCCCCCGCATCGACCATGATGCGCGCCTGCCTGGCGAGTTCGTCCGGCGTGGTGCGGTGCGACATCATCAGGAAGCCGACGGTCTCCATGCCGAGGGAGCGGGCGATGCCGAAGTGCTGGACGGAGACGTCCGCCTCCGTGCAGTGCGTCGCGATGCGGGCGATCGCGGCTCCGTTCTCCCGGGCAGCGCGCAGGTCATCCATCGTGCCGATGCCGGGGACGAGCAGGATCGCGATCCTGGCCCGTTTCGCCTCTTCCGCTGCCGCCGCGATGAGCTGCATCTCGTCGACACGGGAGAAACCGTAGTTGAACGAGGACCCGCCGACCCCGTCGCCGTGCGAGACCTCGATCACCTCGACGCCGGACGAGTCGAGCGCGTGCACGGTGGCGCGGACCTGCTCCTCGGTGAACTGGTGCGACATCGCGTGGCTGCCGTCGCGCAGGGTGGTATCGGTGATGCGCACGGCTCGCTGGGTTCCGCCGGTCATGCCGTCACCGCCTGGCTCAGCTTGGTGGCCACGAGCTCGCCGACCCGAGCCGCGGCCGCGGTCATGATGTCGAGGTTGCCGGCGTACTGCGGCAGGTAGTCTCCGGCACCCCGTACCTCGAGGAACACCGAGACCCGGCCATTGCCGTTCCACTGCTCGCGCGGCTCGTCGAACTGCGGCGCCGCCCGGAGCTGGTAGCCCGGCACGTACTGCTGTACCTCGGCGACACGCAGGCGCACGGACTCGGTGATGAGGTCATGATCCGCGTCGGGCGGGATGGCGCAGAAGACGGTGTCGCGCATGATCATCGGTGGTTCCACCGGGTTCAGGACGATGATCGCCTTGCCTTTGGGAGTGCCGCCGAGTTCGCGGACGGCGCGGCTGGTGGTGTGCGTGAACTCGTCGATGTTGGCCCGCGTTCCGGGTCCGGCGGACTTGGCTGCGACCGACGCCACGATCTCGGCGTACGCCACGTCGACCACGCGGGAGACAGCATGCACGATCGGCACGGTGGCCTGGGCGCCGCAGCTGATCATGTTGATGTTCGGCGCGTCTACGTGTTCGTGGAAGTTGACCGGCGGGCAGACGAGCGGCCCGACGGCGGCGGGGGTGAGGTCGATCGCGACGATGCCGGCGTCGGCGAGCCGCGGGGCGGCGGCCCGGTGCGCCTTGGCCGATGTCGCGTCGAAGACGATGTCCGGCAGCGGATCTTGTTCCAGCAGCCAGTCGAGTCCGTCGGCGGATGCGGCGATCCCGAGGTCACGGGCCCGGCGGAGCCCATCGGACTCGACGACGCCGACCACGTATCCGACCTCGATGACGTCGCTGCGGCGCAGCTTGGCCAGCAGATCTGTGCCGATGTTGCCCGGACCGATGATCGCCGCGAGTACCTTGCTCATGCGCTTGCCTCCATCGGTGTCGGCCCGCCGCTGGCCGGTCGGTACTAGTCCCATACCGGCATCTCGTCCGTCGGCGGCACGCTGACCTCGGTCACCCGGTTCCGGTAGCTCACCGTGGCGGTCTGCCCGCCGTTCCGGATCCGGACGATGACCTCTTCGGTGTTGTGCGGCTCGCCGGGGTCGTATCCGTGCGCCCAGGTGGCGAACGCGCGGATCGGGCCGGAGTGCGTCGCGGCGATGATGCGGGCGCCTGGCGACTCCTCGATCAGCCGGTTGATCCCGCGCCAGAATCGCCGGACGCAGGACTGCGGGGATTCGAAGTACATCAGCGGGACCGTCAGCCAGGTCTGGATCGGGTCGCCGCCGCCGAGCTGGGTCCGGTAGAAACGGTCGATCTCCACCAGCCAGCGCGGCCGGTCGCCCACGGCCATCCGTTCCAGCTTCTCCATCAGCGCCTGGTACTGCCGGAAGGCCGCGGTGATATCGCGGGTGCCGTCAGGTGTCCAGACCTGAAAGTTGGCCAGCTCGGGCATCGTGTCCGGGCCGGTGATCTCGGCCTCGCGGCCGAACTGGTCAAGGCCGTCGAGCAGGCCGCGGCGGATCTGCTCGGCCGTCTGCCTGGCCCGGTTGGTATCGGCGCACACGATGCGCATCTTGGGCCAGGGCCGCAGTGACTTGGCCAGGCTGTGCCCGCGCTGGTGTGACTGCCAGCCGCCCATCGGGGTGAGTCCCGCGTCGGTGGAGTAGCCCTGGGTGATGCCGTGCCGGATGAGCCGGATCTCCGTCGTGTAGGCGTCCAGCTCGCGCCGCTCGGGCGGCGGGGCGATCTCGTGGCTGCGCGTCACCGCCGCGTACTCGGGGGCGAAGCGCTCGTTATCCACCTCGAGCAGCGCCGAGCGGCGTTGCGCCGAGCCGGTGTCCTGGCGGTCGCGAAAGCGGCGAAGGTACAGCGGCGTGGCTGGGTCGTCGGAGCCGTCGGAGCTGTCGCCGACGGTGGCGTTGCGCTGCCGCTCGGTGTACCTGGCGAGATAGAGCGGGGCGTCAGTCCGGTCAGTCCGCCGGAACTCGGTGGCGCTCATGAGTGGACCGTGAAGAAGCGCTCGTTGACCTCGCGGTCGTAGTAGAAGATCGCGCGGCCCATCTCCTCTTCCGTCCACGTGATGGGCTCGAAGTCCGGGTCGACCCAGTAGCCGCCGGTGAACATCTCGTTGCGGTTGCCCACCGGATCGAAGAAGTAGACGGTGTATCCGCGGGTGACACCGTGCCTGGTGGGCGCGATTTCGATGGTGACGCCGTTGAATGCCAGCTGGTCGGCGGCGTCGCGCACGGCGTTCCAGTCGTCCAGCCAGAACGCGAAGTGATGCAGCGCGCCGTTGGGCCCGGTGACGATCGCGATGTCGTGCGGCGTGTGCGAGCGTTCCATCCAGGTCGCGAGCTGGTGACCGTCATTGGCGATGATCTGCTCGGTGAGCCGGAAATCGAGCACCGAGGTAAAGAACGCCGTCGCGGCCTCGACGTCCTCGGCCATGATGAAGATGTGGTCAAGCCGCGGCGGGGCGATGCCGACGAGGTTCCCTGGCCGGGGCGGCGGGTTGAACAGCGGCAGCATGTTGCCGACCTTCTCCATGCCGTACACCAGCTCGACGGTGTGGCCAGAGGGGGTATCGAAGCGGATCGCCTCACCCCAGCCGGGACCGAGTTCTCCTTTGCTGTACCGCTTCACGACGGCGCCGGCTGCCTCCACCCGCTGGGTGTAATGATCGAGGTCGTCCTGCTGCGCGACCTTGAAGGACATGTGGTCCAGGCCGTACGTCGGCGCCTGTCGCAGCACCACCGAATGGTGCTCGTGCTCATCCCAGCACTTGAGGAAGACGCGCCCGTCCTCGTGCGCGGTCTCGATCAGGCCCAGGACCTCGGTGTAGTAGGCCGTGCACAGCTCGAGATCCGGGACGCGGATCTGCACGTGCTGTAGGCGGAGGATGCGATCAGACACGTCCAGCCCCTCAGGTGTGGAAACGCAGGAAGCGCTCGGCGATGACGTTCTCGTAGTAGAACAGACCGCGGCCAAACTGCTCCTCGGTCCAGGTGATGCTGGGAAAATCCGGATCGGGGGAGTAGCCGCCGGTGAAGACCTCGTTCCGGATCCCGAGCGGGTCGAAGAAGTAGATGGTGTTGCCCCGGGTCAGGCCGTGCCGGGTCGGGCCCTGGTCAATCTGCACCCCGTTGTAGGCGAGGATGTCGGCTGCCTTGCGCACGTGATCCCAGTCGTCCAGCCAGAACGCGAAATGGTGCAACGCGCCGTTCGGGCCGTTGACGATTGCCACGTCGTGCGGAGAGTGCGAACGCTCCATCCAGACACCCAGCTTGTGACCGTTGGCGTCGATTACCTGCTCCGTCATCCGGAAGCCGAGGACGTCGGAGAAGAAGGTGTGCGCCTCACCGACTTCCTCGGCGTTGATGAGCAGGTGATCGATGCGTGGCGGCGCGATGCCGGGCAGGGTGGGCGGCGGTACCGGTGACGGGTTGTGCTTGCCGAGCACGTTGCCGGTCTTCTCTAGGTCCCAGACGAGTTCCATCGTCTGGCCCGAGGGGATCTCGAACCGGATCGACTCACCCTGACCGACCGATTCGCCCTTGGAGATCCGCTGGACGTGACAGCCGTAATCCTCCAGCGACTTCTCCAGGACGTGCAGGTCATCTTCGGCCTCGACCCGGAAGGAGAACAGGTCCATCCCGATGCGGGAGTCGGACCGAAGCCGGACCGAATGATGATCCTCCTCGTCCCAGCACTTGAGGTAGACGGCGTCGGAATCGCGGTGCGCGACGCTCAGGCCGAGCACGCCGGTGTAGTAGGCGGTCGACAGCTCGAGATCCGGAGTCCGGACATCAACGTGAGCCAGCCTGAGTACTCCCATGTCGGTCTCCCTCATAGCTCGCCTCGGCCTCTTGACGTTGACGCTAACCCTCAGTAGCGTTCCATGTAAAGGACAGGCGTTCCAGATAGGGGAACACGCACATGAGATCCCCCGAAGACATGCGGACGGCGGTGGCCGGCTATGTCCACGAGGTCCACCGGGCCTACGTCGACCAGGCGCTGACTTTCGTTCCCGGCGTCCGCGGCGCGATGCCGCTGATGTCGGGCAAGCGGCTCACCGTGGCAGCCGTGGGCACCCGTAACCTGCACCTGCTGGCGACGGCGGAGTCGCTCGGGCCGCTGCACGGTCCGGAGGTGGCAATCGACGCCGATTTCGGCGGTGTCGAGTGGCAACTGCGGTTCTTCGACCCGGTCGTGCTGCCCGCCCTCGCGCTCATCGACGAGCGAGACGGCCCTGCCTTCGACGAGATCCGCCACGCGCTGGGCATCGGCACCGTCATTTATCACTTTGTGGCCCAGCAAGGCGCCGACCTGTCCGGACACCAGGCAGCGCACGTCGGCACCGGGCTCGCGAACGGGCATTCAGCCGTCGCGCGCGACTTCGAGACCATCCGCGACCGGGCCCGCGGTCGCGAGGCGCTGGTGGACGAGATGTCCGGCGCCGCGACGGCCGGCCTCGTCCACGCGCAGGCCCTGCTGGCGAAGGCGATCGCGCCGCACGACATCGCGGTGGCCAGCGCGGCCGACGCCGCGCCGCCGCAGCCCGACGCGATCCGCAAGGCCCTGCTCGCCAGCGTCGGCGGCCGGACCCAGTGGACGCCCGAGCCGACGCGAGCACCGGCATGACACAGTCCGGCGAGGGCCTGTCATCGGTGCGCAACGCCGCCAGGCTGCTCAAGGTGTTTCTCTCCCGCGAGCAGGAACTGGGCGTGTCCGAGATCGCCCGCCGGATGGGGATCGGCAAGAGCACCGTTCACCGGCTGCTCACCACGCTGGCCGCCGAGGGCCTGATCGAGAAGGATCCGGGCACCGGCGGCTACCGGCTGGGCATCGTGGTATTCGAACTCGGCGAAGCGGTCCGGGTCCACCTGGACCTGCACGCGGCAGCGGGCCCGGTGCTCGCCATGCTGCGGGAGCAGACGCACGAGTCCAGCCAGGTCGGCATCCTGGACGGGCACGAGGTGGTCTACGTGGACCGGCTCGAAAGCACCCAGTCGCTGCGGCTGTTCACCGAGACCGGCCGGCGCGTCCCGGTGCACTGCACGAGCTCGGGCAAGATCCTGCTGGCCCACCTGACGGCGGCGCGGCTCGCGGCAGTCCTGGACCGAGCGCCGCTCACATCGCTCACGCCGCACACGATAACCAGCCCCGACGCGCTGATGACCGAGCTGGGAAGGGTGCGCCGGCGCGGCTGGGCCGAAGCCGTGCAAGAGCGCGAGATCGGCATCGCATCGATAGCGGCCCCGATCCGGGACGCGAGCGGCACGGTCGTGGCGGCGATCAGCATCGGTGCCCCGCTCGCCCGGCTCGGCGCTGTACCGCGCCGCGGCCTCGGCCCCATCGTCGCCGAGGCCGGCGAGGCGGTATCGCACCGGCTCGGCTGGCCGCAGACCGCGCCAAGCAAGGGAGCATGAAATGCCGATAACCGACGTACCGGGCAAGGCCAGGGCGCTGTATGACGCCCGCCAGGACCGCAAGCCGATCGAGCCGTTCACCGACGAGGACGCCAGCCTTACCATGGCCGATGCGTATGCCGTGCAGGCCGAGCTCACCCGGCTGCTGCTGGCCGACGGTGACCGCATCGTCGGCTACAAGGTCGGGCTGACCTCGAAGCCCATGCAGCGCATGGTCGGGGTGGACACGCCCGACTACGGCCCGGTGCTTGGCTCCACCGTCTACCGCAACGGTGACGCGGTATCTCTCGGTGCGTTCATCCAGCCCAAGATCGAGGCCGAGATCGTATTCGTGCTCGGCGAACGGCTGCGCGGGCCAGGAGTCAGCGTCACCGACGCCCACCGCGCCATCGCCGGGATTGCCGCATCCGTCGAGATCGTGGACTCCAGGTTCGCCGACTGGCGGATCAAGCTCGCGGACACCATCTCGGACCTCGCGTCGAACGGCGCGGTCGCCGTGTCTAGCCAGCTGGTCCCGCTCGCCGGACTCGACACCCGCCTCATCGGAATGACCCTGTCCCGCAACGGCGAGCTGGTCGACACCGGGGCGGGCGCCGCGGCGCTCGGCGACCCGCTGGCCGTGGTCGCGTGGCTGGCCAATACCCTCGGCGAGCACGGTGTCGCTCTCGAACCTGGGCACCTGGTCATGACCGGAGCGCTGCACGCCGCGGTACCGATGACCGCTGGCGACGTCTTCCGCGCCGACTTCGACCGGCTCGGCCCGGTCACGGTCCGCGTGGTCGAGTAAGTCCGGATAAGGAGCTACCTCGATGACAGACGCCATCACGACCCGTCCCCCGGCGACCGGGCAGTCCGGGATCGCCGCGCAGGTCGCGGCCCGCCTGGAGCGGGCACGTACCACCTGCACCGCCATACCGCCGGCTTCGGACGACCTGCCCGGCCTCGACCTCGCCACCGGTTACGAGGTGCAGCGCCTGCACCGGGCGCAGGCCGGTCCGCTCGTCGGCTGGAAACTCGGCGTTACCTCCAGAGCCAAGCAAATGCAGGTAGGCGTGCACGAGCCGATCCGCGGGTTCCTCGCTACCGAGCACGTGCTCGACATCGGAGAACCATTGCAGACCAGGCAGCATATCCAGCCACGGTGCGAGCCCGAGATCGTGCTGATCATGGGCTCGGATCTGGCCGGCCCCCACGTCAGCGCGTCCGACGTGCTGGCCGCGACGGCTGCGGTCGCTGTCGGCATCGAGGTACTTGACTCCCGTTACCAGGACTATCGATTCACCATGCCCGACGTGGTCGCGGACAATGCCTCGGCCAGCCGCTTCGTCATCGGCACGCCAGTGCCTGTCGCCGGCATCGACCTGCGCCTGGTGGGCGTCGTGCTCGAGCATCGCGGCGAGGTGTTCGGCACAGCGTCCGGGGCAGCCTCGCTCGGTCATCCGGCCGCTGCGGTTGCCTGGCTGGTCCGCTCGCTCGCACTGGAGGGGGAGGGCCTGCGGGCCGGCGAGATCATCCTGTCCGGCGGCCTGACCGCCGCCGTGCCAGTCGGACCGGGCGACGTGGTCGTCGCGACGATCGACCGACTCGGAAGTCTCGAGCTGGCCTGTCAGTGAGCGATCCCGTGCTGGTACCGCTCGGCGCGGCGGGCGGACGCAGCCGCTGGACGGTGAATCACGGCGGACAGATCTACGCCGTATTCGTTCACGACGGCGAAATCGTCGTCACCGACGGGCAATGCCCGCACCGGCGCGGACCGCTGCATGAGGGCATCGTCCGCGACGGCGCCATTGTCTGCCCCTGGCACTGGTACGCCTTCGACCTGGCGACCGGGTCATGCCGCACCGCCGAAATGTACGCGCTGCGCCGCTACCGCGTGGTCCTTGCCGACGGCGAGGCCTTCGCCGAGATCCCGTCCTCGGCACGGAGATCCTGGTCCGCGATCCTGCGAGCCCACGCGGCCTCCGAGTCATCCGCCGACGGCCAGTGAGCTGGGATCCTTCAGGCTGTGCAGCGTCAGAGTCGATATGAGCCGCTCCAACCTGGCCGGGGTCGACCTGAGCGGCCGAGATGACCTCTACTATTCCAAATTCCGGTATGCGGACCTGCGCGGCGCGAACTTGGGCGGAGCGGAACTCCGCGGAGCCCAGCTAGCTGGCGCGAAACTGCAAGGCGCCAACCTGACCTGCGCACGCATGGTAAGAGCGGACCTCGCGGGCGCCGACCTCGACGGAGCCAGCATGAGGTACGCCGACCTCGCCAAGGCCGACCTCACCCAGGCTGGGCTCCACAACACCGACCTGCGCGGTGCCATGCTCCAACAGGCGGATCTGACCGGAGCGTATCTGCGCAGGACCGACCTACGCCGCGCGTCGCTGCGCGATGCGAACCTGAGCCAGATCGCCGAGATGCAAGGCGTTCGAATCGATCGGCGCGCACACGAGCAGGGGAACCTCCACTATCGGTCGTCCTCCGAAGTCCACATCGAGGAAGAAGATCCAGACGACGATCCACCGACAGAAGCGTCGTTGTGATCGATTTTCGAGTGTCGACATACGAGCGTCTGCCGACACTCACCGGGCCGATCACGGAACCGCAGGTGAGATGTGTCGATAACTCGCGCCGGTTTTCAACGTCAGTGAACGGTTCGCGGGTAGATTTCGATGCGTGCTTTCGGCTACGCGCGGGTCTCGACGGCGGACCAGAATCCCGATCATCAGGTCGACGCGCTGCCGCGCGCCAGAGTACCGCGGGGCAGCATCCATGTGGACACCGCGTCCGGGGCGAAGGCCTCCCGCCCGAAGCTCGACCTCGTCCTGCAGCTGCTGCGCGAGGGCGACACGCTGAAGGTCACCCGCTTCGATCGGCTGTCGCGGTCGGTGCTCCACCTGGTGACGCTCGGTGCGGGCTTGCGCGAGCACGGTATCGGCCTGCACATGATCGAGCAGGGCATCGACACCGACACGATGGAGGGCCACGCGATGTTCGGCATGCTGTCGGTCTTGCAGAGCTGCAGCGCGAACTGATCGTCGCGAACACCAAGGACGGCCTGGCCTCGGCGCGGGCGCGCGGCCGGGTCGGCGGCCGTCGGCCGCGGCTGACGGCCGAGCAGGCTGCGCTGGCCCAGGATCTGTACGACGCACGGGAGAAGACCGCCCAGCAGATCGCCGACCTGCTCAAAGTGCCGCGCTCCACTGTGTACGGGCATCTCAACCGCGACAAGACGGTGGCCCGGCAACCCAAGAAGACCACTGCCGCCAGGCCGTAGACGAAAGCGCCAGCCGAGCGGCGGCTCGCCGTACCTATAGGAGTTCCAAGCCTACACTGACAGGTTAGGGTGCTATGTCCATTTCGGAAGCTAAGCCGCTGTAGATGAGCCAAGATCACGACACCCGGACCCGAATCTTGAGCTAGCTAACTGGGAGAAGCCGAGGTGGGCGCGACCAATACTTAATGGGGAGCAGTGATGGCATTTGAAAAGTTCGGTCCCGAGCATCGCAACAAGGGACTCGGAGGTCCGCCGCCAAAGCGGGTTGGACCAGCCGGAAGCGTGGTATGTCTGCTACTCATCGCCTTAATCGTGCTCGCATTCATCGGTCTCGCCTGGCTCGTTGTCTGGGGGATCTTCCACTTGATCAGTACTGCCGGGGTGAACGGAGCCACGGGTTTTACATTCCGAATCCGGTATGTGGCTCATCCCCGATACCGATCTTTAAGGAGGCTTATTCACGATACCGCTCAAGTTTCCCGAAAATAAGGATATCGCTGGCGTGTCAGAATTAAAAATCGACTCGTCTCTCGAAAGAATTGTGTTGACGACGCAATTCAAGAGAAACGAGCCGATCACGTGTATGCTACCACAGGTTTCACAGAGGACGAGATCATTGATCTGTGCGCACTGATCCATGCCAACGAGCAGAATTGTGACGTCGATCAGTGGCCGACGGCGCGGGCGTGCGCGGCGCGCTCGGCGGTGAAGGTGCGTTCCATCTCGGCGAATAGGGCCAATAGCAGGAAGGCGATCCGTCCCATGCCCTCGTCGGCGGTGCTGATCGGCAGCGGGTTGGCCAGGGATCGCACGCCGATGCCCCGGGTGGCGAGGTCGTGCACGAGGTTGAGGACTTCGCGCAGGTTGCGGCCGAGCCGGTCCAGGGTGTTCACCACGATGGTGTCGCCCAACTCTGCCATTATCGCGGGCATAGCCGAGCAGGGCGGTCAGACCGGGCCGGTCGGTGGTGGCGCCGGTGCGTTTGTCGCTGTAGATGCGCGCGGCCGGTGTCAATTCCCGTTGCTGTGTGCACAGATGCCCGTACTCCTGTGCACGCGGCGGTCTGGCCCCCGGGGCCTCCGCAACTCGGAGACGGCCTCAAGTAGCCGATGCCGCCCAGACCCGATCTCGGCTAGCCCCCACCGACGACAAATGCCTGGTAGATCGGTTCGCCCTGGGTGTGGCCGGAGGTGTAGTACCCGCCTGCGCTGCATCTGCGGTGCCCCAGATGCCGTTGGTCTCGGTGACGACGAACGCCTGCTCGGCACCGGACTGGGAGCTGGTTCGGTAGTACCCGCCGGCGCTGCAGTTGCCCGCCGACCCGCACGACACGGAGCCGACCTGGGCGTCCCCGCCTTTGTTGAGGGCTGGGGTGCCGGGCACCTCGATAGCGGTGCCCCAGGTGCCACTGGTCTCGCTGACCACGAACGTCTGGCCACCGGAGCTGTCGGTGTAGTAGCCGCCGGCGCTGCAGCCACTTGCCGAAGCGCACGACACTGAATTCACGTATGCCTGGTCGCCGGTGTTGAGGGCGGCCAGGCCGGGAACCACAATGGCCTTGCCCCAGGTGCCGTTTTTCTCACCCACCACGAACGCCTGGCCATTTCCTGGGCCTTGCGAAGGTGACGGGCCACCGCCGGCGCTGCAGTTGCCCACCGACGCGCACGACACTGAGGTGATCTCATTACCCAGGCCCTTGTTGACGGTTCCAGAGCCGGGAACCGCGACTGCGGTCCCCCAGGTGCCGTTGGTCTCGGTGACGACGAACGGCTGGAGCGGCTGGGTGACCGGACCTCCAGGCTTGTCCGCGTAGTATCCGCCGGCCACGCAGTTGCCCGCCGACGGGCACGACACCGACGCGATCGCGGCGCGCCCCTGCGTATTGCGGGCTGCGGTGCCGGGCACCTCGATAGCGGCCCCCCAGGTGCCATTGGTCTCGCTGACCACGAACGCCTGGTAACCGGAGCTGTCTGCGTAGAACCCGCCGCCGCCGCAGTTCCCCGCCGACCCGCACGACACCGAGGTGAGCTGGGCAGACCCACCCTGGTCGAGGGTCGCGGTTCCGGGCACCTCGATGGCCTTGTCCCAGGTAGTAGCCGGGCTGGCGGCACCGGCGATACCACTAGGCGCTGCGGCGGCCGGTACGTTGGCCATCCCGGTGAGAACGCCGGGCGTCACGATGAGAACCACCGATACCAATAGACGCCCAGCTAAGCGGGACCGGCCTGGCAAGCCCACCATGATCGTCCTCCCCAAGCGTGACAGCGTCCTTCTGGCCGAGGAGCGCCTGAGAAAGTATGGCATTCACGCCAAACGGGCCGCTATCCCTCGATTCTCTTGCGGGGCCAAACCCTCGCACATGCCAGCAGCCGCACGTTGATCGTCTGCGGTGAGGGTTACTCGTCGACGGTGAGGCGGTCGATGGCGCGTTGCTTGTCGGCGTGGGTGGGCAGGCTGTAACGGCGGGCGGTTTCCACGCTGTGGCCGAGGATTTCGGCGACGGTGACGATATCCTCGCCATCGCGGATCATGGTGGTCCCGGCGGTGTGCCGCAGGACGTGCGGGGTGAACTCGCCGTCGCGGCCGATGACAAAGCCGGCATCGGCAGCGATGGCCGCCAGCGTGCCGTAGGCACCGCGAGTCGTCAGCCGCCTGCCGCGGTGGTTGAGGAACAGGGCCGGATTGCCTTCGGCACCGGGCAGATGCGCCCGGTCGGTCAGCCAGGTTTCCAGCGCGGCGCGCAGCTTGGGGTGCAGCGGCACCTCCCGGTATTTGCCGCCCTTGCCGTAGCGGACGATCAGGTGGCCCTTGCGGGCGGACGTGCGCACGTCGCCGGTGTCGAGTGCCACGGTCTCGGCGCCCCGGGTACCGGCGTAGAACTCGGTGAAGGCCAGGGCCTTGTCGCGGGGGCAGGCACGCTCGG
The DNA here is from genome assembly GCA_003168255.1 of Actinomycetota bacterium. GTDB lineage: Bacteria > Actinomycetota > Actinomycetes > Streptosporangiales > Streptosporangiaceae > PALSA-505. The sequence goes on from PMSU01000098.1 coordinate 114,138, forward strand.
CCGCGCGCAGCCAGCGCAGCCGGGCCCGCTCGTCTAGGGCGCGGGGGGCGGCCTTGGCCAGGTCCTGTCGTTTGACCTGGGCGGGGCCGAGGCCAAGCCGGCGGTAGAAGTCGTCGATGGCCGCGAGCTGGGCGTTGACGGTAGCGGGTTTGCGTTTAGCTACGGTGAGCAGCCAGGTGCGGTAGTCGCGCACCGCCCAGTTGCGGGCGTGCGGGTCGGCTAGCGGGTCGCCGTCGACGGCGACACCGGCCAGCCAGGCCAGGTACTGGCGGACCCGGGAGAGGTAGGCACGGATGGTGTCGGCATCCAGCGGACCGCCGGGCTTAGCGACGGCGGTTTGGTAGTCGTTGAACACTCCGGCGTACTTGGGCGGCAGTGGGGTGGCTCGTGCTCCGGGCCGCCGGTGCGGCGGCGCAGTGTCCGCCGCCGCAATATCGGAAGCTGTTTCGGTCGGCTGCTGACCGGCCAGAGCCGCAATATCGGAAGCCACTCTTGAAGTGTACTTCTGATACTGACAATTATCGGAAGTCAGGCAAGAGCAGTGCGGCCGAGCTCGCGGGCGCTGGGCAGGAACTCGGCGGGGATGCCGATGCCGGACAGGTAAGCGCGTTCCTTCTCGAACCGGGCGAGGCTGGGGCAGCCGAAGGTGAGCATGGTCAGCAGCTGCCGGGCGGTGCCAGGGTCGATGCGGGCCAGCTCCACCGCCGCTTCTGCTGCGGCCATCGCCTGCTGCCAGGCGGTCTGGTAGGCGCTGGGCCGGCCGCCGTCACAGGCGGGCCGGCGGGCTGGCGGCTGGTCGCCGTCATACACGTGCTGGCGGGCGGGAGGCTGCACCGCGGAGCCGAGCGTGCCGCGGGTGGTGATCTGCCTGCTGGCGGCCAGGTGCAGCGCGGTGGCGGCGGCGTGCCGCATCGCGTCCTGGGTTCCTGGGTCCAGGTGCTCGTAGGGCCGCCAGGTGGTCAGCCCAGCGCGCACGCGGCGGCCGGTGGTGTGCCAGATCTGCTCGAGCGTGGTCCGGCCGTGGGCGCTTCGGCCGCTCAGGGCGAGGCTGACCTCATCCAGCAGCGAGCGCAGCAGCCGGAACCACACCCCCGCGTGCACGGTCCGTCCGGGCAATGTGACCTGCCCGGTGGTGAGCGCCTGGGCGGTGTAGCGGTCCAGGGTGGCCAGCGGCTCGCCCACTGGCACCGGGGGCGGTGCCCCGGCGGTCCAGGCGATCTGCCGGGCATCTTCGAGGCGGCACCCGTGCTCAAAGCAGCCGGTGGTCACCGGCAGCTGCCAGATCAGGTCCCGGCGTGGCTCAGGGCTGGTGGCGCAGGCCGGGCACACCCGGTTCAGCGGCTGCGGCGGCTGCCACGGCCCGGCCCACTGGCCCCGCCCGCTCACCCGGTGGCGGCCGGCCTCCCCCGGTGCCAGCAGCACCGAGTTCTGCTGGATGTAATTCTCGAAGGTTCCCTGCGCATCCCGGGGCCTGGTGTGCAGCGTGTCCATCAGCCAGGGCACCCACCCGGCCAGGGTCATCGTCTGCAGCTGAGCGAGGCTGGTGCCGGTGCGCTCAGCGAGCGCGGCCAGCATCACCATGGGCGGATCCCAGTCCAGGAGCTCGGGCACCTGCAGGCCAGGCTGGCCCAGGTTGTGCGTGAGCATCTCCTTAACCGGCAGGCCATGCAAGCAGGCGGTGCGTTCCAGCCAGGACGACAGCGACTCGGCCGGACCCGGCTGCGGATGCAGCGGCCAGCTGCGGGGCGGGCTCATGCCAGCTCACGCTCGAACAGCCGCCGTCGCTCAGTCGGCCCGGTATAAGGAGCCAGCAGCAGGGTGCGCTGATTGATTGCTTCCTCGCCGGACTCGATCGCGGCCACCGCCGCCTCGGTCAGCAGGCGGGCCAGCTCGCCGATGGTGCCTTCGCTGCGGGTCAGCAGGTAGCTGGCCATCTCAGTGGTAGTAATCGGGGAGGGGCGGTGCAGCGGGAAGGAGGCGGCGAAGCTGGCCAGCAGCGAGCAGGCCTCCGCGCTGGTCTCCCAGCGTGGCAGGATGAGCGGGGCGAACCGGTTCTCCAGCTGGTCATCGGAGCGGATCGCCAGGTACGCCTCGCGGGTGCCCGCGCCGACCAGCGGGATCTGCAGCTCGTTGCCCAGGAACCGGACCAGGTTCAAGAACTCCCGCCGCCGGTCACCATGGCCGCCGAGGACGTTGTGCAGCTCATCGATCACCAGCATCCGCACCCCGGCCGCGCGCAGCAGCCGCAGCACCAGCTGCTCCAGCTCGGCCAGCCGGTACTGCCGGGCCCGCATCGGCGCGCCGGTCGCGGCCAGCAGCGCAGTGTAGAACCGGGTCACCGAGGGCTCGGAGGGCATCTGGACCACCAGTACCGGGATCTCTTCCCGGTCCGGGTGCGAGAGCGGCGGGTGGGCCCGGCGGAACTTCTCGATGATCATCGACTTGCCGTTGTTGGTCGGCCCGGTCAGCAGCAGGTTCGGCATCCGCTGCCGGGCCGGCCAGGTGAACAGCGTCTCCAGCTGGCCCAGCACCTCGGTGGCACGGGTGTAGCCGATCCACCGGTCCGCCCGCACGTGGCGCAGCCGCTCCTCATCGGGCAGCCGCGCGATCTGCTGCGCGGCCGGGTGCAGGTGTGCCAGGTCTTCGGGCTCCTGTCCGCTCACCACTGCTCGATCACCTCGAACGGCTCGGCCAGCACACCGGCAGGCTCTGCCGCGGGCTCCGGTGGCATCGCGGCCGCCGGGCTGGTCCGCCCGGGCGCTGCCGCCGGGCGGCGGGCGGCGTCGCGGCGGGCCTTGCGGCTGGCGGCTGTGGCGGTGTCGGTGATCTGCCGCATCTGCTCGGCCATCGCGAACAGGGCGGTCTCGCTGACCTCGGCGCGGCCGAGCTCCCGCAGCCGCGCGACCGCGGCCTTCTGCTCCCAGGCACTGATCGGTGGCCGTGCCAGTGTCCGGTAGCCCACCTGCAGGTAGGTGCCGCCGTCGGGGTCGAGTACCCAGATCCGGCTGATGTCGCGGGGGTCGCGGCGCACGATGCACCGGCCCAGCTGCTGGCGCCGGGCGATCCACGGCCGCAGCCCGTCGCTGTAGTACTGCACATGATCGATCACAAACCCGGTCCGGGTCAGGGTCCGCCGGATCACCGGCAGGAAGTCCACCAAGAACGCGGTCTGGCTGGTCACCGTCACCGGCGGACCCGCCTGGGCGGCCTTCTCCGCCCACACCCCGGCGGGGGTCCGGCCCAGCGTCTCGTGCACCTGGCCGTGGTAGCTGGCCACCGCCAGCGCCAGCCAGCGCTGCAGTTCGGCCAGCGTCAGCACCGCCGCCGCGGCACTGTCATACCTGCCGCGCTCGCTCGTGCTGGAGAACGTGGTGCCCGGCAGCTCGTGCACCATCTGCATCATCGTGCCGATCAGCCGCTCGATAATCCCGCCATAGTGCGGCTGGCCGGGCGGGCCGTACCGCAGCCTGATCCCGTGCTGGTCACACCCCCGGCGCAGCGCCTCACTCTTGAACTCCGCGGCGTTGTCCACATACAGCTCACGCGGCTTGCCGCTCATCGGCCACGCCGCCGCCACGCCCAGCTGCTCCAGCCAGGCCCGCTTACCGGCGGCCATGTGCGCCAGGCACAACCCGACCGAGGTCGCCGACGGCGCCTCCAGCGTCACCACCAGCCCGACCACACACCGGCTGGCCACATCGATCGCCGCCGTCACATACGGCCGCCCGGTCGGCAGCCGGTGCCGCTCATCCACCACGATCACATCGACCGGAGTGTGATCGACCTGCACCTGCTCCAGCAGCCCCGGCACCGGCGGCGGCATCCCGCCCGCCGGCAGCAGCGTCCGGGCCGCGTCCTCACCCTGCCGGGCCAGCACCGTCACCACCGGATCGAGCCGCGCGATCCGGCGCAGCACCGTCCCCCGCGACGGCGCCCGCAGCCCCCGCACCCGGCACTCCCGCGCGACCTCCCGGCACACCACCGCCACACTCCGCCGCTGCCGGGTCAAGTACCGCGTCCGCAAAACCTCCCGCAGCACGGCCTCCACCTCATCAGGCAGCCGGCCGCGACCCCGGCCACCACCAGAACGCCCCGGCAGCAGATCCGAGGTCAGGCCCTCACCCGCCCGCCACCGGCCGACCAGCACATACACCTGCCGCCGCAACACACCTAGCCGGGCGGCCGCCGCGTCCGCAGCCGCTAACCCCACCCGGGGCTGCTCCGCCAGCGGGCCAATCACCCCGACCCGGCGGACCGCCAGATCCCACGCCTCATCAACCGCGGTCAGGACGCCGCGCTCAGCCACCACCGGGTCATCGGCCATCCTGAAACCCCACCGTCGCGCACACGAGTACAGAAACCAAGCGACCGTAACGCAGGCGACTTCGCTACACCCCAAGAACTCGAACTCCCCTGCACGCCACCCCAGATGCCCAGCTCACTCATGCAGATGAGTTCGAACATTCACAGGGTGTTCCACTTCCAAGGATGCGGAACAGATGCCGTGACCAGAGCGCCGACTGGTGCGCCGCCCAAGGCCCGACCGCGCACATCGGTGCCGACACTGGCAGGTCCGCGGATCGCGGGCTTTCTGACCAGAGCAGGTCCTGCGCTGGTGCACACTCCAGTCATGAGCACGTTCGTGACGCTGCTGACTGGCGGAGGGCTCGTCGCGGCAGGCACCGCGCTCAGTGCGTTGGTGAACAACTGGCTGGGCAGCAGGCGCGATGAGCGTGCTCGCGCCCACGAACGGCAGGTGGCCCAGGAGGCACTCGGTCAGGAGCGGCGAGACCGGGCGTACACCGAGTTGGGCGTCTACCTCTCCCGTCAGGCAGACTGGGCGAGGTCTGTGCGACCGTTCCTGGGCCCAGTTCCTGCACCTCCTCCGTTGTCGCCGGAGGAACACTGGCGCGTCGAGACGCTTGTGATGATTCACGGCAGCCCGGAGGTCCGGCGGCTGCTCGAGCAATGGGGCCAGGAGGCCAGGAAGATCGAGTACGCCGACGCCACGGTCACGGCGGCCGATAAGGCCGCAGGCGCGGCGCCCGAGCTGGAGGAGCAGGCGCGGCAGGAACGATTGGCAATTGAGGGCTACAAGAAGGCCATGTACGAGAGAGCCGACGCTATCCGCGACCAGATGTGGGCGGAGCTGGTAGGCCGGGTCGAGCCTGGCACGTCGCTGGCGGCTCCGTCTCGGCGGCGAATGCTGCGCCGCAGGAACTAGCCACCTATCTGCACGATCTGAATGTGAATCTGCGGCGGCCCGGAGCCGTGCGTCACCTCGTACACCGTGAGCACGAGACCGAGGAGGGTGGGCAGCACCGTCAGCCAGCCGGCCAGCGCGGCGCCCTGCTGCGTCGCCCACCACGGCGTCGGGGGGCGACCCACAGTCGGGGGGCGACCCACAATGGAACGCCAACCGGTCACCCCGGCCACCACCCGCAGGCGCGCCGAGTTGATGGGAGGTAAATACTCGCGCTATGCGACCGTCCGATTGGGTAGCTCTCTCCGCAGTCGGTGTCTCGGCCCTCGCGGTGTTGTTTACGTGGCTTGGTGCGCGCTCAACGATCCAGGCACAAGGGCGAATTGGCGCCGACATGCTCAGCATTCAACGAGACATCGCTTACGAGGAGCGACTGTGGCTACAGCGCGCAGCTGTCTACGTTGACCTGCTGGCCTGGTGCGACGCCACCGAGAAAGAGCTGGTGCAACTAGGGGTCAGTCCTAGGGCGCTGACACTCGATGCCTCTCCGGAGCTTCACGCGAGAGTGTGGGCGTTCGCATCGGGGGTTGTGCTCAATGATCACGTTGGGGTGATCGCCAACGCGATGTTTAAGGAAGACGATGGTGTCCCGCCTAGGGCGCTAGCTAGGCAGCTTCAAACGGACCTCATGAACCTGAGAAACCACGTTCGCGAGGAACTCCAGGACGGCGACCGGACCTGAGGTGGTCCCCAGCGGCAAGCACCTCTACGAACTGGTGGTGACTAACACGAGCACGGACGGCTGCCATGGCACCGTCTACTACAAGCCCGCCCAGCTCGGCAAGCCGCTGACTGACCCTGAACTGCTGAGGGGTGACGTCGCCATCGTCCCCGGCCGATCACAACTCCACGTCACACAGCATTGATAGGTTGCCGCCACTTACCGATCAAAGTCACACCTGCGGGAACGCCGATAATCCCGGCGGGCCCGCCGGGAGGGCTCCGCAGCAAGCACCCGTCTTATCCCTGGATGACCGGTTCCCCCGGTGTCCGTAACCGGCGGCCCGCACTTGGCCGATGAAGACTATCCATATGGATAGCTATTTCGGCCGCCGGTGATTCCGCCGGAATCAGGCGCGTGGCCACCGGCGCGCATCCCAGGGTGATATCTCACGGTGGGATGAACGCCGGCCCGCACGCTGTGGTACCTGGGGGTGCGTGAGCGGGGAGGAGCCGGGGCCCGCGGCCGCCGGGATCCGCCCGGCCGGGGCTGGCTGCCCGGGCCCGGGCCGGGGACGGCGGGGTCTCGTCCCTTGAGGGACGCGCGATCGTCCCGGCCGGTTTTACCCTGCCCCGGCTCCGCCCTGGCCAGGACTGCGCCCGCTCGTTCGCCCTGCTCAGCGTGCGAGGTGCTCCCAAAGCTATCGGCCAGCAGCAAGGTGACGGCTGGGTTCAGTGTGTGCGCCGGTTGGGGCCGAGCAGGCTGGTGACCTCGGCGACAGCCTCGTCGCCGGGCTGGACGTAGCGCATGACGGTGCGCGGGGACTTGTGCCGGGTCTTGGCCATGATCAGCTGCAGCGGGACCTTCTGGTCGCCGAGGTGGGTCGCAGCGGAGTGACGGAGCTGGTGGAGTTCCAGCCCGCCGCTGGCGGTGGTGGCGGTGTACTTCCTGAACAGGATCCGGGCGCGGTCGTAGCCCAGGCGGCCCCGGCCGGTGTGCGGGCAGATGTCACGGGGTGCGGGCCGGCGCGCGGGGACTGGCCTGCGGCTGGCCAGGAACAGCGGCCCGCTGGCGCGTGAGGTGCCGTCGGGCAGGCGCAGCAGCCGGGGCAGCAGGTGCGCGGTCCCGGTGTCCCAGTAGACGAACTCGGTGTCACCGCCCTTGGACCGGACGGCCGCCCGGCGCTGCTCAAGGTCGAGGTCCTCGACGTTGAGGCCGAGGATCTCGCTGGCGCGGGCCGCGGTCTCGTACAGCATCCGCCACAGCGTCTTCTCCCGCAGCGGGATGCCGCGGCGGGACAGCAGCCGCTCGACGCGGCCCCGGGGCAGCGCCCTGGTGCGGTCGCTGTTCTCCCTGCGCCGCTCAGCGTCGCCGGGCAGCTGCGGGGCGGCCCACCGCTTCTTCTGGGTGCACCAGTTCAGCCAGGACACGACGGCGGCCCGGTTGCGGTTCCACGTCGCCGGGGCGCACCCGCCCCACAGGCGGCGCAGCGCGCCGGCGATCTCGTCGCCGGGCACGGCGGCGAGCTGCCGGCCCGGGTCGAGGTCGGCGGCCAGGCGGTCGAGCACGCCGGCGTAGGCACGGCGCGTGTTGGGACTGGCCGCCCTCAGCGAGGACAGGAACGCGTCAGCCGCCTCGGCGAGGGTGACGGTGCCGCCCCGGATTCCGGTCGGCGTCGTGCTCGTCCGCTGCCCTGCCATGCCGCCTCCGCCATGCCGCCGCTGGTGATGTACCGGATAACGTGCGCGAGTCGCGCAGGCGCCACCGGCCTGGACCGGCTGATCGCACGGGACCGCGTCACCCCGATGTACCGGATAACCGGCCATTATCACGTACCTGGCAGCCCCGGGGCAGCCGGGCGGCATTCGTCATCGTCGATGTCCGGATCCCCGCCATCGGCGTTGAGGGCCAGGGCCTCGCGTAGCCAGCCCAGCTCGTCCGGGTGGAGGACCACGGTGGTCCACCGGCGGGCCGCCGTGCCGTCCTCTAGGTCGTCGTCGCCCTCATGCTGGCCGGGCAGCAGGGCTCCGGCGTGTTCCGCGCTTATCCAGGTTTGCCTGGTATGCGCCTGGAAACTTGAGCGGTATCGTGAATAAGCCTCAACGATCGTTAATCGACAAGATCAATCTCAGCTACAACGGCGTCCCATGATCTGCAGGGCGTTCTTGACATGCCGTCCTTGGCCGTGCCCATAGTGGGCGACACTAGGCACCGGACCAGGGGCCGAGGGGGTCGGATGCCCGCGTACGTAACCCGCGCGGTCGTTGCTGCGGCGGCTCGTACTAAGTTCAGCGCGACCGGGTGCAGGATCACCACGTGAGCGCCTTCCCCTGGGACGTCTTAATCACCGGCGCATCGACCCTCGGAGCGTCCGTTGGAGCTGTCTGGCTCAAGAGCTATTACGACAATAAGGCGCAAGGACGCCTCGCTGATCAGGCAGCCGAAGCTGCGCGGTCGGACCGGCGGAGAGAGGCTTACGCCGGACTCGTGAAAACCGCGCGCCTCGTCCTGCGGGCATTCAGGGACGTGATCGCCTTCACCACGGATGAGTTTGAGGACACAGCTATACGAAGCACTCTTACGGCGCTGGAGACTCTCCCCGAGGACCTGAACCAGACCGTCGCCATGGTTGAACTTCTCGGCTCTGACGCAGCACGCTCCGGAGCTAAGGACATACTCGACAAGGCTCGCGCCAGCCAGGCTGTGTTTGTGATGATCGGGCGGATGGGGCTCTATTCGAAGAGGGCACAACCGGGCAAGATGCCCGTCCTTCCGACTGTCCTGTCCGATTCCGATCAGGCCACCGCTCAGTGTGATGAACTGTCCACGGCGATCGACAGATTCGTGGAGACGGTGCGCCCGAGTATCACGTAGCGGGGTTCGGGCGTGGTCGGGCTCCTCATCTGGTGGATCACTCACCGGTGATGACCGCTTGCCGAGTTGCGCCCCGACCGGCACCAGGACGTCGGGCGTGGACCTGGGGTCGGTGAGTGACACCGCCATCAGCCGACGGCCAGCGCCTGGTCGAGGCCGGGCCGTGCGCGGCTGGTGCCGGTCAGCCCCTTGTCGAGGTAGACACGTTCGGACGGGACGCCGAGAGCGGTGAACTGCTGCCGCTGGGCGATGAGGTCCTGGCTGCTGGTGCTGCACTGGGCATACCTGACTGTGGAGCCCATCGTCCCTGACTGTGGGCGCCCCATCGTCCTTCCTCGTCACGGTTTGGGTACCTGTCCGTGACAGGTTCACCGGACAAGCCAAATGAGACATCGTGGCCTGGGCGGATGCCGCGCCGGGGCACCGGCGGGCGGGTGTCCGGTGAGCGGTCCCCAAACGGACATCGGTGCAAAGCGCCGAAGCAGGGCCGTCAGCTTGATCCGCGAGTTCGAGGATCTGGGTGGCTTCGGCCGTACTAATGGTCATCCGTGACTGCATCAAGCCACCGACCGAGAGTTTCACGGCTAGTGGGTTCTTGGCGCTCACCCGGCCGCAGTGCGGTGAAGTGGGGTTGGCACACCCTTGGGCCCACATACGGAATGCCGCCGACCCGGCACCAGATGTTCTCCATCCGGATGACGGCCCGGTCTATCCCGGACGTGTCCCAGCCGAGGAACCAGCGCAAATGCTCAATCAGGGTGTGGCTGCACAGCGGGCCGACGAACAGCTGCTGAGCAAGTTCACCGGCATAGACGTTCATCTCCGACCGGACCTTGCCAGGCTGACCCGGCACAGCCTGGCTGTCAGTCATCAGGAACCGGGACAGGCCGTGCAGTTTCGCGTGCGCGACCCCGCAGAGCATCTGGTACGACGTAGCACCAAGGCCCCGGTCTGGGCAGCGCACTTGTCGATCAAGGTCATCGTGGACTCAGGCTTGGCGCCAAGGTATGCCGACCGGAATTGGTCCGGCTGCTTGAAGGCGAACCCGTACTGCTCCCCGGTGCGCCTGATCGCCTCGAGCTGGGTGTCGTGCCGCGTGATCTTCTGCTGAGCCCCCGGGAGGCTGGACCGGCGGAGCATGTTGAGGTCCTGGCAGATGCCATCGAGGTTGCAGTTCATGTTCCGCCGGACCCGCTCCAGCGGGTCGATAGTGGTCTCGGTCAGGTAGCAGGGCAAGACGGCGGCCTCGGCGACAGCCCGGGTCATCGTGTACAAGGCGGCGATGCTGCCCTGGGTCTTCAACACGGCGGCGAGGGCGCGGAGGTGATCAGCGCAGGACCAGGACGCCAGCATTATGGTTGCGAAAACATCCCGGGAAGGGTGAGCTCCCCAGTCGCCCGCGTACGGTTCGCCGTCCGCTTCCTTGTCCGCTCGCGAGCCCGGCGCCGGGAGCTGGTTGTCATTGAGAAAGGTGCGGAGAGACTCGGCTACCTGATCCACGCCACTGGTTAGGTCGGCGAACGCGTTCGAAGACACGCGAGGGAGCATAGAGCCGGGCTACGACAGTCGCCAGTGGTTAATACGCCCGCCGCTGCGGAGCGACACGCTGTTGCGGGACTGGTTTGCGGACGGTTTCGGGGCCGGAACGGTGGGCGCTGCGATCGTCCCGGAAACGGCCGAATCCGGGATAGCGCGTTTATGCGGCAGCTGAACCTTTGACCGGTCTTAGGTGGTTGTAGTAATTGAGGGCACGAGTGGGCTGGAGGCGCGGTTGGGTGTGGAGGGCGACGGGTTCACCGAGTTCATTGCTGCGCGTGAGGCCGCCCTGCAGCGGACCGCGTGGTGGTTAACCGGTGACTGGGCGCTGGCCGAGGACCTGGTCCAGGCGGCGCTGGTGCGGTCGTGGCCGAAGTGGGAGCGGATCGCCCGGCTGGAGGAGCCGGAGCTGTATGTGCGCCGGGTGATGGTGAACCTGTGGTCGAGCTGGAGCCGCCGCCGGTGGCGCAGCGAGCAGGTCACCGACTCGGTGCCCGAGAGCCACGCACCCGGGGACCTGGCCGCCGAGGTGACCGCGCGGCTGGCAGTGCGCGACGCGCTGGGGTCGCTGACCGCCCGTCAGCGGGCGGTGCTGGTGCTGCGGGTCTTTGATGACCTGCCTGAAGCGCAGGTGGCGCAGGTGCTGGGCTGCGCGGTCGGGACGGTGAAAAGCACCCTGTCGCAGGCGCTGGCCCGGCTGCGGCAGGAACCGCTGCTGGCGGAGTTCTGGGAACGAGAGGCCCGGTGAGCAGGATGGAACCCAAGCTGCGCGAGCTGATGCAAAATCTGGGCGACCCGCCGCGCCACGTCACCGCGCAGGCCGTGCGCCACCAGGTGGTCAGGCGCCGCCGCAGGTTCACCATCATCGCCGCCGCAGCGGCCGTCGCGGTACTGGCCGCGGTGATCCCCGCACTCACCGGTGCCTACAGCGGGCTGGCCCAGAGCGGGAACGGGAGTCCCGGGAGTTCCTACCTCACCCCGATGCCGGACGGGAACGGCAGCGTCTACCATGACGCGGCGGGCTGGATGATCGACGTCCCGCCAGGCTGGCATGTCCTCAGCTTCCGCTCCTCGAAAGGCGGCGCTACGGCCGCCGGAGCGCAGATATCCAACGTTCCCCTGCCCGCGCCTGCGCTCATGCCTGGGTTGCCGGTCCAGGCCAGCGGGGAAACCCTGCCCGCCCGCGGGGTCTCCCTGGTCATCGTCACCGACACCGACCCCAAGGTCTGCCGGCCCGGCCCGCACCCGTCCCCGGCCGGAGGGTCGAATTACTGCCAGCGCTCCTACGCTTCGCCCCCTATCAGCTTCAAGGACATGATCTTGGGCAGCTCCGGGGCCGGCTCAGACATGATCTTGGGCAGCTCCGGGGCCGGCTCCCCGGTGACGAGCTTTTTGTGGGTGAAAGCCGGCGGCACGACGCTCAGCCTGACCGCCAAATTCGGGGCCAGTGCCTTCTCCGATCGCTGGGTCATCCCGGTCAGCACGATGCTGGCCAGCTTGAGGACCGCACCCTCGCACGCCGGGCTGCAGCGGTCGGCGGGCTGAGGATCGCTGGTTTGCCGCCACTGGCCGTTCGGATGTAGGTGGTATCAGGTGGGCCGGATCGTGTAACGGTTTGATTGCTGCGGGTGGGCTGCTGGTGGTCTCGGCCTACTTTGCGCCTTATGCCAGTGGCGTTCCTGACCGATGATGAGGCGGCGGGGTATGGCCGGTACGCGGTCGCGCCGTCGCAGGCGGATCTGGAGCGGGTGTTCTTCCTCGATGGGGAGGACCGGACGCTGGTGGACGCTTGCCATATGCAGTTCAGCGATATATAAATTCCGTATGACACGACGCGCGATGCAGGAAGCGGCGTTCCTGATACTTACCGCGCTGGCCGCGGGCAGCCAGCATGGGTACGGCATCATCACCGACGTCAAGGAGATCTCCGGCGACCGGGTCCGGCTGCGCGCCGCGACCCTGTACACGGCGCTGGACCGGCTTCGCGCGGACGGGCTGATCACCGTGGACCGCGAAGAGGTCGTGGACAACCGGCTGCGCCGCTACTACCGGCTCACGCCCAATGGCTCGGGCCTGCTGGCCGCCGAGGCCGCCCGGCTGCGCGCCAACGCCGACGCCGCCCTGCGCCGCCTGAACCCGGCTGGGGGCGTGATATGAGCGAGGCCAGCCTGGAGCGGAGCTACCGGCGGCTGCTGGCTTGTTATCCGCCGCACTTCCGCGCCGGGCAGGGAGACGAGATGCTCGGCGTGCTGATGGCGAGCGCAGGGCAGGATCAGCGCCGGCCAGGCCTGCTGGACACGCTCGACGTGCTGCGCAGCGCGGCAGGGATGCGGCTGCGGTCACTGCGGTCCGGGCCGGAGAACCGGGGCTGGGCGGACGGGCTGGCCATGTTCAGCGTGCTCGCCCCGCTGTTCCTGGTGCTGTCCAGCCTGCTGGGGCTCGTGTGGCCGCTCCGGGTGGCGCACATCGTCGTCGGCAGGCATGCCGGCACGCCGGCACGGTTGGTCGTGGAGCAGCGGTTCGGCTGGAACTGGCACCAGTTGCTGGGCATGAGCGGATTCCGGATCGCGCTGACCGGCCAGGTCGTGGTCGCGGCGCTGGTGCTGCTGGGCCTGCGCCGGCTGGCCCTGCTCGCGATCGCCGGCAGCGTCGTTTACTGGCTCGCCGCGCGCTACTGGATCCCCTACCCTCTGCAGCTACTCACCACCAGCATCTACCTGCTGGAGGCGGCCGCGCTGACTGTCTCGCCCGGGCCACGGCACGGACGTCACCTCGTGAACTGGGGCCACGGGGTGGTCTTGCTCCTGGCCGCTGGTGCGGTGCAGGCGTCGACCCTGTGGATTCACCGCCACTGGTCCGGTGCCGGGCAGCAGGTCGGCGAGGCCAAGCCGGCCTGACCAGACTCCGCTGATCCGACCCGGGCCTGCGCCCAGGTGCCCTTACCCCCTGGAGATTGTCATGCACCCTCGGTTGTTCAAGCCTGCCCTGATCATGGCCGCCTTGTCCGTCGCGCTGGCCACAGGCACCGGCGCGACCGCCACCGCGTCCAGCGCGGCGGCGCCCCGCGCTGCCGCCCCGGCCCGGCCGGCCGCGGCCGCCCCTGCTTCCCAGGCCGTCTTCCTGCCCACCGGCCAGCTCGTCACCACCGGCGCGCACGGCATCTCCGTGCTGGGCAACGAGGGCGGCCCGCTGCAGAGCCTGAGCATGGGCGGGCAGAGCTACCTCCTGCCGCTCACGGCCGAGCCCTACCTAGGTCACGGGCTCGATCCTGGCCTGTTCGAACCGGGCCGGTTGGCCCGCGCCGAGTCGGGTGGCCGGCTGCCGATCCAGGTGACCTGCACCGGCCGCGCGCCGCACCTGCCGGGGATGACCGTCACCTCATCCGGTCCCGGCCTGGCCAAGGGATACCTGACCGCGGCGGGAGCCATCAGGTTCGGTAACGCGCTGGGGCGTCTGTCCGCCGCTGATCATCAGGCTGCCTCGTACGGGCAGAACGGCTTTTTCACCGGCGGCGTGGCCGTCACCTTGGCCGGGGACACCAGCCACAGCGCACGGGAAGCAGCGCCGCTGCCGCAGGCCGCCACGCACACGCTGACCGTGCAGGGCACGGATCTGGCCGGGAAGCCAGACAACGGTGACAGTGCGCTGGTCGTGGACGCCGACAACGCCAGCTTGCTCCCGCGCTTCCGAGACGTCGGGGAGTTCCACCACGGAGTGGTTACGTTCAGCGTGCCGGCCGGGCATTTCTGGGTGCAGGCCATCTTCTACCAGGGCAGCGCCCTGTCCGGCACCACCCACCTGGACGTGCTGCCGGAGATCACCGTGACCGGCGACACCACGGTGGCGACGTCGGCCCGGGCAGCCAGCAGCCGGCTCCACTTCATGACCCCCCGGCCGGCCACTGTGCGCAGCTGGATCTTCACTATGATCTTTCAGACCTATCAGGCGCCAGCGGGCTGTTGCACGCTCGAGAGCGGCTTCATCGCCGCCGCGACCCCGCCAGGCTCCCTGTACGTCACCCCCATGCTGGACCGGCCGGGCGTGGGCGCGCTGACCGAGATCACCTCGGCCGAGCTCGCCTCGCCGCCGGGCGCCCGCCGCCTGCCCTACGAGTACTCGCTGGCCTACCAGGCCCAGGGGGTCATCCCGGCGCAGCGTTTCGTGGCCGGCCAGGCCGACTTGGCCACGGAAAACGCGGAGTTCTATTCGGCCGTGCCGCAGACCGGCTACCTGGGGGCTTACTCCTGGTTCCCGATCGAGCGCAGGCTCGGCTCGGAAGCGGTGCTGTGGCCGGCGGCGTCTCCGCAGCAGCTGATCATGTACTTCACGGCGAACCGCTCGCTGGCCTGGAGCACGCAGGATGTCCTGTGGGGCCGCGTGGTCAATTTCGCCGGCGGGTATACCAGCCCGCCGCAGGTTTTCCTGCCCGGCCAGCGGCTGACCGACCCCTGGGGCGCTTACCCGCTGCACCCGGCGCCCGCGGTGCGGCTGACCACGGCCGGCGACAACGGACCGGTCACGACGTCGGCAAGCCGCTCGGGCGACGAGCTTGGCCTGGACCTGGCCGCGTTCGGGGACAACACGCCCGGGCACGCCGCCTGGAGTATCAACCCGCCGTTCAAGCCGGCCGGCAGTTACCAGCTCGACCAGAACGGGACCGAGATAGCCGGCGGGACGCTGTCTCACTTCCACGGCTACGCCGAGGTCGCCGCGGCGCTGAGCCCGGCGCGGTCGCGGGTCACGTTCGTGCTGAACGCCGCCGAGCCGACCACGCTGAGCCCGCTGTCGGCCTCGAGCCAGACCACGTGGAGCTGGTGGTCCTCGCCCGAGCCGGGAGCCACCTTGCCGCAAGGCTGGCGCTGCACCGTACGGTCAGTCCGGGACTGCGCGGTCCAGCCGCTGCTGACGCTGCGTTATGGCGTCACCGGGATGAACCTGTCCGGCACCGCGCCGGCCGGCCAGCAGGTGGTCCGGCTGGTGGTCGGGCACGTGCAGCTGGCCCAGGCCGCCGCGGTCACCGGGGCGCATGTCGCGGTCTCCTTCGATGGCGGCCAGATCTGGACGCAGGCCCGGATGACCGGCCGCGGCGACAGCTACGCTGCGGTGTTCGACGCACCGGCCGGCGCCCAGGTCACGCTCAAGACCATCGCCACCGACGCGGCCGGCGGCTCGATCACCCAGACCATCACCGACGCCTACCAAAGCGGCACCCCGGCCAGCCCGTGACCGGGCACGTGCAAGCCGAGCTGCCAGCGGCGCGGCCGCTGCCTGGCTCTGGCGGCGGCACGAATCCGGTGGTCACGGCTGCTCCTGTCCGGTGCTTCATAGGCGGCCACCTATGAAACACGCCGCCCGGCGCGGGCCGTCCAGGGCGGATCCTGTTTCATGAGTCGTTGCAGGCCGCCCTGCTTTGACCGTACCTGCTGGTGGCGCAGGCCACCGTGCCTCACAGGCGGTAGGTGCGGCGGACCTCTTCGAGCAAAGCGGGATAGTTGTCGCGGCCGAAGGTGACAGCAGCGGCGTAAAGCGCCTGGAGCGCAGCATCCAGCGAATCGGGTCCGGCGGCGTTGAACAGTGCCGGCACGGCCATGTGCGGCTGCGACATATTGGGCGGCCCTCCCGGACGCAGGGACGGCACTGCGCCATTCGGGACGCGCGGGTCGCTGCGCAGGCGCTGCCACACCTGCTTCCGGTCGCCGAAGGGCGGTGGCAGCTGCTGCCCCTGGTCCAGAGCCCGCAGCGCGGGCGCCACCCAGTCGAGATCGGCGATCCCGGCGACCTCGTAGGCGCGGCGGGCCACCCAGCGCGCGATCGAGCGCTGGATGTCCGGGCTCTGGGCGGCGATGGCCTCAGCCAGTCCGATATCGAGCCGTGCCATGGCCCAGGCGTTGCCTACAGTCGCGCGGACCCGATCACTCGGCAGCCGCCCACCCCAGTACCTCAACTCCGCCGCCAGTTGTTGCTGCTGCTCCTCCAGCCGCGCCTGCCGTTCGGCGTCGGCCTTCTCCCCGGCGGTGCGTGGCGGTAGTTCCAGGCCCCGGTAGACGTCGCCATCGTCCAGGTTGCCGGCGAAGTCTTCCCAGCTGAGGTTGGCAATACTCAGGTTGTTCTCCACATCGCACAGCGCGGACGTGACGCACCGGAACGGCGCCCGGTTCGCGATCTCGGGGAATTCGGTCACGGAGAGGAACCTGTCCGCCAAGTCCACGACGAGGACCGGATGGGCCGGCGACGCGAACGTGATGCTGTCGGCGATGAACAGCACGCTCGGCCCGGTGTCGTCGTCCACCGGGGCCGCGGCCTTGACAGCTTCCCAGGCCGCGCCGGCCCATTGAGGATCGCTGACCGGCTCGACAGACGCGCAGAATCCGTCAGGCCCGTACTCCCGCGTTGCCTCGTCTCGCACCTGATCCCAGGCCGCATCATCGGTGAAGTCCGTGCGCACGAGAAGCGAGCCCCTGTCCGGCAACGTCGGCATGCCGCCAGTATCCATGCGGGGTGGCGCCGGGTGACAGTGATCTTTGTGTCCGGAAGTCCTCAGTAACGGACAAGATCAAGTCGTGCCCGGTTGTCAGTTTCCGAAGTCGTGTGCACGACGGTGAGGTCCTGGGTATGGACGGCGGGCGGGTGGCGGCCGTCCATCACGCCCAGCTCTGGGCCTCGGCTCAGCTGGCGGCACCGGCAGCGCTTGCGGCCTTCAGGTAGCTGTAGACGGTTTCACGGCTGATGCCGAATTCGGTGGCCAGCGCGGATTTCCGCTCGCCTGCGGTGGCGCGCTCCCGCAGCTGGCTGGCTTGCTCGGGGGTGAGGGCGGGTTTGCGGCCGGTGTAGGCGCCGCGTTGTCTGGCCGCGGCGATGCCCTCGCGCTGGCGTTCCAGGATCAGGGCGCGCCCACGCGCACCGTACGGCTCTCCTCCATGCCCTGAGATGTCAAGGTGAACTCTAGGAACCGAGCGGACAAACGTCAAGAAATGCCGTGGAGGACTCTATCCTTACACTCTTCGCGGCGGTCACCGGCCGGCGGTACAGCGGCCGGTACCCATACCGCACCGAATCGGGAGGCAGGCCAGCCGCCGCGAACCCGGCCGAGAGTGACCCAGCGCGATCCGCGCCTGAAGGCACCAGGCCCGGTGGCTGGCCGTTCCTTGCTGGCCGAGGGCCGTCTCGGGCCAGACGGCGACCGCGGGTGGCGGCGTCAGGAGCCGGCGTCGCCAGACTGCTGGCCGTTGTCGCGGGCCACGGTCCCCGGCGCAGCCACGTCTCCGTCAGCCACCGGCGAGTGCGGAGCGCCGACGGCAGCGCGTTCTGCCTCGTCGCCGTGCGAGCCCCCGTGACCGTTGCCGTGACCGTTACCATGTCCGTTCCCGCCGGTCAGCGGGACGCTCTCGGTGATCACCCGGTTCGCCGTGGCTCGGAGCTTGCCGGCCAGGCCGCGGGTTGCCGGAGCCGGAATGTCGTTCTCGTCGGCCGCACCCGGCGCCGGCAGCGCTACCGGCTCCTTCTTGGACAGGAGCACGGCGCGCTTCTCCTCCGAGACCGGCCGGTGTATCTCGACGAACTCACCATCCGGCATCTGCCTGATGATCCCGGTCTCGAGACCGTGTTCCAGCAGGTCCCGGTCCTTGCGCTGCAACCCGAGACAGATCCGCTTGGTCAGGAAGTAGGCAAGGGCGGGGCCGAGGAAGACAGCGAACCTGGCGATCCAGGTGATCGTGTAGAGCGGGATGTCGAGGTGGTCGGCGATCAGGTCGTTCGCGCCCTCAAGCAGCATGATGCTGTAGAAGGCGACCGCCGCCACCCCGATCGCGGTGCGGGTTGGGGCGTTGCGCGGCCGGTCGTTGACGTTGTGCTCCGCGTAGTCCCCGGTAGCCCAGCGCTCGATGAATGGCCACAAGGCGGCACCGGTAAGGAGCAGGCCGAGCGGCACCAGCGCCGGGAAGAGCACGTTCCAGGCGACCGTGTGGCCGGCCAGATCCCACGTCCAGCTCGGGGAGATGCGCAGCGTCCCCTCAAGGAAGCCCATGTAGAAGTCTGGCTGCGAGCCGGCCGAGATGGACACCGGGTTGTAGGGACCGTACAACCAGATCGGGTTGATCTGGGCGACCGTGGACAGCAGCGCGAGCACGCCGAAGACGAAGAAGAAGAACGCGCCGGTCTTGGCCATGAAGTACGGGTACATCGGGGCGCCCACGACGTTCTTCTCGGTGCGTCCCTTGCCCGGCATCTGGGTGTGCTTCTGGTGGAACATGATGAACAGGTGCGCGGCTATCAGGCCCAGGATCAGGCCAGGGATCAGCAGCACGTGGATGACGTATAGCCGCGGGATGATGTCGTTCCCGGGGAACTGCCCGCCGAACAGGAAAAACGACAGATAGGTGCCGACGATCGGGATGCCCAGGATCACGCCTTCGAGGATGCGCAGGCCCGTCCCTGACAGCAGGTCATCGGGCAGCGAGTAGCCGAACAGCCCCTCGAGCATGCCGAGTGTCAGCAGCACGATGCCGATCAGCCAGTTGACATCGCGCGGCTTGCGGTAAGCGCCGGTGAAGAAGATCCGGAGCATGTGCGCAAAGATCGCGGCCATGAACAGGTCCGCGGCCCAGTGGTGGATCTGCCGCATCAGCAGGCCGCCTCGCACGTCGAAGCTGATGTTCAGCGTGGAGGCGTACGCCTCGCTCATCCGGACGCCGTCAAGCCGGGTGTAGGTGCCGTGATAGATCACGTCGGTCATGCTCGGCTTGAAGAACAGGGCGAGGAACGTGCCGGTGAGCAGCAGGATGATGAACGAGTAGAGGGCGATCTCGCCGAGCAGGAACGTCCAGTGATCCGGGAAGATCTTCTTGAAGAAAGTACGGACGCCCCTGGCGCCCCGGAACCTGTCGTCGAGGAAGCCGCCCAGGCCAGTCAGCGCCTTAGGCGGGACTGCCTGCCCGTCTTGCGAGCTCATCCGCGCTCCCAGAAGCTCGGGCCTACCGGTTCGGTGAAGTCGCCGGCGGCGACCAGATAGCCCTCCGCGTCCGTGGTGAGCGGCAGCTGGGGAAGCGGCCTCGGCGCCGGGCCAAAGATCACTGTCGCGCCTCGCGGCGCGTTGAATGTGGACTGGTGGCAGGGGCACAGGATGTGATGCGTGGTCTGCTCGTACAGGGCGACCGGGCAGCCGACGTGCGTGCAGATCTTGGAGTAGGCGACGATGTTCTGCACCGTCCAGTCCATGACCGTGGGCGGCTGGAGCTGTCCTGGCTCGAACTTGATGAGGATCACGGCGGCCTTCGCCAGCTCGTCATCGTTGTCCTGGTAGCCGTCCGGGACCATGGTGATCAGTCCGCCGGGCGAGTCGAACTCCTCCGGCTTCATCGGCCGGTTGGAGCCAAAGACGAGCAGCCGCATGCCCTTGCGCCACACGGTGTGCCGCAGGGTGGTTCCGGGCAGCGGGCCCATGTCACGCAGCAGCACAACCGGAGCCAGGGCCAGCGGCACGGTGGCGGCGATAAGGGTGCGCCGCACCAGCGGCCGCTTGATGAAGCCGCTGTCCTCGCCGCCCTCCATGAAGGTCTGCTGGAACGCCTGCCTGTCCTCCGGCGTCGAGGCGACCGGCTTGCGCGGCTCGCTCATCTCCACGTCGGGCATCAGCCGCCGCACCCAGATCACCGCGCCGAATGCCATCGACAGGAATCCCACCGTCATGGCACTGCCGAGCGCCAGGTTGGAGTGGAACACCCGGGACATGGAGTGCACCGGCATGCCGATGTAGGCGGCGATGAACCCGATGCTGGCCAGCGCGGACAGGAGGAAGAAGAACGCGACGATCCGTTCCGCTCGCTTGGCGCGGGCCGGGTCACCGGACTCGATCGCGCCCTGGCCGGGCCCGCCATTGCCGGCCGCCGGATCCAGCAGGGTCCGCGCTGCCGTCGGCGACGGCGTCCCGATCACCCGGTGCGGCCTGCTGTGCTCTTGGCCCTCGGCTTCCTCAGCGCTGCCCGGCGACCCCGCGGCCGCGGTACCGGCCGGCTCACCGGCCCTACCCGCCGCCTCGGTCGCACCCCCGCTCGCGCGCTCGTCCTCGCCAGGCTGGTCCGCTGATGTCTGATCGTTTTCACTCATGCTTCTTCTCGCCGCTTCGCAGTGATCCACATGGCTGCCAGCACCAGCAGGCCGATGCCGCCTATCCACGCCACGATTCCCTCGGTGACCGGACCGATCCGGCCCAGGCTGAACCCGCCGGGATTGGGCTCCGAACGGGTGCCGGTGACGTAGGCGATGATGTCGCGCTTCTCGCTCGGAGTGACCGCGCCATCATCAAATACCGGCATGGCTTCCGGGCCCGTCTGCATGGCCTCGTATATCTGTGTCGGGGTGGCCTGGCTGAGCGCGGGCGCGTACTTGCCGTAAGTGAGCGCACCGCCGGCCCCGTCGATGCTGTGACACGCCGCGCAGTTAGCGGCGAACAGTTCCTGGCCCAGCCCGACGTTCGCGCCGCTGGAGCTTACCTGCGCGGCGTCCGGGATGGCGGGACCGCCGCCCAGTGAGCCGATGTAGGAGGCGATCTCATAGATCTGCTTCTGGCTGAAGACATCCGGCCTGCGGTCCATCTCCGCGCCCGGCTCCTTCGCCGGCATCCGGCCGGTGCTCATCTGGAAATCCACTGCCGCCGCCCCGGCCCCGATCAGGCTGGGTGCTAGCGAGGTGCCCTGCGCTTCCAGGCCGTGGCAGCTCGAGCAGTCCTGAGAGAACAGGAACTTCCCCTCAGCGATGCTCTGCCCCGAAACGCTGGGGGCAGACGCCGCTGCCTGGCTGCCCTGGCCGGTGACGCTCGCGTACATCACGGCGATGGCGGCGAGCCCGAGCAGGACGACGGCATAGCCGGATGCCCGGTGCCTGCGTCGCGCGGTGATCCAGCTCACTGCTGTCCTCAGTTTCCGGTCAGTGGATCAGGTCGATGGTCGTGAACAATCCGATCCATACGACGTCGACGAAATGCCAGTAGTACGAGATCACGATTGCGCTCACCTGAACCTCGCGGGTCAGGCGTTTAGCGGCGAACGTCCGCCCGAGTATGAACAAGAACGCGATGAGGCCGCCGACCACGTGCAGGCCGTGGAACCCGGTCGGGATGAAGAACACCGAGCCGTAAGCACTGGAGTGCAGGGTCAGGCCCTGCCTCATCAGGCCGATGTACTCGACCGCCTGGCCGCAGACGAAGTAGAGGCCCATGAAGAACGTCAGCACGTACCACTCGCGCAGGCCCCACTGCCTGAACTGCCAGATCTTGGCCGTCCGCCTGATCTGGCCCCGCTCCACCGCGAAGACGCCCATCTGGCAGGTGACGCTGGACAGCAGCAGGACCGTGGTGTTGATCGACCCGAGCCTGACGTCCAGGTGCGCGCCCGGCCACGGCAGGCCCTCGCCCTTGTCCACCGAACGGATGGTGAAGTACATCGCGAACAATGCCGCGAAGAACATCAGTTCCGAGGACAGCCAGATGATGGTGCCCACGCTCACCAGACTGGGCCTGCTGGCAGGCCCGCGCGGTGGTGTCTGCGTCACGCTCGCTGTCGCCACGAGAACATTATTACGACACGACGTAGGGGAGCGTTGCGCGACCCCCCGATCGGGCGGATTGCCCGGCACGTCCCGTGCGCGGGCGTGGCTCTGCGGCGTACTCGGGTGCCGGCCAGCGCGCCGGGTCGGTAGCATCCAGAGCCATGAAGGTCGTTGTGTTCAGCCACGATGCGGACGTGCGTGCTCGGGTTCGGGAGGCCATCGGCGCCAGGCCCGCGCCCGACGTTCCTGAGGCTGAGATTATCGAGGTCGCCACCGAGCCAGCCCTGATCCGCCTGCTGGATGCCGGCGGCGCCGAGGTCATGGTGCTGGACGGTGAGGCGCAGCCGGCCGGCGGCATGGGCATCTGCCGCCAGGCCAAGGACGAGATCTACGACTGTCCGCCGGTGCTGCTGATCATCGGCCGCCGGGATGACGGCTGGCTCGCGACCTGGTCGCGCGCGGACGCGGTGGTGTCCCATCCGATCGATCCCGCCGCCCTTGCCGAGGCGCTGGCCGGCCTGATGCGCGACCGCGCCGCCGGCCCGGCGCTGCCGTCGCCGCACTAGAAGCATGGCTACCCGGACTACCTGGCCGGCCCTGATCGGGGCGCTCATCAGGGCAGAGTCGCTCACCGTCGGCGAAGCCGCCTGGGCGATGAACGAGATCATGGAGGGCGCGGCGACGGCGGCGCAGATCGCCGGGTTTGGCGTCGCGCTGCGGATAAAGGGCGAGACAGTCGGGGAACTCACCGGCCTGGCCCAGGCGATGCTCGACCACGCCACTCCCATCCACGTGCCGGGCCGGACCGGCGACCTCGTCGGGACCGGCGGCGACGGTGCGCAGACGGTGAACATCTCGACGATGGGCACGATCGTCGCGGCGGCCGCTGGAGCGCGGATGGTCAAGCACGGGAACCGCGCGGCATCCTCGGCCTGCGGCGCCGCCGACGTGCTGGAGGCGCTGGGCGTCGTGATCGACCTGCCGCCCCAGGCCAGCGTCCAGCTGGCCGAGGAAATCGGGATCGCGTTCCTGTTCGCGCCGCTCTACCATCCGGCGCTGCGGCACGCGGGGCCGACACGTCGCGAGCTCGGCGTGCCCACGGTCTTCAACTTCCTCGGCCCGGTGGCGAACCCGGCCCGCCCGCAGGCGCAGGCGGTGGGCGTGGCCGATCCCCGGATGGGCGAGATCATCGCGGGCGTTCTCGCCGATCGCGGCTGCTCGGCCCTCGTCTTCCACGGTGACGACGGCCTGGACGAGCTGACCACCACGACAACCTCCACGGTCTGGGCGGTGCACGATGGCGGCGTGTCACGGCTGGTCCTGGACCCGGCCGAGCTGGGCTTCACCCGCTGCGCGCTCGATGATCTGCGCGGCGGGGACGCGGCCCACAACGCGGCGGTGGTGCGTTCCGTGCTCGGCGGCGAGCAGGGCCCGGTGCTGGACACCGTGTTGCTGAATGCGGCAGCGGCGCTCGCGGCTTTTAACGGTATTCCGAACGGTGGCAGCGTAATCCCCGCGCTTAACGACGGCGTTTCGCGCGCCAGGGAGGCAGTGAGTTCAGGGGCTGCCGCGCAACTGCTGCGCAGCTGGGTGGGGACCAGCCGCAGGCTGGCCGCGACGGACTAACCCTGGCCAGCCTCGTCCGTGGCCGGCAACTACGGAGCCGTGGATTCCGGGACCAGTGGTTCCGCGGCCAGGAGTTCCGCCGCCTGGAGTTCCGCGGCCTGGAGTTCCGGGGCCTGGAGCTGCATGGCCATGAATTCCGCCATCGCGTCGTCCGCGCCCTGACGGTCGCCGGTGGCCAGCAGGTCGAGCAGCAGCCCCCTGGTGACCGCCACGCCAAGCCTGGCCCTGGCCCTGGCCGTGCGGGCGGGCATCCCGGCGGACTCGCACAGCTCGGTGATCGGCCCCAGCCAGGATTCGACGACGCCGTCGAGCAGGGCGGCGGTGTGCGGGCGCCCCTGTAGGGCCTGGCCGTACATCTCGAAGAACAGCCGCTCGGCCGGCCAGAGCGAGGGATCGGCTAGCTCCGCCCAGAAGCGAAGCATCCTGTCGGGCAGGGCGGCGCCTGGGTCGGCGAGCAGGCTGGCCAGTGCCTGGCGCTGCTGCTCCTCGACGGCCTGGATGACCTCGATGAGCAGGCCCTGCTTCGAGCCGAAGTGGTAGACCAGCATGCGATGGCTCGTCCCGACGGCGGCGGCCAGCTGGCGGAGCGACATGTCACCGACACCATGCGCCACGACGTACTTCATGGTGGCGTCGAGCAGCCGCTGCCTGGCCTGGCCCTTGTCACCTGTCATCCCTGTACCATATGGTACGTGTACCAATTGGTACAGCGTGAAGGAGACTCCATGCGGACGCAATCGATCGACGTCCGAGCCCGTTCCGAAGCGGATCCCGGGATCATCTTCGAGCTGCTGACCGCCACCGAAAGCTGGCCCGCCTGGACGCCGTTCGACGCATCGCATCGTGAGCAGGAGGGCGAGTCCGGCGGCGACAGCCTGGGCTCCATCCGCGTCTTGCGATCCGGACCTGTGCGGACAAGGGAGCAGGTGATCGAACTGGTGCCCGGCAGGCGCTTCAGCTACACGATGCTCTCCGGGATGCCGCTACGCGGCTACCGGGCCGACGTCGACCTCG
Source organism: Actinomycetota bacterium (assembly GCA_003168255.1). Classification (GTDB taxonomy): domain Bacteria; phylum Actinomycetota; class Actinomycetes; order Streptosporangiales; family Streptosporangiaceae; genus PALSA-505. The sequence continues at coordinate 138,653 of PMSU01000098.1, forward strand.
AGCCAGCCGGACCAGGCACGGCCATCAGGTGGCACGCCACCTTCACCACGAAGATCCCGGGTACCGGCTGGTTCTTCCGCCGGGTCCTGACCGGCTACATCAGGCGCTGCGCCAAGGGCCTCGCCGCCCACGCCGAGGCACTAGCCCGCGCCTCCGGCTAGCCCGCCTGCACCGCCTCCGCGCTAGCCCGCCTGCACCGCCTCGCGCTAGCCCGCCTGCACCGCCTCCGCGCTAGCCCGCCTGCACCGCCTCCGCGCTAGCCCGCCTGCACCGCCTCCGCGCTAGCCTGCCTGCACCGCCTCGCGCTAGCCCGCCTGCACCGCCTCCGGCTAGCCCGCCTGCACCCGCTAGCGGGCTACCCCTCCCGCTGCGCCTCGGCGCGGATGATCTGGTCCCGCAGGTCCACCGCGTCCTCGCCCCGGACAACCAGCGGCGGGCTGGAACCCAGCCTTCGCGCGTACAGCAGGCCGCTGACCGCGCGCCATGCCTGCCATTGCGGGAACTCACCGGCGTACGGCTGCCACCACTGCGGGGTCTCCTGCTCTTCACCCATGACCAGCCCCGCTGTCTTGGATAGATCCCCCGGCCGCGGAGCAGCGCGCGCACTGTACGGCTGCCGATCGGTCAGGTGCGGCAGCGTCCATCGGTCGCGCCATCGCCTCTCCCTGTGCGTTGGGTATACCCGCTCTCGGTATAGGCACGGCCGACGCACGAGATTATGACGCCACGTGAAGGATGAATTACTGGTTGTTACCGCCGGGTGGTCAGTCCGACTCGGTGAACCCCAGCGCGAACGCGGCCTCCAGGTCGTGCCTGGAGTACGTACGGAAGGCGATGTGCGTCTCCGTGTGAGTGACCCCGGGGACCTTGTTCACGCCGCCGGGGATGACATCGGCGAGCTCTTCGTGCGTCCGCACCCGGACCATCGCCACGAGATCAAACTCGCCCGTTACCGAGTACACCTCGCTGACCTGCGGCATCTGGGCGATCTCCGCGGCGATCTCGGGGATGCGCTGTACTTCGGCCTTCACCAGGACGATCGCGGTTACCACCGGCCGCCTCCTTCGGGATTGATCAGGGCACGGGATTGATCGGGGCATGAGCCGCTTCTGCTGCTGCGCCGCCGATGTGGTTCCAGCCTCCGGCGGTAGCGTACCGCCCGCTCAGCCGGCGAGCTCGGCGAGCGTGCGCACGCCGGTGGCGGCCAGCCGCCCGATCAGGCCGTGCAGCACCGCGGCGGTGGCGCGTGCGTCGGCCAGGGCGCGATGACACGGCAAGGTCGGCGCCCCGAAGTAGCTCGCCAGCGTAGACAGCTTGCAGTCAGGCACCTCGGCCTCGCCGAGCACCTGCCGGGCCAGCGTGACCGTGTCGAGCACGGGGAAATCCGGCCAGAACAGGCCGCAGTCGTCGCAGGCCGCGATGAGGAAACTGAGGTCAAAGGGTGCGTTATGGGCGGTCAGCACGCCGCTGCCCGCGAACGCGAGGAAGCCGGGCAGGACGGCCTGGATGCGGGGGGCCTGCGCCACCATCGCGTCGCTGATTCCGGTAAGGGCCGCGATCTCGGCCGGGATCGCGTGGCCCGGGTTGATGAGCGAGCAGAACTCCCCGGTGATGCGGCCGCCCGCGAACTTGACCGCGCCGATCTCCGTGATCCGCGCGTCGTCGGGTGTCCAGCCCGTCGTCTCCAGGTCGACGATGACGAAATCGGTGTCGGCCAGCGACCGGTTACCCCACGTCAGGCCCGCGATGCAGGCCGGCGAGCCGAGGATCGGCATAGTCGACGTGACGCGGCCGTGCGTGCCGCGAACGAGCGGTGCGTGGCCGCCCGTCCCGCGAACGAGCGGTGCGTGGCCGGGCGTCCCGCGAACGGGCAGTGCATGGTCGGGCGTGGCGTGAACGGGCGTGGCGCGGACGGGCAGTGCATGGTCGGGCGTGGCGTGAACGGGCGTAGCGCGGACGGGCAGTGCATGGTCGGGCGTGGCGTGAACGGGCGTAGCGCGGACGGGCGTGGCATGAACGGGCGTGGCGTCCGACGAGCGGCGCCGCTGCCTGCTGCGCCAGCTGGTCATACTGCGCCAGATCCTCACAGTCCCCACGCTAGGGCCAGGCACCGACACTCTCCGCGAGGCGCGCCGGAATGTCGGTACCGCCTCCTAGCGTGCGTGCAGTAGGGAAAATGCGCCTTCGAATGGGGGAGTCATGCTGGCCAACTGCGACCGGTGCGAGTTGCGCGATATCGCGTGCGCGCAGTGCGTGATCACCGTCCTGCCTGACGGTCAGGCAGGGATCGGCGAGGCCGAGCGCCGGGCTCTGCGCGTGCTCGCGGAGGCCGGCCTGGTGCCGCCGTTGCGGTTCTGTGCCGGGCCGGCCTGTGCTGCGCCGGCCGGCCCGCGGCGGGCGGCAGATCCCGGTCACTTTCGTGACACACGCCCCATGTTCCCCACGCGACTCCGCATAGAGAACGTCAAGACCGGGCCGAGAGTAGGCGAAGCGGTTGAAACGGCTCTCGCGCTTCACTAGTGTCAGGCCCCGAGCCGTATCGTTCCGCAATCGCCATACCGGCGATGACGATCGGCCGCCGCCGAATCCTAGTGGCAGACATATCTTGTCGGCCGCGGAGCCGGAGCACCACCCGGGAAAATGCGCGGGCAAGCCGCCCGTGGGCTGATTCAGGGGTGATCGGCAGGGCGCCACGCCGGCGCCAGCCGAAGGGCGCGTCTTCCACCGTCCGACCCGTAAGCTCGCCCGGTAGGCGGAGAGTGGAAGAAGGAGCGTGTCACGCACGTGGTTACGCGGCCATCTATCAGGTCCTCCCGGGTCTTCCGATGCATCACCGGAGCCGCGGGAGTTGCCCTGGTCGGCGGGCTGATCACTTACTCGACGGCGGTAAACGCGTCGCCGAAGCCGACGATCAGCCAGGTGACGGCGCAAGTCAGCAAGCTGACCACGCAAGAGAACAAGGCCGATCAGCAATACGACCAGGTGAACCAGCAGCTGGTGTCGGCGAATGACAGCCTGAAGCAGGTCGACGCCGAGGTCGCTAAGGACCAGACGCAGTTCAACACCATGCGCAACGACATCGCGCAAGTTGCTGCCGCGGCGTACGAAGACGGCAGCATGACGTCGATGGCGACGCTGCTCACGTCCGCCACTAGCCCGCAGGTCGTGCTCAGCAAGGCCGCGCTGCTGGTCGAGCTCTCCTCGACCAGATACTCCGAGATGCGCCAGTTCATCTCTGCCGCCAGGCAGCTCAACGGCGCTCAGCAGGAGCTCAAGCGGACCGAGGCTGCGATCTCGGCGCTACGCAACCAGCGCAAGGCGCAGGCCGTCTCCCTCAGCAAGGCCCTGAGCCAGAAGAAGTCCCTGCTCGCCACGCTTACCGCACCGCAGCAGCAGACCGTTGAGGCTGCGACCTCACCCGGTGGCGGACAGACAACGACGCACGTCACCGACCCGGTCCCGACCAGCTCAGAGGCGGGGCAAGCGGTCGCGTTCGCCTATTCGCAGCTGGGCTGCCCGTACGTTTGGGGCGCTACCGGTCCGTGCCCGGACGGCTACGACTGCTCGGGGCTGGTCATGACCGCGTGGGCGCATGCCGGGGTGTCCATCCCGCGCGACACCTACGAGCAGTGGGCCGCACTGACGCACATCCCGCTGTCCGATCTCGAGCCAGGCGACTTGATCTACTTCAACGGCGAGAGTCACGTGGGCATGTACGTGGGCGGCGGCGACATGATCGACGCCCCCCAAACGGGCGAGAACGTGGAGAAGGTCAGCCTGTCCGGATCCTGGTACCAGGAGAACGAGGACGGCGCGGCCAGGCCGTAACGGATCTGTAGGGACCCGGTAACCGTGTCCTTTTCTCGTGCGATGTGTCCTTTCGGGCATGTTGGTGAGAAAAGGGTCGGCGTGCTGGCGGTGGGCAGAACGGCTCCCGTCACACCGACCCCACCGACCCCACCGACCCCGTGAGCCACGTCTTCGGTAGCGCCGCCGAAGATCGATGTGGCGTTACCTACCACCGGTGGGGGGCTCCGTCACATCGATCTTGGAAACGTTGCGGAAGGAGGCGTCTCCGGGCCGCCTTCCCCGGGTGCCGGGTGCCGGGTGTCGGCTGTCGGCTGTTCGGGGATTCCAGACGGTGGCGCGTGCCAGTC
>PMSU01000160.1 GCA_003168255.1 Actinomycetota bacterium
CATCGATCTTCGGCGGCGCTACCGAAGACGCGGCCCACGGGGTCGGTGGGGCCGATGTGACGGGAGTGATCCGGCCGGCCGGGTCCGCAGGCACCGCACGATCGCCCGGGATCAGGAAACGACGGTCTATTTCACGACGTGTCCTTACCCGCCGCGCGCCGCGGATCGCCGGCAGCGCCCGCAGCGCGCGGGCGACCCGGACGTGCTCGCGGGCGGTCCCGGACGAGAGCTGGCATTTCCACGACAGCCACGCCGCGCAGGACGGCATGTCCCAGGAGGCCCAGCCGCGGCGGGCGTCGAACTCGGCCAAAAGGATCAGGAACTTGCCGGTGGCCGCGGCGAGGTGGCCGGCCAGTTCGCAGATTTCCGCTTCGAGGGTTTCCAGCTGCCGGGCCGCGGAGATACCCGGCTGAGGAGTGACCTGCTGCTCGAACATGTATTTGATGTTAGCCGCCAGGTACGACAATCCCCCCCGGAGACGTTCCCGCGGGAACGCCTCCCGGAGCAACGGCTAGCGCGCCGCATCAAGAGCGCAGCGGACAATGATCATCAGGGGGCGATGATGGGAGCTGGGTAGGCCAGCTGGCGGCGGAGGCTGGGGGGCAGGTTCCACGGAGTGTGGATGTGCGCGGTGTCGACGTCGGCGAGTTCTGGGACATAGCGCCGCACGTAGGCGCCGGCTCGGTCGAAGCGGCGGGCCTGGCGCAACGGGTTCATCACCCGGTTGGGGCGACTGTTGTTGCCGGTTCCGGCCACCCACTGCCAGTTGCCCGCGTTGTTCGGCACGTCGCCGTCGGCCAGCAGCACGCCGAAGTGCCGGTATCCGTGCCGCCAGTCGATCCGCAGGTTGCGGGTCAGGAACGATGCGGTGATCATGCGTGCCCGGTTGTGCATGAAGCCTTCGGCGGCGAGCTGGCGGATGCCTGCGTCCACGATCGGCACCCCGGTACGTCCCTCACGCCAGGCGTCCAGCGCGTCCTTATCCTCGTGCCACTGGTCGCCGCGCGGCCGGTAGTCCTTGCGCGCCATGTCCGGGAAGGCGGCCGTGACCTGGTAGAAGAAGTCGCGCCATGCGAGCTGGCGGCAGAATTCCTCGCCGCCGGGCTTCCCCTGGGCCGCCTGCGCCAGCGCCAGCGGCGACAGGCAGCCGAACCGCAGGTAGGCGCTGAGCCGCGAGGTCTCGTCTCCGGCAAGATCGTCGTGGCGATCGCCGTAACCGGCGAGCGAGTCACGCAGCCAGCGTTCCGCCCGCTGCTGGCCTGCTACCTCCCCGGCCGGCGCAAGGACGGACGATGACGCCGCTGCGTTCGGCGGAATCTGTCCTTTCCGTAGACCGGGCGGCAGCCTTATGACATCGGGGGCGGGCACGGCCTGGCGCCATGCGGCCGAGGTCCAGGCTCGCCAGTAGGGCGTGAATACCTTGTAATGATCTCCGGCGGCGGGGTGCAGGTCGCCGGGCGGCAGCACCGTCGGGCCGGGGGTGATTGTCAGGCCGAGGCGGTGCCTGGCGCAGTCACGCTCTAGGCGGCTGCGGCGGCGGGCGGCGTAATGGGACACGTCGTCGGCGATGAAGATCTGCTGTGCGCCGGTCTCGCTGGCCAGGCGCATGATCTCGGTGACCGGATCGCCGTGGCGGATGACCAGGTCAGCGCCGCGTTCGAGCAGTCCCTGGCGCAGGCCGGCCAGCGAGTCACGCAGGAATTTGGTCCGGTTCGGCGAGATGGCGGTCAGCGTCGGGTCGGCGACGAAGACCGGCACCACCCGTTCGGCTTGCGTGCAGGCAGCGGCGAGCGCGGGGTTGTCGTGCAGCCGCAGATCGCGGGTGAAGACCACGATCGCGGTTTCCATCGATCATCTCCCGGAGAAGGTGCGGCAGGCTGCGGGTGGCTTGCCGCGGCCGACGGTCCGATTGCCGGCTCACCGTAATCTAGTGGCCAGTGGGGGGGGTTGAGTCTCGTGGCCGGTAGGGGGTTGAGTCTCGTGGCCGGTAGGGGACCGCTTCTCGTGGCGTGCAGGACTAGGTTGCGGACCGGCCGGGAGGGGGGCGGATGAAACCGCGGCTCGGCGTGTCGAGCTGCCTGCTCGGCGAGCAGGTCCGGTACGACGGCGGGCACCGGCGGCACGCGTTTCTCACCGATGTGCTGGGCCCGCACGTTGACTGGGTGCCGTTCTGCCCGGAGATGGCGATCGGGCTGGGCACGCCGCGCGAGACGCTCCGGCTGACGGCCGAGGATCACCTGATCAACCGGAGCAACACCGCCGACCATACGACCGCGATGGCCGCCCTACCGCTGCCCGAAGGCATCGACGGCTACGTCTTCAAGGCCAAGTCGCCGAGTTGCGGCATCCGCGGTATCCCGCGCTACGCCGACAATGAGCAGCCAGCCAACCGCAGCGGGCGGGGCGTCTTCGCCGCTCGGCTGATGGCGGCGAACCCGCTGCTGCCGGTCGAGGACGAGGGACGGCTCACTGACGAGGTACTGCGCGAGGCGTTCGTCGAGCGGATCTTCGCCCGGGCCAGGCTGCGCGAGCTGTTCGCCGCGCAGTGGCGGCCACGCGACCTGGTTGCCTTCCATGCCCGTCACAAGCTGCAGATCCTCGCCCACGACCCGGCTCGGTACCGGCTGGCGGGGCGGGTGGTCGCCGACGCCGGCAGCCGCCCGCGCGCCGCCGTGCAGGCCGAGTACAGCGAGCTGTTTGGCGCGGCGCTGGCTGGCAAGGCCACCCGCGGTCGCCACAATAACGCGCTCCTGCATGCGTTCAGCCTGGTCAGCGAGGTGCTCGACGACACCAGGCGGATCGACCTCGTCGACAGGATCGAGGCATACCGGCGCGGCGACACGCCGATCAGCATCCCGATCGCCCTGCTCACCCACCATGCGCGCGGCTACGGTCTGTCCTGGCTGGCCGAGCAGACGTACCTGGCGCCCTATCCTGCCGCCCTGACCCTCGGACATGGCTGAGGCTTCAGGGGCGCGTGCACGGGCAGGTGGCCAGGGGTCAGGGGGGTCAGCGGGTCAGGTGGTCAGGGGGTGATGACGATCGCAGCGGGGCCTTTCCCCACCTTGATGGGGGTTCCTGGGGTGTTGGTGGCGGTCGCGATCGGTGTTACCGAGTTCGAGTCGTAATTGGCGACATAGGCGGTGGCCCCGGTCGGCGTGAAGGCGATCCACATGGCATTGATTCCGACCTTGATGGTTTTCCCTGGGTTGTTGGTGGCGGTCGCGATCGGCGTCACCGTGCGAGAGATAGCGTTGCCGACATAGAGGGTCTGCCCATTGGGGGTAAGCGCCGCCGCCTGGGGACCCTTCCCGACGCGGATGGGCGGGCCGGCGGTGTTGGTCGCGATGGTGATCGGCGTCACCGTGTTGGAGCCCAGGTTGGTCACGTAGGCGGTTTCACCGTTCGGCGTGATTGAAATCACGTAGGGGTCGTTCCCGACCGGGATGGGTGTTCCCGGGGTGTTGGTAGCCGTCGCGATCGGCGTCACGGACTGCGAGTCGGCATTGAGGACATAAAGGGTCTTGCTGTCAGGGGTGACCGCCATAGCGGCGGGGGTGTTCCCGACCTTGATCGGTGCTCTTGGGGTATTCGTAGCGGTGTCGATAGGGGTCACGGTGTTCGCACCCAGGTTAGACACGTAGACGGTCTTCCCGTTCGGCGTGACCGTGATCGACTCGGGAGAGTTTCCCACGGTGATCGGTTTCCCGGGGCTGTTGGTGGCCGTGGTGATCGGCGTCACCGTGTTCGAGCTCTCGTTGGCGACGTAGATCGTCTTCCCGTTCGGCGTGATCACCATGGCCCCTGGAGCGACTCCGACCTTGATCGGTTTTCCGGGGTGATTGGTGGCCGTCGCGATCGGCAGCACCGTATCGGTGCTCTCGTTGGCGACGTAGACCGTCTTCCCGCTCGGCGTGACCACGATGGCTGACGGGCTCCCGCCGACCTTGATCGGTTTCCCCGGGGTGTTCGTGCTCGTCGCGATGGGAGTCACCGTGTCTGAGATCCCATTGATGACATAGGCGGTCTGAGCAGGAACCGGGGTTGACGCCGCGGCCCCTGACGCTGCCCCCGGCGCGAAAGCAACCCCACCGCAGGCGACCGCCAGCACAGCCGTCGCCGATGCCACGGCCCTGCGTGGCTTCACTACCTTGCTCATCCTGGTCATCCAAACCTCACCCTCGTCGCTGCGGTGTCTGGAGTGCTAGCCCATGTGAGGGTAGTGGTAGTCGGTGGGCGGGACGAAGAGCTCCTTGATGGTGCGGGCATTCACCCACCGGATGAGGTTGAAGATCGAGCCTGCCTTGTCATTGGTCCCGCTGGCCCTGGCGCCGCCGAACGGCTGCTGGCCGACCACCGCGCCGGTCGGCTTGTCGTTGATGTAGAAATTGCCCGCGGCGAAGCGGAGCACCTCGGTCGCCTCGGCGATCGCCGCCCGGTCCTGCGCGATGATCGCGCCGGTCAGCGCGTACCTGGCCACGTCGGCGGCCTGCGCGAGCATCTCCGGGTACCCGGCATCGTCGTAGACGTGCACGGCCAGGATCGGGCCGAAGTATTCGGCAGTGAAGATCGCGTCGGCCGGATCGGAGCACTCCAGGACGGTGGGCTGCACGAAGTAGCCCTCGGTGTCGTCCACCCGGCCGCCGGTGAGCACCCGGATCGATGGCGTGCTCCTGGCTCGGTCAAACGCCGCGGCGTGCTTGGCGAGCGCTCGCTCGTCGATCACCGCGCCCATGAACAGCGACAGGTCGGCCGACACATCCCCCATGGTCAGCGACTCCACCTGCCCGATGAAGTCATCGCGCAGGTGCGTCCAGATCGATCGGGGCAGGTAGCAGCGCGAGGCGGCCGAGCACTTCTGGCCCTGGTACTCGAACGCGCCGCGGACCAGCGCCGTAGAGAGGACCGCAGGGTCGGCGGAGGGATGGGCGACGACGAAGTCCTTGCCGCCAGTCTCGCCCACCAGCCTCGGGTAGCCGCGGTAGCCGGTGATGTTCTCGCCGACGGTCCGCCACAGATGCTGGAAGGTCTGGGTGGAGCCGGTGAAGTGAATGCCGGCCAGATCCGGGTGGGTCAGCGCGACCCTGGACACCGCCTGGCCGTCGCCGGTCACCATGTTGATCACTCCGGGCGGCAGCCCGGCCGCCTCGAGCAGCGCCATGGTGACGTGGGCCGAAAGCTGCTGGGTGGGTGATGGCTTCCACACCACGGTGTTGCCGAGCAGAGCGGGCGCGGTAGGAATGTTCGCCGCGATCGACGTGAAGTTGAACGGCGTGATCGCGAGCACGAACCCCTCGAGCGGGCGGTACTCGAGCCGGTTCCAGGTGCCTGGGCTGGACTCGGGTTGCTCGGCTAGCAGCCGCCGCGCGTAGTGGACGTTGAACCGCCAGAAGTCGATCAGCTCGCAGGCCGCGTCGATCTCGGCCTGGAACGGCGACTTGGACTGGCCGAGGATCGTGCTGGCGTTGATCGCTGACCGCCACGGCCCGGAAAGCAGGTCCGCGGCCTTGAGGAAGATCGCGGCCCGGTCGTCGAAGGACAGCTCGCGCCAGCCGGGTGCTGCCTTGGCCGCGGCGGCGATCGCGGCCGCGACATCGTCGTCGGTCGCGTTACCGAACTGGCCGAGAACATGCCGGTAGTTGTGCGGCTGGACCACGTTTACCGGCTCGCCGCCGCCCATCCGGCGCTGGCCGCCGATGGCCATGGTCAGCTCGGCCTGCCCGCTGGCGAATTCCTTGATCTTGCTCTCCAGCGCGGCCCGGTCCTGGCTGCCCGGCGGGTACTGCCGGACAGGCTCGTTGACCGGTACGGGCACGCTGGTCACGGCATCCATGACAGATCGCTCCTGGCTGCTATATCCGACGTCGTTGGCGGCTAGCCCCATCGTCGCACGGCCGGAGATCTGGCAGCGCCAGCCGTTGGATCAGCCGAGCCGGCCGCTAGATCAGCCGAACAAATAGGGCAACTCTTGAACGGCGTACCAGAGCAGCTCATTCCCCTCCGCGCAGTCCACGGTGAACTTGGCATCGTCGTCGCCGCGATCGGCCGCCGGGATGGCTGCGGCCGCCGCGCGCACGTCCGCGGCCGCCGCCGGATCGTCGATGTGCGCGGAAGCCAGTTTGGCCACCGGCACGGCAACGCTGATCCGCACCGCGGCAGGCTCGTCGAGACCGCCGCAGCTGCTGACCTGCTCCTCGGGAACGTCCGCGGCCAGCGCAACCCGGCGTGGCGGCGCCGCCTCATCGGCCGCGAGCAGCCGCAGCGACGCGCGGGCCGCCACGGTCATCGCGGCATACTCCAGCTCGTCCAGGTCGCCGCTCGCGTACGACTCGCGCAGCGCCGGCGTGACCGCGAAACCGGCCAGCGGCGCCGGGCCGATCTCGCCGGCGCGCAGCGCCGCGGCCAGCGCCGACATCGTGTATGCCAGGTAAACGCGCATGCCCCCTCGGATTCTGTGCGGATGCTCAGATTTTGTCAGCCGAACGGCTGGCGCGCAGGCAGTCCGCCGCAGCCGCGGCCTGGTGGGGGGTGGCCTGGGTGCGGGCTCCTACTGCCGCGATAACCGCCGCCACGGCCGCCTCCAGGCTCTCGTGCTCCCAGACGCGCACGACCTGCCAGCCAGCCGCCGTCAGCGTCTCGTCCGCGACGCGGTCTCGCTCCACGTTCCGTTGCAGCTTGGGCGTCCAGTACCAGTCGTTGGCCTTGGGCTTGCTGCCGTGCTGCGGGCAGGCATGCCAGAAGCAGCCGTCCACGAAGACAGCGACCCGGCGCGCGGTAAAGGCGATGTCGGGGCGGACCCGCCTGCCGCCGTCCAGATCGAGCCGGTAGTCCTTGCGGTACCTGTACCCCAGCTTGTGCAGGGCGTGGCGGAGTGCGAGCTCGGGCTTGGTGTCAGTGCGGCGATTCGCGCGCATGTTCGCGCTGCGCCCCGGGCTAGACGGGTGCGGGTACTCCGCCATGCCCGCCTACGCTAGCGTGAACTAGCCGAGCGGGAGGCCGAGCAGGGCAGTCAGCCTGGCGGCGGTGGCCGGTGGCTGCGAATGATGGACGCCCACCATGCCGACCGCGGTCGCCGCTTCGACATTCGCTTTGATGTCGTCGATGAAGACGCATTGCTCTGGCGGCAAGCCGAGCTGACCGGCGGCGTGCAGGAAGATTCGCTCCTCGGGCTTGCGCATGCCGACCTCCGCTGAGATCACCCAGGCGTCGAACAACTCGGGGAAGAGGTGCCGCGGGTAGTCGTCGTTGCCCCAGGAGTTGGACAGCAGGCACGTCCGGATGCCTGCCCGGCGCAGCGCGCGCATCAGGTCGTACATCTCGGTGACGGCCACCGAGCCGGCGAACATCCGGCCGAGCAGTCCGGTAGCCGGGACCTGCGCGCCGTCGGTGCGGATCAACTGAGCCGCCAGCTGGCGCTCGAACTCCGCCGGGTCGCAGTCGCCGCGCTCGAGCTGATGGATCGGGTTGTCGGTCCCGTTCTCGTCATAGGCCTGGATTATCCAGGGCCGCATGACGGCCAGATAGGCGGCTCTGTCGATGAGGTCAGCGGCAAGCCATGCGCTGACCGTGTCGGAGATCGGGTTGGTCAGCACCCCGCCCCAATCGACGATTACACCGCGCAGACCGGAGCCGGGCGCCGCCGGCGGGACATCCGAATGCTCATGCACAGCTGCGATCGTAAGCGACGCTTGGCGGAGCCCGATAATGTCGGGACACATGCCAGATGTCACGCGACTTTTCAACGTCCGGATTCCGCTGCGGGATGGCATCACGCTGTCGGCCGACCTGACCTTGCCGGGCTCGCTGCCCGCGCCCGCGGTGGTGATCAGGACGCCATACGGCAAGTCAGGCGAGACCCCGTCGAAACGAGGGGCCACCTTCGCCAAGGCGGGCTACGCCACCGTGCAGGTCGATGTCCGGGGGCGTGGCGACTCCGACGGGGTCTTCCAGCCCTACCGCAACGACGGCCCCGACGGTTTCGACGTCATCGGCTGGGTCGCGGCGCAGGATTGGTGCAGCGGAGATGTGGCCACCCATGGCGGCAGCTACCCCGGCCGGATCCAGTGGCTCACCGCGCTAGAACGGCCGCCGGCCCTGCGCGCGATGGTCTGCATGGTCACCCCGAGCGACCCGTTCGTCGAGACACCGACGGGCATCCCGATGCCTATGCACATCAACTGGTTCCGGTTGGTGGACGCCCGCGTCACGCAATACCTGGACAGCGTCGACTGGGCCGAGGTCTACAAGCACCGGCCGCTGATGAGCATGGACGAGGCAGCCGGGTTCAGCTCGCCTAACTGGCGCGAGGAAGTCACCCACCGCACCCTGGACGAGTGGTGGGAGCCGGTGCGCTACCAGCACAGGATCGGCGAGGTCGACGTTCCCGTCCTGCACGTCTCCGGCTGGTATGACGACGAGGAAATCGGCACCCCGGCCAACTTCGCCGCGATGGTCGCGGCCGGGCGCGGCCGGCAGCGGCTGCTGATGGGTCCCTGGGGGCACCAGGTCAACACCAAGCGCATCCTCGGCGAGGTGGACTTTGGCCCGAAGGCGCTCATTGACCTCGACGCTGCCGTGGTGGCGTTTCTTGACGAGCACGTGAAGGGGATCAAGCCGGAGCGGCCCGCCGCCCCGGCGCGGATCTTCGTGATGGGCGCGGGCGAGTGGCGGGACGAGCCGAGCTGGCCGCCGCCGTATGTGGCCGAGACGACCATGTACCTGTCCAGCAACGGGCGGGCTAACAGCCTGCATGGCGACGGGCGGCTGTCCGCCGCGCCGCCCGACGGCGACCAGCCGCCCGATTCCTGGGTGCACGATCCGGACCGGCCGGTCCCCTTCATCACCGACTCGAGCAGCGCCCAGATCGGCGGACCGGACGACTACCAGGCGATCGAGTCCCGTGGCGACGTCCTGGTCTTCAGCACCGAGCCGCTGACCGAGCCGACCGAGGTCATCGGGCCGGTACGGCTCGTCGCGCATGTCAGCACGTCGGCCGCCGATACCGATGTGATGGCCAAGCTGCTTGATGTTCATCCGAACGGCTTCGCGCAGCGACTCTGCGATGGCATGGTCCGGCTGCGCTACCGAGATGGGTTCAGCCGCGAGGATCTGATCACGCCTGGTGAGGTGTACGAGGTCAACATCGCGATGTGGGACACCTGCCTACAGCTCCAGCCCGGGCACAGGCTGCGGCTCGAGGTTGCCTCGTCAGCCTTTCCCAAGGTGGACGTGAACCTGGGAACTGGCGGCGACATGGTCACCGAGACCGAGGGCGTCATCGCGCACAACCAGCTGTGGCACACGGCGGCCAGGCCGTCGCGCCTGCTACTGCATACCGGCCCGGCGCAGTAGCCTGCTGCTCCCTGCCGGCACCCGGGGATAAATCATACTTTTCCGGTTGACTTTATAGACAATATCGGTGAGCATGTCTGCATGAGCCGAGTCGAGCTACCGGCGGCCCGCGAACAGGTGACCGGCCGCCTGCGGGCGGCCGGCCGCAGGCGGGCGAGGCTCGCACGGCAGCGACGGCGCCGTCCACCGAGCTCGCGGTACCTACCGCTAGGAGGAATTCGTGCGGTTCGTCACCCTGATCGGGAATCCGAAGGCCGAGTCGCGCACCGCCACGGTGGCCCTCGCCGCTACTCGTGCCGTCATCGCGGCAGCAGGTGTGGAAGCGAAGCATCAGACCATCGATCTGTCGGCGCTTGCTTGCAGGCTGCTGGTGCCGCAGGCTTCGGCGGTGATCGAGGATGCTGTCGAGCAGGTGCTAGCGGCTGATGTGCTGCTTGTGGCGAGCCCCACATATAAGGGCACGTATACCGGCCTGCTCAAGGTGTTCCTCGACCGGTTTGGCTACCGCGGGCTCATCTCCACGGTCGCGCTGCCGGTGCTGGTCATGAAGCATCCCGAGCACGCCCTGGCGGTGGAGGTCCACCTGCGGCCGCTGCTGGTCGAGCTGGGCGCGACCGTGCCCACGCCTGGGCTCGCAGTGCTGGAGACTGACCTCGGCAGGCTGGACCACGTCCTGCTGCCGTGGGCGCGCCGGGTGGGCGAGACGTTCACTGGCGCGGGGCGGCCTGGCACGGGGCGGCCTGGCACGGGGCGGGCTGGCGCGGGGCGGGCTGTGAGTGGTCCGGCGGCGCTGGCTGCTGTGGTGACCCCGGCTGCTGCGACG
>PMSU01000050.1 GCA_003168255.1 Actinomycetota bacterium
GCTGCAGGGCATCTGGCTGCCGTTGCACGGCTACGACTACAGCCAGACGCCGTTCTGGGCGGGCATCTTCCTGCTGCCGCTAACGGCCGGATTCTTCATTGCAGGCCCGCTATCGGGCGCCCTGTCCGACCGGTTCGGGGCGCGCTGGTTCGCCTCCGGCGGCATGCTCCTGTTCGCCATGAGCTTCGTCGGCCTCCTGGTGCTGCCGGTGAACTTCCCGTACGTGGCGTTCGCCCTGCTGATCGCCCTGAACGGGGTGGGCATCGGGATGTACAGCTCGCCGAACTCCTCCTCCATCATGTCGAGCGTGCCCGCCGAGTACCGCGGCGTCGCCTCCGGGATGCGGGCCACCTTCCAGAACTCCGGCACCTCGCTGTCGATCGGGGTGTTCTTCTCCCTGATGATCGCGGGCCTGGCCAGCGCCCTGCCGCGCACCCTCACCAGCGGTCTCGCCCAGCACGGCGTCACCCACCACGTCGCCGCGCAGATCGGCAGCCTCCCGCCGGTCTCGTCCCTGTTCGCGGCCATGCTCGGCGTGAACCCGGTGCACAACCTGCTGTCGCAGCACGGGGCGCTGTCGTCGCTGACGCCGGCGAACCGGAGCCTGCTCACCGGGCGGGAGTTCTTCCCGGACCTCATCTCCGGTCCGTTCCACGACGGCCTTGTCCTCGTCTTCGCCGTTTCCGCGGCCCTCGGCGTGATCGCCGCGATCGTCTCCCTCATGCGCGGCAGCAGCAAGCCGGCAGCCGAGACAGAGGCTGTCGCGACTTCGGCCGCCGCAGCCCGGCCCTGACCCCGTCCACCCCTGATACTCCCAAGGAGCGCAATCCGTGCCGCTGACCACCCTCGACCCCGCGCCGGCCCTCGTCGTCATCGACCTGCAGAAGGGAATCGTCTCCGGCACGGTTGCGCACGTCGTGCCCCACGCGGCAGCCCTGGCGAAGGCCTTCCGCGAGCATGACCTCCCCGTCATGCTGGTCAACGTCACCGGCCGCGCTCCCGGCCGCACCGACGCCAGCGGCCGTGGCGGCCCTGGCGGCACCGGCACGCTTCCCGCGGGCTGGGCGGACATCATCGACGAGCTTGAGCTGCAGCCGGGCGACCACCTGATCACCAAGCGGCGCCGCAGCGCCTTCCACGACACCGGCCTCGACACCCTGCTGCGCGACCTCGGGGTCACCCAGATCGTGTTGGCCGGCGTCTCCACCAGCGCCGGCGTCGAGTCCACCGCACGCTCCGCCCACGACCACGGCTACCACGTCGTGCTCGCCACGGACGCGATGGCCGACCACGACCCCGACTCCCACCGGCACAGCCTCGAGCGCGTCTTCCCCAAGCTCGGCGAGACCGCGACCAGCGCCGAGATCATCGACTTCCTCGACCGCAGGCCGGGCAGCCCTGACCACGCCGCCCGCCGACCGTAGTCCCAGACCCACAGGTAGCCAGATTCACAGGTAGAAGGAGTCAGAGTCATGCCCGCGAACCCCCTTGGCGTCGCACTGCGCAACCGGCGCGCCGGCCACCACACCCTCGTCTGGGCCCGCCCCGACCTGCAGGCCCCGGAGAACTTCACCCTGACCAGCCCCGCCTTCGACCACGGGGCACCCATCCCGGAAAAGCACCGCGGCAGGATCCTCGGCGCGAACATCTCACCCGGCCTCAACTGGACGCAGCCGCCAGCCGGCACCGCTGAGCTCGTGCTCATCGTGCAAGACCCCGACGTCCCGTTCGGGAAACCAGCCACCCACGCGCTCGCACTGGGCATCGACCCCTCACTGAACGGCATCCCCGAGAACGCCCTCACCAACCCCAGCCCTATCCCGGGGATCCGGCACGGGAAAGGCGCGCTCGGCCGCCGCGGCTGGGCCGGACCCATGCCGGTACGATCACACGGGCCTCACGCCTACGCCTTCCAGCTCTTCGCCCTCGACCAGGCCCCCGGCCTGCCAGCCAGCTTCACCCTCGATAACGTGATCGCCGCCATCAAAGGCCACGCCATCGGCCGCGCCCGGCTGGACGGAACATACGAAATCCGTTAGCACCCAGAACAACGTGGCCCAGCGGGGGCGGCCACAACGGCTCTGTCGTACTGCGGGTGGTGACGGAATGCCCGTCTCTGTCCCGGCACACCGCACTGCGCGTCCTGCTCCAGATCCCTCTGCCAGCGCCGGTCGCCGACGGCTTCCGATCCATCCCCGTCTAGCCCGCAGACTCTGCCCGCCCGACACCCTCTTGCCTCGGGCGGAGTCCGGCGGCTGGTTTAGTGCCACCCCGGAAGCACGGGCCGCGATTTCGCTTGAGCTGTCCATGTAAGTAGTCAGGGGAGTGACAGCCCGGCGGCGGTCGTGACGGTCTGCTTTAAGCCGCCTGCCACAGACACCCGCCATAGACCTACGATTGACCTCGCGTGTACCTGACGATCAGGAGCTGCCACAGGCACCTGAGACTGGGCGGGGGTTGGCCTTGAACCTTGAACCTGTCCCTCGCGTCGGCCTTCGGGCTGACCTCTGACGTCTGGCGGCGTGGGGCTGGATACCGTACTGACGAGCTTCAAGGATGGGCGTTCCGCGTCACTGTCGGCGTTGCGGGCGTGCCAGCTGGGGGATTCCGTGCTTCTTCGGTCAACCGGTCGAGCAATGCCTGCAGGCTCCCGCGGGCCAGCTCGTAGCTGCGTTCGCCTATGAGCCCCGCCCAGTGCCGTTCGATCTGGCTGAGTCGTTCGCGGGCGTCAGCCTGCAGCCTGCGTCCCTTCTCGGTGAAGGTGATGCGCTTGGCGCGCCTGTCGTCAGGATCGGGTTCCCGCTCGAGATAGCCAAGATCTTCCAGCTCGGTCACGAAGACCGAGGTCGTGCCCAGGCTGAGCTGGCACCGCCTGGCGAGTTCAGTCAAGCGGATTCCCTGGGCGCGCATGTTGCCCAGGACATGAACGTGCGGGGGGCGGAGATCGGTGTAGCCGCTGTCCGTGACGCCGTCGAGAGTTTCCTGGCGGAGCAGGTACAGGAGCCGGGCAAGCAGCCGGCTGAGGCTCACGTGATCTCCCGGCGGGGCAGTTGCGGGAATCATGGCTACTCACTATAGTTTGACCATAGAAGCTTTGGTCGCCAAAGTAATGGAGGACTGGGCATTGCCTGCCCCCGCGCCTTCGACAGGGCTAGCTGCGGCGGCTCCAACGGACATCGCCGGCGTTCGTCCCAGGGAGCCGGCTGATAGAACACACGGCAAGGTGACGGGACATGCCTGACGTGGCACCCGTGGCCGCGCCTGACGACCGTCAGCTGATAGTCGGCCGCATCAGGCTGCACTACCTCGACTGGGGCAACAACGGCGCGCCCGCGGTCATCCTGCTTCACGGGGGCGGCCTGAATGCCCGCACCTGGGATGCCGTATGCCTTGCGCTGCGCAGCCGCTATCACTGCCTGGCCCTCGATCTACGCGGCCACGGCGACAGCGAGTGGTCACCCGAAGTCGACTACAGCCTCGACGCGCACCTGGCGGACCTGGAGGGATTCGTGGCGCAGCTAGGGCTGCCCAGACTCGCCGTGGTGGGCCATTCCCTCGGCGCCTTCATCGGCCTCCGCTACGCCGCCCTTAACCAGCAGGTGCTGGCCGGTTACGTCTCCGTGGATGCCAGCCCCTTCCTCCGCGATGACACCGCCGGACGGCAGATAGTCAAGTTCATCCTCGGCCGTGATGAATTCCTTGGCCTGGATGATGCCGTCGAGTACGTGCGCTCGTTCAACCCCAGCTCAGACCCGCGGCTGCTGCGCCGCAGCCTGGCGACCAACCTGCGGCGGCGGCCAGCCGGCGGCCTGATCTGGAAGCACGACCTCCATCGGTACCTGAGTCCGACGGGGTTCGAGGAACTGGTCGCCCAGATTCGGAAGCTGGTGCCAGAGGCCAGGGCCGTCAACTGCCCGACGCTGGTCGTGCGAGGCAGCCGCAGCCCTGCCCTGTCACCCTGCGAAGCGGCTGAATTCGTCGGCCATCTCACCGCAGGGCGCACCGTAACCGTCGACCACGCCGGCCACAACGTCCAACGTGACAACCCTGCCGGCCTCGTATCAGAGCTCTTCTCATTTCTCGGCGGCTGCGCATGGACATCGCCTCGCTAGCCACTGACGAAGGGGCGATCGAGTCGTTCCTCCTAGCCCACGGTGCAGGCGACATCCATCGACATCTCGCGGCGTTCCGTGCAGAAACAGGTTGTCGGCCCCGCCGCCGAGCGGCTCGTCTACATCTACGGGAGCTGTGACCGCACGACCAGCTACGCTGCTCACCGGCACGGACGCGGCCGAGCTCCGCGACCGTTTCACGGGCGAGACGAACCTTGTATCCGGGTCAGAACTGCGGGCTTTCCTCGAGCTGACGGCGGCCAACGAACTAGACGTTCTCGCCCACAAGGAGCTATGGCAACCGAGCACGGCCCGCGGCCGAGAGAGCTCCTGCAGCGTGTCCGCGCGCTGCTCTCCGAGACCGCGAGGCGGGCGGTCGACGCTCAGCTCGGCGCCGCCTTGTAATCGTGACCGCGATGACCCAAGCCACCGGCGGAGGAAATGACCTCGCGCTGACGGACGCGCCGTAGCTGTGACCCAACGGTCAGCGCAAGTGCTTTCCTCCACACTGGCTGTAGCCAGCGTACGGGACCACCGGCCCCTCCTCCGACGTGCCGGTCGCGGTGAGCCTGCCCAGTGCGGTGGCCAGGCCGCGCAGGGCGGGTCCGCCGTCAGCAACGGGCAGACGCTGGTCATGCTGTCGTCCGCGTCGAGTCCGGCGCGACGCTGATCTCTTCGACCTTCACCGACGTGGTCCTCAGCACCCCGAGCGGTTAAGCGGCGCGCCGCGCCGCGACGAGACGATCGTCAGCAGATTGACGGCAGCGCGGTCAGGCGGGTTGAGCCACTCGCTGAAGATGCTCGCCCCGTAACCGGACAGGTCGGCTCGCGCGAGCGGCACGCTTTGCTGCTTGCCGCCGTAGCCGAAGTCACCCTCGAAGATCGTCTCGACCGACGTGCCGAGCACCTGCGTGACGTACGGTCCGTCGATGATCGTCTGACCCGGGAAGCACGGATCCGAGCCGCCGATGCCGCTGCCGGCGGCCGGGGTCAGGGTCAGCGACACGGCCGCACTGAGCTGCTCGGCTGCCGTCAGCTGGAAACCCGCGGCCGGACTCGCGAACGTGCCGCCGTCGGCGAGGAACTGCGACTCAGCCGCGGCTGAGCCCGGGGCGGCGTTGGGCTGGCTGATCGCCGCCGTCAACCCGAAGGGGAGGCTGAACAATGCGGCGAACGGGGTCCCCGCGGCGACGTTCTCGATGTTGTTGGTCAGCACCGGCTGCGGTGCGAACGGGACGAGTTGCTGGTCGTCGGGCGCGGCGAGCAGCAGCGGGAAGCCGTCGGTGCCGGGTCCGTAGATCGGCGCGGTCGGCAGATCGGCGGATTCCATCGCCTCCCACGAGACCTGCGGCACCGCGAAGGTCGCGACGTCGGCGCCGTTGAACGCCAGGCTCATGCCCTCCAGTGCGAATGCCGGTGCCGCGCCGGCTTTGCTGGCTCCGTCGCCGTCGCCGTCGCCGTCGCCGTCGCCGTCGCCGTCGCCGCCGGCACCGGTGCCGGCACCGGCACCGGTAGCGGGGATTTCGAGGCTGGCGCGCGCTTCCTGGCCGCCACCGCCCCCGTCCAGGGCGTACTCCCCGATCAGCGGGGCGATCGCGCCGCCGAACAGGTCGACGTTCGTCGACAGGTCAAGCAGCGCCATCCCCATCAGCCCGGAAGCCGACACGCGCGCCTGCGTCGCAACGGCCTGGTCCGCCACGGCGGGCTGGGTTGTCGCGGCGGTGAGGCTCAGCGTCGGCTGCTGGCCGGCGTTGTCGGTGAGCAGCGCGCAGCTCATCACCGGAGCGTTCGTGCCGTCCCACCTCGTCACGACTGTGAGCGTCCCGATGTCGTCGCCACGGCCGACTTCCTCCTGCACCAGGGAGGCGTCGAAGCTGGCTGCATAGGGATCCGGGAGCGTCGGCAGGATCCACTGGAGCGGGAAGATCAGCCCGACCGCGCAGTCCAGGAACTGGTCGCCATCGATCTGCCCGACAGCGGCCAGACGGCAGGCCGTCATCCGATTGCGTCGCGAACGCGAACGCCAGCGTCGAACTCTGCGTGTGAAACAACATCACGAACGCGAGCCCGGTCGAGCTGAACGGAACCCGCGTCCCGGAAGCGTCGAGCGGCCGGTCGAAGTGAGCCGTGAGGCTCCCGGTGGCAATCAGCAGCTCACTCGACGACGACGCCAGGAACACCAGCACCGAGTCGGCGGTCGTGTCGAACTCGATCGAGGCCGGGTGCGTCGAGGGCGCGGTCTGCGGCCACAGCGACAGCGTCGTCGAGGCCACCGCGCCAGCGCGACCGTCTCTAGCGTCGCGCTCGACTGGGTGAATTCGATCTCAATCTGGGCTGGCGGCTGCACCGTAGCGGCCGCCGCGTCCGGCCCGATGACGGCGGCGCTCGCCGCCGAGACCGCCGAGACCGCCGGGGCCAGCGACACGGTCAGCGTCAGTGTCGCTCCCGCGGGCGCCTCGTATACCCCGTTCGCGGTCGTGAACGGCTGGGTGCTGATCAGCGTCCCGCCGGTGATCGTGAAGCCGGTGAACGCGCCGGCTTCGAAGCCGGTCCCGAGCAAGGTCGCGAGGAACCATACGCTGCCGCCGCCGAGTTCCAGCTCGTTCGCCGGGATCGGGTGCAGGATGCTGATCGGGCCGATCTCGGATCTGACCGGCACAACCGCGAACGGTGCCGCGCCGGCGAACTGGACCTGCGTCGAGACCGTTATCGGCAGCAGGTCCACCCAGTGCAGCGCCCCGGTCGCGTCCTGGAACGGCCCGTAGCTGTCGATCACCTGGCCGCCGCGCGCCCAGCCAGGGACGCCGGCCGGGTTCGAGGGGTCGGCACCGGACGGGCTGCGGACGACCGCGATGGTCGTCGGTGCCGCGGCCGCCTTCGCCTGCTTAGCGATCTCAAGCAGCTCGGTCCTCAGCGCAGGCGCCGCGACCGCAGAGGCCGCCACCAGTGGCTTCGCACGCAGCTCGACTCCGCGCTGCACCGCCAGCGTCGAGTGCGCGAGCGCCGTGCGCGCGGCACCGAGGGTGGCCGGATCAACTCCGGGGGCCGGCGCCCAGCCGGCGGTGAGCTCGGACAGAGACTGCGCGACGACTCTCGCGCTGACGACATGATTCCCCGCCATTGCCATCTCCAAGCGGCCGAAGAAAGCCCCCACCTTGCTACGCCAGGCTCATCGATGTGCCCAGGCAGCGCAGGAACACCAAATCGGTTTTCCGGCCCCGCCCGGCAGCCAGACCACAAAGCCTTAATAGATCAGAGTTCCGAACGGCGCCGCTGATACACGCACGCCATGCCGGCGAAGCGCGGACACGCGAAGAACCCAGTGGCACTGCGCCGCGCGGGCCGCCTCCTTCCGCGTCGTTTCCATGATCGATGTGGCAGAGCCCCCCACCGGTGGNNATCGATCTTCGGCGGCGCTCCGAAAGACGTAGCTCACGGGGTCGGTGGTGTCGGTGTTACGAAAGTGATCCGGCCGGCCGGGTCCGCGGGCACCACAAGACCGTCCGGGACCAGGAAACAACGGTTTACTCCACAACGTGTCCTAACCGCGTACTGGATCATGAGGTTCCGCCAGTTCGGTTCGCGGCCGTCGGCGAACGTCCACCACCGGACCGGATCCGCGGCCAGCACCACGACGCGAACGTGCGGGCCGCCCGGGTAGGGACGGCCCGCACGGTCAGGCCCTGCTGGGTGCCGGTTGTTGGAGCGGGCGTGTGGGTGCCGAGGTGTGTACTGAACGCAAGGGGGGCCTCTGGGAGCACGTCAGGCACGAGGAGCGCGCCCCAGCCGTGACAACCGGACCAGGCAGGGAACAATTCAGTCATGAGCGAGTCACTGAGGTATCAGGAGATGGGCGCGCCGCCCACGCGGAGCCGGGCGCGCACAACCGTGGCGGGGCACACGCTGTTCGCTCAGACGATGGGGTACGTCGCGGGCACAGCCGGGATGTTCGCCCTGGGCGCCTGGACAGGCCACGCTATGTCTTCCGGGCTGGGGTTCGTCGGCTTCATCGCCGCGTTCGCCTGCCTGATCGCGATGCGGTTCGCGGCCAGCCGGTCGCTGGGGCTGACGGTGGGGCTGTTGGCCGCCTTCGGGCTGCTGATCGGGCTGGCCGTAGCGCCGGTAATCAGCTACTACGCCGCGGCCGACCCCAGCGCGGTGTGGGAGGCCGGCGGGTCCACCGCGCTGTTCATCGCCGGCTTCGGCGTGGCCGGTTACGCCACCCGGCGCGACCTGGCCGCCGTGGCCCGGATCTGCTTCTGGGCGCTGCTGGCGCTGATCGTGGTCGGCATCGTGCTGATCTTCGTGAACATCCCGGGCGCCGCGCTGGCCTACTCCGTGCTCGGCCTGGTCATCTTCGCCGGGTTCACCATGTTCGACTTCCAGCGGCTCCGCCATGCCCAGGACATCACTTCCGCGCCACTGCTAGCCGCGTCGATCTTCCTGGACATTCTCAACGTCTTCCTGTTCTTCCTGGAGATCTTCGGCGGCGGCAGGGGACGGGAGTAGGGGTGGCGGCGGCGAGCGAGCGGACCGACCAGATGCGGCGTCAAGGACATCGCGGTCCCGGCGGGCCGGTACGCACAGGCTTGACGGGGGGCGGAGTCTTACCCGATGTCGGTGTCGGCGTCACCGGATAGCAGCAGTTGCGGGACCTGGCCGAAGGCATACGTGGCATCGGCCGTTAGCGTGAACGTCCAGATCACGTCGTAGCGGTCATCTGGCCAGGACTTGGGGATGACGGTGCCGCTGACCAGTGGCAGCGCGGACGCGAGTGCCGGAATGTGGCTGTGCTCCCAGCAGATCAGCGCCGCGCCGGGGCCGCTGTTCAGGACGGCGGTGGCGAGTTGCGGCTCCTGTCCCTTGGTGAAGTCGGCTGTTATCTCGACGCCGAGCCGGTCAGACAGCCCGCGGATCGTCTGGTGGGTCCTGTGGTCGGCGGTCTTGCTCGGGTGTCCGTACGAAGGTGAGATCAGCATCCGGGGAGCCCGGAGTCCGGCTCGCAGCGGACCGTGGGCGGGATCGAAGAGTGCCGCCAGTGCGCCGGATCGCTGCCAGCCGCGTGGCAGTAGCGAGTGCTCGTTCTGATTGCCCCGGAAATCTACGCCGGAGTGCGCGGCGGGATGCTTGGGCGCGGGGTCCTGTGGCTTCTCGCCGTGGCGGATGATGTAGACGGCCTGCGGCGGCGCGGATTGATGACTCATTTCAAGAACCCCGTCAAGGGCGACCTTGCTTGTCACGAAACCCCAGGCTACTAGCCGCGAGCGTGTCGGGTTCCCGAACGGGACATAGCTGGCTGACCTGCGGGTATTCCTGCCGTGATGGTCGCTGGGCTGGCCGATTGCAGGCTCCTGCCGCGTCCCGCCGTGGCCAGCCACGGCCGGTCCCGACCTCGAACACCCGCCGACGTGGTAAGGCCGTCTGACCGGTGTAGTGACGCCGTCCAGGCCGTCTGCCCTCACAAGGACAAGGCGCGCGCCTCGTAGATCGAAATCTCGGGCGGGCTAACGGCGAGGGCCGAGACCTCCTGCACGAACGCGCCCGATGCAGGCACCTGAAAATGCGCCCGCAGCGCGTCAGCGTCGGCCCAGTGCTCGACAAACACAAGCCGCAGCGCATCTTCACAATCGCGGTGAACGGCATGCGCCAGGCACCCCGGTTCCTGCCGGGAGCGGCGTACGTGGCCAATGCTGAGCGCAAGGACGTGGTCAATGCTGTCCGGCCGAGCCTGAACGCTGCCCGTGACAATAAGCACGGCTGAACGATAACCCCAGAACGGAACCGGCCGCGCGCCGACTCGGCAACCGGCGCCGACCTCCTAAGCCCGCAGCATGTCGGTCTCCTGTCTGGAGATCGACATGGTGCGTTCACCCCAAGGCGACCTGCGCTGTGCACACTTGACATTTGCGGTGGCATGCCGCCTTGTCATAACAAGTACGCCCAGCTGCCCGCGCAGGTTAGTCACGGAGGGTGCTCGTAGTCAACAGCCGATAGACAACCCACGGGCCGGCCGTCTCGACGCGGCCTCACGGGCTTCCCCGCCTCTGCGGATCTCCTACGCCGCTCCCACTGCACGGGGTGGCCGGCCGGCGGTGCCACCCGCAGAGCACAACCTGTACCAGGAGGATGGATTAAGGTGACCAGCTCGGATAATCCACGCGAGCATCTGCATGGCGCAACCGGATCACCGCGGCAGTCTGGCCGGCAGATCGTGCCTGGTCCCAGCCGACGCCGCTTTCTGCAAGCTACCGGGCTCGGCGCCGCGGCGGTCGCGGCCGCCGGCCTCAGCGGCGGAACTGCGGCCGCCAGTACTGTCGGCAGGTCGGCGGCGTCCCGCACGCTACCCAAGGGCTGGACCGGGACCATCGCCGACCTGAAGCACGTGGTGATCCTCATGCAGGAGAACCGGTCCTTCGACCACTACTTCGGGACGCTGCGGGGAGTCCGGGGCTTTGGCGACAAGCAGGCCCTCACGTGGCAGAACGGGAACAGTATCTTCCAGCAGCCTGACACGGCTCGCACCGACCTCGGATACCTGCTTCCCTACAAGCTCACCGACCAGGTCGACGGTGACCTCGACCACAGCTGGGACGGCGACCACGAGGCCTGGAACGGCGGGCTGTGGAACAGCTGGGTTCCGGCCAAGACCGAAGAGACGATGGGATATTTCACCCGGGACGAGATCCCGTTCCAGCACGCGGTCGCCGACGCCTTCACCATCTGCGATGGCTACCACCAGGCGATCATGGCACCCACCAGCCCCAACCGGATGTACTTCTGGACAGGGACATCGTCGGGCTGGACCAGCAACCCGAACGACTACGAGGTCGACTTCGGGTCCGACGCGGGGACGGCCGAGGTCACAACCTACCCCGAGCTGCTTCAGGCCGCCGGGATCGACTGGCAGGTTTACACCAACGACCAGGTGGGCGACAGCGGCACCTACCCCGGTTACTTCCTGGGAGACTACGGCGACAACCCGCTCTGGTTCTACCAGCAGTACAACAGCACCAACAGCCGCGAAGGCGGGACCAGCGAGCTCGCGATCCGCGGCGCGGTCACGCCCTGGCAGACCGCCGCGGGGGCACCACATATGAGCAAAACCCACGCCGCGTACGTGCTGTCCTCATTCATCAAAGCCGTCAGCAGCAACACCCTCCCCCAGGTGTCGTGGATCGTCGCCCCCGCCGGCTATTGCGAACACCCCTCCTTTACCCCGGACTACGGCGCCCACTATGTGAACACCGTGCTCCAGACGCTGTTCTCGAACCCCGACCTGCGGAAGACCACGGCACTGTTCATCACCTACGACGAGCACGACGGGTTCTTCGACCACCAGCTCCCGCCCTACCCCGAGCCGAGCGTCACCGACGAGTACATCTCGGGGTGGCCGATCGGCCCCGGGACCCGGGTCCCGATGCTCATCTGCTCGCCGTGGACCCGGGGCGGCTACGTGGACTCCAACGTCTACGACCACACCTCGATGCTCCGATTCCTGGCCGCCTGGACTGGAGTGCAGCCGGTCAACATCACCCCGTGGCGGGAGTCGGTGACCGGTGACCTGACCTCCGCGTTCGACTTCCCGCACCCGGATTTCTCGATCCCGGGCAACATCCCGACCCTTGACCAGACCTGGAAACTGACCCAGCTGAAAGGCGGATCGACGACGCCTCCGGCCGAGGGCCACCAGAAGATGCCGGCCCAGGAGTCCGGCACCCGGCCGCACCGCCCGAGCAACCACCAGCCCTTCGCCGACGTGACCGTGGATCGCAGCACCAGCCAGGTCACCGCAGCCCTCACCAACACCGGCAAGGTCGGCGTCTCCTTCGCCATCTACCCTGATGACTACCTGGCCGCCACTCCCACGCCGGTCACGGTGCTTCAGTCCTCTCCGGGCTCCTACGTCTGGGACGCGACCCAGACAGACGGGAAATACGCCTTCTCGGTCTACGGTCCTGACGGGTTCTTGACCAGCTTCGCCGGCGAGGTCGTGCCCGCCAGCCAGAACGCCGGCCCGGTCCCGGTCGTCACCGCCGCCCTGCGGCCGGGGACCTGCAAGACCGTCGAGCTCATGCTCGCCAACCAGGGCCGGGAGGAGATTATCTACACCCTTATTCCGAACGACTACGAGGGCTCCACCCAGATGATCACCGTGAAGCGCGGCAGCCCCAAGACCATTAGCTGGCCGACCGATCGGCATGGCTACTACGACGTGGTGATCACCACCAACACCGCCGACGGCTTCCGCCGCCGCTACGCCGGCCGCGTCGCCTGAGCGGCGGCGTCAAGGTGGCGCCTGGGACTTCCGGGCCTCAGGCGCCACATGTCGCCAGCCCCACCGCCACATCGTGACATCCTCACGATCACCCGTAAGGCCTGAAGACGGGGGAGAACGAGGCGGTGCCATCCAGGAAGCAGAACGTCCGGTATCCGCGCTAGCGTGCGGTTCATGACTGCACCCGACGATCCGGGCACCCCGAGCCAGCCCGACGACCCGACGGACGCGCAGTTCGGACCGCACCGGTTCTACCCCGGCGAGGGCGGCGGCAGCACGCAGTTCCGGGGTGCACGGTTCGACGTTGCGGACCTTCGCGGCGTCCGGTTCACCGACTGCGACCTGACCGGCGTCACGATCCGGGACGGCTGGCTGGTCAACGTCAGCATCTCCGGTTACCTCCGCAACGTCGCGGTCAACGGCGTCGATGTGACTAATTTCGTCAGCGCCGAGCTGGACCGGCGGCACCCGGAGCGGGTGCAGTTCCGCGCGGGGCAGACGGCCGACGACGTCCGCGCGATGTGGGACACCATCGAGCGGCTCTGGGCGGAGGCCCAAGAGCTGGCCGGGCGGCTGCCCGCAGCGGCGCTGACCGAGCAGGTCGACGAGGAATGGTCGTTCGAGCAGACGCTGCGCCATCTGGTCTTCATCACCGACGCGTGGGCGAGCCGGACGGTGCTGGATGAACCGATGCCCTACCACCCGCTCGGCCTGCCGCAGAGCTGGTATCCGGCGGCAGACGCGGCCGCGCTCGGCATCGACCTGACTGCGCAGCCCGGCTACGCCGAGATCCTGGCCGCCCGCGCGGACCGGATGGCCGCGATGCGGCGCATCGTGGCCGACCTGACCGACGATGGCCTGGGTCGGCTGTGCCAGCGCTCACCCGCTCCCGGTTACCCGGACGAGGAGCGCACCGTGATCGACTGCATCAGCGTGGTAATGGACGAGGAGATCGAGCACTACCGGTTCGCGGTGCGCGACCTAGCGGCACTGGAATCCAGGTAGCCGGTTCAGGCGGCCGCGACCCGGACGAGCGCATCTGAGCCAGGCGGTGGCGCCGAGCCAGTCAGGTCAGCCGGGCCGTAGGTTGTCGACGTAGGGCGCGCGGCGCGCGGATCTGGTCATCGTGATCTTCAACTGCGCAGTCCGGCAGACAGGACCGGCCGCGGCACTGGTCCTGGCGGACGGCTCAGCGCCTGGTCCCGGCACCGTCACCGGGACGCGGCACTGGTCCTGGCGGACGGCTCAGCGCCTGGTCCCGGCACCGTCACCGGGCTTCCGCACCCAGTCATGATCAGGGCGGCCAGGATGACCAAGACGATGGTCCACCTCACCGCAGACACCAGCCCTTTTCTCTTGACCGGCCCGGCAATCTGCGGGTTTACCTCCTATGACGACGTTACGGGCGTCTGGTTGCAGCCAGTCGTAGCCCACAGGCCATCCGGCGCGGTGATCCTACCGACCCGCCTGTCCAGGATCATTCTCGACGATAATGGCTGTCCGCTTTATTTCTTGACCCTGGCACCCAGCAGTTCCTCAGCCCACTATCGCCACTGGCCGTTCGGTTGTATCAGGCCCCGATCCAGCGGCCACCACCTTAGTAGGTGGAAATATCTCGCATAGCCGACATAAGGGTTGATCGGTGTCTACGGAATGGGATGGGCTCTTGATGTGCCTGTGCCTGGTAGGCACACTGTGACTACCAGACCCTTATGCGCGGACGTGAAGGTGGCGAGCGTGACCGGTGACCGTTTCGCTGTCTCCCGGTATCGCCGGCGCCGGGCGACCTTGCGACCAGTAGCCTCGCACGGGTGGCCGGCCCCGGCCATCACCGCCTGGTTCTCAGTCAGCGGCCAGGGCACCCCGCTGACAGCGGGCCTTTTAGTCGCGGCAGGCAGAAGCCTTCCGTTCGCCTTGATCCTTCCCTCGGCATTTGAGGGTGTGCGGGCGGGAGGTTTCTTGGGTGTCCGACATGCCTGGGCGGCGGACACCACCACCGGACGGCCCAATGCCAGGAGGGTCATATGTCGACAACTGAGGACGCGGCGGCTGTCCCGAGGTGGCACCGCGTTGGCCGGTCCGGTCGCCGCTGCCGTAGCGGGGGGGGGCGATGGCCATCGCGATCGCTTTGACGGCGTCACTCGGCGCTGTGGCCGTCGCCCCATCGGCGTCGGCCCAGACCAAGGTGCCGCCGCCGAACACCGTTGAGGCGACGATCGCGATAGGCGCCGAAGCGGTCGCGGTCGACCCTGTCAGAGACGCCCTTTGGCTCATGAACACGAGCGGCGTGCAGGAGGTCAGCGAGACCAGCGACCACCCATTGGAAAGGAGGCGGCCATGCCTCCACTCCGAACACGGTGGCGGTGGACCCCATCACGGGCACCGTGTACGCCCTCGATAACCCGGTTAGCATGCCACGCCCCGCTGTGGGAGTACTGCGGACCCAACGGAACCGAATAGCCGGCAGCGCCACACCCCACCCCCAGGAGGTTCAGATGTTAAACCGCTGTAGTTCCGCCCTTGTCCCCGTCCGGCATCCGGCTACCCGGGCCCGCGGCCGGCGCCCTGCCGCCCGGGCCGCGGCCACCGCGATCACGGCCGCCGCCGCCCTGACCCTGGGGGGGACGGCCTGGGCGGCACCGCTGGCCAAGCATGTCCCCAATACGGTGATCGCCACGATCTCCGACGGCATCGCGACGCCGGAGTTCACCTCGGTCGATCCTGCCCGGGGCGTGGTCTGGGTAGCGGGCCCGTACCAGGCCGCCGAGATCAAAGAGTCCACCAGGGCCATCATCCGCACCGTCAGCCTGGATTCCTATCCCGACACCATGACGATCGATCCCCTCACCGGGAACCTCATCCTGGGCAACACCGACGGCACCGTGACACTGCTCAAGGAGGCCACCGGCGCCCAGACGGAGATCCCGGTCGCCAACCCGGTGAACTCCTTCGCGGAGGGCATCGGAGTCGACATCGACACCGGCAACATCTACGTGACCGACGAAGGTGCCCCCGACCACGGCACCACCATCTCGGTCATCAGCCAGCAGACCGACTCGGTGACCGACGCCATCAACGACCCGCGCGAGGCCGAAGCGGTGGCCGTCAACCCCGGCACCGGGACCGTCTACGTCTCGAACCTGTGGACCGGCGACATTATTGAGGGCAGCGTGTGGGTCATCAGGGAGAAGACCAACAAGGTGATCGCCACGATCCCCAGCGTGGGCGACGCGCCGTTCACGATGACCGTCGACCCGGTCAGCGGGAAGCTGTTCGCGGCGAACTACTTCCAGCACAGCGTGGCGGTCATCAACACCAGGAGCGACACGGTGACCGGCCAGATCAACACCGGCAGCGGGAACCCCGACTACCTGGCGGCAGATCCCGTCAACGGGATGGTCTACGTGAACGACTTCGACAGCGGCAACGTGTGGGTGATCAGCGAGAAGACTAGCTCCGTGGTCGCCACCATCCCGGTCCCCGACGCCGCTGGGGGAATCGACGTCGACCCCGGCCGGGCGCTGGTCTACGCCAGCTCCGACGTCGGCTCCACCGCAGTCATCCAGGCCGCCCCGCCCTCACTGGACCTTCGCGTGCACTAAGCAGGCGCCGCGCTGAGGACGTGCTGGTGCGTCGATCCCCGTGTCCGGCATAAGCCGACGGCCGCACGGTGCCCGTGCGGCACTCCGGCCAGGTGAGCCTGGACCGTGCCGGGCGCGATGCCGAGCGTGGCGGCGGTGCGCTCGGTGTCCGGGTCCGGGAACCGACATCTCTGCGTCTGGCCCACGCATAGCCGGAGCACGTGGACGGGCAATGCATCGTGGACATCACCTCGCCAAACCTTCCGGCCGGACCGGCGGCGGCGGTGTCGGCCGCGAGCGCTCGATCAAGCTACTTCGTGCGCCCCAGCCAGGGGATAGACGAAAATATGTGGATAACCTTGCTTAACACCGCACTATTTATTAAATCTGGATATAGATATACAGTCGCCCGTACTTCGGCACGCCAGCGCCGGGCGACGATGCCCTGTCGGGACCCTGGCTGCCTTCAGCTCGCAAAGGAGCCCTCCGTATGGTCAGGCGATGGTCTATCTCTCTGGCAGGACTGGCGCTAATGCTGGGTTCGCTGGCGGTTACCGGGCCGGCGATGGCGGCCAGCACCGCGCGTCATGGCGTTCCACGGACTGCGGTGTCTCGCGTGTTCTCACCGGGTGGCCTGTTCAAGCAGGCCCCCGGCACTCGCCCGGCCGTGGTCGACGGGCACCGCATCAACTATTCGACCAACTGGTCGGGGTATGCGGTTACCGGCAGCACCTTCACCACGGCGACGGTGAGCTGGACCCAGGACCCCATCACGTGCACCAGCGGCGGTGGCCAGACGGACATGTCGCCGTGGGTCGGCATCGACGGCTACAGCAGCAGTACGGTCGAGCAGACCGGAAGCTCCGGCGACTGCAACGGGACCAAGCCGGATTATTACGGCTGGTACGAGATGTACCCGAAGAACGTTGTCGTCATCAACAAGCCCGTTCAACCGAACGATCAGTTCACCGCTACCGTGACCCACACCAGCGGCACCAACTACCAGCTGAAGCTGAAGGACATCACCGAAGGCTGGACGAATACCGTCACCAAGTCACTCAAGGCCAAGGACAACTCGGCCGAGGCAGTGATGGAGATGGCAGCTCCCCATCTGTCCCAGTTCGGTACGGACCCCTTCACCGGGTTCACCGTGGACGGCCAGCCCATCGGCTCCTACACGAGTTCCCCGTACACCATCGAGCAGATGGAGATCAAAGTGAAGGGGACGCTCTGCGACTCGACCTCCGGCCTCAGCGACAGCGAGAACTTCACGACCACGTGGCTGAACGCGTGCTAACACCCTGAACGGCTGCGGCGGCTGCCCGGCAGGCCCATGACAGCCGCCGCAGCAAGATCACACATCCGGTTCCGCGCTCAGCGTCCTGCACGCCATCAGGACCAGAGGGGTATCACTCCAGGTGTGGATCAGGCGCCGGATCAAAGGATTTCCCCTGGATGAAGCGAGCCTCGCACGGGCAGCATCTATTCTGCCGACCTTGATGTTCCGTCTAGATTTGCTGATCATTTCCAGCATGACTTCGCCGCGAAGCTGCTCTACGTGGCCGGTCGTGGCCAGGCCAGGCCAGCGTCGTGACCGCGGCCGCAGGTAGGCTTCGCGTGCTATCGCGCGTACCCAGTGAATCTGGCCGGAGGAGAGTCACATGCCACTGTTCGCCAGCAAGCCGGCCGGCGATGCGGCCGCCTGGGAGCCGCAGGCCGCGGAGAGCAGGCTGGCACACACCGCGGGCGCCGACCCGTCGGGTGTTTTCACCTCCGACTTGTCGGTCTCCGAGTACGTGCTGCTCGGCGAGGCCGGGTTCGAGCCGCTTGGCTTCGTGGTCGGATCGTCTATCTATCACATTGGCCTCCAGGTCGGGAGATGGTCGCAGAATCAGGAACTGCAGGTCCTGACTCAGGCGATGTACAGCGCCAGGGAACTGGCGATCGCCAGGATGCGGGCCGAGGCCGATCATCTGGGCGCTGACGGCATCGTCGGCGTTCAGTTGCGGATGCAGCGTTACGTGTGGGGACAGCATGTCCTGGAGTTCATCGCCACCGGAACCGCAGTGCGCGCGCTTGGCAGCACCGGCGGCGGCACCGAAGGCGCCCATCGGGCCCCGGACGGCCGGTCGTTCACCTCGGACCTGTCGGCTCAGGACTTCTTCCGGCTGCTGGCTGCCGGCGCCGTGCCGGTGGCGTTCGTGCTCGGCGTCTGCGTGTACCACATCGCCCATCAGTCGGCGATGCAGTCACTGCGCCAGGCAGGCCGGAACCAGGAAATGGTGGTCTTCACCCAGGGCATCTACGAGGCCCGCGAGCTCGCACTCGGACGGATGCAGGCAGAGGCGGCGCAGGCGCGGTCCTCGGGCATCGTCGGGGTGGACGTCGCGGTCAACAATCACGTCTGGGGCGAGCACGCTACCGAATTCCTCGCCACCGGAACCGCCATCCGACGCCTCGGCGATGAGCACCGGCTCCCCGAGACCTCGCCCAAGCCCACCTTCACCCTGGGGCTCGACAGCTAGCGCCCACCTTCAGGTGGACCATGCTCGGCCGGATCCGTCAACTGCGCAAGGACCGAGCAGAAGACGGCAGAGTCGGTGCACCCAGTCGCGTGCTGAGTTGGCACTGACCCCCTTAGGCCCGCAGAGAAGTAAGCCGCAGGTTTTGTGATCGTCAGGTCGGGCCGGGGCGCCTGGCAAGAGCCCAGGAGCGCCCGCCCGGACGCGGGCGGGCCGCGCGCTGGTTAGCGCGAGGACGTAAGC
>PMSU01000045.1 GCA_003168255.1 Actinomycetota bacterium
GGTGACCAGCGCCGCGAGCAGCCCACCGACCAGAACGTGAGTGGCGGCCGTGCCCCGCAGAGTGACCTCCAGGGCAGTGGCAGGGGCGATGACGACGATCCCATGGGCCGTCGTCGCAACAGGGACCGGTTCCGCAACCGCAACCGGCAGCGCCGCGAGCGTCCCGGCGAGGCCGAGCCGGTCATCACCGAGGACGACGTGCTCGTCCCGATCGCCGGCATCCTTGACGTGCTTGACAACTACGCGTTCGTCCGGACGACCGGCTACCTTCCCGGGCCGAACGATGTGTATGTTTCCCTCGCCCAGGTCCGCAGGTACGGCCTGCGCAAGGGCGACGTGATCGAGGGCGCGGTGCGCCAGTTGCGTGACGGTGAGCGCAGGGAGAAGTTCAACGCGCTCGTCCGGCTGGACAAGGTCAACGGCCTCGACCCGGAACAGGCCCGCGACCGTCCCGAGTTCTCCAAGCTCGTCCCGCTGTACCCGCAGGACAGGCTCAGGCTGGAGACCGATCCGGGCATCATGACCACCCGGATCATCGACCTGATCGCCCCGATCGGCAAGGGCCAGCGCGGGCTCATCGTGTCGCCGTCGAAGGCCGGCAAGACGCTGATCATGCAGTCCATCGCGAACGCGATCACCACGAACAACCCGGAAGTGCACCTCATGGTCGTCCTCGTGGACGAGCGGCCTGAAGAGGTCACGGACATGCAGCGGGCGGTGAAGGGCGAGGTCATTCACTCCACCTTCGACCGGCCGGCCGAGGATCACACCACGGTCGCCGAGCTCGGCATCGAGCGGGCGAAGCGGCTGGTGGAGATGGGCCACGACGTGGTCGTGCTGCTTGACTCGATCACCCGCCTCGGCCGGGCATACAACCTGGCCGCGCCGGCCAGCGGCCGGATCATGTCCGGCGGCGTCGACTCCACCGCTCTCTACCCGCCGAAGCGGTTCTTCGGCGCGGCCCGCAACATCGAGCACGGCGGCTCGCTGACCATCCTGGCCACCGCCCTGATCGAGACCGGCTCCCGGGCGGACGAGGTCATCTTCGAGGAGTTCAAGGGAACGGGCAACATGGAGCTGCGGCTGCGCCGTGAGCTCGCCGAGAAGCGGATCTTCCCCGCGGTTGACGTTGACGCGTCGAGCACCCGCAAGGAAGAGCTGCTGATGTCGCCAGAGGAACTCAAGATCATCTGGCAGCTGCGCCGGGTGCTGCACGCGCTCGAGCCGCAGCAGGCGCTTGAGGTACTGATGGACAAGATGCGGGAGACCAAGAGCAACGCGGAGTTCCTGCTTCAAGTCCAGAAGACAACGCTCAACCAATAGCTCCGCCCCCTCGGCGGCGGCAGGCGCTCTAGGCCGGACCGGCCTGAGCCGCCAGTCGCCGCCGCGGGAATCAGCGTGGGACGTCGCACGTTCCACTGTCTGGCACACTGGGACCGAGTATGCGGTGCCGGTTCACGCCAGTCGCCTCACTGCCACACTCCGGCGGCCCAGAGCCGGGCAGGCAGCGGTTTGGCGCACTGGTGACCCGGCCGCCGCCTGAGCCAGGAGACTTCACATGAAGCCTGACATTCACCCCGCGTACGGGGTTACCACGGTGACCTGCACCTGCGGCAGCACCTTTGTCACCCGCAGCACAGCGAGCAGCGGCACTATCCACGCCGACGTCTGCTCAAGCTGCCACCCGTTCTACACCGGCAAGCAGAAGATCCTCGACACCGGCGGCCGGGTCGCCAGGTTCGAGCGTCGCTTCGGCAAGAAGACCCCGGACGCGAGCACCAAGACCCCGGAAGCGGACGCGAGCACCAAGTAGCCGTCGCCGGACTCCACCCCGCGATCAGGCTGCCCGCCCAGCGCGGGGGTGCCGTCGGTTCCGCGCTATCCGGCTCTGCCGGCAGCCGGAACCGATGGGTGCCTCCGCGCCCTCACTCAGGAGGAGTTTGGTGTTCGACCGGCTCGGCGGGCTAGCTGCCGAGCATGCGGAACTCGAGACCGCACTCGCCGATCCCGCCCTGCATGCTGACCAGGAACGGGCCACGAAACTCGGCCGCCGTTACGCCGAGCTCACGCCGTTGATTCAGGCCTATCACGAGTGGCAGCGCACCGTGGCCGACGAGGCGACGGCGCACGAGTTCGCCGCAGAGGATCCTTCCTTCCTCGCCGAGGCCGAGCAGTTCGCCCGGCACCGGGCGGAGCTTGAGACACGGCTGCTGAAGCTGTTGGCACCAAGAGACGCCAGCGACGGCAGGGACGTCATCCTCGAGGTCAAGGCGGGCGAGGGCGGCGACGAGTCCGCGCTGTTCGCTAGTGACCTGCTGCGGATGTACCTGCGCTATGCGGAGCGACAGGGCTGGAAGACGGAGATACTCGACTCGGCCGTGACCGGGCTGGGCGGCTACAAGGATGCGACCGTCGCGGTCAAGTCCTCGGGCCGGGGGGCGGCTGCCCGGGCCGGCGTATGGGCCCGGCTGAAGTACGAGGGCGGGGTGCACCGCGTGCAGCGGGTGCCCGTCACCGAGTCACAGGGCAGGATCCACACGTCAGCAGCCGGGGTGCTTGTCATGCCGGAGGCTGACCCGGTCGAGGTCCAGGTTGAACCGGGCGACGTCCGGGTTGACGTCTTCCGGTCTTCGGGGCCCGGCGGCCAGAGCGTGAACACCACCGACTCCGCCGTCCGGATCACGCATCTGCCCACCGGGATCGTGGTCTCCTGCCAGAACGAGAAGAGCCAGCTACAGAACAGGGAGCAGGCGATGCGCATCCTGCGCGCCCGGCTGCTCGCCCAGGCGCAGCAGGAAGCCGATGCCCAGGCCGCCGCGCAGCGCCGCGGCCAGGTGCGCACCGTTGACCGCTCGGAACGGATCCGCACCTACAATTTCCCGGAGAACCGAATCGCCGATCACCGGATCGGATACAAGGCGCACAACCTAGACCAGGTTCTCGACGGTGACCTGGACGCGCTGATCGCCGCGCTGACCGAGGCGGACCTTGTGGAGCGGACCGATGGCCAAGGCGTCGCGGCCGCGACACCTCCGGCGAGCGCCGCGGCCAACGGCGACGATGTCACCGGGCGGGAGCGCGCAGGGTGAGCCTGCTGCTCGATGAGATCAGGCGAGCCGCGGCCCGGCTGGCCGAGGCCGACGTCGAGTCACCGCGTGCCGATGCCGAGCAGATCGCCGCGCATGTGCACGGCGTGCGCCGGACCGAGCTGCACGTAGTTCCCGACGCCTCGTTTGACGCGAGGTTCTGGGATGCGGTGGACCGGCGGGCAGCCCGCGAACCGCTACAGCACATCACCGGGGTGGCACACTTCCGGTACACCGAGCTTGAGATCGGGCCCGGCGTGTTCACGCCGCGGCCAGAGACCGAGGTCATGACCGGCTGGGCCATCGACCGGCTGCGGGAGATGGACGCATTGGAGCCCGTCGTCGCCGACCTGGGTACCGGATCCGGGGCAATCGCCCTGTCCATCGCCCTGGAGGTACCCGGCGCCCGCGTGCATGCGGTCGAGGCCGACCCCATCGCCGCCGCCTACGCCGAACGGAACGTGGCCGCCCACGCCAGCCGCGAGCCGTACGCGGGCAGCCGGGTCAGCCTGGTGCGTACCGACTTCGCCACCGCACTCGCCGACCTCGATGGCACGGTAGATCTGGTGATCAGCAATCCGCCTTACATCCCGCTGGGCGCGACGGTTCCGCCGGAGGTGGGCGAGTACGATCCGCCGTCCGCCCTGTGGAGCGGTGCCGACGGCCTGGATGCGATCAGGGCAGTGCGGCGGGTGGCGCGCCGGCTGCTGCGCACGGGCGGGCTGGCCGCGGTCGAGCACGGGGCGCCGCAGGGTGACGCGGTCCAGCGGGTGTTCGCGGCAGACGATGACTGGCGGGACATGACACAGCACAAGGACCTGGCGGGCCGCGACCGGTTCGTCACCGTGGTGCGCCAGTGGCAGGATGGGCAGCCATGAGCGACCGCTATGACTGCTCGGACCCCGAGCAGCGCGCGGCTGGGCTGAAGGCGGCGGTGGATGCGGTGCGTCGCGGCGAGCTTGTCGTGCTGCCCACCGACACGGTCTACGGCCTCGGCGCGGACGCCTTCACCCCAGCCGCAGTCGCGGGACTGCTCGCCGCCAAGCAGCGCGGTCGTGACATGCCGCCGCCGGTGCTTGTCGGGACGGTCCGCGCGGCGACCGCGCTGATCGAGGATCTCAGCGACGCCGGGAGGGACCTGATCCAGGAGTTCTGGCCGGGCGGCCTTACCCTGGTATGCCGGGCGAGGCGCATGCTGAGCTGGGACCTGGGTGAGACTAAAGACACGGTGGCGGTCAGGATGCCGATGCACCCGGTGGCTCTTGACCTTCTCAGGGAAACCGGGCCGCTGGCGGTGAGCAGCGCGAATATCTCTGGTTCCCCCGCTGCCAACACAGCGGACGAGGCAGCAGCGCAGCTGGGCGACACGGTCTCCGTCGTCCTGGACGGCGGGCCCGCCACGAGCGGGGCGCCGTCCACCATCGTGGACCTGACCGGCCTGGTGCCCAGGCTGCTCCGGGCAGGGGTCATCTCGATCGAGCAGCTGCGTTCGGTGGCGCACGTGGCCCCGATTGCGCCAGCCGCCAAGTCATCGGCCTCGCCAGCCCCAGACGGCTCAGCCCCAGACAGCTCAGCCCCAGCCGACTCAGCAGATCCTGTCTCAGACGTTCCCGCGGCGCATGAAGTCTCCGGTGACGCCAGCGCGCCGGGCGCGCGGGGAGAGTCTTGATGACTCCAGATCCGGTTCTCGGCGGCTGAGCCTCGTGCGCGAATACTTCATCACGCTCCTCGTCGCCGCGGCGGTGACCTATCTGCTGACTCCCCTGGTACGGCGTGTCGCGATGGCGACCGGCGCCATGCATGCTCCCCGCGACCGGGATGTGCACGTAGTGCGCACACCGCTACTCGGCGGTCTCGCGATGTACGGCGGGCTGGCCGCCGCCCTGCTGATCGCCGATCACCTCGCGCACCTGCGCGATGTGATCAGCGGTACCCGTGTGTCCAGCGGGCTGCTGCTGGCCGGCGGACTCGTCGTCGTCATAGGAATCGTGGACGATCGCTGGGGCATGAGCGCGATCAGCAAGCTGGCCGGCCAGGTTGCCGCCGGCGGAATCCTGGTGTGGAGCGGAACCGAGCTCTCCTGGATACCGAGCCCATACGGCAATGTGATCGTGCTCTCCCCGGACCAGGGGCTGGTGCTGACCATCCTGGTCGTGGTGGTCACGATCAACGCGGTCAACTTCATCGATGGCCTGGATGGGCTGGCCGCCGGGATCGTCTGCATCGCGGCGCTCGCGTTCTTCGTCTATTCCTACACGCTCCTGCGGGTGGCAGGTGTGCCCACCCAGTCGCTGCCCGCGCTGGTATCGGCGATCCTGGCCGGCATGTGCATCGGATTCCTGCCGCACAACTTCTATCCGGCGCGCATATTCATGGGCGACACCGGCGCGATGCTGCTCGGCCTGCTGCTCATCTATGGACCGATCTCGAGCACGGCGACGCTCGACCCGAACATCCTGGTGGGGTACGGGCGGATGCACACGGTTAACCGGTTTCCCACCATCCTGCCGATCCTGCTGCCCGCCGCGATCTTCCTCATCC
This sequence comes from Actinomycetota bacterium, assembly GCA_003168255.1. Lineage (GTDB taxonomy): Bacteria > Actinomycetota > Actinomycetes > Streptosporangiales > Streptosporangiaceae > PALSA-505. The sequence goes on from PMSU01000045.1 coordinate 5,628, forward strand.
CTTACGCAGATCTCCTGCTGGCGGTAGCGCGCCGGGCCAGGGCGGGGCAGTCTCCGTTCGCGGCGGACAAGAAGCATCTGCACCACCGGCTGCTGAGTATCGGGCACTCGCAGCGCAAGAGCGTGCTGATCATGTACCTGTGGGCCGCACTGTTCGCGGTCACGGTGGTCACGCTGTCAGTGGTGCGGACCAAGCTGCTGTACCTGGCGGTCGCCACGCTGGTGTGCATGCTGGTGCTGCTGCTCGTCTCGGTTCCCAGGCTGCGGCCTCATCTTTGGCGCCGGCCTCCGGCCGCTGGCCGGTCGGCCGCCGGCGGCGGGCATGCTCGGGTGCCCGTGCCGAGCCGGCCCGCGGCGCGGGCGAGTGAACCTGTTTCACCGGCTGCCTCAGGGCCGCCCGCCGCGCACCCAGCTGCGCCGGCGCGGCCGGCCCGGCTGCCGTAGCCAGGCCTGCCGGTCCACGCGATCTGCATCACTTCAGCCCGGCAGGACGGCATATTTCAGGAGAGGCCCCCTGGTAAAGCCTTTGCCAAGGAGCTTGTGATATCTTTCACGAGCAGCCACTCGAAGACGAGTGAGGAGTTCGTGATACGGTTCGGTAACCCGGCGGAGCGGCGGCGCCACAATGGTGGTGCGGGCACGCTCAGGCTCTGCCCTGGGGTCGCCCTATCGGCGCATCCGTGCCTCGCCAGTCTTCCAATCGAGCCTTGCGGAGTTACCTAGATGCCAGCGAGCTATGCCCGGACACTACGGTGGTCGGTCCTGCTCACAATCCCAGTAGCGGCAGTCATGGTTGCCCTCTGCGGGGCATTTGGCGGTGTCAAGGGCCTGATCGGGGCACTGCTCGGCGTTGCGCTCGTCACGATCTTCTTCGGCATCAGCGTGGTCGCCGTCAGCGCGGCAGCGCGGGTGAGCCCGCAGGCGATGACGATTACGGCGCTCGCCACCTTCCTGGTGAAGATCCTGGTGCTCGCCGTCCTTGTCGAGCGTTTCGCCGGAACGGCCACGTTCAACTCGAAACTCTTCGGCTTCACCGCGATCGTCTGCATCCTGGCATGGACTTTCTCGCAGGCGATCACATCCGCCCGGCAGAAGATTCTGTATGTCGAGCCGGACGGGGAACGGTGACCCGTGGCGCATACTCAGCTTCCGGACGGCGGATCGCGGCCCGCGGTTCGCGGTACCGTTCATCACGACCTTCGGCGGGAACCACGTCCCCGGCCGTGCCTAGCCTGTTGCAGGCTGGCCCGGCATGAGCGGAAGCGGCGCCCCGCCGCCGCACCCAACCCGCGGCGGTCCCCCTCCCACTGGCAGCGAGAACGCCGGCCTGGCCGCCTCCAGCTACCTGCTGGGCGGCATGGCTTTCTACGGCGGCATTGGCTGGGCCATCGGCCACTGGGTGTGGCATTCGGCCCTGTTCTTTCCGTTGGGAATGGTGATCGGGCTGGTGCTCGCCATCGTTCTGATCATCTTCCGCTTTGGCAGGTCCTGACCGGAGACGGTGCGCGTGCAGCCCGCAGTAGCCGGGACCCGCGCATGGCCGCCTGCCCTGGCTGGGTACAAGGAGTTTTCCGTGAACGTTGACGTCAAATGTGGCCTGCCGGCTACCCATCACATCTTCTCCGGCTGTGGCTACCCGTCCCCCACGCAGAACGCTTTCGTCTTCAATCCGATCTTCAGCATCGGCCCGCTGCACGTCACCAAGCCAGAGCTGCTCATGGCAATCTGCGTGGTGGTCATCGTGGGCTTCTTCTGGGTCGCGTTCGCCAAGCCCAAGCTGGTTCCCCGCGGGGCCCAGAACATCGGCGAGCTCGGCGTGCTGTTCGTACAGAACCAGGTCCTCCGGCCGATGATAGGGAAAAAAGGCGACCGGTTCCTGCCCTTCCTGGTGTCGCTGTTCTTCTTCATCTGGCTGATGAACCTGCTGGAGATCATCCCGGTCGCGCAGTTCCCGGTCACATCGCATACCGGCTTCGTCTGGATCCTGGTCGCCTTCGTCTGGCTGACTTACATGTCCGTCGGCATCAGGGCAAAGGGGCCGATCGGCTTCTTCAAGAACATGGTCCCGAGCGGCGCACCCTGGTGGATCCTGTGGCTGCTCGCGCCGCTCGTGCTGTTCTCAGACATCCTGATCCGGCCGTTCACGCTCGGCGTCCGGCTGTTCGCGAACATGTTCGCCGGCCACCTGCTGCTGCTCGTCTTCTACCTCGCCACGTGGTACTTCACCAGCGCGAACTTTGGCGCGGTATACGCCGTCGGCTCGCTGGCGATGTCCATCGTGCTGACCGGGTTCGAGTTGCTGATCCAGATGCTGCAGGCATTCATCTTCACCATGCTGGCCGCCTTTTACATCGGTGACTCGATGGAGACGGCACATTGACCACCCCAGACCACCCTCACCGGCGGGCAGAACCTGCCGGTCCGGATACGGAGGAACGAATACATGCTTGACCTAGCAACCAATGTCCTCGCGCAGGGCAGCAGCGGCGTTACCGGCATCGGCAGCGCCACCGTCACCATCGCCGGCCGGCTCGGCGCCGTCGCCTATGGCCTCGCGGCCATCGGCCCCGGTGTGGGTATCGGGCTGATCTTTGGCCACGCTACCGAGGCGATGGCCCGCCAGCCTGAGGCGGCCGGGATTATCCGCACCAACATGTGGATCGGTTTCGCCCTCGCCGAGGCACTCGCCCTGATCGGGATCGTCGTGCCGTTCATCTTCACGCACTGACGATCGACCTGAGACGGGTGACAGCATCGTGATGCATCTAGTGGTGATGGCGGCGGCGGCGCAGTCGGAGACCAATCCGCTCATTCCGTCGGCGACCGAGCTGGTCATGGGACTGATCGGCTTCGTCGTTGTCTTTGGCGGGCTCGGCAAGATCCTGCTGCCGCGGATCCAGAAGACCCTGGCGGAGCGGACCGACCTGATCGAGGGCGGGCTGCACCGGGCCGATGAGGCGCAGGCCGAGGCGACAAAGGTGCTCGAGCAGTACCGGGAGCAGCTGAGGGAAGCCAGGCAGGAGGCCGCACGGCTTCGCGAAGAGGCCAAGGAACAGGGCGCCCAGATCATCGCCGAGATGCGCGAGCAGGCGCAGGCTGAGGCGTCGCGCCTGGTCGAGTCCGCGCACGCCCAGATCGACGCGGACCGGCAGCAGGCGCTGGGCACGCTCAGGAGGCAGGTCGGCGATCTGGCCACCGAGCTTGCCGGGCGCATCGTCGGCGAGTCGCTCGCCGATGAGGCGCGGCAGAGCAGGGTCGTGGACAGGTTCCTTGACGAGCTCGAGAGCACCGGGGACCAGGCAACGCAGCTGAGGGCCGGCCGTTGACGTCAGACCGGCGCCCGCCCGTTCGGCATAGCCGGAAAATTGCGATCACGAGAGCTGAGGTGAGCTGATGAGAGGGGCGAGCAGGGCATCGCTTGCCGAGGCCAGCGAACAGCTCTCAGCGGCGGCCGCGAAAAAGGGAGCCGCCGTCACGATCGGCGACGAGTTGTTCGCCGTGGCCGGCCTGCTCGACTCCGAGGCTGGCCTGCGCCGGACGCTGACCGACCCCGCACGGCGGGCGGCAGCCAAGGCCGACATGGTCCGCTCGCTGCTGGCCGGGAAGGTCTCCCCGGCAACGCTGGACCTGGTCGCGGGGATGGCATCGGCCCGCTGGTCGGCCACCCGCGACCTGGCCGACGCGACCGAGGAACTCGCGGTGCGGGCCACCGTAATCGCGGCCGAGAGCGCCGGGCAGCTCGACGACACCGAGGACGACCTGTTCAGGTTCGGCCGGGTGGTGGCGGGCCAGCAGGAGCTGCGGTCCGCCCTGTCTGACCCCTACCTGCCCGCGCAGCGCAAGCGGGATCTGCTCGGCGCCCTGCTCGACGGCAAGGCAACCCCTGCCGCGCTCCGGCTGATCACCGCGGCCGCACTCCAGCCGCGGGGTCGGAGCCTGGATGCCAGCCTCGAGGCCTACGCGCAGCTGGCCGCGGAGCGCAGGCAGCGTCTCGTCGCCGTGGTGCACGTGGCGTCCGCGCTTACCCAGCAGCAGCAGCAGCGGCTCGCCGCGGCGCTCGCCGACCTTTACGGCCACCAGGTACATCTCAACGTCGTGCTGGACCCGCAGGTCATGGGCGGCATGTCGGTCCAGGTCGGTGACGAGTTCATCGACGCCAGCGTGGCCAGCCGTCTGGCCGCCCTCCGGCGCAGGCTGGCGGGCTGAGCGGTGACCGCGACCACAAGAGCACTAGTCACACGAGGGACATGAGGAAATGGCGGAGCTGACAATCCGGCCCGAAGAAATCCGCGAAGCGCTGGCCCGCTTTGTCGATGAGTACGAGCCCGACGCCCCATCGAGGGAAGAGGTCGGCACGGTCACCGAGTGCGGCGACGGCATCGCCCACGTCGAGGGCCTGCCCTCGGTCATGGCCAACGAGCTGCTCGAATTCGAAGATGGGACCCGCGGCCTCGCGCTCAACCTGGACATCCGCGAGATCGGCGTGGTCATCCTCGGCGAGTTCAGCAAGATCGACGAGGGCCAGCAGGTCCGGCGCACCGGCGAGGTCCTGTCCGTCCCGGTGGGCGACGGGTTCCTTGGCCGCGTCGTGGATCCGCTCGGCGCCCCGCTGGACGGCAAGGGCCCGATCGAGGGCACCGAGCTGCGTGCGCTCGAGCTTCAGGCGCCGTCCGTGGTGCGGCGCCAGAAGGTGAACCAGCCGCTCCAGACCGGGATCAAGGCGATCGACTCGATCACGCCGATTGGCCGCGGTCAGCGCGAGCTGATCATCGGCGACCGGCAGACCGGCAAGACGGCCATCGCGATCGACGCGATCATCAACCAGAAGGACAACTGGGAGTCCGGCGATCCGGCCCGGCAGGTCAAATGCATCTACGTCGCCGTCGGTCAGAAAGGCTCGACGGTCGCGCAGATCCGCCAGTCGCTTGAGGACGCGGGCGCGCTGGAGTACACCGCGATCGTGGCGGCGCCGGCGTCTGACCCGGCGGGCTTCAAGTACATCGCCCCGTTCACCGGCTCGGCCATCGGCCAGCACTGGATGTACGCGGGCCAGCACGTGCTGATCATCTTCGACGACCTGACCAAGCAGGCCGAGGCCTACCGGGCGATCTCGCTGCTGCTGCGCCGGCCGCCAGGCCGCGAGGCTTACCCGGGTGACGTCTTCTACCTGCACTCCCGGCTGCTGGAGCGGTGCGCGAAGCTTTCGGACGAGATCGGCGGGGGATCGCTGACCGGGCTGCCGATCGTGGAGACCAAGGCCAACGACATCTCCGCCTACATCCCGACCAACGTCATCTCCATCACCGACGGGCAGATCTTCCTGGAGACCGACCTGTTCAACGCCGGCGTGCGGCCGGCCATCAACGTCGGCCAGTCGGTGTCCCGAGTCGGCGGCGACGCGCAGATCAAGGCCATGAGGAAGGTCGCCGGAGGGCTGAAGCTCTCCCTCTCGCAGTTCCGCGACCTGGAAGCCTTCGCCTCCTTCGCGTCCGATCTCGACGCGGTCTCCCGGGCCCAGCTGGACCGCGGCGCCCGCCTCGTCGAGCTGCTCAAGCAGCCGCAGTACAGCCCGCTCACGGTGGAGCGCCAGGTGGTCTCCGTGTGGTCCGGCACCGCCGGAATGCTCGATGATGTGCCGGTCGAAGACATCAGCCGGTTCCAGGATGAGTTCCTCGACCATCTACAGCGGGCACGCTCCGGGATCTATGACGCGATCAGGGAGACCGGCGAACTGTCGGACGACACGGTCACGGCGCTCAAGGAAGCCATCGACGAGTTCAGGCGCGGCTTCGAGAAGTCCGGCGGCGAGATGCTGGTGACCGACGAGGAGCGTGCCGACCCAACCGATCCGGACCGTGTCGGCCAGGAAAAAGTCCACAAGCACGTGGACCCGCCGGCCAAGACCGGCGACGAGAAGAGTTAGCCAAGATGGGAGCACAACTTCGCCTGGTCAGGCGGCGGATCCGGTCGGTCCAGTCCACCGCCAAGATCACCCGCGCGCAGGAGCTGATCGCGTCCTCGCGGATCATCAAGGCGCAGCAGCGGGTCCGTGCTGCCGGGCCGTACGCCCGGGAGATTATCCGGGCGGTCGAAGCGGTGGTCAGCCGCTCCGGGCAGGTCCAGCACCCGCTCACCAAGGAGCCGGTGAAGCCAACGCGCGCCGCGGTGCTGATCCTGACCAGCGACCGCGGCTTCTGCGGCGGGTACAACGCAAACGTCCTGCGCGAGGCGCAGGGGCTGCGCGAGCTACTCGCCGGGCGCGGCGTCGAGGCGGTGCCGTTCGTCGTCGGGCGGAAGGGCATCGTCTGGCACCGGTTCCGCGAGCGTGAGATGGCCGGCGAGTGGGGCGGTTTCTCCGATACCCCGCTGCACGAGAACGCCGCCGAGATCACGGCCGCGCTGCTGGAAGCGTACGAACGGCCGTCCGGTGAGGGTGGTGTGGACGAGATTTATCTCGTGCACACGGAGTTCGTCTCCATGCTCACCCAGCGCCCGGCAGTCAGCAGGATCCTGCCGCTTGAGATCGAGGAGACGACGGCGGAGCCGTCAGGCGGCCCGATACCGATTTACGAGTTCGAGCCGTCGCCCGAGGCGGTGCTTGACGCACTGCTTCCGTGGTACGTGGAGACCAGGCTTTACCAGGCCCTGCTCGACTCGGCGGCCGCCGAGATCGCGGCGCGGCGACGGGCTATGAAGTCAGCCACGGACAACGCCAACGATCTGCTCGATCAGCTCACCCGTGAAGCTAACAAGGCACGGCAGGCCGAGATTACCCAGGAAATCAGCGAGATCGTCGGGGGCGCCAACGCGCTGGCTGAGACGATCGCAGGGAGTAAGTGAGCATCATCATGTCCGCTACCGCAGGGAACGCAGCCGCCGAGAGCGGCACAACCGCTGGCACTGGCCGAGTAGTGCGGGTCACTGGTCCCGTCGTCGACGTGGAGTTCGGCGCCGACGAGATTCCCGGTATTTACAACGCTCTCCACGTGGACGTGACGATAGGTGAGGAGAAGCGGACGCTGACCCTGGAAGTTGCCCAGGACATCGGCGACAACGTGATCCGCGCCATCTCCATGCAGCAGACCGATGGGCTGGTCCGCGGCGCACTCGTCACCGACACCGGCGAGCCCATATCGGTGCCGGTGGGAGACGTTACGAAGGGCCATGTGTTCAATGTCCTCGGCGAGACCCTGGACGTGCCGATCGCGTCCCTGGACGTGACCGAGCGCTGGGGGATTCACCGGGACCCGCCGCCGTTCGACCAGCTGGAGCCGAGAACCGAGATCCTGGAGACCGGCATCAAGGTCCTCGACCTGCTCACCCCGTATGTCAAGGGCGGCAAGGTCGGGCTGTTCGGCGGTGCGGGCGTGGGCAAGACCGTGCTGATCCAGGAGATGATCACCCGGGTCGCCAAGAACTTCGGCGGCGTCTCGGTATTCGCGGGCGTCGGCGAGCGGACCCGCGAGGGCAACGACCTGATCATCGAGATGACGGAGTCCGACGTCATCAAGGACACCGCGCTGGTCTTCGGCCAGATGGACGAGCCGCCGGGAACGCGGCTGCGGGTGGCCCTGTCCGCGCTCACGATGGCCGAGTACTTCCGCGATGTCCAGGGCCAGGATGTGCTGTTGTTCATTGACAACATCTTCCGGTTTACCCAGGCGGGCAGCGAGGTCTCCACGCTGCTCGGCCGGATGCCGTCGGCGGTCGGCTACCAGCCGACGCTGGCCGACGAGATGGGCCAGCTCCAGGAGCGGATCACCTCGACCCGCGGCCACTCGATCACCTCGATGCAGGCGATCTACGTGCCTGCCGACGACATCACCGACCCGGCGCCGCATACTGTGTTCGCGCACCTGGACGCCACCACGGTGCTGTCCCGCGAGATCACCCAGAAGGGCATCTTCCCGGCGGTGGACCCGCTCGACTCCACCTCGAGGATCCTGGACGCCAAGTACGTCGGCCAGGAGCACTATGACGTCGCCAGGGAGGTGCAGCGGATCCTCCAGCGGTATAACGAGTTGCAGGACATCATCGCGATCCTCGGTGTCGACGAGCTGTCCGAGGAGGACAAGGTCACGGTCCAGCGGGCGCGCCGGATCGAGCGCTTCCTGTCGCATCCGATGTTCGTCGCCCAGCAGTTCACCGGGCAGCCCGGTGTCTTCGTCCCGCTGACCGAGACGATCTCCTCGTTCAAGGCGCTGTGCGAGGGCAAGTACGACCACATTCCTGAGCAGGCGTTCTTCATGTGCGGAGGCATTGAGGACGTAGAGAAGAAGGCAGCGGAGCTTGAGAAGTCCTGATCTCCTGCTGACCTCCGTTGCGCGGTCTGGTCGGTCATCCTGGAGGGAGTGCCGGTGACGTTGCACGTGGAGCTGGTTGTCCCTGACCGTGAGATCTGGTCCGGTTCCGCCAGGATGGTCATCGCCAAGACACATGACGGCGACATAGGAGTGCTCCAGTCTCATCCGCCCGTGCTCGGCCTGCTCGCCGAGGGAAGCCTGGTAAGGATCCTGGACCCGGACGCGGATGACTCCGGCGAGGCTGCTGCGGACGGCGAGAACGAGCTGGTCGCGGCGGTGAGCGGCGGCTTTTTCTCGGTGGCGGATGACCGGGTGTCTATCCTGGCGCGAGACGCCGAGCTGGGCGGGGAAGTCGACAAATCCGCGGCGCGGGCGGAGCTTGAAGCGGCGTCGGCAGACGCACCGGCCGGGGGCGAGGAGTCGGCTGAGGTCAGGTATGCCAGGGCGCGGCTGCGGGCCGCGGGCGAACAGGCCTGACGAAGGCCGCGGGCGTGGGCGGATCGACCGCAGTCGACGCCGGCTGGCTCATCGCCATAGTCCTGGTGTTCCTCGTGCTCGCGGCCATGGCCGTGGCCGTGCGCAGGGCGCTGCTCGAGCGCGGCGGCGGAACGGTCGAGTGCGGGCTGCGGCGGCCGGGCAAGGAGAGTCCCTGGCGTCTTGGCGTGGCCTCATATCAGGTCGACGAGCTGCGCTGGCATCAGGCCTTCGGCCTCTTGCTGCGCCCCGACGAAGTCTTCCCGAGAAGGACGCTGACCGTCGTCTCCCGGCGCTCGCCGGATCCCGCTGAGACGGCGAGCCTGGGTGCCGGATCGGTCGTGGTGGAGTGCAGCGTGGGCGAGAACGCCGAGCTCATGGAGCTGGCCATGAGCGAATCCGCGCTTACCGGGTTCCTCGCATGGCTTGAGGCGGCACCGCCATCCTCGCATCTCGGCGAGCTCAGCTAAGCCTTTCTGGCGGGCTCAGCGTCATCAGCTCAGCGTTCGCCGCCGGGCCGCCACAGCACATCGCCCTCGGCGACGTTCGCCGCCCGCCCGAGGATAAAGAGCAGGTCGGACAGCCGGTTGAGGTAGCGCGCCGTGATCGGGTTGACCGTGTCGCCATGCGCGTCCATAGCTGCCCAGGTGCTGCGTTCGGCACGCCGGACCACTGTCCGTGCCACATGCAGCAGCGCGGCGCCAGGCGTGCCGCCGGGGAGGATGAAGCTGCGCAGCGTGGACAGCCCCTCGTTGTGCTCATCACACGCCTGCTCAAGGGCTTCTACGTAGTCGTCGGTGATCCTGAGCGCGGGTCCGGGGGAATCCGCCGCGAGCGGGTTGCACAGGTCGGCACCGACGTCGAACAGCTCGTTCTGGATGCGGCTGAGCAGCCCCGCGATCTCGGGCCGTAGCTGACCGAGGGTGAGGGCGACCCCGATCGCGCAGTTGGCCTCGTCTACGTCCGCGTAGGCGACCAGCCGCGGATCCGTCTTGCTGGCCCGTGAGCCATCCCCGAGCGCGGTCGTGCCGTCATCGCCCGTACGCGTGTAGATGCGGGAGAGCACAACGGGGTTTTCTCTGCGATCGGTGGCCATGTTCCCACGGTATCGGCCGGCCGGCGTTGCCGCGGGGCCGGGCCAGCCTGGCATATCCATGATCAAGAAATTGAGCCTGGGGTATTCACAACGTGATCACGGTGTGGCATCGTATGACTGCATAGAGTAATCGGGGGATGGAGCCGGGCGGTTGTCCGGTGCAGGTCTAGGTCGCTGTCGTGCGGCCGCAAGCACCCGGACCGCGCTGGCTGAGTCATTCCCCGATGCCAGGTGCCACCGCCGCCCGCTGGCCGCGTGGCACCCGGTGCCCGGCGGTTCTCGGGGGCCCGCCGGNNGGAATCAACCCTGCCCCAGCCGTCCCGGGCGCCTGGCTCATCGCCGGCGGAACGACCCGGGTAGGGTGTGGCATGTCCGAACCGGGTTCGGGAGGCGCCGTGTACGACTACGTCATCGTTGGTGCGGGCAGCGCGGGATGTGTCCTGGCGGCACGGCTGACCGAGGATCCATCCGCGCGGGTGCTGCTTCTTGAGGCGGGCCCGCCCGACGACGCGGACGAGATCCACATTCCGGCGGCTCTTACCTTGCTGTTCAAGGGTCCCTATGACTGGGACTACAGCACGGTCCCGCAGGAGCGGGCGGGCGGCCGCAGCGTCTACTGGCCCAGGGGCAAGACCCTGGGCGGCTCCTCGTCGATCAA
>PMSU01000067.1 GCA_003168255.1 Actinomycetota bacterium
CAGCGTCGCCGGAATTGGCAGGTAGGGTTTCTCCGGGGATGGCGGCCCGGCCACTTGTGCCGAGATCATCGAGCCTGTGGGGGTGTCAGTGGACCGGGCGGGCAACGTGGTGATCGCCGATACCGGCAACCAGCGGATCCGGGTGGTGGCAGCCAGCACGGGCACGTTCTACGGGCAGGTGATGACCGCCGGGAACATTTACACCGTGGCGGGGAATGGCACCGAGGGGTGCTCGGGCGACGGCGGCCCGGCCACTAGTGCCGAGTTCAGCTACCCACGGGGGGTGGCGGCGGACGGCGCGGGCAACCTGGTGATCGCCTGCGACAGCAGGATCTGGGTGGTGGCGGCCAGCACCGGCAGCTTCTACGGTCAGGCGATGATGGCCGGGGATATCTACATCGTCGCCGGTAACGGCAGCGAGGGGTTCTCCGGCGACGGCGGCCCAGCCACCGCGGCCGAGCTCAACGCCCCAGACGGCATGGCGGCGGACGGCGCCGGCAACCTGGTGATCGCCGATGCCGGCAATCTGCGGATCCGGGTGGTGGCGGGCAGCGCCGGCACCTTCTATGGACAGGCAATGACCACCGGGCACATCTACACCGTGGCCGGCGACGGCCGCGGCAGCCCCGGCGAAGGCGGGTTCTCCGGCGACGGCGGCCTGGCCACCAGGGCCGAATTCTCCAACATGGACGGCGTGGCGGTGGACAGCGCGGGCGACCTGGTGATCGCCGACTCCGGCAACTACCGGATCCGCGAGGTGTCAGGCTAGCCGTAGCCGATGGGGGTCGGGTATGGCATCTCATCCTCGCCGACGCCAGCAACGGCGTCGATGAGCTGGCCGGCAGGGGTGCCGGGAGCTGGCTTGCAGGTTCCCGATATGGTGCCGATGCGCCTAAGTCCTGCCGACCAGCCGAGAAGGGTGAGCGCGTCATGCCCGACGACGAGACGTACGAACCGTCATCTGATCTTGAGGAAAATGAGCTCGAAGATGATGGCACGCTGGACGCGTCGGACACCCTCGATGGTGACCCGGGCGACGATCCCCTGGACGCGGGCATCGTACCGCCGGATCGGTGGTCGGCCGGCGAGGGCTTCGGCACGACGCTGTCGGAGGAGCGGGCCGGCGAGTCACTCGACCAGCTGCTCGCCGAGGAAGAGCCAGAACTCGATCCCTATGCGGAAGGGGATCGTCCCCAGGACGGGCCGCTGGCCAGTGATTACCCGGAGCCCAGGGCCGGACGGCTGGTCGCAGACGATGAAGGGGCGCATTCGGATACCGAGCCCGACCTGGTCGCTCACGATGTCGGAATCGATGGTGGCGCTGCCACGGCAGAGGAAGCAGCCGTCCACGTAGAGGGCGACACGTAGCGCTCCCCCGCCCTGGCCACCTCTTGATCGCCGGCGGGGTGGCCGGAGCGGCACCTCGCAGGCGGCTGTCGCTAGCTGACGCCGACGCCGATGGCGACGCCCACGCCGATGAGGATCAGGCTGCCAAGCAGTTCACCGCGCTGCCCGGCGCGCAGTCCGATTCTCCCGCCCAGCTCCAGGCCGGCCAGCGACATCGCGACACTCACCGTGCCGATGATGGCGGCAGCAAGCGGGAGGCTGACATGGTACGTGCCAAGCGCGAACCCGACCGCGAGGTTGTCGATGCTCAGCGCGATCCCGGTGACCAGCAGCCGGCCGAGCCGCAGCTGACCCGCCGCCCCCCCGGCGGCACCGGCCCGCAATGCCTGGACGAGCCCGTACGCCCCGGTGGCGATCAGCAACCCAGCGCCCACCCAGCGTGTGGCGTGTCCGAGGGTGCTGGCGAGGCCGTGCCCGAGCACCAGGCCCAGGACCGGCATGCCGGCCTCGAAGATCCCGAACACCACGCCGACCCGCACCCGGATCCGGGCGCCGACACCGGTGGTACCGATGCCGATCGCGGCGGCGAAGTTCGACATGCCCAGCGAGAGGGCCACCACCACGAGAGCCAGCACCCGGCCACGGTACCCATCCCCCGCCGGGCCAGCCCGGAACTGCAAGCCGTCAAGCGAACATGACATCCCCCGCCCCCTTGACGGCAGACCGATAAACAGATAACTTTCCAAACGTCCAGATAGTTACATAACAGATGAGCAAACATGCCCGCTGCATCCAGATCGGTACGAACCGGCGGCGCCGAGGTGCGGCCTGACGGCCGCCGCCTCAGAGGCGAGGCATCCCGGCGCGCCATCGTCCAGGCGGCGATCCGGGTCCTCTCGCGCGATGGCCTCGCCGCCGTGACGCACCGGGCGGTCGCGACGGAGGCAGGCGTGTCGGTCGCGCTGACCACCTATCACTTCGGCACGCTGGACGATCTGCTCGCGGCGGCCTTGACCGAGCTGAGTCGCGCTGGCGCGACGCGTCTGGCGCATGGCACCGATGTTGCCCGCGCGGGAGAGGTTTCCCTGCTCGATGCGTGCTCAGGGCATCTCATTGATCTGCTGGGCCCCCGCCGCGGCGAATTCCTCGCTGACCTCGAGATCCGGATGGCGGCCGCACGGAATGCGAAGATCCACTCGGCCGCAGAGCGGGCCGACGCGGGATTCGTCGAGCTGATCGACACCTTCACCCGCGATCGCGTCAGCGCGCACGCGATTTACGTCGCGATCCTGGGCTTCGCCATTGTGTCTGTCATAACGAGTCCCGCCCCGACCGAGCAGGAGATTCGCCAGTTCATGCGCGGAATCCTCGCCAGATATCAACTGCTCGACCCGACCGGCTGACTAAGCCGTGCCGGTCGGCAAGCAGCCACGACCGAAGGGAGCAGGGCGCTCATGACCGCAATGAAGACGACCGCCTGGCCGACCGAACGCGGCCGGGAATCCGGCATCGTCATCCAATTTGGCCAGGCACGCGCCGAGCTCGCGCAATGGGCCCTGGTGACCGGTGACCGGCTGGCCGACGCGGTGGTCGCTGAGATCCACGAGCTGGGACACTCGGTGCGGGCCGTCCTCGAGCAGGGCATCCAAGCCGGATTGAGCTCGGTCCCGGACGCGCCGCAGGCGGTCAAGGCGCTGCTTGCCGATACCGAGAGGCTGCCTGCCTTCGCAGATGACGACCTGCTCGACCACGGTTCCGCGGCGTATTTCATGTCGCCCGTTCCGGTGCACATGGTCTCGCTGAGCGCCGGTGCCCTCATCCGCGTCTATGAGTCCCCGTCCATCTCGAAGGTACTGGCGACCACCGGGCGCCTGATCGACGGCGCGGACCGGCGCATCCGTGAGACCGGCAAGTGGGTCTCGTCCGTCATGCTGCCCGGAAGTCTCCGTCCCGGCAGCCCCGGCTATGCGGCAACGCTTCAGGTGCGCATGCTGCATGCCAACATGCGTCATCTTGCCCGGGCGCGCGGCTTTGACGAAGCCGCGTATGGCGCGCCGATCAACCAGGTAGATCTGGCGCGCACCTGGATGGACTTCACCGTCACCTCGCTGCGTGCCGAGGAGGCCATGGGCTTCGGCCTGACCTCCCGCGAGTCGGCGGCGCTCTACCGGTACTGGTGGCTGATCGCGCACCTGCTCGGCATCGACCCCCGGCTGGTCGAGGGCATTTCGAGCAACGAGCAGGCAGCCCGCGCCGACGAGCTGTTCCAGGCGGTTACCGGGCCCCTGATCGACGAGTCAGCGGCACTGGCCGGGGCCACCCTTGGCTCGGTCACCGACATGCTGCATGAGGCACTTCACGTTCCCAGCTCGGTGGGCTCGCGCGGACTCCAGTCGCTGGCCCGGCGCTTTCACGGCGACGCGATAGCTGACGAGCTCCAGATCCCGCGCGCGCCGGCTGCTGATGCCGTTATCACCACAGCCATCAAGGGGATCCGCGCCCGGCGGGCCGGCCTGCGCCGCGACCCCCGCAAATGGGCAGCCGAGCAGACAAGCAACATCGCCGCCGTGCGCGAACTGCTTGGCACGTCCGACCCTGCCCTGTACGAGATCCACCCCGGCGAAGATCCAGTGTCGGCTGGCTCTTAGCCCGCGCCCGGGCCGCCGCACGCGAAGTCACGATCTTCAGGCCGCAGAGCTGCCGCGATCGTGTCGCGCAGGAACTGGATGTTTTCGAGAGCGTCAGTGCTGTCGATGAACTGATCGCTAGCGCCGGTGCTGGGCAGGCGGCGGATGCGGGGGTCGGCGACCTCTGCCAGCAGGGCCGCGGTGAATCTGCCAGCATTCAGGACCTGGTAAGGCCGGTCCCAGAATCGGCGCGTCCGTATGTCCAGCGGCTCGGTGACTCCCAGCTCGTTATGCCAGGCAGCGGTCGCTTCGTAGGCCTGGCAGAGGTGCCGCTGGCGGCCGAGCCAGCTTGATGCGGAGAGGGCCGCGGTCAGCGGCGCCGCCACCCGGCCTGCGCCACGGAGCCGGCCGAAGGCCGTGCCCAGCCACTTGCTGTAAGGCGGGTAGCTGCGGTGCATCAGCAGGCACAGCCGCATCAGGTCGCGGGCGAGCCGTGCGGTGACCACGGCCGACCCCAGGTCGTCGCCGGCTTCGGCGCACCGGCCGACGAACGCTTCTTCCTGGGAGATGCGCTGCCACTGGCAAGCCAGCACATACAGCCACATATCGCGCGGGTACCAGGCCAGGCGAGTGCGGGCCGGGCTGAGTTCGCCGAGCCCATCGTGGAACACTCCCCCGGCTGTGATCTCGGCCAGCCGTTGGGTCGGCGTAGCGAGCCAGTCCAGCAAGGTCGCGGGCTGCCGCGGATCGAACCCGAGGCGGTCGGTCAGCCACGCTCCGAGGCCGGCCACCTCTACCCAGTGCCGGACCTCGCCGCCAGGCTCCCCGCTCCGGGGGAACGCAGTGGGATAGCCGCGGAAGGACGCCGGGATCCGGTTGGCGAACATCGCGATGATGTCGGCGGCGTGGCTCTTAACGTCGCCTGCGGTCAGGAAGATCTGCAGCCGCGGGCCCCAGTCGTGGTCGGTAGAACGCTCGCTGTCGAATCCGAGAACCTCGGAGCCCGACCCCAGCCGCGCCGCCGAGTACGGCAGGCCCGGGAACGTCTCATACAACAGCGGGCGCACAACTTCGGCGTGATATTCCTCCGCGAGCCGGAGGCCGGGCAGGAACTGCGCGGTCATGCCGGCAATCCTGCCCGGGACCGTCCGCGCGGTCACCCGAATTTCCGGCTGGACCGGGCGGCCGGAGCTAAGTACACGTCGTGGCATAAACCGTAGTTCCTGGTCCCGGACGCTCGTGCGGTGCCCCGCGGGCCGCGTCGACCGGGTCACTCCCGTCACACTGGCACCACCGNNCTGCCACATCGATCTTGGAAAGGATGCGGAAGGAGGCGTCTGCGGGCCGCCTTCGCCGGTGCCGGTGCGGCGCCGGCCGTTCGAGGACTCCCAGGCGGTGGCGCGTGCCAGAGCCGGCGCGTACGGTCACGCGCCGGCTTACGTAGCCTCGCCCATGGCTGTCGACAGGGCCTTGATAATCCAGAAGTAAACAGTGATCTCAGGAACCCTGAGGCGGTTGCGCTGGTCGGCCCGGGTGCCGGTCACGGAGCGGCGGACTTACGGTGAGTGGTCTGACGCGATGGCCGGACAGGGGCCAGGCGCACGAGCAGGTTGTAGGTCACCAGGGCGATGGCTAGGTGCATGACCATGAGGATGGCGACCGCTTCGGGCCGGCTGCCCCGGTAGAGGATGTAGAGGTCGGGGAGCCACAGGACCAGCGTGACGAGGATGGCCAGGCGGAAGAACAACCACCGGGGTACCGAGGTCACCCGCGTGATGATCGGCCACGCCAGGCAGGCGATGATCACGCCGATCACCGTCAGCTTGCCGTAGTCGGAGAACCGGAAGTGCGCGTATCGGCTGGTCGAGGGGAAGACGGCCGTGCCGATGACCACCAGGAGCGCGTCAGCGGCCAGCGACGCCACGACGGAGACGACCGTCGCGACCGCCACCCGGACGGCAGCTGGCTGCCGGTGAGCCGGGGCGAAGTCCACCCGCGAGAACTCCAGCGCCCGATCCAGGAACGCCGGTGGCCGAGCTGGCAACTGTCCCCTCCGTCGATGGCGATACGCCGAGGCTAAGCATCCCCGGCCGCCACCGCCACCGCCCAGAGGATGAGTTCTCCCGTCTCCGGCTCATCCTCGGGTCGGACAAGGAGGGCAAGAAATCCGTCGCTACCTGGGAATACGTCTGGTAGGTGTCGACCGGTCCGGATAATGGCTGGCAGTACGTTCCCAGATATTGGCCACGGAGGACGCTTCATTGATCACCAGCCAGGCAACGCCATTCGCGGAGGTGCCCGCGTGAGCATCTCCGTGCTGCTCGCCGACGACCAGCCGTTGCTGCGGCGCGGTTTTCGCATGATCCTCGAGGCCGAGGATGACCTGGAGGTGGTCGGGGAGGCGGCCGACGGCGCGGAAGCCGTCGATCTCGCCTGCCGCTGCGCGCCGGACGTCGTGCTCATGGACATCCGGATGCCGGGCACTGACGGCATCGAGGCGACCCGGCGCATCATCGGCGCCGATGACGCGGTGCGCGTGCTCGTCCTGACGACCTTCGACCTCGACGAGTATGCCTTCGGCGCGCTGCGGGCCGGTGCCAGCGGGTTCTTGCTGAAGGACGTGCGTCCAGCCGAGCTCGTTGCTGCCATTCGCACGGTCGCGTCCGGGGACGCGGTGATCTCGCCCAGGGTGACCCGTCGCCTGCTCGAGGAGTACGCACAGGTGCTTCCCCTCTCCGACGTGCGGCAGGCCGATCGCTACCCCCAGCTCGCGACGCTCACCGAGCGCGAGCGTGAGGTGCTTCTAGCGGTGGCCCAGGGGCTGTCCAACGCCGAGATCGCCGTGACCCAGTTCGTCTCCGAGGCGACGGTGAAGTCCCACGTGGGGCGGATCCTCTCCAAGCTCGGGCTGCGCGATCGCGTGCAGGTAGTCGTAGTCGCCTACGAAGCAGGGCTTGTCCGGCCGGGCGCAGGGTCAGGCCACTAGTCGCTGCCGGATCGGCTGTGCGCGGCGGTCAGGCCTGCCCCCGGACCATGTCGATAAGCCTGCCGAGCACCGCGCCGCTGCTGACCCGCAGGCCGTCGTGCTCATACTCGTTGGTCACCCAGGGCCGCAGGCCGCGGATGGCCCGCGCCGTCGCCAGCGAGAACCCGGCGTCCACGTACATGTCGTCGAAGTAGACCGCGGCAGCGGCCGGCACCTGGTTGGCGGCCAGCCGGGCCGGGTCATACAGGGCAGGCCAGGACGCCCGCTCCGCGAGCAACTCGGCGGCTTCGCGCAGCGGCCGCAGCAGCGGATCGGCAGCCAGCATCCACGGGTAGATCATCTCGCCGGTGAATAGCAGCGGGGCATCGCCGTCCAGCGCTGCCGCCGCGTCGAACTCGCCGAACTCCGCCCGCACCCGCTGCGCGGCCCACCGGGTCGCGCCGTCGCCCTGGGCGTAGCAGGCCTCATGCAGCAGCGCATACAGCGGGCCGCGCGCAGCGGCGTGGGCCAGCACCTCATGCAGGAACGCGTCGGAGAGCTCGGCGCCGGCGAACGGATCCTCGAGCAGGTAGTGCAGGGTGTGGCTGCCGGTGCTCATGCCCAGCATGTCGCCCAGTGCCTGGAACGCCTCGACGGTGAGCGGCGCGCCATTAGGCAGCCTGACGTCAGTTTCGCGCAGGTGCCTGGCTACCCGCTTTGCGCGTTCGGCATCATCGGGGTATCGCTCATAATGGGCGGCGGTCTTGGCGGCCACCCGCGGGTAGGTCGCGCGGTAGACATCCTCGGCGGTGGCCGCAAGGCCGGGCAGCCCGCCGGTGATCAGGACCTCGCGGAGGCCATCGGACGCCAGCGAGAGGTAGGTCACCGCGCAGAAGCCGCCGTAGCTCTGGCCGAGTGCGCTCCACGGCTCGTCGCCGATGAGCGCGCGGCGGATGATCTCGGCGTCGCGAACGATGGAGTCTGCCCGGAAGTTCGCCAGGTAGTCGGCCTGTGCCTGGGGGGTGCCGAGCCGGGTCAGCGTCTGCCGGGTCGCCGGGGTGGATCGGCCGGTGCCGCGCTGGTCGAGCAGCAGCACCCGGTAGTCCTGGAGCGCCCGGTCAAGCCAGCTCCACCGGCCGACCGGACGGGGCGACGCGCCACCGGGCCCGCCCTGAAGGAACAGCAGCCAGGGCAGCCGGGCATCGGCCTTGCCTGCCGCGACCACCTGCCTGCCGAATACCTCGATGGACTGTCCGGCCGGATTGCCGTGATCCAGCGGGACGGTGAATACGTGGTCGGTGAGCACCGTGCCTGGATGGCGGAATGAATGCATGATCCGCACCGTATCCCGGCGCGCCGCTACGCGGTCAGGGGCGCCAGGCCGCCGCGACCTCGGGATACCACGATTCGCCTGGCCGCACGCCTGCCCGGCCGAACAGCCTGTCCCGCGCCTGGACCGCCAGCCGCCGCAGCCGGGCGAGATCGACGCCGACCAGCTCGCCGCCGGCCTTCAGCACCCGGCCGCGGACGAGCACCGTGTCCACGTTCGCCGGGGTGGCCGCGAGCACGGCGGCCGCGACCGGATTGTTCAGCGGCAGCAGATTGGAGCCGGGCCTGAGCAGGATGAGGTCCGCGTCTTTGCCTGGGGCCAGAGACCCGGTAACCCCTTCTATTCCGAACGCACGGGCCCCGTCCAGGGTGGCGAAGCCGAGCACGTCCGCGGTGGTCAGCTCGAACCGCTCCAGCTGACTGCCCGCGTCAAGAGCGGCGGCATGCAGCCTGCCGCGTTCGGCGGCGAGGCAGACCCGCATGCAGCCGAACAGGTCGCCGCCCACCCCGGTAACCACGTCCACGCCCAGCCCGGGCCTGATACCGGCCTGGAGCAGCCGGCCCGTCGCCGGGTAGCCGTGACCCATGTGCAGCTCCACCTCGGGTGCGATGGACACCGCTCCCCCGCAATCCGCGATCATCACCAGCTCCTCGTCCGGCAGCGAAGTGCAGTGCACGAAGGTAATGTCCGGGCCGAGCAGGCCGGCCGCGTGCAGCTGCCGGACGGGCTTGGTCAGCCCCCAGCGACCGCTGCCCGCGTGCAGGGTGAGCCTGATGCCGAGATCGCGGGCAAGCCGCCAGTCATGCTCGGTGACGGCGATGCCGCAGTGCTGCGGGCCCCTGGCCGCCATCGCCAGCGTGACCAGTCCGCCGTCGCCGGGGATGCGCTGTTCCCTGATCCGCGCGATGTCCTCGTCGTGCGGCAGTGTGCTGCCGACGTACCAGTCCTTGCTGCGCTGGTCCATCGGCGTGCCGTGGCCGAATACAGCGCGCATCCCGGTCTCGCGGAGCGCGTCAAGCGCGGCGTCCGCATGCTCGGGCGAGTTCATGATGTGCGCGAAGTCCACCAGCGTGGTGATCCCGGCATCCAGTGCCTCATACGCGCCGACCAGGGTGGCGGCGTACACGTCGTCCGGGCCGTACAGCGGCCCGAATACCTCCCGCATCCCCTGCATGTACTGGGCCAGGGTCCAGTCGGCCGCGATGCCGCGGATCAGCGACTGCCAGGTGTGCCGGTGCGTGTCGATCAGCCCGGGCAGCACGACCGCGCCGGCCGCCTCGATCACCCGGCAGTCCCCCGGCGGCATGTCCACCTGGCCAACCGTGGCTATCTGGCCGCCGGAGATGAGCACGTCAGCACCGTGACGGACCCCGAGTGCCGGATCCCCGGTGACCACGATCCCGCCGCGCACCAGCGTGTGCGGCGGAGCCTGCGCGCTTACGCTGGCCGGCTGGCCCGGCATCGTCACGCCGTGCCGAAGCGCTGGAAGGCGGCTTGCCCAGCCTTCGAACGTTTCACTTTTGTAAAGTACATCTTGACACGATGCATGTCGATCTGGGCGCACGCCGTTCGTGTAAAGGATGAGAGCCGCCGCGATGCCGGGCGGTAACGTCCAAGGTCATGGAGGAGCACCAGATGCAGCAGTACCTGCTCAGCATGTATCAGCCCGACGGCCGTACTCCCCCGCCCGAGGTCCTGTCGAAGGTGATGCAGGACCTCGGCAGCATAAATGAGGAGATCAAGTCGGCGGGCTCGTGGGTCTTCTCCGGCGGGCTGCACCAGCCGAGCACGGCCACCGTGCTGCGGCATCAAGACGGCGATGTGCTCGCCACCGACGGCCCGTTCGCCGAGGGCAAGGAGCACCTGGGCGGATTCTGGATCATCAGGGCGGCAGATCTCGACGCCGCGCTCGAGTGGAGCCGCAAGATCATCATGGTGACCAAGCTGCCGATCGAGGTGCGGCCGTTCCGGGACCTCACGCAGGGATGACGCCGGCCGGGCCAGCTCTGTCCGCGGCGGAGATCGAACGTGTATTCCGCCTGGAGTACGGTCGCGCGGTGGCCGTCCTGGTCCGTGTCTTCGGTGATATCGACGTCGCCGAGGAAGCGGTCCAGGACGCGTTCACCGCGGCGGTGCAGCGCTGGCCGTCGGCCGGAGTGCCGCCCAGCCCGGCCGGATGGATCATCACCACCGCCCGCAACCGGGCGATCGACCGGCTCCGCCGGGAGGCGTCCCGCGAGGACCGGCACGCCCAGGCCGCCCTGCTACAGGCCCGCGACGAACCGGCCGAGGAGGGCGCCGTGCGCGACGACCGGCTGCGGCTGATCTTCACCTGCTGTCACCCGGCGCTCGCCACCAGCGCCCAGGTCGCGCTGACGCTCCGGCTGCTTGGCGGGCTCACCACCGCGGAGATCGCCCGCGCCTTCCTGGTTCCCGAGCCGACTATGGCCCAGCGGCTGGTCCGGGCCAAGGGCAAGATCCGCGATGCGCGGATCCCGTACCGGGTGCCGCATGAGGCCGACCTGCCTGGCCGCGTCCGTGCCGTGCTGGCCGTCGTCTACCTCATCTTCAACGAGGGCTACACCGCGAGCTCGGGCGATCAGCTTGTCCGCGAGGACCTCTGCGCCGAGGCCATCCGGCTCGGCCGGCTGCTGGCCGAGCTGATGCCCGACGAGCCGGAGGTGACGGGACTGCTCGCGCTCATGCTGCTCATCGAGTCGCGCCGGACCACCCGTATCTCGGCCGGCGGCGATCTCGTGCTGCTGGCCGATCAGGACCGCGGCCGGTGGGATCGCGGCCTCATCGCCGAAGGGCAGGCCATCGTCCGGCAGTGCCTGCGCCGCAACCAGCCGGGCCCGTACCAGATCCAGGCGGCGATCAACGCCGTGCACAGCGACGCGCCGGCCGCGGCCGCCACCGACTGGTGGCAGATCCTCCAGTTGTACGACCAGCTCGCCGCGCTTGCCCCGACCCCGGTCGTGGCGCTCAATCGCGCGGTCGCGGTGGCCGAGGTGCAGGGACCGGATGCGGCGCTCACTCTGGTCGATGGCCTCGACCTCGGCGGCTACTACCTGCTGCACGCTATCCGCGGCGACCTGCTCCGGCGGCTGGGCCGCATCGCCGAGGCGGCGCTGGCGTACGAGACGGCGCTCGCCCGCACCCAGAACGCGGCCGAGCGCGGCTTCCTCCAGCGCAGCCGCCAGGCGCTGACTCGCTGAGCAAAAAGGACGACGACGGCTAAGCCGGGCGCGCAAGACGTGCTCTTGGTGCCTGCGGGCGATAGCGTGATCAAAGTGAGCGTTCCAACGCTGCGCGACGTAGCAGCCCTCGCCGGCGTGCACCCGGCGACCGCCTCCCGGGCGCTGAACCCCGATACCAGGGCGATGACGAGCGCGGACACCGCCGACCGTGTGATCAGGGCCGCGGAGCAACTCCGCTACCGGCCGAACACGGTCGCGAGAAGCCTGCGCACGGCCCGTTCGTCCAGCATCGGCGTTGTCGTACCCGACCTGACCAACCCGCTCTTCCCGCCCATCGTCAGGGGGATCGAGGCCGCGCTCGCGCCGCGGGGTTATGCGCTGCTTATCGTCAACACCGACAACAACCCGGCGCAGGAGGAACAGCTTGTTGGCTCCCTCCGGGCGCGCAGCGTCGACGGCCTCATTCTGGCCACGGCCAGGCTCAGCCACCCGCTGCTCGAGACGCTCGCGGCCGGCGATCTCCCCGTCGTGCTGGTGAACCGCCGCCGCGAGGGCCTGCCGCTGCCCTGCGTCATTCCTGATGACGCGGCCGGGATCGGGCTTGCCGTCGCCCACCTGGCGCAGCTCGGCCACCGCCGGATCGCGCATATCGCGGGCCCGCAGGACACCTCGACCGGGGTAGCCAGGCTGCGTGCCTTCCGCGCGGCGGTGCAAGAGCACGAGCTGGCACAGGATAAGGCGCTCATCAGCCAGTGCGGCTCGTGGTCGGAGGCGCAGGGAGCTCGGGCGCTGCGCGAACTGCTCGACTCCGGCATGTCCTTCTCCGCGGTCATCGCGGGCAACGACATGCTGGCCCTCGGCTGCTACGACGTGCTGGGCGAGCGCGGGATCGTGTGCCCGGACGACCTCAGCGTGGTCGGCTTCAACGACATGCCCTTCGTGGACAAGCTGCGGCCCGCGCTGACCACCGTTCGCATCCCGCACCATGAACTTGGCGCCGAGGCCGCGCGGCTGCTGCTCGGGCAGATGAAGCACTTCCAGCGTCAGGAGCATTCGGTTCTGATGCCTGTCGAGCTGTCGGTGCGACAGTCGACGGGCCCGCCGCCGGCGGCCAGCCCGGGCCCGCCGCCGGCGGGCGGCCCCGGGCTGGCCGGGTGAATCGCCTCGGCCCTTCAGCCGGGCGGGATCAGGTTCGGGGCCAGGCCGCGAACCGCTCCCGCAGCCTGGCGACGTCCTGCGGGCTGAGCCCGAAAGGGGCGAATACCCCGTCGCCCCACTGGTCCAGCCGCCGGCCAGCGTCCGCGAAGTCCCGGCCGGTCAGGCCAGGATCCAGCCGCCGGGCGAAGCCGATCATCTGCTCCATGCTGTAGTGCTCCAGGGCGGCTGCCGTGTCCAGGTAATCACGCGGTTCGGCCCGGCTGGCCAGCGCGCACACCTTGCCGCCGACCACATCCTCGAGATCCAGGACAGGGCCGACATCCATGGTCACCGGACTGCGGGCCCGGTCAAAATAGGCCAGCTGGAGCATCATCTGCTCCCCGTCGGCCGCGGTGACGATCCACTCGGCCAGCCCCTCACCCATCCCGATGAAGATGTCCGTGAGACCGCCGGTCTTGTCCCGGCGCTCGGTCTCGAAGCCCCCGTCGCGCAGCGCCGCATCTACCGCATCGGCAGCAGCCTCCACACCACCCTGCTCGTTGCTGAAGACATCGACGTCCTGGGTGAGCCGCTCGATGATCCCGTGGGCGATCAGGGCGTTGCCGCCGCCGAGGGCGAACCCATGCGGGGCGGCGGCGCGCAAAGCGATGACAGCCACCTCATGGTGGAGTTCGCTGACCGGCATCAGGCGGCGGTTGCCTTGGCGGTGCGCAGTACCGGGTGCTGGTCCTCCCATGCCTGCCGGACGCCCCTAGGCAGGTACAGGTCCGGCCAGAGGGCGGTTAGGGTATCGCCATCCAGGTAGGCGGTGAGATCCTCCAGGCGGCCCGCTTCCCGGAGCACGGTCTGGTAGAGCCACTGCCGCATATCCCGGTCGCCGAGGTCGAACGTGTGACCGGGGCAGCTCCAGAACAACCACAGTGGCAGCTCGACCGTGCCCTCGGTGGGCCCCCGCAGGTCCGCCAGACTGTGAGCGACCGTCACCCAGCGCCCGGGACGGGACTGGTACTGAGCCCGGGGCGGGTCGGCTCGCACGGTAGTCATAGGAACAGCGTACATCCTCGGCGGTCAGCAGTCGAATATACGATCGATAGATATTGCTGAGACCCGCTACCCAGAGCGGCAGCCAAGCCTGAACAAGGAGTACGCGGCGACCGATGCGGCGTCGATGATCTGACCGGATTGTATCCACGCGATGAACTGGCCTTCGTCGATGAAGCGATGCTCCATGTCGGATTCGGTCGCCTCTCTGGCTGGTGCACCCTGGACAAGGCCGGTGGCGAGGTAGACGTCGAAGCCCTGGCTACAGAAGCCGTACGCCGCGTAGAGGTGTCCCAGGTGCTCTACCCTGCTGGCGACCAGCCCAGTCTCCTCAGCCAGCTCGGCACGGGCCAGGTCCTGCGGAGTGCCGCTCGCAGCGTCCCACGAGCCTTGGGGGAACTCCCATGCGCGCCGCCGGACCGGGTAGCGGTACTGCTCGACCAGCCAGAACCCGCCGTTGTCATAGGGGATCGCCAGAGCGAAGCCGGGCTTGTCGACCACTCCGTACATGCCCTGCGTGCCGTCGGCTCGCATGACGCGATCCTCGCGCACAGACATCCAGTGGTTCCGGTAGACCTCTTCGCTCGCCAGCGTGCGCATCTGCCCATGCTCCCTGGTCAGATCGGTCAGCGTATTGACTCCTGCTGGCCTGCCAGCCAGGTCGCGAACGGGGCATGCCTGAGTCAGCTGGCGAGAACCAGCCCGCATGCGGCCGTACCCTACGGGTCAACTTGCTCCAGCGACTGCACGTGGATCTCCTGCACGCGCAGGATCGCCTCAGTGCCGCGGAATAGCACGACCCAGCCGTCCTCTCGCTGCACATCGTCGATGTTCTCGAACGTTTCCTTGACGACCTGCTCATTGTCTCCGTAGACCATCCGGTACGTAGCCATCGGTGATGCACCTCACTCTTCGATCACTGTCCCGTCGCCGACTACCGTAGCGACACGCAGGCCGCTCATCCGTGGCGGCTACCCGATGCGCCGGCCACGCCGATCTCACCATCCGTAGATCCGCACCGGCAGCTTGTGCAAGGGCGCCTCATCCGGGCCTGGGTAGATGACTAGCACCGCGATGCCGTCTGGGTCGCGTCCCTCCACGACGGTGACCTCTCCACTACTACGGGTCTCGCGGTGAGCTGAGCGCTCCCTCAGTACCCGCTCACACCGGGAGAGGTCATCTCTCCCGTCGGCCGTCCAGACGACGTACTGGACGCCGACGCCGCCGAGGCTATGCGGAGCGTCGCTGCCCATGGACCGCAGGATCAGCTGGGATCCGGCGGGGCTGCTGAGCAGCGCGGCGGTCGGGCTGCGGTCCACGAGTTCCAGCTTGAGCAGGTCCAGATAGAAGCTCACCGACCTGTCGAGTTCCTGCACGAACGTGACCGCCGAGTTGATTCGAGTACCGTGCGCCATCTTCAGACCGCCAATCCCGGTAGGTAGCGCGGCCTGCCAGCAGGCCGTCATCAGTCTTACTCAGCTCAGCCAGGGCTCATTCCCGGTCGTGAAATCGACGTCAGGTTCCCGGTCGTGAAATCGGCGTCAGGCCCCGGCCGGCGGGATGTTGTGGTTGAGCCGGAAGGCGTTGTCGGGATCCCACCGACGTTTCACTTCGGCGAGCCGGGCGAAATTCTGCTGTCCGTAGGCGGCGAGGACCCCCGCCGGGCTGTCGTCGATCTGATGGTTTACCTCGTTGCCGGCTGACCAGGGTTTCATCGCCTGCCAAATCCGGTCCGCCCAGTCACGATGCGGCTGGGAGTCCTCCCCGGGCGGAAGCCAGGCGGCGCCGATCTCCAGGCAGTAAGCAGCGTCCCGGTGCCCCACCGCTGTCGCATTCGACGGAACCCGGGCGATGGCTCCGCCCATCGGGACAAGGAGGACCGAGCTGAGCGGGGAAGTGACCGCGGCGGCGTTCTCGACCAGGGCAGCTGCCGCGGCGTCGTCAAGCCGGCCGAGCAGATGGGACCGCATGTAGTACGGCATCGGGGCAGCGGCGACCGCGTCGAACACGTGCTGAAGCGCCGCGAATGGCGTCGGCGCGAACGTATCGACGGCTGGCGAACCAAGCTTCCGCAACGGTGCCAGCGCACGCTCGCCGTCCTGGACAGGGCCGACATAGCAGCCGACGAGCATCGTGACGAGCTGCCCCACCAGTTCCGGCGGGATGAACGGCGCGGGCGGCGCGGTGAACAGGCACGCCAGCACACTTGTTTCATCGCTTGCCGCGGCACCAAGCTCGCCGACGGCGCCGAGCACCGAGACGGCTTGCTCGCCCGGATAAATCAGCATCCCGGCGAGCATCGGCGCGACGGGGTGCAGGCGGAGGGTGAACCGGACGACGATGCCGAAGTTACCGCCACCGCCCCGAAGTCCCCACCAGAGATCGGGGTTTTGCTCAGCGCTGGCGGTCACGATGTCACCCGCGGCCGTCACTACCTCCGCCTCAAGCAGGTTGTCGCAGGCCAGGCCGTGCATCCGGGACAGCCAGCCGTTCCCGCCGCCAAGGGTCGATCCGGCAATGCCCACGCTGGAGACGTGCCCGCCGACCGGGGCCAGCCCGTGCACGCTGGCCGCCTCGGTCAGCGCCCCCCAGGTCAGGCCTGGCGCCGCGGTCGCCGTTCGTCGCTGCGGGTCAATGCTGAGATCGGTCAGGTCGCGCAGGTCGATGACCATTCCCCCGTCACAGGTCGAATGGCCGGGGTAACTATGCCCGCCGCCGCGGACCGCTATCGGCATCCCGGTGGTGCGGGCCATCGCCAGGGCAGACACGACGTCCGAGGTGTCCGAGCAGCGAGCGATAACAACCGGATGGCAATCGATCGCGAGGTTCCAGACGTGCCGGGCATCGTCATATTCCGCGTCGCCGGGAACGATCAGCCGACCACCGAAAGAAATCATGGTCGCCACCATAGCGGCCACCTTGGCCACCCGAGCTCGCCGTCGCCGGCGTTGAGGTCGCCGGCGTTGAGTCGGTCTTGGAGCCGGCCGGGGTTTGCCTTGTCGGCCGGGCATCCACCGGTCGGTGGATGCGGCCATCGACCGATGCGGCAGGGAACTGCGCCTGGTCACGACTTGGGCGGTCGCCAGAAGAATTCAAGCTGAATGTTGTCTGGATCGCGGAAGGTGACCATTGCGTTGGAGGTGTATGAGGGCTCTTTGACGCCGGAATGGCGTATTCCCAGCTCGTCCAGGCGCGCCGCCCAGGTATCAAGATCATTGCGGTGAGCTACCAGGAACTCCAGGTGATCCAGCCCGATCCGGAATTCGTCGAAGGCGGCCTGCCCGGATCGGTGATCTGCCAGGCACAGTTCCACGCCGCTGAGCCGCTCGACGAGGTGGACCAGCGCGACGTGGCCGTCCTGCTGGACATAGCGGCTGGTTTCTTCCATCCCGAGGAGATCGCAGTACCAGGCTGCGCTTCGGTCAGCGTCGCTGACGGTCAGGATGACAACCTGGCCGGCTATGCCGGGCATGGGTCAACTCTGGCCGCCCCGGCGCTCAGTTTGCAAGGCGGACACGTCGTTGTCGAGTAGGCCGCTACCACCCGCCAGCCCCGCGACGTCATCCCCAAGTCGCATACGGGGCATTCCAGGCGAACCGCACTCCGGCCGGGTAGCTATGCATCCGGACGGCGACGTGAATGTGAAATTACCCCCCATCGGTGGTAGGCCACGCCGCATTCATTTTGGCTGGCGG
>PMSU01000042.1 GCA_003168255.1 Actinomycetota bacterium
CGCCATCACCACGCTCCGCCGGCGTGTGCCTGGCGGCCGGCTTCGTCGCCGCGGCAGCCGGAACCGCCGCCGCCAGGCCACCGAAAGCACCCGCCGCCAGCCCCGCCGCGCCGACACCCGCAGCCCCCAGAAGCGAACGCCGCGACACCCGCGGCTGACCCGGGCCCTCCACGGCAGCAGGGCGCTCTAGGCGCCCCTTCGATTGATCGTTAACAGGCATGGTTGTCCTCTCTCGGGGCGGGAATCCGCCGATTGCCGTGTGGCACGAGACACGACAGATCCCGCGGCGCTTTCGTGATCCGTGATCGTGTGGATGACCCTGCCGAACTCGCCACGCGCTCAGGAAGACCGGTGACTTCCGATGCTCCCGCCGCCATGCCCGGGCATGTACGCCTGCGCGTGGCTACACGCGCCCGATTCGCCGCCCAGCGAGGAGCGGTTCGGTATGTCCCGATAATTTGACCATTTCTTTACCTTTGAGGTGCCACTACGCCCCATGCGGGCCGGAATGCATCATGGGGAAGGATCGTGGCCGTCACAGCGACCACGATCCTTCCCCATCGCAGGCCAACGGTGATCGTCCGGCCGTGAGATGGGGTCGCGGCAGATGCCGGTTATTATGGGTTCGAACCCACCCCTGGTGGGGTGCCCCTTACGGGGGCAGATCGGACTGAATCGCGCGGACGTCGGGAGGCACGGGTGAAGCAGGTCAACAAGGAAGGCGCGCTGCGCCGCCTGCAGACAGCCGTCGGCCATCTACAGGGAGTCGTGCGGATGGTGGAAGACGACGCGTACTGCCCGGACATCATGAAGCAGCTGTCCGCGGTGCAGGGTGCGCTGGAACGCGTGAACCGCCTGGTGCTGCGCAATCACCTGGAGACTTGCGTGGCGGCGGCCATGCAGCAGGGCAGGGTGGAGGAGATCGTGGACGAGCTCATGATCGCGCTCAAGTTCGATCCCTCGGTCACGCGCGGCAGCGCATGACAAGGCCCGATCTGGCGTTGCGAGCGAAGGCCGCGGCGCCGCAGGCCAGTGAGCTGCGGATGGAGATCGGCGAGATGAGCTGCGCATCGTGCGCAGCGCGTATCGAACGCGTGGCGGGACAGCAGCGGGGCGTTGAGTCGGTCTCGGTCAGCTTCGCCGGGCGCAGCGCCACCGTGCGCTACCGCCCGGACGTAACGACGCCGGACGCGGTCGTCGCGGCGATCGAGAAGATCGGGTACCGGGCCAGGCCGCTGGCAACCGAGACAGCCGACACCAGCCAGGCCTACCGGGCAGACGAGCGGTACTGGGTACCGCGCAACCTGGTGGGCTGGCCGCTCGCCATCGCCACCCTCGTGCTTGTGATGGGCTTCTCCGGGCATCCATGGGCCCGGTGGGCCGCGCTGGCCACCGCTACCCCGGTGCAGTTCTGGGTCGGCTGGCCGTTCCTGCGGATGGCAGCCGTGCGGGCACGGGCGCGCTCGGCCAGCATGGACACGCTGGTGGCCTTGGGCACGCTGGTCGCCTACACCGCCAGCCTGCCGGCGATCGCCCACGGCGGGCACCTCTACCTCGACACCGCCGCTCTGATCGTCGTGTTCATCGCCCTCGGCCGTTACCTCGAGGCCAGGGCGAAGAGCAGCGCGGCGGGCGCGATCCACGCCCTGCTCGAGCTCGGCGCCAGGCAGGCCCGGGTAATCCGCGACGGCCAGGAGCTCACTGTCCCGGCGGCGGAGCTGCGCGTGGGGGACCTCATGGTCGTGCGCCCTGGTGAGAAAATCCCGGCGGACGGTGTCGTCGCCGACGGCGCCTCCACGGTCGATGAGTCCATGCTCACCGGGGAGCCGCTGCCGGCCGACAAGACCGCGGGTGACCGAGTCACCGGCGCCACCATCAACGGCAGCGGGCTGCTTCGGGTAACGGCGACGGCGGTGGGCGGCGACACTGCCCTGGCCGGGATCGTCAGGCTGGTGGCGGCCGCCCAGGCCTCCACCGCCCCTGCGCAGCGGCTGGCTGACCGGGTGGCCGCGGTGTTCGTGCCGTTCGTCCTCGTCGCGGGGGCCGCCACGTTCGCTGCCTGGTGGGCCCTGGATGGCCGGGTCGCGGCCGCCGTCACCGCGGCGGTGGCGGTGCTCGTCGTCGCCTGCCCGTGCGCGATGGGGCTCGCCGTCCCCGCCGCCATCATGGTGGGCACGGGGCGGGGCGCCCGGTTCGGGGTGCTGATCAAGAGCGGCGAGGCGCTGGAACGCTTCCGGTCCATCGAT
This sequence comes from Actinomycetota bacterium, assembly GCA_003168255.1. Classification (GTDB taxonomy): domain Bacteria; phylum Actinomycetota; class Actinomycetes; order Streptosporangiales; family Streptosporangiaceae; genus PALSA-505. Next base: position 2,247 of record PMSU01000042.1, read on the forward strand.
ACCGTCGTGCTGGACAAGACCGGCACCCTCACCGAGGGCCGGATGCGGGTAGCCGAGGTGATCGGCGACCCGGGCACGCTGACGATGGCCGCGTCCCTGGAGGCGGGCTCGGAGCATCCCATCGCCGCGGCGATCGTGGCAGCCGGCCGCGAGCGCGGCGTGATGATCGAACCGGTGGCCGAGTTCTCCGCCCGGGCCGGCCACGGCGTGGCCGGCCGGGTCCGCGGTGGCCGGGTCCTCGCCGGGAAGGCCGAGTTCCTCGAGCGCGAGGGCATGCTCGTCCCGGCCAGCCTGCGGGCTAGCGCAGCGCGCCTGGCCGATAGCGGCAAGACCGTGGTCCTTGCCGGGTGGGACGACGAGGCAAGGGGCGCGGTGGCGGTGGCCGACACCATCAAGCCCGACGCGGCGGACGTGGTCGCGGCCCTGCGCGAGATGGGCCTCGGGGTGGTCATGCTCACCGGCGACAACCGGCGAACCGCCGAGGCTGTCGCGGCCCAGGCGGGGATCGGCCAGGTGATCGCCGAGGTGCTGCCCGAAGGCAAGGTGGCGCAGGTGCGCCGGCTACAGGCCGCGGGGAAACGAGTCGCATTCGTGGGCGACGGCATCAACGACGCCCCAGCGCTCACGGCGGCGGATCTCGGCATGGCCATCGGCACCGGCAGCGATGTGGCCATTGAGTCCGCCGACATCACGCTGGTCTCCGGATCCCTAGCCGGAATCACCACAGCGATCAGGCTGTCCCGGCGTACCTACCGGACCATCGTCCAGAATCTCTGCTGGGCGTTCGGCTACAACATGGTGATGATCCCGCTGGCGGCGTTCGGCATCCTGCCGCCCATCGCCGCCGGTGCGGCCATGGCCGCGTCGTCGGTATCGGTGGTCGCCAATGCGCTCCGGCTGGCCCGGTTCGCGCCGCCCGTACCGGTGGCGCCGGTCATCACGCCGGTGCCGGCCGGCGGTTACGACGTCAGCGTCGCGTAGACGACCACGTTGCTCAGGTAGTGACCCGTCTGCGAGTCGAAGGTGCCGCCGCAGGTGATCAGGCGCAACTGCGGCGTCGGCGTCGGCCCGTACACCTTGGCCGTCGGGAATTTGGCTTTTGTGTACATATACACCGAGTTGACCAGGAACACGGCAAGCCGCCCGCCTGCCTGCCGCACGTAGATCCGGTCACCCGAACGCAGCAGGTCCAGCCGGTAGAAGATACCCGGGCCAAGATAGGAGTCGACGTGACCCGCGATCACCGAGGAGCCGATCGCACCGGGCGGCGGACTCCCGGTGAACCAGCCCGCCACCGCCGTTGTGGTCGGCACCTGGAGGGCCCCCGATGCGGTGAGGCCGAGGTGGATGAGCCGCGTCTGCACACCGATCGCCGGGATGGTGAGGGCGACCGGAGGAGAGACGCTCTCGGTAGCCTCCGGCGACGGCGTCTGGACGCCGACCCCGAGCGGTGTGAGTACATGTACGGCGGGCGGCACCACGGGAACATGCCGGCCGTGACTGGCGAGCAGCAGGCCTGTCGTTCCGGATCCCGCAATCAGCAGGCCGATTACCACCGCGATGGCAGCCGGCCTGCCTGCCAGGGCGAGCAGCCCGCCCCGCTTCCCGTGGCGCCTGGGGTCTGGCGCCGACTCGGGGCCAGGCTCCAGCCGCGGGTCAGCGTGGTGCCTGGGATCTGGCGCCGCCTGGGGGCCAGGCTCCAGCCGCGGGCCACCGTGATGCTGCCCGCGGCTGATCAGGCCCATGTCACCTCGCGTGCGACCCGTATCACCGCACGTGCGACCCGCCGCCGGACGCCCACCGGCGCCGGAACCGGCGTGGCCGCAGCCACAGCGCTCCCGCGGCGGCGATGAGCGCGCCGAGCACCATGGCCGCCACCCACGGCAGCGGCGAGGAACCCGGACGCGGCGCCATGCCACCGAATCCCGTCGCGGCGCCGCCCACAGGCAGCGCGCTGCTGCCGGCCGCGTCGGTCAGTTCGTCGATCGCGAGGTGACCCGGGTCGTCCAGCACCACGATCGTGTGCGACGTGTCCGCGGCCAGGCTGATGCTCTTCGACGCGCTCATCGTCCCGCCGTCGACCTTGAGGTTCCAGGTGCCGGGCGCCACGGACACGTACGAGGTCACGCTGCCGAAGGTGAGATTCGTCGCCAGCGTCTGGCGGCCGGCCACCACCGTGACCTTCTTCTGCTGTAGGGAGGCCTGGACGACCCGGACGAGTGACCGGCCAGACGGAGTAGTTAGCGCATCGTCGAATATTTGTAGCCGCAGCGCCGACGCCGGGCCCATGCCGGCCACCGTGTACGCGTGGCCTTCTTCCACCCGGACGGTGGTGGACAGCACGACCGGGGAATTCGACGGCTTGCCGGCGGCCCGCATGGCGACGGTGTAATCGCCGGCCGCGACGGTCTGGTAGGGCGAGACAGTGCCGTAGCTGACGTGCTTGAGCACGATCATGGCGTCGGAACTGCCGACCGAGTACAGGTAGACGTCAACCGCGGGCGTGTTCGGGGAGAGGTGCGCGAGCCGGAGCCAGCCCACCTGTGAGGTTGTCGCGGCGGGTGACGCCATGGCGGCGGGGGCTGCTGCGGCGAGCAGCCCGACCGCGAGCGCGCACGCGGCGAGCAGGCGGAAGAGCCGGCTAGCCGGCGCCTGGTGGGACATCGTTCCTCATTTCTCGGCCGCTGGCATGCCAGCGGCCCTTCGTCATCAGCTGGGGGGAATCTTGACAACGGGGGGACCCGCATTGAGAAGCCCGAGCGGGCCCAGCGCGGCGAACTGGAAGCGCAGGGCGCTCTGCCCTGTCGCAAGCCGCACGATCTGGGTGGCTGCGGGGAGGTACGGCGGCTGCTGCGCTCCGATGAAGGCGCGCAGCGAGCTGAGGACCGCAGCGCTGTCCGCCGATCCTCCGGTTCCGCCGGTGAGAGTGGCCGAGCGCAGCGGAACGCCAGGGCTCGCGCCTGGTGAGGCGTCGCCGAACGTCACGATGTTCAGAGGCTGGAGGTGAGCCATGGTCGCAATGGTTACCAGCAGCCGCGAATCCACCAGGCCTCCGGCCAGCTGGCGTCTGGCAGCCGACGCGACCGTGATACTGGTCTTTTGCAGTAGCTGGGCGCCTTCGGACTTCCTGGCGGCGCTGTCAGCTCGGAACTGAGTCAGGTAGGCGGGACCGCCGTCCGGCGCGATCGCGCGGATATCCACCGCGGCACTCCCGGTGCCAAAGCTGGCGATGACGACAGGCGCGTACACCGACGTCAGGCGGCTGCCGAACTGGCTCCTCAGCACTGCGGTCGCGGCGATCAGGTCGGAATCGAGCGGATCGGGCGCGCTGGGCGTAAGCACGTCCAGGCTGCTCGCCAGGTATCCGTGTGCCTCCAAGACCGAGCACATCACCGGATCACAGGACACGATGGCGTCACGGCTGACCTGCCCGACGATCCAGCTCGCCGCCTGACTGCGGGCGGCCTCCGCGCTGAGTACCGCGTTGCCCTGGCTCGGCTTTACGCTCTTCGTGTTCCGGGACAGAGCCACTCCGAGCACTGCCGCCAGGAGCACCACGAGCGCTAGGGTGACCGCGCGAATCCACCGACCGGTGCCGACCGTCTTATCCCGGGTACCGCGATCGCGGCGGTCCCGCCGTTTCAGCCACAGCACAAGGGTAGTGGCGATGATCCGGAGCCAGGATGGGTGTGCCGACCGGGTGCGGGATGACTTCCGGTGCTGTTCCGGCCGCCACATTCCCGGGACGAACCCGTCCTCGTCATAACTGGCTGGGCGGGTGCCGTGACTGGCTGGGTCAGAGCCGTGGCCGGCTGGGCCCGAGTTGTCGCCGGCTGGGCGGGATTCGTCGCCGCCGACCGGGCGAGACTCGGAACTGACTGGGCGGGAATCGTTGCCGGCTCGGCCAGAGTCGTCGCTGAGGGGGCGAGACTCGGAACTGACTGGGCGAGAATCGTTGCCAGCTCGGCCGGCCCCGCCCGGCCGGGCCTGCCGGGCGGGGCGGACCCTGATCGCGGGCTGAGGCGCAGTCTTGGCATTGTCCGGATCGCTGGCGGCCACTGGCGGCCGGGCTGGCTGGGCCGGCCGAGCCCTCACGACCGGCATGGGCGCGGTCTTGGCTTCGTCGGGGTCGCTGACGCCGTCGGGGTGCGCTGGCGACCCCGACCACCGTGACGACATCCGATCTGCTCCCGGCCCTGGCGGCAACAGTGGCGCCCCTCGTTTCCACTTGTCCATGTGGGTCCGCCCCCCACGGTCGCAACCGCACGATGACGCGACCCGATGACTAGTCGAACACGGAGTGAACTCATTTTTCTACCGAAACGATGAAGTTTCATTAGTAATGATGGTGTCACCCCCGGTCGGCGTGGTGGCCTGATGGGGTGCCGACATATCACATTCCTCGGTTGTGCCTGGTGAGCGGCGGCAGGGGTTCCCGGTCGCCGCCTTAGCTGCCAGCCGCCTGCACCAGTACTCCTGGCACGCCCCCTTCGCGACGAGCCGACGACCGGCGTACTCGGTTGTCCCAACTGCGGCGGGTACGTGACACTAGTTCGGCTTTGCCCATGCTGGAAGGTTGATGCCTGGGATCCCAAGCGCCCGATCGGACAGTTGCCGTGGCCCAGGAGATGGGCTGGCGGCGGCGGATACGGGTCGCCTGGCCGCCTCGCGTGCCAACTGATCACCCGCAGTATCAGGAGGAGAAGTCTTGAAGAGAACGGGCAAGAGAAGAGGCCTGCTAATGCTGGCCTGCGCACTCGCGATAGCGTTTATCGCGCCGGCTAGCTCCGCCGTCCCCGCTGGTGCCCTTACCCGGTCCTGGGTCGGCTTTTCTGCCAGTTCCCCGGTCGCCTCGCCGTCGAAGCAGCATCAAATCAAGGTACTGACTGCGGTACTACAGAATATGCGGAAGAACTACACGCATCTCCGGTCCATAAATCCGGGGGCGCAAGACATCTTCGACTATCAGATCGGCAGCCTGTGGAAGCGAGGCATTGACGGATCCGGGACGACCGTCGCCGTGATCGAAGGCTGGGACGACCCCGGCATCAACAAGGCCGTCGATGGCTACGACAAGGATTTCGGTCTGCCGAACCCGCAGATCCAGACGATCTTCCCGTCCGGGCCGCTGCCCGCCAAGTGCCCGCCCGGCATGGTCAAGCTGGGCAGCTACGGATCATGCGCGGCCTGGCAGGGCGAACTCCAACTCGACGTGATCTCGGCGCACCTGATCGCGCCCTACGCCAAGATCGTGATCTCCGCGACCCCGGCCGACAGCGAGATCACCGATGACGCCGCCAGTCAGGTCGCCCCGCCGGAGATCATGCGGGCACTGGAGTACATCAGCGCTAATCATCTGGCCAACGCCATCTCGATCAGCGACGGCACCGGCGAGAGCACCTACAGTCACGGCCAGGAGGAGATCACCGCGCAGGACGCGGGCGAGCTGTCGGCGGCCGCGGCCGGCATCCCGGTCATGGTCGCCACGGGCGACTGCGGGGTCGTGCAGAACCTTGCCGTGGCCAACGGCCAGTGCGAGGACACATCAGGCGCGCCCGACACGGCCGCCTGGGACGACTCCCCCTGGGTCACCGCTGTCGGCGGTAGCGTACCCAACCTCAATTCAACGGGACAGAAAGCCGGCCCCGACCCACTCTGGCATCAGGGTGTGTTCGCCGAAGGCGCGGGATACTCCGCGGTATTCCCGCGACCCGCCTACCAAAATGGAGTTGCCTCCATTACTGACAGTCCTATGCGCTCGGTACCGGATATCACCATGGACGCGCGGTACGGCACTTCGGAGGCAGCACCGCTGTTCGCCGGCGTGCTCGCGCTGGCGACCCAGCTCAATCGTGCGAACGTCGGGCCGATCAATCCCGCTCTCTACCAGATCGTGGGACCGGCCGGCGCAGCGGAAGGGATAGCCGACGTCGTCAAGGGAAATGACTCGACGCGAACCGTTCCCGGGTTCACCGCCACCACGGGATTCGACGTGGCGTCAGGCTGGGGAACGGTCAACGCGAGCACGTTCGTCCCCAGCCTCGTCGCCGCCACCCGGGCGAAAGGCCAAGAGTTCCTGGCGCGGCACGAGGCGGCCGCGAAGCTGATACAGATCGAGAACAGCATCCAGCTGTCCCCCACCGATATCCCCGCTAGCCATTCGGCTTACCTGCTCGACACGGGCTTCCTGCCCGGGCACCCGGTGGGGCTGTACATCGATAACCAATTGATCACCACGCTTACGGCGACCACCTCGGGTTATGTCACCTACATGGTCAACCCGTCGAAGCTGAAACTAGCCGCGGGAAGTCACGTCCTGCAACTGAAGAGCATGCTCGTTACGGCCACGAGGGCCTTCACCAGCAGCTGATCTCCTAGCCCGGGGTCTCCCGCCGGCCGCTCGCCGCGGCCGGCGGGGGGGGCAGCCGGCGACCCGCGGCGTCGGGCGGTGCCGAGTGCGGCTCGCCGAGCCGCGTAGCGAACTGATCACCCGAGGTATCAGGAGGCAAAGCTGACCAGATCGGGCCATTCAAGAGGCCTGCTGACGATGGCCTGCGTACTTGTGATTTCGTCTATCGCGCCTGCTAGCCCTGCGATTCCGGCCGGTGCCATTGTCACGTCCGCCAGTGTTTCCGCTGCTCCCGCCGCCAACTCGCCGACAAAGCAGCATCAGATCAAGGTACTCACCGCAGTGCTGCGGAAGATGAAGGAGAACTACTCGAAGTACCGGTCCATAACCCCAGGGCCGCAAGACATCTTCGACTATCAGATTGGCAGCCTGTGGAAGCAGGGCATTGACGGATCCGGGACGACCGTCGCCGTGATCGAAGGCTGGGACGACCCCGGCATCAACAAGGCCGTCGATGCCTACGACAAGAAATTCGGCCTGCCGGACCCGCAGATCCAGACGATCTTCCCGTCCGGTGACGGCAAGCTGCCGCCCAAGTGCCCGCCCGGCATGGTCCGGCTGAAGAGCTTCGGATCGTGCGCCGGCTGGCGGGGCGAACTCACCCTCGACGTGATCTCGGCGCACCTGATCGCGCCCTATGCCAAGATCCTGATCTCCGCGACACCGGCGGACAGTGAGATCACCGACGACGCCGCCAGCAACGTCGCCCCGCCGGAGATGATGGCGGCGCTGGAGTACATCAGCAGCCGTCACCTGGCCAACGCCATCTCGATCAGCGATGGGAATGGCGAGGCCACCTACAGTCATGGCCAGGAAGAAATCACCGCGCAGGACCCCGGTGAGTTGTCGGCAGCCGCCGCAGGCATCCCGGTCACGGTCGCCACCGGCGACTGCGCGGTTACGCAGAACCTTCCTGTGGCCAACGGTCCCTGCGGGGACACGCTCGACACGAGTACCTGGGACGACTCCCCCTGGGTCACAGCTGTCGGCGGCAGCGTACCCGACCTGAATTCTTCTGGACGCAAAGTCGCCCCGGATCGACTGTGGCATCCGTCAAGCGCCGGATACTCTGCGGTATTCCCGCGGCCCGCCTACCAGGACGGGGTTGCCTACATTACGCACAGCCCCATGCGTTCGTTGCCGGACATCATCATGGACGGGCAGGACGGCACGTCAGAGTCGGCGCCGCTGTTCGCCGGCGTGCTTGCCCTGGCAGCCCAGCTCAATCACGCGAACGTCGGGCCCATCAACCCCGCTCTCTACGCGATCCTGGGACCGTCCGGCGCGCGAGATGGCATAGCCGACGTCGTCAAGGGAAATGACTCCTGTTCATTCTGCAAGCCCCCCGTTCCCGGGTTCTCCGCTGCCAGGGGATTCGACGTAGCCTCGGGCTGGGGAACGGTCGACGCAAGCAGGTTCGTCCCGAGCCTGGTCGCCGCGACGCGCGCCGAGGATCAGGAGTCTTTCGCCCGGCATCAGGCGCTCGATGAGCTGGGACAGCTCACCCGCAGCATCCAGCTGTCCCCCGCCGATATCCTCGCAGGCCATTCGGCGTACCTGCTCGATACGGGCTTCCTGCCCGGGCACCCGGTCGGGCTTTACATCGACAACCACAAGGTGACCACGCTCACGGCCAGCACGTCGGGCTATGTTACCTACATGATCGACCCGTCGAAGCTGAAACTGGCGGCCGGACACCACGTCCTGGAACTCAAGAGCATGCTCATCACGACCATCAGGACCTTCACCAGCGGCTGATGTCCCGGCTCGGGACTTTGCCGACGGGGCGGGCAAACCAATCATTCCGAAAGCATCGGGGGCAAAGCCATGAAGAGAACTGGCAAGAGAAGAGGCCTGCTGACGCTGGCCTGGCCACTCGCGATCTTGCTTTTGGTGCCCGCCTGCTCCGCAAGTCCGACGACTGCCGTCAAGCCGTCCCCCAAGGTTTCCACTGCTCTTCCCACGGCTCCGCCCACTGCTCTCCCTGTCAATTCGGCGACAACGCAGCATCAGATCAAGGTACTCACCGCGGTATTGCGTAAGATGCATGAGGTCTATGCGAAGTATCCGACCTATTCACCGGGGCCGGGGGACATCCTCGACTATCAGATCGGCAGCCTGTGGCGGCGGGGCATTGACGGATACGGGACGACCGTCGCCGTGATCGAAGGCTGGGACGACCCCGGCATCAACAAGGCCGTCGATGCCTACGACAAGCAATTCGGCCTGCCGAACCCGCAGATTCAGACGATCTTCCCGTCCGGGCCGCTGCCCGCCAAGTGCCCGCCCGGCATGGTCAGGCTGAAGAGCTACGGATCATGCGCCGGGTGGGAAGGCGAACTTCAACTCGACGTGCTGTCGGCGCACCTGATCGCGCCCTATGCCAAGATCGTGATCTCCGCGACGCCTGCCGACAGTGAGATCAACGATGACGCAGCCAGCCAGGTCGCGCCGCCGGAGATGATGGCGGCGGTTGAGTACATCAGCGGCCATCACCTGGCCAACGTCATCTCGATCAGCGACGGCACCGGTGAGAGCACCTACAGTCACGGCCAGGAGGAGATCACCGCGCAGGACCCGGGTGAGCTGTCAGCGGCCGCGGCCGGCATCCCGATCACGGTCGGCACCGGCGACTGCGGGGTTGTCCAGAACCTTGCCGTGGCCAACGGCCAGTGCGAGGACACCACGACCACGCGCGCCACGGCCGCCTGGGACGACTCCCCCTGGGTCACGGCGGTGGGCGGCAGCGTCCCCAACCTCAATTCTTCCGGGCGGCGGATCGCCCCCGACCCGGTCTGGCATGAGGGCGTGTTCTCCGAGGGCGCGGGATACTCCGCGGTATTCCCGCGACCCGCCTACCAGGACGGAGTTGCCTCCATTACCCGTAGCTCCATGCGCTCGGTGCCGGACATCACCATGGACGCCAGGGACGGGACTTCGGAGTCGACACCGCTGTTCGCCGGCCTGCTCGCGCTGGCGACCCAGCTCAATCATGCGAACGTCGGGCCGATCAATCCCGCTCTCTACCAGATCGTGGGACCGGCCGGCGCAGCGGACGGGATAGCCGACGTCGTCAAGGGCAATAACTCCACGGCGACCGTTCACGGGTTCACCGCCACCACGGGATTCGACGTGGCGTCAGGCTGGGGAACGGTCAACGCGAACACGTTCGTCCCCAGCCTCGTTACCGCCACGCGCTCGGAATACCAAGAGAATTCGGCCCGGAACCAGGCGCTCGGGCAACTCCGGCAGCTCGAGCGCAGCATCCAGCTGTCTCGCGCCGCTATCCCCGCGAGCCATACAGCGTCCATGCTCGATACGGGCTTCCTGCCCGGGCACCCGGTCCGGCTCTACATCGATAACCGTGAGGTGACCACGCTGACGGCCAGCACGTCGGGCCAGGTCACCTACACGATCGACCCGTCGACGCTGAAACTGCCGGCCGGACACCACGTCCTGGAACTCAAGAGCATGCTGATCACGACCACGAGAACCTTCACCAGCAGCTAATCCCCGCGCTGCGCGTGGCAGGCACCCGCGGCTGCCGCGCGGGGGATGTGCTTGAGTTGGTTCGCCAAGAGTCTTGCTGTTCCCTGAAGGGGGCCGGGTATGTCCGCTGGTCTGCCGTCTCTGGACTACCTGCGGGGATTTGGTAATGAACACGTGAGCGAGGCGGTGGCCGGGGCGCTGCCGGTCGGCCGTAACTCGCCGCAGCGGGCGCCGCTCGGGCTTTACGCCGAGCAGATCAGCGGGACCGCGTTCACCCAGCCCCGCGCCGTGAACAGGCGCACCTGGGTTTACCGGATCCTGCCGTCTGCCGCCCATCCGCCGTTCGGAAGAATCGACAATGGCCTGCTGCGCAGCGCCCCGTTCAGGGAGGTCGAGCCGGATCCCAACAGGCTGCGGTGGGATCCGCCGGCCATCCCGTCGTCGGGCACCGATTTCGTGGACGGCCTCTACACGGCCGGCGGTAACGGCGACACGGTCAGCCACACGGGGATCGGGATCCACTGGTACGCGGCGAACACGTCCATGGTGGATCGCTACTTCGTTGACGCCGACGGTGAGTTGCTGATCGTGCCGGAATCGGGCCGTCTGCTGCTGCACACCGAGCTTGGCGTGCTGCTCGCAGCGCCCGGCGAGTTCGCGGTGATCCCGCGGGGCATCAGGTTCCGGGTCGAGTTGCCGGATGCGACGGCGCGCGGGTACATCTGCGAGAACTACGGCGCCTGCTTCACGCTGCCCGAGCGGGGTCCGATCGGCGCGAACGGGCTGGCGAACGAGCGGGACTTCCTCGCCCCCACCGCGGCCTACGAGGAGCGGCGGCGGGCCGTCCAGGTCGTCGAGAAGTTTGGCGGCAATCTGTGGGCGGCCGACTACGACCACTCCCCCCTGGACGTGGTCGGCTGGCACGGCGACTACGTTCCGTACAAGTACGACCTGGCCAACTTCATGGTCATCGGCTCGATCAGCTTCGACCACCCGGATCCGTCGATCTTCACGGTGCTGACGTCGCCCACCGACTCCCCCGGCCTGGCCAACGCCGACTTCGTCGTCTTCGCCCCTCGCTGGCTGGTCGGCGAGGACACCTTCCGGCCGCCGTGGTTTCACCGCAACATCATGAGCGAGTTCATGGGGCTGGTGCGCGGCGTCTACGACGCCAAGGCGGAGGGTTTCCTGCCCGGCGGCGCGAGCCTGCACAACTGCTTCAGCTCGCACGGGCCTGACGCCGAGACGTTCGATCGCGCTAGTGCCGCCGAACTCTTGCCGCAGAAAGTGGATGACACCCTGGCCTTCATGTTCGAGACCCGGTGGCCGGTGGTGCCGACCCGGCACGCGATGGACGCCCCGCAGCGCCAGCCCGGGTATGACGAGGTGTGGCGCGGGCTGGTCCCGCGGTTTGGGCAGCGTTGACGTGCGCTCCTGCCGCTCGCGCGGCGAGCCGGCGAAGGGCAGCGCGCCCGGAAAGGTGCGCTCTGACCCTCTGGATGCCGACACTCCGCATGGGTACGATCTTGCCCATGCGGGCCAACAGTGTCTTAAGGATTGCCGCCGCCACCGCGATTATCGCCGCGTGTGCCGGCTTTTCCGCGAGTCCGTCGCATCCCGCCGGACCGCGGTCCGGTGCCTCGGCGACACGGGCGGCTCCCGACGTTCCCGCCGGTACCACTCCGCCGGGCTGTAGCACGGCGATCGCGAGCGCACCATCACTGCCGAACGTGCGCACGGCCGTGCTCTCGGTCTCGGGGAACCCGTTCGGCGTGGCGGCGACCGCGGACGGCAACTGGGCATTCGTGGCGGTGAATTCCTCCGTCGCGGTACTGAGCACGACCGGGTTCAAGCCCACGCTCGTGCGGACCATCCCCGTGCAGGGAACGCCGGAGGGCGTCGCGCTCACGCCGGACGGGAGCTACCTGCTCGTCGCCTCGGGCAGCGGCGCCATCGTGATCAACGTCGCCCTCGCGGAATCAGGCACCGCCAACCCGGTGGTGGGGACGCTCAGCAGCCAGGGCACCGGCGCGATCGAGGTGGCATTCTCGCCGGACAGCAACTTCGCGTTCGTCACCCTGGAGGACAGCGACGAGGCCGCCGTGTACAACCTCGCGAAGGCGCTGTCCCATGGCTTCGGCCAGTCCGACTTCGTCGGGGACATCCCGCTCAACGTGGCCCCGGTGGGGATGGCGGTATCGCCCGACGGCAACTGGCTCTACGCGACCAGTGAGCAGACCACCGGCAGCCAGCAAGGCACGCTGACCGTCATCAACCTGCCCCTCGCCGAGACCGACCCCGCCGGGTCGGTCGTCACCAGCGTGGATGCGGGCTGCGGCGCGGTGCGGGTGATCACGTCCGCCGACGGCAGCGATGTCTGGGTCACCGCGCGCGAGAGCGACGCGCTGCTGCTGTTCTCCGCCTCGGCGTTGCAGAATAATCCGGCGAACGCCCTCGTGACATGGATCCTGGTGGGCGAGGCGCCGGTGGACATGGCTCTTGCCGACCAGGGCACGCGGCTGCTCGTGGCCAACTCGAACAGGTTCAACGTACAGGGGGAAGAGGCCGACATCGGAGTGGTGAACGTCGCCGCGGCCGCGGCCGGCCAGCCCGTCGAGGTCGGCACGATCATGTCCGGCCTGTTCCCCCGCCAGTTCGCGCTGGAGGCCAACGGCAAGACACTGCTCGTGAGCAACTACGCCTCAGACCAGGTGGAGGCGGTCGACGTCACCGGGCTTCCCTAGTAGGGTCCATCGAAAGGGTCTGACCTGGGGTGGGGCTGGGGTCCAGCATTCCTGAGCAGTTGGCCCACACGCTGGATCTAGAGGTTGCCTAAATCGCTGCCAGTGGTAACCGGCAGCCGGCTCGTCAAAGCGTTTCTCGCCGGTGGAACCGCAGAGGTGGCGTGCCTCGGGGTGACCGGCTAGCCGGGGACGTTCGGCGGGCCGGGGACGTTCGGCGGGCCGGGGACGTCCGGCGGGCCGCCGATCGCGCGCCAGACGAGAGCCGCGGTCCGCTGCGGCCAGTTGGCCGGGACCTGCGCCCCGGCCAGGGCCCGTCCGTACCAGGAGCCGGTGCACATGGTGACCGCGATCTCGAGGTCGGCGTCGGCGTCGGCCAGTCCCAGCCGCACGGCCGCGTCCAGGATGGCCCGGATCCGGCGGCGCCGTGGCTCGATCACCTGGGCTCGGTACCGGCTCCGGACATCAGGGTCGGTCGTGTCCTGGAGCATGGTCCCGACCAGGGACAGCCGGCCGCGGCGGGACACTCCGCGCTGGAAGTCAGAAAGCTCGGCCACCAGGTCGCCGAACGGATCATCCGACGGCACCGCGGTCTCGTCATCAGACATCTGGGCGATTGCCGCCGCGGCCAGGTCTGCCTTGGCCGGCCAGCGCCGGTACAGCGCCTGCCTCGTGGTGCAGGCTTCCGCCGCGACCGCGGCAAGCGACATGGCCTGATAGCCCTGCCCGGCAAGGTGCCGTGCGGCTACGGCGAGGACCCGGGCATCGATGCCGGCGTCGCGTGCTCGCCCGGCTGAACGCATGGCGACCTCACCTTCATGCACGCCGATTCGCCGCTCCGTTAATACAATGCGATGCTGTATTGTATTGCGTTAACGAAGATCGTTTCCAGTATCCGAACGCACCAGCCGAACCGAGGTTGCCGATGACCGCATCCAGCGACGCGACCTCGCCCCAGCCAGCCATTGCAGGCCAGCCGGAGGCGAGCGCGACGGAGGCAAGCCCGGCCGCGGCCCGCCAGGCGCTCGACGCGGTTCTCGTGGTCGCGGCCGGGATCGCGAGCGACATCGAGGGGGATCGGCGTCAGCGTTCCGCTGGAGGGCGCGAGCCGTCCGGCACAGACGATGCGGACGGCGGCGGGCTGCGGCTTGCCGCCGAACGGATCAGGAACTCGGTCATCCGGCCGCTCGGCGAGGCGCTCGCACACATGCACGGCGAGGCCGTCGCGGGCCCGGACGGCGAGGCGGTGACGCGGCAAGACGACGCCCCCGCGGGAACGCGGCAAGACGACGCCCCCGCGGGAACGCGGCAAGACGACGTCCCCGCGGGAACGCGGCAAGATGCCGGGGCCGAATACGGCGAGCGGCTGTGGCGGCTGGCCAGGGACGTGACACGGCTGCGGATGCGCCCGGGCATGCCGGTTCAGCTCCAGGAGGCGGCCTCGGCGCTACAGGATCTGTGCTGCCTGCACCCGCCGGATGGCGACCCTGGCCGGGTCGCGGCATGCCTGGCCGGGTTCCGCGAGATCCAGGCCGGCCTACCCCCGATGATCAGCGCGTCGATCAACGGCCCCTACCTGGTCACCAACGTGCCGAAGGTCGCGAACTGGCTAGGCGAGCCGGTCCAGGCACGCCCGCAGATGGCCCTGTGCCGCTGCGGTGCGTCCGCGATCAAGCCGTACTGCGATGGCAGTCATGCACGCATCGGGTTCAGTTCCGCCAAGGATCCGAAGCGGGTGCCGGACCAGCGCGACACCTACGTCGGGCAGCAGGTGACGGTGCTCGATAACCGGGGAGTCTGCCAGCATTCGGGGTACTGCACGGACCGGCTGCCCACCGTGTTTCACACCGGCGCCGAACCGTTCGTGACGCCGAGCGGCGGGCGCATGGACGAGATCATCCGCGCTGTGCGCGATTGCCCGTCCGGTGACCTCAGCTACGCCATCGACGGGCGGGAGGCCCGTGAGCAGACCGACTATGCGGGCGAGCGGGAGCCTGCGATCGAGGTCTCGAAGGACGGTCCGTACCGGATCACCGGCGGGATCGCGCTCGGCGACGGGGACGCGACGCGCGGCGCGGGCGCCTCACAGGAGCACTACGCGCTCTGCCGGTGCGGGCAATCGCTGAACAAGCCATTCTGTAGCGGGATGCACTGGACCTCGGGCTTCCGCGACCCGGTGCCCGAGGCCGGGCACGAGCCAACCCTGTTCGAATGGTGCGGCGGGCTGCCTGCCCTGACCCGGATGACGCGGCTGTTCTACGAGAAGTACGTCCCGCAGGACCCGCTGCTTGGTCCCCTGTTCGCCACCATGTCGGCCGATCACCCGCAGCGAGTGGCCGCCTGGCTCGGCGAGGTGTTCTGTGGCCCGAAAGATTATTCCGAACGCTACGGCGGCTACCCCCGCATGGTCTCGCAGCACCTGGGGAAGGGCCTGACCGAAGAGAAGCGGGCGCGGTGGGTTGCCTTGCTGCTCCAGTCCGCCAGGGAGGCCGGGCTGCCGAACGATCCGGAGTTCCGCTCCGCGTTCGGCGCCTACATCGAGTGGGGTTCCCGGCTGGCGGTGGAGAACTCCCAGGCCGGCGCCAAGCCGCCGGAGCACATGCCGATGCCCCGGTGGGACTGGCACACGGCGGCCGGTCCGCCAGGTTCCCGGATCTCGGCGCTCGCCCCGCCAGCCGAAGCGCCGGAGGTGGTGCTCCCTGTCCCCGGCGAGCCGGTGAGCTTCGAGAACCACATCAAGCCGCTGTTCCGCGAGCGGGACAGGCAGTCGATGCGCTTCGCCTTCGACCTGTGGTCTTACGACGATGTCCGCGAGCACGCCGACGCCATCTACGAAAGGCTCCGCAACGGGTCGATGCCGTGTGATGGCGCCTGGGCGCAGGACCGGCTCGACGCATTCGGCCGCTGGATCGAGTCCGGGCTGCCCGGCTAGCCGGCCCGCCGGCGTGGTGGCTGACTGCGGCTCGGCATCTCCCAGGGTGACGTGATCTCGATCAGTGCCAGCATCGGGGAGCATTTTCTCACCTCGGCCGAGGTGACCGGGCTGAACTCAGCGTTGCAGGCAGAGCGCCCGGTCCCCGGGGCCAATGTCCGGGGTGCCGAACCAGGTGGTGAGGGCGTGGCGCAGCGCGTCGGCGTCCGGGTTGTCCTGGGATGCCGCCCAGGCCACGTATCCGTCGGGCCGGATCAGCAGGGCGGCGGCGGGCGGGCTGGCGCAGTGCGCCGTGAGGCTTTCCACCCGGTCCTTCAAGCCGTACCCGTTGCCGGCGAATGTGCCTGCCTCGGTGAGATCCAGCAGGACGCCCCGCGCCGGACGCATGAGTTCCGCGACGCTGGTGGCGCCGGCCGGGGTGGTCAGTGCCAGGTCGGGTGCCCACCGGCCGGTCAGGGGGTGCGGATCGGGGATCCCCATCTCGTAGCGGGTGTCGAGCGCGTACATCAGGTTGACCAGGTGGCGCAGCGGCTGCTCGTACTGGAGCAGTTGCCCGAGCACCTGGCGGAGGGCAGCGACCCGGCCATCTCCCCCGGCGCCCATCAGCGCGCCCTGGGCCCGGGTGTGCATGAGCACACGCTCGCCTTCGGCGTACCGCTCGGTGTGGTAGGTGTCGAGAAGCCCCGGCGGTGCCCAGCCGCGCACCTCGGCGGCGAGCTTCCAGCCGAGGTTGACCGCGTCCTGTAGGCCGGTGTTCAGCCCTGGGCCTCCGGCGGGCAGGTGAATGTGCGCCGCGTCGCCGGCCAGTAGCACCCGCCCGGCGCGGTATCGCGCCGCCTGGCGGCTGGAGTCGGTAAACCGCGATAGCCACCGCGCCCCGCTGATGGGCAGATCCCGGCCGTTCGCCCGGCGGATACTGGCGCGGGGCGCATGATCAGCGCCGACAACCCCGGTACCACTGGTACCGGGGAACCATGAGGTGCCGCCCTGCCGGGCCACCTGGTCATCTATTCCGGGGCCGCATCGGCCCCGCGTAAGCTATGTCACGGCTCACCAGAAACGGGAGGTGCTTTATCCTGCCGTGTTCTTTCCTGTTATTGATCCCGTCTGGCATTGTTGCGTTGCCTGGCATCGCGTGCCCGACGCAGCCGGTTCATTGTGTCCATTCACGGGTGTGGGTCCGTGATATCAGGTGGTTACGGGAACCGGCAGCCAGGGTTTACTGACGAGGGCGGCGTGGATGGCGTCGGTGGCGCGGATGCCGTGTCCGCGCGCGCTGACCAGGTAGGAGCGCACCCGGCAGTCGTCAGCGAGGGTGGCGCGGGTGTGCCAGTACCCGGAGACGGCCTGGTGTCGTTTCGGCCCCTTGAGTGCCTGCTCCGAAGCGTTGTTCGTCCAGGGGATCTTGAAGTTGCGGGTGAACAGCCAGACCTGCCCGGCTTTATCTTGCAGGCGTCTGGCCAGGTTGCAGCCGGGGTGGCGTCCCTTGTGCCAGTCGCGGTGCCGGTTGGTGGTGATGCCCCAGGCGACCGCTTCGTCGTAGCGGGCGCGCAGGTCAGCGAGCAGAATGGAGTCGAGCTGGGTGTTGCCCTCGTTCCTGGCGGCCTCGACCGCGGCGGCGGCCTCGCGCAGGATGTCACGGACCTGCCCGGCCCAGGCCTGCCACTGCGGGTGCAGCTCCAGCACGCCCTTGCAGTGGCGGATCAAATGGGCTGCGCACTGCTGCACCCCGGCGAGCTGGGTGTCGAACTGATGCCAGCCGGCGTAGTCGTCGCGGACCAGGTAGCCATGCCAGCCCTCCAGCACGCCCAGCCCGGCGATCGCGGCGCTTGAGCGCGAGCCGGGGGCGGCGTACCAGATCAGCCGCGCACCGGGAGTGCGGATGGTGACCGCGTGCGGTGCACCCGGCACAGCTCCACCGTCCGGGCCGGTGCCGTTGCTGATGACATTGACGGGGGTCTCGTCGCCGCACAGCACCTCCTCGGCCTGCAGCGCGTCCTTCATCGCCTGATCGAAGCCCGCGGCCTGCAGCCGCTGCGCCAGCCGGGCCAGGGCGCGGGCGACGAACCCGCTCGACACCGGCGTGCCCAGCAGGGCTTCCATCAGCGTGGCGGTCCGCTCGACCGGGACGTTGCCCTCCGAGGCCAGCAGCACAGCAGCAGCGTTGATGTTCGGGCCATAGACCACCGACCCCGCCTGGGCATGCGGCGCCACCGCGGTGGTGATCTTCGCGCAGCAGCCGCACCGGCGGCGCGGCAACTGCCAGTGCACCTTCTCCAGCACCACCGGCACAATGTCCCAGACCTGTGCCCGCGCCGCGCCGGCATCGCTTGCCCCGGTAGCCGGATCGGCCAGGTCAGCACCGCACCCTCGGCACCCGGCCGGCGCACCGGCGGTCTCGGTCCGGTCCGGCACCGCCGCCGGCGTCAGCCCGGAACCCTGATGCCCTTCCTGACCTCCCGGCCTGCGGTCCGGGGACCGTTCCCGTGAGGACCGGTCCGCCGAGCGCTTCGCCTTACGCGCGGCTTTAGCCGCGATCGGCTCCTTCGACGGCGGTGTCGACGAGTTCCCCGAGTTCATCCCCAGACGGCGCCGCAGCCCGGCGTTCTCCGCCCGCAGCCCCGCGTTCTCCGACTCCAGCGCATCCACCCGGCCGGCTAAAACAGCCAGCAGCCCGGCAAGCTCCTCAAGCGAGGGCGACGGCGAGTCCTGGGCGTCTGCGGGCACGAGCATGATGATCGACGATCAAGGACGCAAGATCAAACCAGACACGCTGTCACGAACCCTGCCGAGCTCAGCCCAGCCTCAAACGCCCAGCTCAATCGGCCCCGTGAATGGACACGGTTCATTCCCAGATCGTGTTGCCGTATTTTCCCATCCCTGCCCTCCTTTCTCTGGCCGGATGCTCCTTGGAGCCCGGCCCGCGCCGCGCCGGGGTGAGACCACATCACGCGGCGCGGGCCGGGAGTCATGAGACGTCCGCTTCGTCGGCCCCGCACAACGCGCGGATAATGGCCTGCGCATCGGCGACCGGCTCGGTATCCGGATCGGCTTCGGGCGCCTGCGCGTATCCTTTGAGGTACCCGAGGTAGTCCCAGACCGGCCGCTTCCACGACACTTCACCCGTGATGTAATTGATGTAGATCCGGCCCTTATCCGGGTTGTCTGGGTTGCTGATCACCAGCTCATTCTTAAGCTGCCGTATCTCCAGTCCCGAGCCGGCCAGCATCTCCCGCATCATCGCGTGCAGCGCATTCATGGCCCAGCATAGCCGGAAAGAATCCAAGACAGCCGGTGCTGGCGTCACCATCCACCCTCACCCCCTCCTGATCCGGCATTCCCGGCCGCGCCGATGACGCAGGCCGGAGCATTACCCTTGGAAACCGGCCCGTGCCATCGCGGCTGCGGAGCGGCGCGATAACACGGACCGGAGCTATCCGGCCATTGCTCCCGATGGTCATGTCCTCGCTGCCGGTTAGCCTTCCTGGCCGCCTCCCCGCCCGCCGCGCTTCCGGGCAGATAGCCGTTCCACCTCGTCCATGCGCGCGAGCAAGGCATCCGGATAGCCGGCATGCACCACCACCCGGCGGCGCATATCAAACAACGGATAAGCCCAGAACAGCCGCGAATAGCAGCCGTACAGGACAAGCCACTGCGGCCGGCTCTGGTTGATTTCCTCGGCAATCGCCCGGCACGCATCGTCGTCTTCCGATGACACGAGTTCAACTTTCTTGTCCAAACCGCAGGCCCGGTCAACTCCACCGGATCACCGCCCCGTCATAGACAGCCGTCCGTGCAGGAAACCCACGTAGATACGACGACTCCTCATGCACTGACCGGACCAGCTTCACCTGTGCAACCTGTCCAATGGACGGGCAGCCCCGTGCGATCAGTGCCTTGGCCAGTGCTTCCATTGCGCCATGCCTCGTTGTGCAAAGACCAACGGAGCCACCCTGCGAATCGCGGCTCGTGCTCCACTCCCACATCGGGACGTCCGCCACGACTGCCCGCGTGGGGCTCTCGCACAGTCGGCCCGAACTGGCCGGAGCAGAGCCCCGTACGCTCGCAGAGCCCGCCGCATGGCCGTTCCTGGTTGTCGTGGTCTGTGTCATCGCGATCACCCCCTTCGGGCTTCCTCGGGAATCCGATCCTCACGGCCTGGGTTTCGCCTGGACGTTCGGTCGGCCACGATCTGAGTTCACCAGTAACCTGAGGTAAGCGGCCAGACGTGAGCAGTGAGCCCACAGATCCAGCGCACACCTGGGAGAGCGACCGGACGGTGGAAACCTTCGGGCAGGCATTGCGGAGAGCACGCCGGGAGCGTGGCATGTCGCTTCGCAGGCTTGGCGAGCTGACCTGGTTTGATTTCGGCTACCTCGGCCAGATTGAGCGCGGTGAGCGCGCCGGGTCCGCCGAGGTAGCGGCTCGCTGCGACGAGTTTCTGAAGACCGGCGGCGCGCTGTCTGATCTGTTTGTCCGGGAGGACAAGGCGCGTATGCACGGGCGGCGTGCAGAGCCCACACCAGCCCACGCGGAAGTGCCACCAGAGACGGGAATCCCGCCTAACCTGACCTCGGCGATCAACCTCGGAAGGGATGACATGAAACGCCGGGGATTTCTGGCAAACAGTGCTCTGGCTCTGAGCGCCGCCGTTGCCTGGCCGTCTGGTTACCCGCAGGAACAGGCGGCACAAGGTCGGCTCCTTACGCTGAACGGGCCGGGAGGCCGTCTGTTCGCCGGGTCTTCGATACCGGCGATAGTCCTTCCTGCTGTTATTGACGGCCACATACTGGCCGAAATCCCCGACGACTTCGCCCGCTCATATTTCTTGCGGAGGCCCGAGCGTAGTCTCATTGCCGGGCAGCTTGAAGGCGACGACAATCATCGGCTCTATGCAGTGGACACACGTTATGCGCGTCAGCGTCTGGCGAGGGCCACCACAGGCGCGAGATTGCTGATACCCGATGCATACGTCCTGGATGAGCTGGCCATTGGATTGCTGTGGGCAGTTACTAATCTGGACGATTCGCTGCTCGGTGATGATGCGGCGCTTGGCGATGGTCACCGTCAGCTTGCCGGATTCGGCGAACTGGACCGGTCAGCCGCAGGCCGCGATGCGGTGGCTGATCTCACACCGGTTTCTCAGGCATGGCTGGGCTCAGATTTCTGCGCACGGCACATTACCCGCCACTATGCCGATCTAAGGGATGTCCCGGTCTTCTGGACTTGTGAGCGGCGCGGGGAGGAAGCAAGCTGCTGGTTGTTCTTCACCCATAAATATGCGTATCTGGAGTCCAGTAGCAAGGTTACAGGTAATGCGGACGCTAAAATCACACGAGCCTTTTGCGTGCCGCCTGAAGCGGTATCTATATCAGCCGCGCCAGAGCGGCTGCTCTTGCTGCTGACGGCAGCGTTGATGGAATCATTCGGTATCAGGGTAGACGTATGCACTGATCCCGAATACACGCAGGTAGAGGGATTCGTATCTGACCGGAGTCGTGCCATCGTGGCCAACTGGGTAGAATCTGACAGCCTTTGGTACGTTGACGTCACGACAGACCGGCCGGCCCTGCGTGAATTCTCTGACGCCTCCGGGCATGCCAACGCTCATTCGGTAACGAGAGCATCCAGCCCTCCCGACAGGCTCCGGGAATTTGCCGGTTACCTGGACCTCGATTGGCCCGCCACCACACGACGATGTGCCGAACTTGGTGAATATGGCCTGGCCGGGCTCGTCGCCCCACGGAGCCGGCTGCTGTCAACCGCAGGAGCCGAGCGGGCATGTCAGTTTATCGGCAAGTTCCAGCAGTAGCCCTGCCTGAGTAAGGAAGCGAAAGGCCGACGATGCACGCCACGCAGCACACGCCCACGGTAACCGTGCTTGGCATGGGAGGGACAATCGCCATGACCCGCACCGGTACTGGCGGCGTGAAACCGGCTCTGTCCGCAGGAGAATTGCTTTCCAGCATCTCAGGATTGTCTGAGATGGACGTGAACATAGAAGTGGCAGACGTGCGCCGAATCCCCGGTGCATCGCTCACCTTCGCGGACATGCGCGATCTGGATCATGCCATCAAGAAAGCATTTATCGCAGGCGCAGACGCTGCCGTCGTTACCCAGGGAACTGACACAATCGAAGAGACCTCATATCTCCTCGACGTGTGGCACCAGGGTCCGCAGCCAATCGTGATAACAGGCGCAATGCGCAATCCCGCTCAGGCAGGTCACGACGGCCCGGCCAACCTGCTGGCCGCAGTCCGCACAGCGGCCAGCCCAATGGCTCGGGGCCGGGGCGTAATGGTTGTCATGGCTGACGAGATCCACGCAGCAGGCCGGGTATGCAAGACGCATGCAACCAGCCCGGGGGCTTTCACTTCACCAGGGTACGGACCAATAGGCCAGTTGACCGAAGCATGCCCCCAATTCTTCGACCTACCCCTTCAGCGGCTGACCATCCCATTGCCCCGGTCAGATTCTCAGCCACGAGTAGCTCTTGTCACGGCGGGACTAGGGGATCAGGGGGAACTACTCGATGGCCTCAGCGCCGGTTTTGACGGTTTGGTGGTCGCAGCGATGGGAGCCGGGCACGTTCCCGCACCTCTTGTCCCGAAACTGCAACAGATCAGCAACAGAATCCCCGTCATCTTCACTACGCGGACTGGCGCCGGATCGACACTAACCGAAACATACGCTTTCCCTGGCTCCGAACAAGACTTGCTAGAACGCGGGCTAATACCCGGAGGGTTCCTCCATCCGCTCAAAGCCCGAATCCTCCTGCTGGCAACTCTTGCCGCTGGAATCTCCCGGGAAGACCTCATGACCGTGTTCGCCGCCGCTGGCAGCTACACGCGCCCCGCAATCTCGCTCTCGCACTCCCAGCCGGAATAAGGAGCCAACACTATTGCGCAGCCATGAACTCACAACCGGCCGCACCATTGGCGTCACATTCAGCCATGGTGAAGACTTCATGTCCTCCCTAGCCGACGCTTGCCGGGCCCACCGCATCCGGCAGGGATACATACCGATGTTCATCGCCGGATTCGCTGACGCCCAAATCGTGGGCGCATGCGACAAACTCGATGACCCTAAAGCTCCTGTCTGGTCTGCGGTCCACCTCACCAACGCAGAGGCACTCGGCGGGGGCACCCTCGCCTACGACCCAGACCAGGAAACAGTCCGTCCCCACATCCACGTGACCGCAGGCCGCAAAGAACAAGCCGCCATCGGCAGCACTAGCCACCTGCTGTCCGCAACCGTTCAGTTCCTGACCGAAATGATCATCATCGAAGTCACCGCACCCGAGATGCAGCGCATCCCCGACCCTGACCTGTATGACGTGCCGCTGCTGAGGTTCGGGGACAGGGACCCGGGACAACCTGCGTGATTCAGACTTGCCTATCGCATTTTTGTGCGGCATGCCCGGAGCCGGCTCTGGCTTGCGGTTGTGAGGGCCTGGGCCGTCTGGTGCCGGTCGGCGTGCGTGCAAGGGCGGGTGTGCGTAGGGTCGTGGCGTGGACGGGTTTGCCTGGACAGTGATCGGCTCTGTCGCAGGCGTGGCGGGCGTGGTCGTCGCGCTGGTGTTCGGGGTCATGCCGGCGCGAGCTGCGCGCCGTCAGCGCCGGGTACAGACTGCGGTCGCCGCGACGGCGGGGCAAGAGCAGGCAAGGCGGCTGGGTGGGCTACTTCGGGCGCCGGTGCCCGATGTGAATGCCCGGGGCCGTGACGGGGTGATCGAGGAGCTGACGGCGCTGGGGTTAGCGCCTGATGGCCGGGTGCGGGTGCTGGCCGGGCTAGGCGGTATAGGGAAATCCACGGTGGCCAGGGCGGTCGCGGCGCGGCTGGCGGATGAGCGGCCGGTGTGGTGGGTACCGGCGTCGGATGCTGCGGCGCTGACAGGTTTGCTGCTGGGCCTGGCAGGTGAGTTGGGCGCTCCAGCGGGAGTAGTGGCGGAGGCGCTGGCCGGGCGGGTGGACCCCCCTGATGTGTTGTGGCCCGAACTGGAGGGCCGGCCTGGATGGGTGCTGATCCTGGATAACGCCGATGACCTGGAAGTGCTGGCGTGTAATGGCCGGGAAGCGGGGTCGGGGGCCGGGTGGCTACGGCCGAGCCGGGCGGGGCTGGTGCTGGTAACCAGCCGGATCGGCGATCCGGTGGGATGGGGGCCGGTGGCGGAGGTGATCCGGCTGGAGTCACTGGACAGTACGGATGGCGGCCGGGTGCTCGCTGACCTGGCCCCGGAGGGGGGCAGCGATGAGGAGGCGATGCGGCTGGCGGGCCGGCTGGGCGGATTGCCGCTGGCCATGCACCAGGCGGGGTCGTCGCTGACGTCGCCGTTCGCGGCGGAGCGGACGTTCGCGGGGTATGAGCGGGCGCTGGCCGGGTCCCAGTTCGCGGAGTTGCTAGGCCGTGGGCGGGGTAACCGAGACAGGGTCACGGTGACGTGGGAGCTGTCGCTGGCGGCGCTGGAGGCTAATGGGGCCGGGCAGGCGAGGGCACTGCTGCGGGTGCTGTCCTGCCTGGATGCTGCCGTGCCGGTGCCGCCGCTGCTGCTCGATGACGGCGTGCTAGCAGGCGTGTGCGAGGGCGCCGGAGCCGCGCAGGAATGCTTGGAAGGGCTGCTGTCGGTTGGCCTGATCGACCTTGCCCGCGAGCTGGGGGCCAGTGGCAGGGCAGCGGTCAAGGTGCATCCGCTGGTTGCCGAGGTCACCCGGCACCAGGCCGGAAACACGCTGACCGCCTCCGCAGAGGTAGCGGTGAGCCTGCTGGCCGCTGCCACGGGTCGGCTCGGGGTGGATGATCCTGCGCAGGCGGGTGCGTGGCTTGCGCTGGTTCCGCACCTGCGGGCGCTTTATGACCGCCATGTCCCGCTGCCCGCCGCTGCTGCGGCGGACCTGGCGCAGACCACCGCGCGGGTATCGATGGCGATGCTGTGGGGTGGGTCCTACCTGGCGGCATTGCAGGCAGCCCAGACAGGGATCGCCCTCCCACATGGCCTGGACGCCGACCAGCCGCAGATGCTCACACTGCGCTCCCACAGGGCGGCTGCCGCCAGGTTCCTCGGCCGGGCCGCCGACGCCGAGGCCGAATACCGCCAGGTCCTCGACGCCCAGCAGCGGGTGCTGGGACCCGAGCACCCCTCCACCCTGGCCACCCGGCACGAGATCGCCCGGACGCTGGCTGCTCAGGGCCGGGCCGCCGACGCCGAGGCCGAATACCGCCAGGTCCTCGACGCCGAGCAGCGGGTGCTGGGACCCGA
>PMSU01000031.1 GCA_003168255.1 Actinomycetota bacterium
TCTGATATCCAGAACGCTGGGCGGTCCTGACAGCTTCCCGCGAAAGCCGGGCCGCTTGGGCGAGCCCACGTCATGCGGCCACCTGCCCGCCCATATTCAGCTCCGCCTCGCCGGTCGCTGGCCAGTGCCTGCGCCGCCAGGACACCTCACCCCGACCCGTGGCGGCCGCGGGTTCCGGAACATCCACGCGGCAACCGCCCCGGCGCCCGCTAAAACCTTTGAAACGACCATCTCGGCTGTAGTTGGCCTGCACTTCTACCGGACGGCCTGAATAATCTTCATCGACTCAACCAATACCAGGCTGGCCGGAGGGAAGAATTACCCACGCCGCCCAGAAGGGTAGGCGCGGAACCGGTCATCGAGTGGGACCGAGGACCCGGGCAGCGTTGTGATGAGCAGTTCCTCGCGCTTCCCACGGTGGGCCCTAGTGGCGGATGCGCTGTACCGAAGGTCAACTAGGCGCTTGGTGATGTGCCACTGCCGCGCATCCTGCCGGTCGGCGTCGGTCGGGGACGGGGCCATCTGGGTCGCCGCATACAGGTTCTCGTCCTCGGTGAGGTCCGGGTGGTCGTCGTAGGAGAGGATCCACCGGACCTGCGCGTGATGGCACAGGTACCCGGCTAGCCGGTAGTGATCCAGACCGCTGAGCCAGTTATGTTGCTCTAGCGGGCTCTTGCCGCGTTCGCCCGGCATCGACGTGCCGCGTTCGGGGTAGCCACCGGCTGGGTCGAACGAGCGCGAGTAGAGCTTCGGGGACTTAGACCAGTAGGGCGGGTCCAGGTACGCAATGACGCGGTTAGGGATGAGCTGTGGGTACCACTCCGCGACGTCAGTCAGTGTGTCTGCCCAGTCCTTGCACCACACGTCCGCAAGCCGGTTGCTCGCATACAGGTCACCGACGAAGCGCAGCCTAGCCGCCAGTGCCTCCTTGTTGAACCGGCAGTCGATCGGGTAGGCGCTCTCCTGCTTCCGGCCACCAATAGGCCCGGCTCGGCCGTGCAGAATGCCGGAGAACGTGGTCCTGTTCAGGAACAGGCACTTCACCGCGATGTCCCGGTCCTGAGGGTCCGACGGCTGCCACGCCTTCCAGTGATCCCATCGTTCCAAGGTGACAGGCTCGTTCCACATCCGGTCGATGAGCCATTCCGTGTCCGCCGCCGCGACCTGCCAGAATCGTGCGACGAGCAGGTCTGTGTCGGCGAGCAGGACCCGGCGCACGACGCCGGCCCCGGCGAGCCGCAGCCCAGTTGACGCTCCTCCGGCGAAGGGCTCCACGAACAGTTCGGGCGTACCAAGCTCCGCGGCCGCGTTCCCGATCAAGTCCCCGATGACGCCAGCAAGACCGGACTTTGCGCCGGGGTAGCGCAACGGCGACTGGTAGCGCATTGCGGCGGTCGACTTGTCCGCCAAGGGTCCGGGCTCGCCGAGCCGACGTGGATGAGGCGCTATGCCCGACGACCCCCTAGCCGACGTGGGAAAACGCGAAGTGTCGGGTGCCGCCGCGACCGGAACAGCCGCCCGCCCGGTCTCCGATGCCGCCATCGCTACCCACTCCCATTAGTACTGAGGTCGGACATTTTAAAAGAAAGGCGTGAGCCGTACCTGGGTTCGTGCTGCGCCCAGCGCGTCCTGGGCCAGGTAGGTCAGCACCTGGCTGCCGGTGCCGAGCGGCAGGGATGCGTAGTTGTGCGCGAAGGCGACCGGGATGACCGCGTTCCGGTACAGCATCGTGCCTACCTGGTCGAGCAAGCCGATCGCCGTGTCCAGGCTCGGGTAGTGCCCCAGATCGACAGCCTCCGCGTCGTCTGTCGGGTCACCTGATGGCATCGGCGGCATGCTGAAGACCAGCGTTCTGCTGTCGCGCGCACGGTAGATGAACCGCCGCCCGTAGTCGGTGTCGTAGCCGTATGCACGGTTCCCTTCGCGGTGCTGGACATGCTCCCGGATATACCGGTCGGGCAGGCAGAGCAGATATCCGGGCGGGATGTACTCACGGATATGCTCGGCATGTTCGGCGAGAGCACCGCCCTTCTCGATACCAATGACGACAGGCAGGCCTGCCCTCCCGGCGGCCAACTCCCGGGCGTGGATAGCCTGGAGGAACCGCAGAGCATGGCGCTTGAGTCCGGCTGGCCGCCCGAACATGGCGAGGGGGCCGTCTAGCAGAAAGGCGCACCTCGGGAAGACGCGGCCAGGATCGACCATCGAGAAGATGCGGATCTGCCAGAGGAACGTCAGCAGCTCAAGCACAAGCATCAGCCTGCCGAGCGCGTTGTCGTTAGAGCCGAACTCGACCACCTCGTCATGCGTATTGGTCGCGTCGGTGAAGTAGAGAGCGGTGCCGCACTTCTCGCACGTCGCCCCGCCGAGTGGGACAACGAGGCCCCCGGCGTCGCAGTCCCTGTCGTGTCGTCCCGGGCAGCGTTCCAGGGTGACGCTTGATACCGGGAGCGTCGGCGTGCCGAGCACGTGCGCGAGCACATCGGCGAGCCTAGTATTCGTGCCCGCCGGCCCCTCAAACTTGCACGTCGTGAACAGCTCCCAGACCGCCTCGCGCCAGGCCTCGTGGATGGTTTGGCCGGACCGGATCGTCACGATGCTGGTAGGAACGACCCCCTTGACCAAAGCGGCCCGGGTAGCCTGCGCGATCGCGACGGGGTCGACAAACCCGCCGGGCGGGGGCGGCGCTAGCGCGTCTAGCTGGCTGAATATCCCTGCGACCTGGGCAAACCCGACGCGGGCTGACGGGAACTCGGGCCGGACCTCGATCTCCTGTTTCGAACCGTCGATCGAGATTGCGTAGGCAGGCTTCGGCAGGCCGCTGACCGGCAGGGTGGCTGCTTCGACGAGCAGGTCCGCGATCGGTGGCGGGCCGCTCACGGCAGGCGGCAGGAAATACGACTCGAGCGCCTGGCGTACCGAGGGGTCCATCGCGGTGCGGACATGGCCGAGCCTGCTGGCGCGCTCGGGCGCGCCCTCTGGATGAATGTAGGGCACCGCCGGTCACCGCCCACCCTGGGCTGGAATGGCGGCAAGCGGCGGCAGGCCCGCCTCGGCGCGGGCGTCGTTGATCATGGTTCGGTCGAACTTGAGCACCTGGACTGGCACGATGTACTTGCCGGACCGGGTCTTGATGCGAACGAACCCGCGGTCCTCGGCGGACAGGATGTCCGACTCGAACGACTTGAAGTCGTAGTATTTGGACAACGTCCTGATCTCGTCACTGTTGTTCAGGTGCGCGACTATCCAGTTGCTGGTGTTCGCCAGCACGGCGGGGGCGACTGCCGTGACCTCCTGGGTCGCGTAGACCAAGCCGATCTTGAGTTTAGCGGCCTCCTTCGCCAGCCGGACGTACGGATTGGGGCTAGCCGAGTCGTATGCCTGCCGGTCGAAGAGCCGGTGCGCCTCCTCGATGACGATCTGCATCCGGTGCAAAGCCTGGCCGCTGACGAACCGGTCGGTGGCCCTGGTGAGGAGGTGGTTGATCACCCGCTCGGATAGGAGTTGGAGCACCTGCTCCGTACCGCGAGATAGGTCGACTATCACCAGCCGGCCGGCGACGAGGTCGGTGTAGATCCGATCAGCGTAGTCCTCACCGGCCTGATAGCTGTGGAAGGGCCGCAGCCGACCCAACCACCGCCAGCCGAGCTTTCCTCCGGTCGGAGCATACAGCGCGAGAATCGCATCGATCGATCGGTCATCCAGCCAGCTTGTCGCCCTGGCATTGCCGTTTTCTTTCGCGTCCATCAACCAGTCCGCGACTGCCTGCAGCGCGTCAGGACCCTCCACGTTGACCTGCCCCTGGCCACCGGCCGAGGTGATCGTGAAGCCCGTGCCGGCGGCGTTGAACGCTTCCACGAGTTCCCTGTGCATGACGGTGGAGAACCGATGGCGTGCTCTTGCATCGAACCCCGCCTTCGCCAGCAGCGCGTAGAAGCAGAACCGCGCCCGCGCATTGCGGTTCCTTCGCGAGAAGTTCACTCGACCGTCCGCGTCGGGTTGCGGATCGCCGAGTTCCGCGTCGATGAAGTTGTTGATGTACTCACCTTTCGCAGCTCCCGCGAGTACGTCCCCGATGACCTCTTGAGCTGCGTCGATCTGCGCCGGGTCGTAGAAGTTAATCTGCAGCGGCCGCACGCCCGTTTCGTCTAGCCGTGCCCCGAACCGGTAGATCACCACATCACCGCCGAGCTGTGCCAGAGCCGTGTCATCGTCCTGCGAGTTAGGGTTGGCGTACTCACCTTGGGGGTCGAAGAGCAGCTGACCGATCGGCTCACCGATCCGCTTGGCATGCCGGTAGGTGGCGACGGCCAGCGTTTTCATCGTGTTCGACTTGCCCATTCGGGTCATGCCGAATACAGCGGTCTTCATCTCGATGAAGTCCGCCACCCGCACCCGGACAGGGACCAGGTGCTCGCCGTGCTCCCTGGCCCGGCGGCGGGTCGAGGAGTACCGAACCGACCCGATGTCCAGCAGGTGCGGCAGGGTGCCCGCGCGGAGCTCATCCTCGGTGATCTGCGGGTAAGAGGCCACGACCGCTAGTGCGTCAGGTGTGGGCTTGTACACGCGGTACCTGCTCGCCGCGTAAAGGTTGTCGATGTCTGCGCCGAAGTCGAGGAACGACTGCCCGCCGGCCAGTTCCGACTGGTAGAAGGTGCCGAGGATCCGGCACTTCAGCCCGGAGCGCTGCATCTCCTGCTGGGTCAGCACGTCGATCGTGAGGTTGCCGTCGGTCAGCATCTGGCGCATGGCGAACTCACGGACCTCGACGAGTTCCGCTTGACGCGGCAGCTGGCAGGTGTCATCCACCCGGAGCAGGAGCACCTCCTCATCCTCGCGGTCGGCGACCGCCCCCAGCGGCATGACGGTGGCGATCAGGAAGCTGTGCAGCGGTATACCGCCGGCGTCTGCCTTCCACTTGTCGTCGGTGGAGATCAGCGCGTGCTGGAAGTCCAGCTGGTAAATTCCGCCCACCTGGCGCGCTCCCGCGAGCAGCCGGGTGTGCAGGAGCG
The DNA here is from genome assembly GCA_003168255.1 of Actinomycetota bacterium. Lineage (GTDB taxonomy): Bacteria > Actinomycetota > Actinomycetes > Streptosporangiales > Streptosporangiaceae > PALSA-505. The sequence continues at coordinate 5,013 of PMSU01000031.1, forward strand.
AGGAGTCCAGCCTCGCCATCTGCGTCAGATCAGTCATCATCGACCCCTGGTGGAAGTGTGGTTATTGAGGTGGCAGAGTGTGAAATGGATACCACGCGCTATTCTGGCACTATCCTCCGACATTCCAGGCCGCCTACCTGCGCAATCCCCTCGCTTAGGGGGAATACCGTGCTATTTCACCATCAATACCACGGGTCGCTGGACCTCGGAGTAGCATCCGACCGTTACTGCACATAGACCAAGAACAGACACGAGGGGTGCCACCGGTGGCGGATCGGATCATCGATAACCCGATCATCAACTCCCCGTACCGCGCCCCTGAGCAGTACTTCAGGTTCGACGACGAGGGCATCACCAACGAGAAGGTACCGGGGCGGCGGCCGAGCCAGTACTTCATCCCGGTGCCGCGGCCGCGCAAGCGCGGCCAGCAGATCGAGCTGGGATTCGCCGAGTTCACCGCGGACAAGATCAGGCAGAACGACTTCGTCAACCAGGTCAGGGACCGCGTCGGCATCTGGCGCAAGCGGCGGTACCCGCACGTCACGCCCACCACCCGCCGCCTCCTTGAGCACTGGTCAGACCCCGAGCGAGACAATCCGATCCTGTTCGCGCAGCGAGAGGCCGCCGAGACCGCGATCTACCTCGCCGAGGCGGCGCAGAAGGCGGGCGACACCTGGATCCGCAACCAGCTCAACGAGACCAACGCCGCCTGCAACCTCAGCCTGCACAGGGTCGCACTGAAGATGGCTACCGGCTCGGGCAAGACCGTCGTGATGGCCATGCTGATCGCCTGGCACACGCTGAACAAGGCGGCGCAACCGAACGACGTGCGGTTCGCCAAGCGGTTCCTCATCATCACCCCCGGCCTGACGATCAGGGACCGGCTCCGCGTCTTGCAGCCGGAAGACGAACAGAACTACTACAAGCTGCGCGGCCTCGTCCCCGCCTACCTGCAAGAGGGCCTCGGCGAGGCCAAGATCGTCATCGCCAACTATCATCAGCTTCAGCGCCGTGAGACCAAGCAGGGCAAGTCGGTCGGCTCACTCACCAAGGAACTCCTGGCCGGCAGCGCCGGCGCGGCCTCGCCGTTCAGGGAAAGCGCCGGCCAGATGGTCACCCGGGTCTGCCGTGACCTCGGCGGCACCTCAGGGATCGTGGTGCTCAACGACGAGGCGCACCACTGCTACCTCGACCGGTACGACAACCCGGAAGAGGACGGCACCACCGAGAAGGACCTCACCGGCGACGACAAGGCTGAGGCGGCCAAGAATACCGAGGCCGCCCGGCTCTGGTTCAACGGCCTGCGCGCGATCAACGAGAAGATGGGCGTTAAAGCGGTATACGACCTGTCCGCCACGCCAAGCTTCCTCTCTGGTTCGGGTTACCGGGAGGGCACGCTCTTCCCCTGGGTGGCCTCCGACTTCGGCTTGGTTGAGGCGATCGAGTCCGGCATCGTGAAAATCCCCCGCGTCCCCGTAGACGACAACGCCGCCACGCCGAATGTGGCCTTCCTCAACCTCTGGCCGGGCATCAAGGACGGCCTGCCGAAGAAGAGCCGTAACGCCGGCGCGGTCACCCCCGACCAACTGCCAGGCCTCCTCGAAGGCGCGCTCACCGCGCTTTACGACTCCTATGCCCGCTCGTACGCCGCCTGGGACGGCTCCGACGCGAAGAAGTACGGCGAGCCCGCCCCCGTCTTCATCGTCGTCTGCAACAACACGACCGTCTCCAAGATGGTCTACGACTACATCTCCGGCTGGGAGAAACCCCTTAGTGACTACCAGTCCGTCTGGGTCCCCGGCAAGCTCTCGCTGTTCAGCAACGTCGAGCACGGCAAGCCGATCGACCGGCCGCGCACGATCCTCGTCGACTCCCTCCAGTTCGAATCTGGCGAGAGGCTGTCTGCGGAGTTCAAGAAGATCGCATCCACCGAGATCGAGGAATTCCGCGCCGACTACGCCCGCCGTGTCCCCGGCCGCAAGGCCGAGGAGATAGACGACGGGACGATCATGCGCGAGGTGATGAACACCGTCGGGAAGTCCGGCAAGCTCGGCGAGCCGGTCCGCTGCGTCGTGTCCGTCTCGATGCTCACCGAGGGCTGGGACGCCAACACCGTCACCCACATCCTTGGCGTACGCGCGTTCGGCACTCAGCTCCTCTGCGAGCAGGTCGTCGGCCGGGGACTGCGCCGCCGCTCCTACGAGCCCGACGAGAACGGCTTCTTCACCCCCGAGTACGCCGACGTATACGGCGTCCCGTTCCAGTTCATGCCCACGGTCGGCAAGGACAAGAACCGCACGATGCGGCCGACGCGCTCCGTCCACTCCCTGCCCGAGAGAGCAGAATCGAAGATCAACTTCCCGAGGGTGGCGGGTTACCGGCTCGAGATCCGCGATCCGGAACTGTTCGAGGAATTTACCGAACAATCCCGGCTGACCCTGGACACGAAGGACATTCCCACCCAGACGGAGGTCGGCGGGCTGATCGGCGAGACTGAGCAGCACACCCTCGACGAGCTGCGGGCCAAGCGGGACCAGCAGATCGCCTATGTCCTCGCACACCGGATCATGACCTGGTTCGACGCCGGCCGGGATCCGCGGCCCTGGTACTTCCCACAGGTGCTCCGGATCACCAAGCTATGGATGGCCACCTGCGTCACCTACCTCGGCGGCACATTCCCTGGGCTGCTGCTGCTCGCAGAGAACGCCGATGAGGCGGCTCGCCGCATCCTGCACGAGTCCATCTCCAAGCAGGAGGGCAACAAGTTCGCTCAAGTCGTGCCCGTGTTCCGGCAGGGCGAGCGGACCGGGTCGACCGACGGGGTGGACTTCGTCACGACTAAGGAGGTCTATCCGACCAGCGAGAGATCCCACGTCAACTTCGTCGTCCTCGACGGGATCGGCGGAAACCTGTGGGAGAAGTCGGTCGCGGAGATCTGCGAGGCACTGCCGACCGTGGCCGCCTACGTGAAAAACGACCGCCTGGGATTCACCGTCCCGTACACGATGCAGGGCCGGAGCCATGAGTACATCCCGGACTTCCTGGTCAGGCTCAAGCCGCGTGAGGACGACGACGACCCGGTGCGGACGCTGATCGTCGAGGTGTCGGGAACGCTCAAGAAAGAAGCGCCCACCAGGGAGAAGGCGGAGACTACCAGGAACCTGTGGGTACCGGCGGTCAACGGCAACGGCGGGTTCGGCCGGTGGGGATACGCCGAGCTGCGCGACCCCAAGACGTTCCGCGCCGACCTGGCAGCCGCCATCGGAGCGCTCCACCGAGAACCCTTCGAGTTCGCCCGCGAAGGAGCGAGCAGCCATGCCACCGCGTAAGAAGGAGCCGACGGGGCCAGTCCCCGTCGAGGTGTTCAAGCACGACGACAAGCGCGTCAACAACCCGACCGCTGACTCTGGTGAGCTAATGTCACCCGACGTGGCGCAGCCCAAGCAGCTCAGGTACCCCCGCAACCCCGACCTCGACCCCCAGCTCATCTGGGCAGGCAAAGACGAGCAGGACGGCGAGGACCTGGTCGTCGACGCGCCGCCGATCTACATCCAGGAAAAGATCGCCCCCCAGGTCATCATCGAGAACCTCCGCAGGGTCGTCGAGAAGCCCGAGCTGACTTTGTTCGACGACTTCGACGGCCTAGAGGGGTATGAGGCCGTCGAGTACTACAAGCACGAGGCCAATTGGTCCAACCGGATAATCCTAGGCGATTCGCTGCAGGTGATGGCATCCCTCGCGGAGAAGGAAAATCTGCGAGGCAAGGTCCAGATGATGTATCTCGACCCGCCGTACGGGATTAAGTTCAATTCAAACTGGCAGGTCAGGACAGACAGACGAAGCGTTACCGACGGTAACGCGGCGCATGTCACCCGCCAGGTCGAACAGATAAAGGCGTTTCGCGATACGTGGGAAGATGGTATTAGTTCGTATCTTGCATATCTTCGTGATCGGCTCATCGTGGCTCGCGACCTCCTTACCAATTCCGGAAGCCTCTTTGTGCAGATTGGCGACGAGAATGTTCATCTTGTCCGCAGCCTGCTCGACGAGGTATTTGGGTCTAACAACTTGGTCTCCCAAATCGCATACGGCAAGACGTCGGGACAGACGAATGTGTTCATCTCGGGCACGATGGACTACATTCTATGGTACGCAAAGAACATCGATGTTGTGAAGTTTCGACGACTGTTCAAGCCTCGCGAACTAGGCGGACAGGGCTCAGACAAATATGATCAGGTTGAGCTTCCGGGCGGCTCTCGAATTTCGGAGGGCCAGGCTAAGCTTAGAGGCGTCACGGGAAAATATTTCAGACTAGACAATCTGACTAGCGAGAGCGCGGGGCGCGCCAAGGGTGAGGGCGCTGCATCATGGTTCAAGGTGCAGATTAACGGGCGCGACTTCACTCCGACACTTCAGACTCGGTGGAAGACCAACGAGCAGGGGATGGCAAACCTCCTGCTCGCTCGTCGCGTGCAGCCAACAAAGAACACCCTAGCTTATGTCCGGTACCACGACGATTTCCCCGCGTTCGCGATATCCAACTCATGGACGGACATCGGCGGTATTCAAAGTCGTGCTGATCCTAAGATTTACGTAGTTCAAACATCCACAGCTGCGGTCCAGCGCTGCATGTTGATGAGCACGGACCCAGGCGATCTCGTGCTAGACCCGACATGCGGCTCAGGTACAACAGTCATGGTGGCTGAGCAGTGGGGGCGGCGATGGATCACGATTGACACGTCTCGGGTGGCACTGACGCTAGCAAGGCAACGAATAATGGCCTCCAAATTTCCATACTACAATCTCGCAGACCCTCACGGTGACGTGCGAAAGGGTCTCGTCTATAAGCGCATTCCTCACATCACGCTTAAGTCGATAGCCACCAATCCTGATATTAGACCTGGGATGACTCAACGCGAGATCGACGCGGCAATAGGGCGTCATGCGGAGAGCGAGTTCCTCTACGACCAGGCCGAGGAGGACACACGCAAAGTCCGCGTCGCTGGTCCTTTCACTGTAGAGAGCCTGTCGCCGCATTCCACGGTCGCTCCGGTCCGTTCCGAATCCGAAAAGACAGGTACCGAGGACGACGGGTCGGCTTTTGAGAAGAGCATTGTCGACAACCTTCTTAAGGCTGGAGTCCAGAACGGACGAAAGGCCGAGCGGTTGCTGTTCGAGTCGCTGACCCCCTATGCCGGTGAGTACATTCAGGCGGAGGGCGTCCAACGGGAGACCGAGCAGCGAGTCGCCGTTTCGATCGGGCCTCGGTACGGGACGGTGGACGCGGAGTGGGTCAGAAAGGCGGCACGGGAGGCGACACGGGGCTTGGGCTTCGACCTGCTGCTAGTGTGCGCGTTCTCGTTTGACCCCCAGGCCGGGAACGCGATGGAGGAGTTCTCGATCGGACGGGTGCGGGTGCTGCTCGTCAGGATGAACTCCGACCTAGCGATGGGCGACGTGCTGCTGAAGAAGACTGGTTCCGGGAACCTGTTTACGGTGTTCGGCGAGCCGGATGTGGCGGTTACCCGTGAAGGCGACGATGTCGTCGTCGAGATCAAGGGCGTGGACGTGTACAACCCGACTACCGGGGAGATCCGGTCGTCGGGGACCGGCGAGATCGCGCTGTGGATGATCGACACCGACTATGACGGGGAGTCGTTCTTCGTCAGGCACTGCTACTTCACCGGGGGCAACGACCCGTACAAGCGGCTCAAGGCTGCCCTGAAGGCGGACATCGACCCGGTGGCCTGGGAGACGCTGTACCAGACGAAGTCCCGGCCATTCCCGAGGCCCGAGAAGGGGAAGATCGCCGTCAAGGTGATCAACCACTACGGCGACGAAGTGCTCCAGGTCTACGAGGTCTGACCGATGGAGTACACGGACGCGCAGCGAGCGGCGATCGGGACGCTGGACGAGCCGCTGCTGATCGTGGCGTGCGCGGGATCGGGCAAGACCCAGGTGATCTCGGAGCGGATCGTCGAGATCCTGCGTCGGCCCGGCGTCGAGCCGAAGAACATCGTGGCGTTCACCTTCACGGAGAAGGCAGCCGCGGAGCTCAAGGAGCGGGTGACGTCGCTGACCAGCGCGGCGTTCCCGGATATGACGGGGCTCGCCGAGCTATTCATCGGGACCATGCACGGGTACGCCCGGGATCTGCTGCAGACCTACGTGCCGCTCACGTTCAAACGGAACGTGCTGTCGGACATCCAGACGCGGCTGTTCATCGACCGGCACAGCCGTGCCAGCGGGCTCACCGTCACCGACGCCGTGGTGAACGGGGTGCCGAAGAAACTCAAGCGTTTCGTCAACTCGCCGCTGTGGATGCAGGTCCTGGGCATCCTCCGCGAGGACGACGTGGACGAGACGCTGCTGCCGGCGCCGCTGATCGCGGCGAGGGATGGGTACCGGAGGCTGCTCGCGGAGAAGAACTACTTCGACTTCACCGAGCTGCTGCGGGTCGCGGTCGACCTGCTCGGCGAGGATGCCGACGACGAGATCGGCGGTCCGCTTGTCCGGCACGTGCGGGACCACGTGCGCTACGTCGTCGTGGACGAGTATCAGGACACGAACCCGATTCAGGAGAAGCTGATCGAGCGGCTCTGCCGGTTCGGTGCGAACCTGTGTGTGGTCGGTGACGACGATCAGACCATCTATCAGTGGCGCGGCAGCGCAGTGGCCAACATCCTGTCGTTCGTGGAGCGGAAGGCAGGCGTGCAGACCGTCACGCTCGACGAAAACTTCCGCTCATCCAAGGGGATCGTCGCGCTCGGCCGGGATGTGGCGGCGCTCAACGACCCCGACCGGCTGTCGAAGAACATGGTCGCGGCCGGGCACCAGCCATATGAGCGGGCCGACATGCTCGCGCTCGCCTTCGAGTCGGCCACCGACGAGTCGGCATGGATCTGCGCCCGGATCGCGCGGCTGCGCGGGACACCGTTCACGGATTCTCCCGGTACCCCGCCGCGCGGGCTGTCCTGGTCGGACTTCGCAGTGCTGTTCCGATCGGTGTCCAAGGACGCGGACGCCCTCGTGGCGGAACTGCGGCGGCGGTCGATCCCGTATGTGATCAAGGGCCTCACCCGGCTGTTCGACGCGCCAGAGGTGCAGGCTTGCGTGGCCTGCTTTCAGTACGTGCTGTCAGAGGTCACGGCCGACGATGTCGCTGCCGCGTGGATCGCGGCCGATGTCGGAGCCAGCCAGGCTGCGCTCGCGGCTGCGCTGCCGATCCTGGAGGAGGCGCGGAACTGGCAGCAGGGCGAACGCTGGGGCACCTATAACATCCAGCGCACCTACCTGCGGTTCCTCGAAGCTCTCGGCATCAGGGAGGAGACGGTGCCGTCGTTCGGCGACGACGCCGGGTCCACTGCGCGGGGCGAGCTGGTCTTCTACAACCTCGGCAAGTTCAGCCAGGCGATCTCCGACTTCGAACAGATCTACTTCCAGTCGGCGCCTCAGGCCAAGTACGACGCGTTTGTGAAGTGGCTCGTCTACCAGGCGCCGGACTACTACGCGGAGAGCGACGCCGACGTGGGGTACGCGACCCCGGACGCGGTGACGATCGCGACCGTGCACCAGGCTAAGGGGATGCAGTGGCCTGCCGTGTTTGTGCCTGCGCTGCGACGCAACCGATTCCCCTCGCCACGGCATGGCGGGCTCAACGTGTTCCACGTGATCCCCCCGGCTGCGGTGCCCGACGGGGACCGGTACCGGGGCACCGAGGCGGACGAGACCCGGTTGTTCTATGTCGCGGTTACCCGGGCACAAAAGTACCTTCATCTATCCGTCTCGCCCGGCGACTCGCCGCGATACGCGAAGCGGTCGCCGTTCTTCGACTTCGCAACGAAGAACCAGTACGTGCTGACCGCGGAGCCGCCGACGGCGCCATCGCCGCCAGGCGGGCGCCTTGAGCCCCGGGCACGGCACGAGGTGCCGGATGTCACGCTCAGCTTTAGCGACCTGAAGTACTTCTTCGAATGCCCGTACGAGTTCAAGCTCCGGTTCCTCTATGGATTCAACCCGCCGATCCACGAGGCCCTGGGCTACGGCAAGTCGGTGCATGACGTGATGGCTGAGGTGCACAAGCGGGCGCTTGACGGCGACATCGTCTCCGATCTTGACGCAGAAGAGCTGGTCGATCGGCACTTGAACGCGCCTTTCGCGTACCCCGCGCTCCGCGCGGACCTGCGGCTGGCCGCGATCCGCGCGGTCCGGCGGTACGTCGCGGAGAACCGGACTCGGCTTGAGAACACCCGCTACTCCGAGCAGCAGATCCAGGTCCATGTCGCGCCCGGGATCACGGTTGACGGCCGGATCGACCTGATCACCGAGCTAGACACCGGCGAGACGTCGATCGTTGATTTCAAGTCAACGGAGCGCGCCCAGGCCGAGGACATCACCCGCGACCAGCTGCACATTTACGCGGTGGGCTTCCAGGAGCTGACCGGGCAGCGCGCGGATGTTCTCGAGGTGCTCAACCTCGACCAGAAGGGCAAGACCACCAGGGAACTAGTGAACGACTCCCTGCTCACCGGTATCCGGGACAAGATTGCCGAGGCCGGCGAGGACCTGCGCGCCAACCGGCTTCCCCGCCTCCCTCGCTGGTGCTCGACGTGTGCGGACTGCGATCTAGCCGGCCTCTGCAGGAATCGCCAGTGATTATTATCGATCGTTTTATCGAACCGCGTTACGATGGGAGAAGTTTCGACTCCTGTGGGAGGGGGAGGACGTGACCGCCTCCGCCGACCACATCAAAGCGCTCGTCCGCGCGCATGCTGCCGGGGACGAGAGTGGCTTCTACTCGGTCGCGCTGCAGGTGGCCGCGGGCGCGGCCCGGCGCGGGCAAAACCGGTTCGCCAACGACCTGAAAAATCTCATCGACGCGGCACGGACCGAGCGCATCCCCCGCGTGACCCCCACACCCGTTATTCAGCCGCGCGGGGAACTCGCCGACCTGGTGACCGCCGAGTATCCGGACGTCCGCCTTTCCGACATGACTCTCAATGCGGCCACGCGAGCGCGACTTGACCAGGTCCTGCACGAGCAGCGGCAGCGAGACCTGCTCGAGTCACATGGTTTCGCGCCGATCCACCGACTGCTTCTCACCGGGCCGCCTGGCACCGGGAAGTCGATGACCGCCTCCGTGCTCGCGACCGAGCTTTCCCTGCCGCTGTTCACGATTCGGCTAGACGCGCTGATCAGCAAGTACATGGGCGAGACGTCTGGGAAACTGCGGGTGATCTTCGACGCGACGGTCCGTACGCGTGCCGTGTACCTTTTCGACGAATTTGACGCACTTGGGGCGCAACGTACTGCTGGGAATGACGTCGGCGAAGCCCGGCGCATTCTTAACACATTCCTCTTGTTTCTCGATGACACCCAGCCGGAGAGCCTTGTGGTGGCGGCCACCAATCACCCCGCGCTGCTTGACACGGCCCTGTTCCGTCGTTTTGATGGTGTTATCGCTTATGCTCTACCTGATTCCACGCAATCACTCGACGTGCTGCGCCGTCGCCTTAGTGCCGTCAACACGTCTGCGGTCTCCTGGGATGAGGTAGCCAATCACGTGAATGAGCTAAGCCAGGCGGAACTCGTCCGCGCCGCGGAATCGGCGGCTAAACGAACGATTCTCGACGGAAGCGCGTTGGTCAGCACCGCTGGCCTTGTCGTGTCCCTGGACGAGCGCCGCACGGCGCGCCATGGCTGAGGGCCCACCCGAGCGACCCGGCCGTACGCCACTCTCCCACCTAGTCCTCCCGTGGCCTGCTTCAGACCAGGCGTATAAGGGCCGCAGTGGGGGTGCGGCGAAGCCGATAAAGGCGATCGGTGACAGGCAGAGCCATGCTGCGCGGTTGTCGGGCGAGCTTGAGTCCGCACGGGATGCGGCGCGCGGCAAGCTGGCCGAAGTTAGCCCCGATGTCGTCGCCGATGGCTTTGCGCTGTCGGTTGAGAGCTGGTCGGATGAGCCAGGCTACAAGCTGGCTGTGCAGAGTCTGGACACGTCAGGGGCGAAGCTACTCAGCGTCATGCCGGGCACGGACCAGTCGCCCGAGCGTGCTGTGGTCTGGCTGACGTTCGGCGCGGTAGGGGCGTTCTTCACGAAGATCGAGCAGTTCGCCACCGAGACCACTTCCCGGGGCAATCCAAGAAACCAGGCGCTCGTGGCGAACATTGCAGACCTGCGCCTCACGGTGCTGCACGACCTGTGGCAGGAACCCGAGCAGTTCCCAGAGGCCGACGAGGTCCGCTGGTGGGAGGTGTGGCTGGCACGTCTCGCGCCTAAGCCTGCCGCCCGGAGAAGTAAAAAGGGTGACGCCGGATTCTTCCCTTCTCGTCAGCTAGCCGGCGGCCCTGGCGCGGTCCTGCGCGCGGTCGCTGCCGAACGGGCCTGGCAAGTGGTACCCGGATTACTCGCCTTCCCGGACAACGTGATCGCGTTGGTCCGCGCGTCGGCGTCCGAGCTTGGAACGCTCCTATCCACCAGCGCCGTGCCGAGCGAACTGCACCGCGCCCGGGTGACTTCCGAGATCTCCGGCCTGGACCCGCTCGATCAAGATGAGTGGGTCGCGGACCTCGTGGGCCGAATCAAGGCCGCAGAGCCGGACGCCGCCGCCGTCTGCGTGCTCGACACCGGCCTAATGAGCGCGCACCCGCTGCTGCACGCCTCCGTCGACCGGGCGCTGTCCGCGCTGGACGGTAAGGGACCCGGAGATCAGGTCGGGCATGGCACCGCGATGGCGGGGCTTGCCCTCTTCCGTGACCTGGACCGCGACCTGATGGCGAAGGGCGTCGTCGCGCTCAGGCACCGCATCGAATCAGTCAAGGTACTCCGGAGCAGCCACGACACGACGAACGCCCCGGCGATGTACCCGACGATCACCGCGATCGCGATCGCGGCGGCCGAAGCAGACCAGGTCCGGCGGCGTGCGTTCTCGATGGCCGTCACAGTAGACGGCTCCGACGGCTCGGACGGCCACCCTACGTCGTACTCCGCTGCATTTGACGCGCTGGCCTTCGGCACCGACATCGCCAGGAGCGATGACGGTATCGAGCTCCTTGGCCAGCCCGACCCGCACGCGGCCCGGCTTTTCGTGTTGAGCGCGGGCAACGTGCCCGCCGATCAGTGGACGATGGACCACTTGGCGCTGTCGGACGTCGCACCAGTGCAGAACCCCGCGCAGGCGTGGAACGCGCTGACGGTTGGCGCCTACACCGAGAAGGTCACTCCGCCGACGGCCGAATTGTTCCGTGGCTGGGCCACGGTCGCAACCACGGGCGAACTGTCCCCGTTCAGCCGCACGTCCATGACCTTCGACCGCGGCTGGCCAATCAAGCCCGACATCGTGTTGGAAGGGGGGAACCTGCTGGTCGATCCGAGTGGCGCTCAGTTCGACCAGCACGACGACGTGTCCTTGCTCACGACGAGAAATGCCTCCTCCCGCTTGCTCACCAGTGCCAACGCGACGAGCGCTGCCACCGCGCAGGCCGCACGACTCGCGGCGATCGCGATGGAGCAGTACCCGGGCCTATGGCCAGAGACAGTGCGTGGCCTGCTGGTACACGCAGCCGAATGGACGCCGACCATGCAGGCGCACTTCCGTGCCGCAGGGACCAAAAAGGGCGAACGCGTCCAGTTGCTGCGGCGCTACGGCTGGGGCGTACCCACCGAAGAACGGGTGCTCAGCAGCGCGGCCAGCTCGGTGACGCTCATCCTCCAGGACGAGTTCCTGCCGTTCGAGCCTGGCAAGAGCAGTGGAATCGCGATACGCGCGCTCCGGCTCCATAAGCTCCCCTGGCCTCAGGAGCAGCTGCGCGACCTGTTCGGCGCAGGCGTCCGCCTGCGGGTCACGCTCTCGTACTTCGTGGAGCCGAATCCGTCGAGCCGAGGCTGGCAGGGCAAATACCGGTACGCGTCGCACGGCCTCCGGTTCGACGTGAAGCGCCCGACGGAGACCGTCGAGGACTTCCAGCGTCGGCTCGGCAACCAGGCGGCGCGGGAAGAGGGCGGCGATGCGCCGCAGCAGGAGACGAGCGCCGACGACCGCTGGTACGTGGGTAGCAGGCTGCGCAACTCCGGTTCCCTGCACGCCGACATCTGGACAGGCACCGGCGCCGAACTCGCCGACAGCGGCTACATCGGCGTCATCCCGGTCGGCGGCTGGTGGAAGGACAATGACCGCAAGGACCGGATCGGCCTGCCGGTCCGCTACGCCCTGCTCGTGTCGCTGCACACCGACGCGGTGGCGACCGACATCTACACCCCGATCGCCACCCAAATCGGCATTCCCGTCCCGATATCGATCTAACGTGATCGTCGGCCAGCGTCAGCCCAAGATCACGGCCACCGTCACTCCACCGGCCTGGTCAGCCCGACATCAACGCTGAATAGCGGAGGTTGAAGCCGAGGACATTAGAGGTGATGTTTGAGCGTCGTACGGCTGAGATCCGTATAGCAAGACGCTACCCAAGCGCTCACGTCTGCAGAGAAGGAGGAAGCCGAGCGTGCTGCGGTGTCTCTGGCATGGGATGTCGTCGAGTTGTTGATTAAGCGGGGAAGGTATGGAGAGGCCGTTGCTGCAGCGGAACGGGTCATCGGCGAGGAGGAGTGTCCGTGTTGCCTGTGCTGCTGGTTTGCGGACTGTATCGGAAAGATCCGGCGAAGCGTTCAGGTCGCCGTCGGCTCATGTTGTAAATTCCACATTTTGAAGAGTATTCTTCAAAATGTGGACAGACGCTCGACACCGCCGCTCTTGCCCATTCTGCGCTCTCAGCAGCAGGGCGAGATCCTTGCGCTGCTCCTCGGCGACCCTGACCGTGAGCTGAGCCTGACTGCGATATCGCGCCTAACAGGCGCACCGCATCCGTCGGTGTACCGCGAAGTGCAGCGCGCCGAGCAAGTCGGGATAGTCACCACCAGAAAAGTCGGCAACACACGGCTCGTCCGGGCGCAGACCGACAGCCCCTACTACGCCGGGCTCGCCGACGTCCTCACCAGGGCGTTCGGCGTCCCCGCCGTCCTCACCGAAGCCCTCCGCCATGTCAGCGGCATCGACGATGCGTACATCTACGGGTCATGGGCAGCACGTCACGACGGACAGCCCGGGCAGCGGCCTGTGGGGGACATTGATGTCCTGCTACTCGGGGACCCTGACCGAGACAAGCTCTATGACGCTCTTAGCGTGGCTGAGACACGGCTGGGAAGGCCCGTGCAGGCGACAGTCCGGCACACCGACTGGCTCAGCTCTGGATCGGGATCTTTCCACGACAACCTAACCAGCCGTCCGATGCTGAGGCTCACGCTTGCCAACGGCTAGACGAACCGGTCCGGTGGCGTAGCCGAGAGCAGTGCCTTCACCTCAGACAATGCCGCCGTCGCCTTCTGGATCGCCCATTCGGCGTCTGACCTGCTGATCGGCGCCGCAGAAGGATCGAAGTACTGTGCCGTATGCCGCGTGCGCCGCAGACGCTCGAAGGTCGGCTTGGCGAAGGCCGAAATCCCTGCGGCGAACTGGGCGGACACAGCATCCTCGACCGACATGTGTGAGCCATCGCCACCTGTCGCGCGCAATCCCTGGCGGCCTAGAAGCGCTTCGGCAGCCATCCGGTAGGCATCATAAGCGGCAGCGTAGGCGCCATCGACATCGCCGTTTTCCAGGGCAGCCACGGCAGTGGCCTCCAACCGCAACGCGGCCCGGTCGACCTGGGCGGCAGCCAGTGCAGACAGGTCGCTAGCCTCGAAACTCTCCAGGCGGCCACGGTCTACGAGGAACTGAACCGTCTTCTCGCCTCTAGACCAGCGGGCCACAGTATCTAACCTCCATCTCAGCCAAGCCCGAGTACCGAGCGATGCACTTCACGGAGACTCCGCTTCGCAGCCATCCCGAGGCCGCATCGTACCGTTGCTCTTCGCGGATCAGGCTAGTGCTGCACCCTGCGGCCAGATGGGGCGGAGTGGCAGACACGGAAATTGAATCCGCAGATCCTAACCGCATTAGTGATGCGAAGGCATGGATACTGATCATGGCCATAAGCATCGAAAGGGTGCATTCTTGCAGGTCAAAGGCATCCAGGATGTCCGGTTTGACCGGCTGCAAGTGATCTTCGGGGCGACCTTGCGTGCCCACCATGTGCCCACCAGGGCGCAAATCAGACGACCAAGGGCCTCTGTCTGGAACCGCTTCCAAAGCAAAAACCCCTGGTCAGGAGCGGAGGCTCGGGGATTTGAACCCCGGATGGGCGTGAACCCAAACCGCATTAGCAGTGCGGCGCCATAGACCGGACTAGGCGAAGCCTCCTGTTGACGAAAATCGTCTGCCCTAGGGTACCGGCCGGCTCATGGAGCGCCAACCAGAACCGCTACCTCTCAGCGGACCTCCACCACCTCGTACTCGCCCTGGGCGTATGACTCCCGCATCCGAGTCTTCGCGAACTTGCCAACACTGGTCTTGGGTACCTCGGTAATGAACGACCATCGCTCGGGCAGCTGCCAGCGGGGCACCTTCTCGCCGAGGAACTTGCGCAGTTCTTCGGCGCTGACCGACGCGTCCTGGCGCAGTACCACTGCGGCTAGCGGCCGCTCACCCCACTTCTCGTCGGCCACGCCGATGACCGCCGCCTCTGCCACGTCAGGGTGCGCCATCAGCTGGTTCTCCAGCTCCATCGAGGAGATCCACTCGCCGCCGGACTTGATCACGTCCTTGGACCGGTCGGTGAGCCTGATGAAACCGCGGAAGTCGATGCTCCCCACGTCGCCGGTGCGCAGCCAGCCGTCGCGGAACTTCTCCGGGTCATCGTCCTTGTAATACGACCCGGTGACCCACGGTCCGCGCACCTCTATCTCGCCGACCGACTCGCCGTCGTGCGGCAGCAGAACACCGCCCTCGCCAGCCAGCCTGGCCTCGATCGCGCAGATTAGCCTGCCCTGGCTATCCCGGTAGTGCCACACCTGGTCCTCGGGGGTGCCGGCCGGCGCATGCGCCACGCTGCCGAGCGGTGAGGTCTCCGTCATCCCCCAGGCGTGCACGATCCGAACGCCGAGCTCGGACTGGTAGGCCTCCTGGAGCGCATGCGGGACCGCCGAGCCACCGCAGGGCACGAGACGCAGCGACGACAGGTCCCCGCCGTTCGCGCGGACGTACCGCAGCACGTCATTGAAGATCGTGGGTACCGCCCCCGCCAGCGTGGGCCGCTCGGTCTCGATCAGGCGTACCAGCGGCTCGGCCTGCAGGAAGCGGTCCGGCATGATCAGGTCCGCGCCCGCCATGACGGCCGCGTACGGCAGCCCCCAGGCGTTGGCGTGGAACATCGGGACGATGGGGAGAACCCGATCCTGCTCCGACAGGCCGAACGTGTTGCCCAAGCAGGCGCCCATCGAGTGCAGGTACATGGACCTGTGGCTGTACACGATGCCCTTCGGGTTGCCCGTGGTCCCGCTCGTGTAGCACATCGCCGCCGCGGACCGCTCATCGAGCTCCGGCCAGTCGAAAGTCTCAGGCTCCGCAGCCAGCAGGTCCTCGTAGTCATGCACGGTGCGACCTTCGCCGGCAAGCGCTGTTGAGTCCGGCGCAGCCGTTCGGCCGGAAAGGGGGGTTACGAGGATGTGGCGGACGGTGCTGATGCTCGGCAGCACCTTGGCGAGCAGCGAGACCAGCGTCCCGTCCACGATGATCACCTGGTCTCCGGCGTGCTCGGCGATGTAGCCGAGCTGCGCGGGATCGAGCCTCAGGTTGAGGGTGTGCAGCACCGCGCCCATCGAGGGCACGGCGAGGTAGGCCTCCAGGTGCTCGGCGTTGTTCCACATCAGCGTGCCGACCCGCTGGTCGCCGTCTACGCCGAGCCTGCGCAGCGCGTTGGCCAGCTGTGCCGCGCGGCGGCCGATCTCCGCGTAGCTGCGACGCCTCGTCCCGTCCTCGGTGGCGGTCACTACCTCTCGCTCGCCATAAACCATCGTGCCGTACCGCATAAGCGCCGACACCGTCAGCTGTACGTCCATCATCGTGCTGCGCACTGGGCCACCTCCTGGGCAGGGATCCCGACCGCGTCGGCGGCCTGCAGGCTTGCTGCAGGAGATGCGCGCGGAAAAGCGTCCTGGGGGGGATATTGCCACGCTGGGGCCGAAACGTCACTCCGCCAGGGCCGGCGCCTGCCCGGTTCGCGTAACCGGACGAGGCGGCGCCTGCTCCGGCACGCCGAAGTCGCCGACGAGCTCGGCGTCGATGCGCAGCTTCGCCACCGCCCTTGACACCGTGCTCTTCACGGTCCCGAGGCTCACTCCGAGCACTCCGGCGATCTCGGCCTCGCTCATGTCCTCGTAGTAGCGCAGCACGACGGCGGCACGCATCCGTTCGGGCAGCCGCCGCAGGGCGCGGCTCAGCGAGTCATGCATCTCGCTCTCGTCGACGCGATCGGACACCGGCTGATCCGGGAGGTCGTCGGTCGGGTACTCCTCCACCCGGCGGCGGCGCCACCAGGAGATGTGCGTGTTCACCATCGCCCGCCTGACGTAGCCGTCGAGCGCGCTTCTGTCCTCGATCCTGCGCCAGGCCAGGTAGGTCTTGGCCAGGGCCGCCTGCAGCAGGTCCTCTGCGTCGGCCTGGTTGCCGGTGAGCAGGTAGGCCATCCGCAGCAGGGCAGCGCCCCTTGCCGTCACATAGTCGCGAAAGCCCGAATCATCCCCTTTGGAACCTTGCGCAACGCATGCGTCATTTCGCATCTTTGGTATCACGTGATCGCCCCCGACGCTCACGCCCCAACGGTACCCAGATTTTACCCAGCGTACGAGAGCGGACACGGTTCGCAGTGACCTCATGCCGAGTTTCGGCGGTGCACGAGCCGTATTTTCGGTATAACCCCAAAGAGGTATATGTGTGACCACGGAGAGTAAAGCGCGCTGAACCACTTGACGTAGCCCACCTCTTCTACACATCGTCGTATAGGCCATGCAATCTCATGGAGGGCAAGTGCGGGATCTCCTGGACGGCCTCGCGGGCAGCGAACGACGGTCAGCCGCCGCGATGGCGGCCGCGTCGACAGCGATCGCGGAGTCGGCACGGATCGCTAGGCGGTGCCGGCTGAAGGCGGCCGTGTTCGGCCCGCAGGCCGGGCTCGACCAGGGACCATCGGTCTGCGACGACGCAAACGCCTGGCCGCTAGAGTCCGTACCGCGCGCGGTTACCGGCGAGGTTCTCGATGTCAGCCCGCACATTCTCGTAATCGGGAAAGGCGAGGTCGAGGAGCGATTCGCGCTGACCGCAGACGCAAATGCCTGGCGGGGCGCCAAGACAGACCCCGCGGCCGTCAAGGTCGGCGACCACGCCGTCGTGCGCCGTCACGACTCGGGCCGCGAGGTAGCCGACCGGATCTGGGCGAATATCGGACGGGTCACCGGGACGATCGTCCGCCGGGACGGCGACACCCTCGTCGTTGACCGCGGCGACGGCAGCGGTAACCAGGTGCTAGTCATCGCCGAACGGGCCTCAGGCAGGATCCAGGTCAGGTTCCCGAGGCTCGAGCCCGGCTATCTCATCGACATCATCGGGGTGCGCCACGACGATTTCCTCGAGGGGCTCGTCCCGGCTACATCCCAGCCTGCCTACCGCGCGGACCACGTGCCGGGACCTCCGCTCGTCAACGGCCACGTGCCGGGCTCGTTCAGCGGCGCCGCCATCTGGCATGAGCAGGGAGACGAGCCGGACGGCCTGATCGGCACCGCCTATCCGGCCGTTGACCCGCAGAACGCAGCCACGACGAGGGCCGGCCGCCAGCAGGCCGCGTCCGGCTGCGTGAGCCTGCCCTACTTGTCGATAGGCAGCCTGCTACGGGTGCGGAACGACTGCACGGGCCTGTCCCGCGTGCTGCCCGTGATCGGTTCCGCGGCCTCGGCGCGGCTGTTCTGTGACCGCAGCGTCATCTGCGGTCCCTCCCCGCGCGGCAGGATCGCCGACCTGACGCTGGCCAGTTTCGTTGAACTGGGCGGCGAACTCGACGAGGGCAATTTCAACGTGACCATCGAGATCGAGGGCTGACCGTGCTCGCAGCGATCAGAGAAGTGCAGATCCCGCTGCTGGCGGCGATGCTGCTGGGTGCCTGTCTCGCCAAGCTTGGCCGGGTGCTCCGGGCCAGGTCGGTGGATGTCGCGCTCGGTCCCACCGCGCTTTTCCCGCTCCGCCTCCAGCGCCCCGTTGCCGTGGCCATGTGCGCCGCGGAGCTGACACTCGGCATCGCGCTGATCGTCACGGCGGGCAGGTTTGGCACCGGTGCTGCGGCGACCGCCGTCCGCGGGGTCACGGCCGTGCTGTTCGTGACCGCCGTGGGCGCGCTCATCGAGCTACGCCAGCACCGGCCCGACGTTGGCTGCGGGTGCTTTGGCGACCTGAGCAGCACCCCGGTGAGCCTGCGTACGATCGCCAGGTCGGCGCTGCTCACCTTGGCGGCGGCTGGCACGATCGGCGTTGCCCCGCTGCGGCTGCCACCGCCGGGGGGGGCGCTCGCACTTCGGCTGGCGCTGCTGGCGGCTGAGATCGCGCTGATCGCCGCCCTGTCGCCGGAGATCGGTCAGGCGCTCGTGCGACTTGGCTATTCGGAGCCCTGTGAGCTGCGCGTACTGCCAGCCGAGCGGACGCTATCGGCCTTGCGCAGCAGCAGGCAGTGGCGCCGGCATGCCTCGGTGGTCACTGGCCACCATCCGGTCGACGTCTGGCGTGAGCTTTGCTGGCGCTACCTGGTCTATCCGGGCAGTTACGGCGGGCGCGAGGTCGAGGTGGTGTTCGCGGTCTATCTGCGCTCGCGGCGGCCCGCGGTGCGCGCGGCCGTGGTGGACGCGGCGACCGGCGAGGTCCTGCCGCCACTGCATGTCCTGCCGCCGCCCGCCGCCGATCGGCCGGTCAGGCCGCTGCCGCCGCGCGCGGTGGGCCCGTGGGTCGCGCGGCCTGCCGCCGGTGCACGGCCCGCGACCCTTCCGCCTCCGCAGCCCCTTTCGCCTCCAGCGCCTGACGCGCCGCAGTTCCTGCCCGCCGCGACAGCAGCGGACGAGTCAGCAGCAGAGGGCAGCCTCTACCATCTTCTAGCGCTTTCTAGTCCAGTCCCTAGAGAGCGAAATAATCGCGAAGAGGCGCCCGCGAGGTACATCGCCTAAGCCGGCCGCGAGGCCCAGGCCCGGCTGCGAAGCCCAGGCCCGGCTGCGAAGCCTAGGTCGGCTGCGAACGCAGGAACCGGCCGAAATGCGGGACGGTGAACGCGATCAGGCCCCGCTCCGAGCTGTAGATCAGCCCTTTCTTGATCAAGGCGTCGCGGGCGGGAGACACGCTGGACGGCTTGCGGCTGAGTTCATCAGCCACCCGTGACGTCGGCACCGGTTCGTCGCCGAGTACGGCCATGGCCCGCATGTACTCCCGTTCGGCTGGGGTGGCCCGCTCGTACCTGCTGCCGAAGAATCCGACGGCAAGCTCACCCTCCGCCTCCGGCGCCGCCACGCTCACATCCTCGGCGGACACCGGGCTTTCGGTGGCTACGTCCCAGGTCACCTTGCCGTACGCCTGAACGAAATACGGGTAGCCGTCGGCCGCTGCGTACAGCGCGTCGAGTGCGGCCGGCTTGAACTCGACGCCCTCACGGCGGGCTGGGGCGATCAGGGCCAGGTCAGCGGCCTCACGATCCAGCCGGTCGATCCGTACGTAGCTGAACAGCCGCTCTGAATAACTCTTGCTGGCGGACAGCACGGACGGCAGGTGCGGCAGGCCGGCGCCGACCACGATCAGCGGCCCGCCGGTCTGGGACAGCTCGTGGCAGGCCGCGCACAGCGCCGACACGTCAGCGGCCGGCACGTCCTGCATCTCATCGACGAAGAGCGCGATCCCGACCCCGAGATCGGTCGCCACCGACGCGGCGTCCGCAAGCAGCTCGGTCAGGTCGATCTCGAGGTCGCCTGAGTCAGCCCGGCCGCGGACCGCGGGAACGTCGATGCCCAGCTGGGCGGTGCCGGCGCCCGAGCCCTTGGGGGCGTGCGGATCGCGGGCGGCGAAGGCCTTGAGCACGCCGAGAAAGTGCTCGATCCGGTCCGGCGCCCGGTGCCGCGGGGCGAGCTCGCGGATCGCCATGTGCAGCGCACCGGCGACGGGCCGCCTGATCGACTGGTCTGGGCGGGCCTCGATTTTCCCGGTTCCCCACAGCCGCTGAATCGCCATCGAGCGGAAGGAGTTGAGCAGCACGGTCTTGCCCACGCCGCGCAACCCGGTGAGCACGATACTGCGCTCAGGGCGGCCACGGGCGACCCGCTCAAGCACGACGTTGAACTGACCTATCTCCCGGTCACGGCCGGCGAGTTCCGGCGGGCGCTGGCCGGCGCCGGGCGCATAGGGGTTTCGCACCGGATCCACAGCATCGGACTCTATGGCCAGATCTAGCGCTGACCCTAGATTTGCGAAGAAAGAGCTATCCGCGTGTCGCGCTCCCGGCTCGGTGGGTCGCGGAGTGCAGGACCCGCGCGAGAGCTTCCAGCGCGACCTGATAAGCGCGCTCGCTAGGTGTCCCGTAGCCCACCACGATTCCCTGCGGGTGGTCCCCGGCTTGGTGCCAGTGACTCCCCAGGCCCTGCAGCGCCAGGCCGTGCTGAACCGCCCTGGCCAGCAGCTCCTCCTCGCCCGGACCTGCGGCCGGCAGGCTGATCAAGGCTTGCAGGCCGGCCGCGACCCCGCGTACCTGCATGCCAGGCAGCGGCCGGCCAGGTCCGGGGACGAGCCTGGCGATCAGCAGGTCGCGGCGGCGCCGGTAGCGCAGCCGGCAGACCGGATGTGCTTGTCGTAGGCATGGCTGCCGATGAGATCAGCGAGCACAAGCTGGCCGAGCACCTCGCTGTGGAAATCGTCATGCAGCTTCTCGTCGGTCACCGGCCCGACCAGATGGCCCGGCAGCACCATCCAGCCCAGCCGCAGCGCCGGCCCTAGGGTCTTGGAGGCGCTGCCGACATACGCGACGTGACCCGGAGCCATTCCCTGTAGCGCGCCTCGCAGCTCAACGGCTGCGCCTACTGCGTCGACATGCATACTCGCGACGCCGCGGCAGCGGGCGAGTCGCAGCAGCGGCTGTTTACCCTGCCGGTCTGGCGGGAGGCGCCGTTCTTCACCGCCCGCGAACGCGCCGCGCTCGAGCTGACCGAAGCGGGCACCCGGCTCACCGATGGTCCGGTACCCGACGAGGTGTTCGACCAGGCAGCGGCCGAGTTCTCCGAGACCGAGCTGGCTGAGCTGATCTGGACCATAGCGGTGATCAACGCGTGGAACAGGCTCGGGGCGGTGGCGCGCCCCTGGCCGCTTTAACTGAGCGAGCCGCCGGGGCCCGCGCCGACGGCCAGCGGGGCTCCGGTAATGCGCTCATGAACCTCCGCGTACCGCGCCCTGGTGGCCGCCACGATCTCGGCCGGGATCTCCGGGCCGGGGGCGGTGCGGTCCCAGTCGAGGCCGCTCGACCAGTCACGGACGAACTGCTTGTCGAAGGCGTTCTGCGGCCCCCCTGGCTGCCAGTCCGCGGCGGCCCAGAATCGCGACGAATCCGGGGTCAGCAGCTCATCGCCGAGGGTGAGCGTCCCGTCCGGCGCGTAGCCGAACTCAAGCTTCGTGTCGGCGATGATGATCCCGCGGGCCAGCGCGAGCTCGTGCGCGCGCCGGTACACCTCCAGCGTGATCCGGCTGAGCTGGGCGGCCGTCTGGTGGCCCACCTCGGCGACGACATCGTCGAAGGTCATGAACTCATCGTGCTGTCCCGGCGGCGCTTTGGTCGTCGGGGTGAACACGGGCTCGGGTAGCCGCGACGCCTCGGTCAGCCCGGCAGGCAGCCGAATGCCCGAGATCGACCCCGACTCCTGGTAGGACTTCAGGCCGAGCCCGGCCAGGTAGCCGCGGGCTATGCACTCCACCGGGAGCATGTCCAGCCGCTGGCATCTGGTCGCCCGGCCGGCGAACTCCCCGGGCACGTCTACGGCGGAGATCACGTGGTTGGGTACGACATCGGCCAGCTGATCGAACCACCACAGCGAAAGCGCGGTGAGGATCCTGCCCTTCCCTGGAATGGACGTGGGCAGCACCACGTCATAGACCGACACCCGGTCGGAGGCCACCAGGATCACGTCGCCGCGATCGGCGTAGACGTCCCTGACCTTGCCGGAATGCAGCAGTTCCATGGCAGTTCCCCCCTCTGCGCCCTGGCCAGGAACTGTACCCGCGCACGATCAAGATGGCTGGCGGTTGACCTGAGGGTTAGAAGTTACTAACGTTAGTCTGAACGCACATATCTTCCCATCAGCAAGGAGCGGAACATGGGGCAGCCAGTCGCGTACTTCGAGATCAACAGCCCGGATCATAAGCGAGCGCAGGATTTCTACGCCCAGATGTTCGACTGGAACGTGACCGCCGTGCCGGAGATGGGCGGCTACAGCCTGGTGGACACCGGCGCAGGCGAAGACGCCATCGGCGGCGGCATCGGCCCGTCGGATTCGCCAGCGGACGCGGGCGTGAAGATCTACATGCGGGTGGATGATCTCAGCGCCTACCTCGAGCGTGCCGAGCGCCTAGGCGGGAAGACGGTGATGTCGCCGATCACACTGCCTGGCGACGCCGGCCAAATCGCGATCTTCACGGACCCGGACGGCAATGCCGTGGGCCTGTGGTCCTGACCGCGGGATCGAGTTCCTGAATGAACCTGCGGCCGGATCGCGGCGAACTGGAGACCGACGCCGCGCTGCGGGCGCTAGCGGAGCCCCGCCGCCGGGCCATCCTGCGACTGGTAGCGCGCGATGAGCTCGCGGCGGGGCAGATCGCGGCCGCGTTCGAGGTCACTCGCACGGCGGTCAGCCAGCACCTCACGGTCCTGAAGAACGCCGGGCTGCTGACCGAGCGCCGCGAAGGCACCAGGCGCCTGTACCGGGCGCGGCCGGAAGGCCTGACCGGGCTCAGCCAGTTCCTGGCCGAGATGTGGGCATCATCCCTGGATGTCGCACGCCGCCTCGTCGAGGCCGAACGCGGGATCAGCGATGCCGACCCCACCGCCCAGGCCGGGTAATCACGATGGAACCCGCTCCTGACCGCGACGTGCTACTGCTCCAGCGGCCACCGGTCCGCCAGTCCACGCTGGTGCGCAGCGACATCGGCCACACGTTCGAGGTGTTCGTGCGCGAGATCGGCGTGTGGTGGCCGGTCCAGATGATCTCCCGAGGCCAGCAGCGGGTCCGGGATGTCACGATCGAACAGCGGCTCGGCGGACGCGTCTACGAGACCTGGGACGACGGGACCACCGTCGAGTGGGGTGAGCTACTCGCCTGGGAGCCGCCGACCAGGTTCGTCATGACGTGGCATGCCACTGCGGTGTCCACCGAGGTAGAACTCACCTTTGCCGAGCTGGGTCCTGCGCTTACCCGGGTTTCCGTGTGTCACCGCGGCTGGGAAGCCCTCACCGAGGAGCAGTTGTCGAAGGACTGCGCGGGCCCTGGCGGGTATCTCGGCGGTGCCTTCAACGCCGGCTGGACGCACATACTCACCTGCCTGGCCGCGACCGCCGAGCGCTCGGCCGCCTCTTGATCCGGTTCGGCGGGTTCGCGGAACTCGGGGGGTTCGCGGAGCTCGATGCGTTTGCGGGAAGGGCCGACCTTGATGACCTCAACCATGATCTCTTCGTCGATGAGGTCGACATCGCTGTCGTTGAGGTTCTCGCGCCGTTCCTGGCTCATGTGCTTCCAGTGCAAGATCGCCCGCGGGCCTTTCTCGTACCCCTTCAGGCGCAGCAGCAGGAAGCCGCCGCGGCCATGCAGCTCTGGCACCGCCCGGGTCACACAGCCGGACAGCCTCGTGCGGATGGCTGGCATGCCGGGGGGCATCCGGGCCGCGGGAGGGGTGGCGGGCGCAGGCGAATGGGGCAGCACCCCGCACAGCCGGAGCCCCACCTGGCGCGCAGCGGGATCGACCCGGACTACCTGGACCTCGACGTGCGCGTCAGGCGTCAGGCTGGCCCGCAGCGCAGCCGCGAAGGGCACCCGGCCGTTGATCCCGCCGGTGACCGCGACAAAGGCTCCGACTCCATCGCAGACGTTGACGACCTGGCTGGTGAAGGTGGTTCCGACCGGATAGCGGGCGATGAGCACTGGCCACGGGTCGCCGTGGCCGGCGAGCAGCGTGTAGCGTCTGCGTCCCTTGACGTCAGTAACAATCGCGCCTGACAGCCGGTCGCCCGCGGCGAACCAGCGCGTCATATCCGGGATGATCCGGGCGAAATCGACGTCAGCCCGGCCCAGTTCGCAGAACTGGGGATACCCGCTAGCGTCGGTCTCGATCACGGCGCGGTTCTTCATGACGGCGACCACGCTGCCGGTCGCAGGCTCCGGTCCCGCCTCCTTGAGCGGGACGAACGTGTTCCCCCTCACTGCCTCCGCTCGCGCGGTCTCCAGGCGGTCTTTCAGCTCTTGCATCATGCCCGCCACGCCGAGGCCCGCCGCGTCGTAAAGAATCGGGCGGACCTTCCCGCGCAGATCCGCCGGAATGTCTTCCAACCGCTGCGACAGCACCACTGGCCGCTTGCCGAGGGCCATCGCGAGTCCCAGCTTCAGCACGACATCAGCCGAGCGAGTGCTGCAATCCGCAATGACCACCTCGGCGCGCTGGATGCCGCGGCACACCGCATTGAGTGCATCCCCGCTCGCTGCCCACATGTGATCCGCGCGTTCCGCGGTCATGCCGCATTCGCGGATAACGGGCACGTAGACCTCATGATAGAGCTCGTCGAAGTGGGACAGCCCGCCATTACAGGGCCCGTTCTGGCTGCGCGGTATGGCAACGAATGCGATCCCCCCTTCGGGCTTCTCAGCGCGCGTCAGCCTGATCATGAGCTGTTCCTCCTCATTGATGAAATGTCGCACCCGGTCCCGGCTATCGCCTGGCACTGGCCCGGTCGAGCGCTCGGCTGCCGGCGTAGGTTCGCCGGCGTCGTCCCGCGCTCCCGGGTGTGCGGGGGCGCGGGAGCGCGGGACAACTGGTTACGCCGGCGCGGCCGAGTCGCCAGGCGGCATGGGCCGCAGCGTCCGGCGCAGTTGCTCCATCAGGAGATCCAGGCGGCGCTTCTCGTCGGCGGTGGCCTGATTGATGTGGCGCAGCGCCCTCTTCGTGTGCATGTAAGCCAGGTTCAGGTTCTCTTGCAGTTCTTCGACCGAGATGTCGCGGACGCGGTGCTGCGCCTTCTTCCAGACCTCGTCGATCATGTGGTCGTAGAGGCTGACGAAGGTCAGCGTGCCGATGGTGCCCGCCGCGGCGAGCAATTCCTTGATGTCGGCGCTCATGGGATGCGTGCCGGGGTGATGGCCCGCTGGAAGGACCCTGCTGCCATGCGCGGCCATCGCCTGACCGGCGCCTGCGTGCGTCGCCGTGACGGTAGCGGCAGCGTGATTTGCGTACAGAAGTGCCAGGTGGCTCGTTGTCAGGTGCGCGGCAATGCCGGTGGTCACGGCCAGGCTGACCTTGACGCCGGCAACGATAAGTATCGGGCTCATGGTAGGTACCTTTCAAGAGTGGTAATTGTGGAAATCAAGAACTGTTAATTTCAGGCGCATGCGGTAAGGCCTCTGTTTTATCGTGACGGTCGTCCAGGTCACCCCTCCGCTGAAGCTAAGCCCGGGCCATCTCCTGACCCCGTCGGCTAACCTCAGTCAAGGCTCTGCGCCTGGCTGCAGCAAGGACAATTGTCCCGGCGCGGGGATGGCCGTTCACGACCCACTCGCCCGGTGACAAACAACGGCCGCGGCGGCAGCGCCGATCGCAATCAAACGCGCATGTGCATTCCGATCGCAATGGCGCAAGGACAATTGTCACCTGCACCAGAGGGGCGGCATGCGCCATCATCATGACGACAGCCGGTGCGGCGACGAGCAGGTGGAGGTAGCGGGGTGGTCAGCACACACGCACGAGCGGGCGGTAAGGAGGCTCAGCTCAGGGTCACCCGCCAGCTTGTCGAGCCGCTGGAATGGGGCGGTTTGGCCTTCCAGGGCGCGGTGCTGATCCAGACGGCCCTTGCCGACCCCTTCTCGGCGGCAGGCCGGACCGTCGTGCTTGCCCTGGGCGTCGCGCACTTGGCGCTGGCCATCCTGGCCTGGCGGACCAAGGGCCCGGTTGCGAGGGGAGGGCTGCCGCTGACGATATGGCTAGCTGGCGCCTTCGTCGTTCCCGTCGTCGTCGCCCTGCTCGCCGCTCGCGGCACGTACGCGAGCAGCACGGCGTGCGTCCCCGGCTGCACCTACCCGTCGGCCCCGCTGTTCTTCGTCGCGCTCAGCCCGTGGATCGCCGCCAGGGCGCTTCCCCGGCCGATAGCCGCAGTTAGCCTGATGGGAGCCGTTTGCCTTGAATGGTTCCTGCTCACCTACGCGATCAATGGCACCTTCACGCGAACCACCGGCCTCAGCGTCATGTCGTCGGTCATCCTGGCCGTGGTCGCCTACGGCCTGGGCAAGCTCGAGTCGATACTCACCGGGGTGGTCAGGAAGACCCAGATCGAGGCCGAGCAGCAGAAGAACGAGGAGTTCTTCGATTTCCTGCATTCTCACATCAAGGCCGGGCTTGCCTCGGTCAAGCTCGAGCAGCCGAACGTTCGCGCCATGCTCGAGAAGGTCAGTGAGCTTGAGCACACGGTCAGCGAGCAACGCATAACCCAGCTGCTGTCCATGGACCGAGTTCCGCTCGCCATGCTGTGCAGCGAGCGCATACGCGCGTTCACCGGCATCATCCGCATAGCCGAGACGCCGCGAAGTGGCGCGCGCACCGTGCCGGCGCCCGTCGCAACGCTCATCGACAGGGCACTGGGGGACTTGCTGAAGAACGCCGTCCTGCACGGTGCGGCCACCACCTGGGTACGGCTGACCCAGCAGGATGACATGCTCGTCCTGGAAATCGCCGACGACGGACCCGGGTTCGACGAGGCGATCATGGAGAATACTGGAACAAGCCTGCACCGCCTGCGGGCGAGCGCTCACGAGCTGGGCGGCGACCTGAGACGGATTCCGCACTCGCCGCAGGGATCTCGGCTGATCCTTACCGTGCAGACAGGAGAGGACCGCCAGGAGGCAGGGAAGCGCTGATGCGCATTTTATTGATCGAGGACCACGTACAACTCGCCGGGCTTGTCGGCAGGGAGCTTCAGCAGGAGTTCGGCTGCACGGTGACGCACAAGCGCGATCCGGTCGAGGCCAAGGACGCCTACCGCGCGGGCGAATTCGATCTCGCCATCGTCGACCTTCTCTACGAGCATCTCAACCGCGACTTCGAGGCGCGCCGGGCCGCGGGGAAGATCTCGCTGACCAGCGCCAGCCTCCTCGTTACCGGGCTTGCGGCCGTGCATCACCTGATGGTGCCGCGGCAGGACATCGGCGTGGTGATCTGGACGGCGGGCGAAGCGAACCGCCGCCTGCACCTGCTGTTTGCCTACGAGGATCTCGCCGTCCGGGTCTTCTGCTCGAAGAGCTCGGGAACGGGCCGGGTCGACACCCTGATGGAAGCCCTGAAGGCCGCGGCCGACGGCCGTACCTACATCGATCCCGTCCTCAACTCCTACCTGCCGGCCGACGGCGTGCCGACGATCAGCGACACGATCCTGCGCGACCAGTCGAAGCGCTCCATCTGGCGGGCTCTGGCGCTCGGCGCCCGCACCCGCGGCCAGATCAGCGAGATCACCGGGTACAGCGCACGTACCGTGGGAAATCTCATCCCGGCGATGTTCGACGACCTTGCCACGCTCGACTCCGGTCTAGGGCGCCGTGACGCGCCGATGGCCGAGATCGTCAGCTATGCCAGCAGAAACTGGGAGTTCTTCCTCGACGACACACTGCGGACGATGTACCCGTAGCGCCACGGGCAGACGAGCCGGCACCGCGCAATTCATGATGGGGCATGAGCGTGCCCTGCCACGCCAACGGCGGCCGGACATTCTCTGCATTTCCGCCCGGTAATATCATGAGGAGGCCACGTACACCTGAACATTCACCAGAGACTCTGGACCTACTCCGCCAAGCTAGGGGAGCAACTGGACGGCATGACTGCTGCACTGCGACCTCGACAGGCCGGTGTCATGATGATCAGAACCGGCCCGTGAGCTGGGCGAAGCTGACAAGGCCAGACCTGGGCCGCTACGAAGAACGCCACAGGCTGACTGGCCGCGCCATCGTGGGCGTGGCCGCCAGCTTCCTTTTGATCGGTTTTGGCTTCCTGTGGCACTCGCCGGTGATCTTCCTCCCGATCGGCATCATCCTTGCGGCCTTCATAGCGCAGGGCGCGGGCGTGATCGACCTTGCCCGCCGCACGATCGCCTTTCGCGTCGATCATGCGGGCATCACGCTGGGTGCCGTGCCGGACAAGCTGACGGTGCGCCGCGGCTCGGCGCTGTTCATCCCGTGGGCAGATGTCGAGGGGATCATCCTCTACCCGGCCTACAAGCGAGGGCCGGGCGAGCACCCCGCGGTCCAGTGCATCGGAGTCAGGCGCCGGGCAGGGGCCGCGCCGCTGTTGTGGGGCAACGAACAGGCGCTCGGCTGCCCAGTGCCTGGCGTCGCGACGTGGGCGACCAGGAAGATTATCGACTGGCGGCTGGATCGCGACCGCCTTGCCGCCGTCGCCGCGGTGGTAGCGCCAGGTGTTCCCATCATCGACACCAGTACTGACTCCAGCGTTGAAGGCCCGGGCCAGGGAACCAGTGTCCGGGAAGTAGGACCCGCGGATTAAACGGCGGGCTCAGCCGCGGTGCCGCTGGCATGCGGCCGGTATACCAGCAGCATGTTGCCGTTGCTGAACTGCCTTGACCGCAGCAGTTCCATGCTGACCTGCCCGGACACCGGGAAGGCCGGATTGCCGCCGCCCAGCAGTACCGGGCTCACCATGACCCGCAGCTCATCGAGGAGCCCCGCCTGGATCAGGTAGCCGGTCAGCTTGGCGCTGCCGATCAGCTGAATGTCCTTGCCCGGCTGCTCCTTCAGCTTGCGCAGCTCCACGTCGGCGTCCGCGCCGATAATTGTGGTGTTCTCCCACTGGGCTTCGCGCAGCGTCCGGGACACGACCACCTTGGGCAGCGCGTTAAGTCGCTTGGCGCGTATCGGGTCCGCCTCGTGGGCGGCCGGAGTGGACCAGAACTCGGCGAACCCCTCGTAGGTCACGCGACCCAGCAGGATGGCGCCGGCCTCATCGAGCTGCGCCAGGTCGAAGGCGTCGAACTCGTCATCGACGTCCTGCCAGTGAATATCGTGATCATGCGTTTCGTGATAACCGTCGAGACTGGCGAACAGGAACGAGAATAGCTTCCGCATTAGTCACCCTCCCCGGCCTCGGCCCGCAGGATCTTGACGAGGTTGTCCAGTTGCTCGGTGATGCCTTCCTCCCGATCCTCAGGCCGGGCAAGGCCGTCCAGGAAGGCGCCCTGTTCGGTGTAAGTGAGTCTGGTGCCACCGTCAGCTGACACTAGCTCGATGGTCGCCACAGACACCGAGATGCGCGCACTCTCCTCGTACATCTCGTAGCTGTACACGATCCGCTGGCCAGGCACGATGTCGTAGTACAGGGCGTCGTAGCGGTAGCCCGTGCCATCGGGCGCCTTGCCCCCGAAGCGCTCGCGGCCGCCCACCCGGAAGTTGAACTCACTCTCGCCGCCATCAGAGATGTAGTCGGGGTCATCGGTCCAGCGGATTTTGGCATCAAAGGTGGCGAACGCCGCGAATACGCGTGCAGGCGAGGCCGGGTAGTGACGCTCGATGGCGAACGTAGTGTGCGTGATAGAACGTTCCGTCATTGTCGCTCCTCAGGCTGATCATGGGTGCCATTGCCGGGACTCGTGGCGCCGGGATCTGGCTGGCCGGCCGGCGGTCGCAGCCAGGTAATCGCCGGCCGGCCAAGGCGACGCTCCCAGCCGATGCGGCGCTCAGATATCCAGCGATCCTGCTAGCTCGCTGGCTGAGGCCCGTCCCTGGCCGAGCCACTCCGCCCTGATGCGTCTGCGGGGTCGGCGAGTGCCTGGAACACCCTGTCTCGCGTGGCCGATTGGTAAAGCATGTGGTTGAGTATCGGCTCAGTGTAGGCGAAAGTCAAGTCGTTACTTTACTAATTCTGCGGCATCCCCCATAGGCGCACCTCCGACCGCGGCAATGTCTTCGGGACCGAATGCGGGTAACCGTTGATGTTCGGCGCGTAGGCCTATCCGAGGCTGGCCAGATGTCGATGTGGTTCACGCCAAGCTCGATCGCGCGGCGCAGCAGGCCGATGACCCGGTCACGGTCACTCGCAGTGCCAAGGTCGAAGGCCGCGCTGCCGGTGAGGCGTTTCGCGCCGAATCCGATCCGGTTGACGGTCAGGTCGCCGAGCGTCCACGTACCCGCTGCGGCAGCGTTGATCTCATGCGCAGGCATCGGACAAACCTAACCAACGCCACTGACCTGCGCGGTGATCGACCACGGCCAGCACCAGAGGCCAACGGCCGCCGCGGCGGTCGAGCACGGCCAGCCTGGTGCACCCCCCAGCACCAGCCCGGGGAGCCGCCCGCGCTCGGGTGGCCAGGTCACGCTGGCGCACCTGATCACGCTCGCGCATCCGGTCAAGGAGCCGCCCCGCGATCGGCACCGCGGCCTGGTCACGGTCAGCGGCCAGGTACCGGTCGATGAGCTGCCCGAGGTCGGCACGAAACGTACCCGGGGGTATCGCGTGGATCATGAACTCGTAGCTGGTGGCCGCGACGATCTGGCTCGGTGGTCCACCCGGATCATCGCGGAGCAACTTGTAGTATCAAGTTATGGCTGAGACAGGCGAGTCCTTTCCGTATCGCCGGATTTTCGAGGATCTCCGATCGGAGATCCTGTCGGGGAGTCGTGTGTCTGGTGAGCGCCTGCCATCGGAACACGATTTGGCGCAGGAGTACAACACGAGCCGTCCTACTGTGCGGCGGGCTATCGCGCGGTTGAAGGCTGAGGGGCTTGTTGTAACTGAGCAGGGCCGTGGTGCTTTCGTCCGACCCAAGCCTCATGTGCGGCTATTGCTGAGCGGGTTCAATTATCGCAAGCATCGCGGCCTTGGCTTGCCTGGCTTTAACGCGCAGGTACTTGAACAGGGTCAATCTCCAGAGCAGCAACTGCGGGAGGTGGCGATCATTCATGCGCCGGTCGAGGTCGCTCTACGGCTGGATCTTGATGAGGGCGAGCCGGTTGTGGTCCGCCGCCGCATTTTCCTCGCAGATGGCCAGCCGATCGCGTTCTGTGACAGCTATTATCCGGCCGAGATGGTGCAGGGAACGGCGATCGCGGAGCACCGGAAGATCAAGGGCGGAGTCCACGCAGTTATCGAGGATCCGGACGGGCCGATCCGGCGCCAGGTGGCACGCTCGGTGGATGACCTGATGAGCAGGATGCCCACGCCGCAGGAAGCGGAAGGGCTTTCTCTTCCCGCGGGGATTCCGGTTATCCGGATACTTCGGACGGTATATGACGCTGAGGGCCGGCCGCTGGAAGTACAGAACACGACGGCCGCCGCTGATCGTTACGAGTTCCGCTACGAAGTAGCGATGACCAGTGACTAGCGGCCGGGCCGACTCTGGCCAGCGGTATCTACGCGTCGGCGCGTGTTTGTCCTTGTCGGGCAAATATGCGAGGTTCGGCACTCAGGCTGCCCGTGGACTGGAAGCGTGGCAATCGCTGGATGGTGCTGCTGAGCTGATCGTGGAAGACGATAAGAGCGATCCGGGCACGCTGGAGACCGTTCTGCGGCGGGTAGCGCCGCAGTGCGATGTGCTGCTCGGCCCGTATTCGACGCAGCTAATGAGGACGGCCGGGCGGGTATCGGCTGAAGGCAGGTGGCTGCTATGGAATCACGGTGGGTCCGGTGATGACGTCGAGGCGGCCTATCCTGGTCATATTGTGTCGGTATTGACACCGACAAGCCAGTATGCGGAGCCTTTCCTATGGAAGCTGATCAGCGGTCAAAGCGGTGCCAGGCTGTGGGTTATCCATGGCAAAGGCAGTTTCGGAAAGCAGGTCGTGGCTGGTGCCGAAGCGTCGGCCCGCAGGCTCGGCATTGAGGCAATTCGCATTGATCCAGGTGGCGAGTTGCCATCGGTCGACCGATCGTCACGGTGGGATCTGTTTTCTGCGGGCTCGTTTGAAGAAGATGTTGAAATGGTCAGGCACGCCCGGGATCTTCCCAACCCCCCGCGGTTGATATGCGCGGTAGCAGCAGGTGTTCGCGAGTTCGGCGAAGCCGTTGCGGACGTTGACGGCATCTTTGGGGTCGGGCAGTGGTTTCCCGGCGTGGCACGAAAGCCGGATCTAGGCCCGGACGAGGTGGACTTCCTTACCGCGTACTCGGCTCTATCCGCTGGCGTGATCCCGGATTACCCCGCCGTGCAGGCGGTTGCTGGAGCAGTGCTCGCCGCCCACTGTGCGCGGCAAGCCGACAGCACCACGCGGGAGCAGCTAT
The DNA here is from genome assembly GCA_003168255.1 of Actinomycetota bacterium. GTDB lineage: Bacteria > Actinomycetota > Actinomycetes > Streptosporangiales > Streptosporangiaceae > PALSA-505. Next base: position 37,472 of record PMSU01000031.1, read on the forward strand.
GGCAGGCAGCCTCGGCACTGGATGCGCAGACGCTATTCGGCAGTTTCAAGATCAATCCTGATGGCGTCCAGGTTAAGCATGAGGCTGCACTCGTCCGCTGGACTGCGGAGGGACCGGTGCGCGCGTAGCAAGCTCGCAGCTTGTATTTCCAAGTGTCTTGACTTGTATTTACATGTGGGCTTAGGGTCAGTGCATCTCACTTGTTATTCCAAGTGGTAGATCCAGACCCCGCTGGGAGACATCTCGATGATTCTGCACGTCAGAGGCCGGGACAGATGATCGTCTACCGAAGGCGTCCGGGGGATGTGCTCGCCGCCGTGGAGCTCGGGCTGCGCGACCTCGGGCTCGACCACCTGTACACGCACGCCTATCCGCTAATTGGCGTCATCTCCGTGGCACCCGGCGTGACCGCCTGGTGCGACGGACGCAAGCTGACATGCCACCATGCCAGCGGCGAGATCACCTGGCCTGCGGCCGACGCCGAAGGCGCCGCCCGGCGGCTCGCGGAGCTGGCCAAGAGCGCGGAGGCCAGCCCGTGGACCGCACCGGCGCAGACGGTGAGCCCACCCTCGCCGATGTACAGCGGGAGTTCTGCGGCTGGGAGTGCTGGCGCGGCGTGTCCGGGCTGTATTATGCCCGCCACCCCGGCCGCCCGAGACGGCACAAGGCCGACGTCCAAGGCGAAGATCCCCGCGACCTGCGGGATCAGATCATCCGCGCCATCTCGAAAGCCGCAGATGCAGATCGGCGCCGCCGAAACGGTGGTCGCACTCCTGCCCGGCCGCAAGGTGGCACGGGAGACGGGATCGTATCCGCGTGACCCCACGACGTCCCCATATCGCCGTCTCATCTGATGTTAGGAATGGCCTCCAAAGGTCATTCCTCCAGGTCAGCGGAGGGCGTGGGATTCGAACCCACGAGGACGCTCAAGGCCCCATCCCGGTCGAGTTCAGCCACGTGTTCACCCACGGGGGTGTTCGCGGCCGGTGGCTTCGAGGCGGTCCGCGACTTTGACGCCTCCAGCGGCGACCGGTTCGTCCAGTCCAAGGACAAGGTGACTGGCCTCCCGCTGTGGTCGGTCGAGGTGATCGATGCCGACCCCGAAGCCCGTACCAAGACGGTCAAGGTCAAGGTGGCTGCGCAGACCGAGCCGGTACTGCCCCCCGCTTCCTGCGGGGCTGCCGTTCGTGCCGGTGGAGTTCACCGGGCTCACGGTGACCCCGTATGTGAACCAGGCGGGACGCCTGGCGTACTCGCTCAAGGCGACCGGGGTCCGCGCTCCGGGCCGCCCGGCTCGCGGGGGCGCGGATGTGAAGGACGCGGCGGCGTGAGCGCGGGTTACACCTACACGACGATCAGGTCCCAGCCGGACGACCGGATCCGGATCGACGTGCTGGTCTACCCCGATGACGCCGTCCGGATCCGGGTCTGCGGCCTGGACGAGGACAAGCCGCAGTTCTGGATCGCCTACGGCGACGTGGACGTGACCTTCCTGCCAACCTCGGGCCAGATCACCGAGACCGACGCGCGGATCGCCCGCGAACTGCCCGACAAGGCAGCTATCTACGCCGCCGAGGTCGAGCGGCTGCACGCCGAGCACGAAGCCCGCGCGGCAGCCGATACGGCGGCCTGACCTTCGGGCGGGACGGCCGGGAGTTCGCACCTTCCGGCCGTCCCCGGTTCTCTCCCACGGCTAAGCAAGAAGAGGAGTTCATCGTATGCGTGGCAAGGTCCAGGGCGAGCAGATCGCCCAGATCGACAACCCCGACCCGTTCGCCGCCGCGGTGTGGCGCTCCCCCGTGCATCGCACGCCAGAGGTCATTATCTGGCTCGTCCAGCTCGTGCGGGCGCTATGGCGGCTGGTGTGGTTCCTCATCCGGCACCCGCTGCTCGACATGGTGGGCGGGGTGATCCTGCTGGTCTGGCTGAATGCGGGCTGGCCGGGCCTGACCGGGCTGGCAGTGGTGGTGCTGGCGGCCCTGGTGGGTTTGCGATCTGGCGGCCGGACTGGTTCGCCCGGTTCTTCGTGGTGCCGGTGCGGTGCCGGTGGCGGTGGTGGTACTACCGGCGGCACTGGCACGCCGTCCTCACGGTAGCCGGGCTCGCCCCTGCCTACCGAGGCCGGACAGTGCTGCCCCTGCTGGTCAAGGTTGAGGCCGGAGAGTGCACCGACCGGCTGACGGTGCGGCTGGTCTCCGGGCAGAGCCCGGCCAGCTTCGCCAACCAGGCCGACAGCCTGGCGCACGGGTTCCGGGTGCTGCTGTGCCGCGTCCGCACCGCCTCACCCGGCATGATCATCCTGGGGTGGTCCGCCGCGACGCGCTCGCCGAGCCGATGACCGCGCTCCCCATCCCGGCCGACCCGGACCTCAAGGCGCTGCCAGTCGGCCGCCGTGAGGACGGCTCGCCGTTCACGATCCGGCTACGCGGCACGCACCTGCTGATCGCAGGCGCGACCGGCGCGGGCAAAGGCTCCCACCTGTGGAGCCTGGTCCGCGCGATGCTGCCGCTCCTGACAGCCCGCCTGGTGCAGGTCTGGGCGTGCGACCCCAAACTGATGGAGCTGGCGTTCGGCCGCGCCCTGTTCGACCGGCATGGTCAGTATGCCGCCGACCCCGCCGATATTGCTGATCTGCTCGAAGCCGCGGTCGCCGACATGCAGGCGCGGGCGCTGCGGTTCGCCGGGAAGCAACGCGACCACACCCCCACGGCTGAGTTCCCCTTCATCGTGATCATGGTCGATGAGATCGCCAACGGGAGGATCGATGAGGCGCTGGCCGCCTGACCGATCTACGATGCAAGGGTCCCGGTCATCCCGGGGCCCTTCTTCTTTCGGCCTCCGAGCTGGGGAAACGCTTCAAGATCCATCCCGCGTATATCCCGCGACCAGCGACATACGGCGGCAGTCGGCTGCGTCTGGCCGCACGCGAAGGTCGGGCAACGGTCACAAAAGAGGCCGCATAAGCCCAGGTCAGAAGATGTTTTCCGAGGTCCAGCGGAGGGCGTGGGATTCGAACCCACGAGGACGCTCACGCACCCTAACGGTTTTCAAGACCGTCGCCATCGGCCACTAGGCGAGCCCTCCTGGCGCTGCTCAACGATAGCGCCTGGCAGTGCCGTTCTCGGCGCCCCGGCGCTCCCAGCCCTGTCGTAATGCGGTCTGGCGCGCCGCCCGCCGGGGCCAGGCGAATCCATCGCCCACCGTCGCCGCGAGCACCAGATACGCGTTCACCGTCGCTGGGCTCATCAGCTCCAGATCGACCTCCGCGCCCTCCTCGAGGTGCGCGTCGTACGGGATCCTGGCAACCGATCTGCACCGTCCAGCGAAATGGTGCTCAAGGCGATCGAGGTCCACCGAGCTCTTGCTGCGCGGCCTGATCATGGACAGCACGACCACGGCGTTGCGTACCAGGTCGCCGTACTCGTGGGCATCCAGCCAGTCAAGCGTCGCGCTCGCGCTCCGCGCACCGTCCACGGACGGCGAGCTGACCAGGACGATCTGGTCCGCCATGCGCAGCACGCCCGCCATGGCAGAGTGCAGCAGCCCGGTACCGCAGTCGGTCAGCGAAATGGAGTAGTAATGCTCCAGGACGCGCGCCGCGTCGTAGTAATCCTCCTCGCAGAACGCGACCGAGACGGCAGGGTCGCGGTCCGATGCGAGTACCTCCAGCCGACTCGGCGCCTGTGACGTGAAGGCGCGCACGTCCGCGTAGCGCTGGATCTGGTCGCGCTCGTTCAGCAGGTCACGCACGGTCGCCGCTGTCTCCAGGCGGACCTTGTCCGACAGCGTGCCCCTGTCCGGGTTCGCGTCCAGGGCGATGATCCGATCGCCTCGCAAGGAGGCGAGCATCGAACCCAGGCTGACGGTCGTGGTTGTCTTGCCCACCCCGCCCTTGAGGCTCATCACCGCCACCCGGTGATGACCGCCAGCGACCGGCGTCCGGACGCGGGCTATCAGGTCGCGCCGGCGCACGGAATCAGCGGACTCGCGCGGATGGATCAGGCCACCTGAGCTCTTAAAGAGCGCGCGCCGCCAGCCTCCGCCAGGTGCATGGCGCTTGCCATGAAGGAGCGCCTCGGCAGTAAGGTCATCGGCGGTCTCGGCGACCTGCTGCTGCTCCCCGGCATGGACGGGCAGCGGCGCAAGCGCCTCGCCTCCGGCAGCTTGGCGGACGTCCTGGGGGGCGCGGGGCGGCGGGTAGGCGCCCTCACTGCCGTACGCCCGGGCCGCCTCATCGGCGCTACCACGCCCTCGCTGCTGGCCGTAAGGCTCCTGTACCTCGTAGGGATCGGGCCGGGCCTGCGGCGGCCCAGACGGCATGGCTGCCTCGTACGGCGGCTGCCAGCGATGGGCGTCCTGCGGCGGATATGGCCCCGGGCTACCTAGGCCGGGCTCACGACTCGGGGCCTGGCCTTGACCCACGCCCTGGCCTTGACCTGCGGGCTGGCCGTGCCCTACAGCCTGGCCTCCACTCGCAGCCTGGCCTTGACCCACGGGCCGGTCTTGGCCCACCGTCGGGGCATAGCCGCCAGCCTGCCCCTGACTGACCGCCGGCCCTCTGTGAAGACCATCCGCACCGTCAGGTCCCTCATCCCGGTCGGGCCGCTGATCCCCGCCGGGTGCGTGATGCTGGCCGGACGCACGCTCTGCCTGAGGCATCGGGGACGGCGGGTACCCCTGAGCAGGGCCGTACCCTTGCTCCTGGCCGTACGCCTGGCCCCCGCCGGACGACAGCCCCCCCGGCGCCTGCCCGCCGTACTGCTGCCGCTCCGGATAGGCCTGTCCCTGACCGTACCCCTGGCCATAAGCCGGGCTATCGCCGTATGGCCGTTCCTGGCCATAGGTCGGGCCTTGACCGTACTGTGCATCGTCGCCGTACTTTTGGTCCTCGCCGTACGTCCCGGGAGAGCCGTACCCCTGCCCCTCGCCGTAATCCTGTGGCGACGGGTAACCGCGACCGTACCCTTCCGTCGGGGCGTATCCGGGTTCCTGGCTGTACCCGCGCTCCTGACCGTACCCGCGCTCCTCGCCGTACCCCTGGTCCGCGCCATAGCCCTGCTCCGCGCCATACCCTTGGTCCGCGCCATAGCCCTGCGGCTGGCCGTAGCCGCCGTACCCCTGCTCCTGGCTTTGCGCCGGGTAGGGATCGTAATCGCCGCCATAGGGCGAGGCCTGGACGCCAGGTGCCGACGGATCGCGCGGCAGCCAGACCGACCCCACAGCTTGCTCGCCCGTACCTTCACTGCCGCGATCAGACGTCTCACCACCGGCCTCACCACCGGGGTAGGCCAGCGGGTCAGGCTGAGGGTAATCCGCGGCAAACCCAGCAGGGCGGTGAGGCAGCTGAGGGCCTGCCGCGTCCTGCTCATCGGCCTGCCCCACGGACGTGTCATCCTCGCCCAGCGGGGTGGAATCAGCAGCGTCCCCGGCAGGTCCCTCTTCTCGCGCGCCAGGACCGGCATCCATCGCTAGCACGGAACCACCGTCACTGTCAGCCCCGTTCTGATCGCCGCCCACGCGGCGCGCGTCGTCCCCGGACGCTAGCGTTTCTGACGCGGACTCGGTCCCCTGAGCCGTGGCCGGATCATCGAGCATGCCATCTTCCGCCCCTGCCAGCTGATCCTCGTCTTGGTTAGCCACTGGTCATTCCTCCCCAGGTCCCAGTGGTAGGCGAATGGCATCCTCGTGGGCCGGGACACGCGTTCCAGGCCGAAGCCTAAGCTACCCGATCGTTCAAGCGATACCCTCAGCCACCAATCAAACACCCAGGAGCAGGGCGCGCGCGCCATTGTCGTCAGCGAACCCGCCGGACCTGCGGTTCTGCGCCAGACCGAAGTCGAGGATCCCGTGCCGAGTCGGACGCGGAGAACGGCGTCGAATGTCGCGGGCCCCCCGGGGTACAGCCGGCAGGCTCCGCCCGCCAGACTAGGAGGATGAGCGACGGTATGAACTCCGAGCCGCAGCAGCACCCCCAGGTTCTCGTGGTCGGCCCCGACGGGATGGCCATCGGGGATGCAGGTGCCTCAGGGGATTCTGGTGAGCGTGAGCGCCCGGTAACCGAAATGGTCGAGCAGCCGGCCAAGGTCATGCGGATCGGAAGCATGATCCGTCAGCTGCTCGAGGAGGTCAGGGCGGCGCCCTTGGACGAAAAGAGCAGGGCACGGCTCAAGGAGATTCACGAGAGCTCGATCAAGGAGCTTGAGGACGGCCTCGCGCCAGAACTAGTCGCCGAGCTCGACCGGCTCTCCCTTCCATTCGCCGAGGGCAACCTGCCCAGCGAAGCCGAGCTGCGGGTAGCGCAGGCCCAGCTGGTCGGCTGGCTTGAGGGACTGTTTCACGGCATCCAGACCACGCTGTTCGCCCAGCAGATGGCGGCCCGGGCGCAGCTCGAGCAGATGCGCAGAGCGCTGCCGCCAGGTGTCATGCCGCCGATCGACGAGGCACCCCAGCCGCCCAGCGCACACGGGCCATACCTGTAAAGGCCGGCTACACGCGACCGTAACGCAGCCTGGCCACCCAGGCCGCGGCCGAGGCGAACTCGGCGTCGGAGGTCCCGCTGCGGACCTGGGTCTTGCCGCCGTCGCTCCGGGGGTAGCTGCCGAGAAACCTGACGTCCGCACAGACCCGGCGCAGGCCCATCAGAGCCTCGCCGACCCGCGCGTCGTCGACGTGTCCCTCGCAGTCGATGCAGAAGTAGTACCTGCCAAGGGCGTCACCCGTCGGCCGGGATTCGATCCGGCTCAGGTTGATCCCGCGCACGGCGAACTCGGTGAGGATCTCCATCAGGGCGCCCGGGTGATCATCGGCCAGGAAGGCCGCGAGTGACGTGCGGTCCGCGCCGGTGGGGGCGGGCAGCGGTCCCGGCTTGCCGACCACCACGAACCGGGTGACCGCGCCGGCCCTGTCATGGACCTCGTCGACAAGGACGGATAGCTCGTAGCCCGGCGCGGCGAAGGCACCGGCCAGCGCCGCGTCCAGATCTCCGGACGCTACCTGCTGCGCGGCCATGGCGTTCGACGCGGCGGGGAGCCACTCAGCGTCCGGCAGATTGCCGGCCAGCCAGCGCCTGCACTGGGCCTGGGCCTGCGGGTGGCCGCCCACGGTCCTGATCTCGCCAAGCTGGGCACCTGGCCGTGCGAGCAGGGCAAATGCGATCGGCAGCAGCACCTCTGCGCAGATGAACAGCTCGTCGCCGGTGGCTAGTTCGTCCAGGGTGGCGGTGACGGCGCCGTCCACCGAGCTTTCGATGGGGACCACCGCGCGCTCCGCCGATCCGAGGCGGACGGCCTCGAGTGCCGCCTGGATGGTAGGGCAGGGCACCAGCTCGGCGTGCTCGGCGTCCGGCAGGGTGCGCAGCGCGGCCTCGGTGAACGTGCCTGCCGGACCCAGGTAGGCGTACTTGTCTTGCATCAGATCACGATGCCAGGCTGGTGCTGACGCTGTGATGCCGGCCCTTGCCTGCCATCTCGGCCGGCGGTCCCTGGCCCAGGCGCGCGCCGCGCACCGCCTGTTCCTCTTCCGGCGACAGCTCCTGGGCACCGGATCCGCCAACGATGATCTTGGCGTATGTCCTTGTCTCCGAGCGCCCGTTGATCGAGCTCATGACGACGCCATCACCGAGAGAGTTCAGCAGCGCAACCGAGAACGACAGCTGCCCGGACATTTCCTCCAGCGCGTCATAGCGGATGATCGCCATGTCACGGACCGCACGCGGGTCTACTCCCGTGGACCCGACGCTGCCATGGGCCAATGCCGCGCACTCCTCGACGGCCTTGATCGCTCGCTGTCTCGCCGCCAGGGCCAAGACGATGCTGAACGCCGCAACCACAACGCCAAACAACGCCACTGCAACCGATGTCACACGGCGCATCATAGCGGTTACACAGAGCCTGGCGCCGGGACTGCCCGGTTTGCGGGTTGCCTCGATCGCAGACCCAGCACGAGCACGACAGCGATAAGCAACAGCATCGCCGGGGTGACTCCCGTTCTGACCACCGAACGCAGCCAGCCGAGCCCGGTCGGCATAGCGATGCTCCTGGCCGGGAGGTAACCGATCGCGAGCGTCGCGGTCCGGGCAAGGATGAGCCAGTCGATCATGGACCAGGGCAGCAGCGGAAGCAGCGCCCAGGCGAGCCCGTCGTACCACGGCAGCACATAGGACCCGGCGGTAAGCCAGGCGAGCGCGAAGGCGAGCACCCCTCGCGCCGCCAGGCTGGCGGCTTGTGTGCCGGCCGTCCCGGCCGGCTCAGTCAGGCGCTCAGGTCCTGGCAGCCCGCGCAGAAACAGCCAGGCAAGCGCGAGCACCGCCACGGCAGCCGCGATCTTGACGATGCCGTCGGCGGTGCCCTCGCCAGTCACGATCTCAATTCCCGACCGCACCCAGCGCCAGGGCGTGCCGATCGACACGTAGCTCCCTGCCTGTATGGCCGGCCGCACCGATGTCAGCCCGCCGATGGCAAGCGCCGACGCCGTCACCGCGGCGAACCCGGCGGTCAGTCCGGCGAGAAGCGCGACCATAGGCCCGCCGAACCAGGCCCGGCCTTGCGCCGATGCCGCGGCTCGCGCCGGGCGGGCAAGCAAGCACGCCGCCGCCAGGCCGGCGACGACGAGGATCATGCTCAGCTTGACCGCGAAACCGAGTCCGGCGAGCACGCCCGCCGCGACCGCCGGAGGCGCGCACCGCCAGGTGCCGCCGGCGGCCACGGCCCTGCGCAGCGCCAGGGCGAAGGCGGCCACGGCGGCCACGGCGAAGACGATCCCCTGGCTGTCCACGTGTGCACCCGCCACGAGCACCTGTAGCAGCAGCGGATTGCACGTCCACAGCAGCGCCGCGCGGAGCTGGCGGCCCTTGTCCCCGGCCGCCAGCCGGTGCAGCAGCAGTCCGGTTCCGGCGAATCCGGCCAGGTTGAGCAGGGAAAGCACGAACACGGTGAGCCGGACGGACGTCCCGCCGATCAATGAGGCAAGCGCCTGGCCGCCGGTCGCCAGGACCCCGTACACCGACGGGCTCGCCTGCCAGGGGGCTTCGACCGCCCGTGCGACCGGGTCACCCAGCCGGGCAAGCACATTGGGCCCGGTGAGATATGGGTTATGGCCGGTGACAAGCATCCGGCCATAGGCGGCATAGTTCAAATGATCGGATGAGCCGAACGGTGGAAGGAAGGCAAGCACCACGGCAGCGACGAGTCCCGCGGTGAGGATCATCCGTGGCGACACGCTCCAGCCGCGCCGCGCCGCGTGCATCGTCACCGCGAGACCGAAGGTACCCGCGATGATCGCGGCGACAGTCAGGGCGACCACCAGGTACGGAGACGGATGGGCCGCGAAGGCCCACGGCGGCTGTCCTGGCCGCCCTGGCAGCGGTGGCTCCATGAGCGAGGGGCCGAGCACAGCGACGGTCAGCGTGAGCGCGATGCTCGCGGCCGTCGCACCGACCCCGACCCGGGCCGGAATCACGCCAAAAAATCTCCTGGCGCCGAACGAGGTTGATCCGCCCGCCGGAACCTCACCCTTGGCCAGGCCTCTCTCACCCGCCGAAGCCCCGTCACCAGCCGAGACCCCGTCGGTAGCCGCAGATACGTCGTTGGCCGCAGACGCGTCGTTGGCCGCAGACCCGCAGCGAACCGGCGCCCGCGACCTGGCACCGCGGCGCCAGGTCATAGCCGACGTGCCAGTGCCCTGCTCACGTCGGCGAACTGCCGGGCACGGTGCAGCTGGGCACGCCAGTCTGTCCCGGTGGCCCGGTGGGCCAGCGGGACCTCGACCTCGGTGACCCGCATTCCCTTGCGGAGCAAGTCGATGGTGAGCGCCGTCTCCGCGCCAAACCCGGCGGCGATCGGCCGTGCGGCATCGAAGGCCGCCCGGGTGAGACAGCGCTGCCCGTTGAGCGGCTGCGCGGGCCGCCAGCCGGTCGCGCGATTGATTCCGGCCCCGGACAGGCTGACTACGAGGCCGTGCCCGCCCAGCTTGACGGTGCTGCTGAAGACGGCGACGGTCATGTCTGCCTCGCCGCGGCGCACCGGCTCGGCGAGCGGGCCAGCATGCTGCGCGGTATCGCCAAGGTCAGCGTCGAGAAAGAGCAGGTGCCGGGGGGCCGCCCGGCCCTCCTGCTTGTCGAGGAGGCGTACGGCTTCGGCCCCGGTCTCCATGGCCGCGCCCTTGCCACGGGCCTTTGCATGCCTGACGACGCAGGCGCCTGCACGCTCGGCGATGGCCTGGGTTTGGTCGCGCGATCCGTCGTCCACGACGAGGACCAGATCCACGCCCGGCAGCTCTGCTGCCGCCTGCACGGTCGCGCTGATCCTGTCGCGCTCGTCCCTTGCCGGGACGATAACGGCAACGTCACCGTTTGGAGACATGGGGCGATCCTAGTGCGGCCACCGCGCTTCCCGGCGCGTCTGACCGCTAAGCGCTCGGGTGGCGCGTTACTGGCCGGCCACCGCCGCCGGGTTATCGAGCACGGTGAACACGGACTCCAGTCCAGTCACCTGCAAGATCTTTCGCACGGCTGGACGCGGCCCGGCGAGGACAAGTTCCCCACCACGCTCGCGTGCCCGGCGCAACGCAGCAAGCAGCACATTCATGCCTGTGGAGTCGCAGAACTCGACCCCGGCCATGTCAACGACCACCCTGGGCGGACTGCCGCCCATCACCGCCGCCGCAAGCTCACTATGCAGCCGCGGTGCCGTATACAAATCGATTTCGCCCGATACGGAAACGACGGTGCTATCACCTTCGGATCGGCTCGAGACCTTAAGCTCCACCTGCGGTACCTTACCGGCCTAAGGGGTCGGCTACCAGTCCGTTACTCAGCGTACTCGAAGATTTAGCTTCCGATACGCTCCGTTGTGCGTCAAGCTGGGGGGGTGCACCAATTCAGCACTGAGCGGAGCACTGCAGATGAACGCTACGGGTGACAGCGACGAAAATCCGGAGTTTCTTGCATCGGGTGTGCCGGGCCTGCCCCTGTCCGCGCCGGTAGCCGCCACCATGCTGCCGAGGCGGGGGCTGAATGTTCAGCTGCGTGAGCCGGATGACGCGCCGCTGCCGCACCCCGGCGTGGCCTACCCTCCGGTAGCTCAGCCGGAGGTAGCGCATCCGCCCGTCGCACCGGCGCCAGTAGCGAATCGGCACGTGCTGCATTCCCCGGTGCCCGCCCAGTTGGCCGCGCAGGCACCCGTCACTCCGCAACCAATCGCGCATGCAGCCGCCGCTCCGCCGCCCGGGAGGCACGACTTTTCGCCGGATCCCGCGGCGCTCAACAATCCCCCTGCGGGCCGCGGGCTGTCAGACGATCCGCCTGACGATCCGACCCGTGTAATTCTCCGCGAGCACCTGGACGCGCTGCGCGTCAGGGCGGCCAACGCGTCGTCGTGGCTGGAGACGAGCGTCCACTACGCCCGGTTGATCAACCGCGACGGCATCGTGCCCGTCACCGCCAGGTTCAGCCGCGACGACATCGAGTTCCTCGGCCGCGCTCGCGAGGAGGTGCTTGGCTTCGCCGAGCTGGGCCTGCGCCTGCTCGAGCTGCACGCACCGCTGGATGCGGGCGGCATCTCCACAGATCCGACCAGCCCGATTCTGCGGTGCAGAAGCTGCATGTGGCGCTGGCCGTGCCCGACCTTCCGCATGCTCACCGATGCCATGAGCCACTTGCCCCACGCCGACTCGCCGTCCGCCCGCTGACAACAAGCCGCTGGCGCGCTGGCCACCGGTGCTCCAGCCTTGGGTGGCATCACATAGCGGATTCGTCCCCCCCTGCCCGTCATGGCCGTGTCCATGGGCATCATCGAATTATGGGGAAGGATCGTGGTCGCAATTGGACGCGTCTGCTTTTTAGTCGGCGGTCTCGGGCGTGTCGTGGGTTGCTGGCATATCGGGGATGGTGATGCCGTCGGTGGCGGCGTGGTCGCGGAGCTGGGCCAGGGTGCGGGTGCGGGCTCGCTGGTAGCGGGGGGTGATGCCGTGCGGTTCCAGGAGCGGGGTGAGCCGGCGGGCGGTGAGGGCGATGGTGCTGGCGTCGGTACCGGGCAGCTGGCCGAGGATCTGGTAGCTGACGCCGGCGTGGTGGTGGCAGGCGGTGGCGGCGAGCGCGGCGTCCAGGGGGAAGGCGGGTTTGCCGCCGGCGCCGGGCCGGGCAGTGCGGTCGCCGCCGCGGGTCTGGTGCAGGCGCTGCTCGCGGGCGGCCTGCCAGGGCAGTTCGATGGCGGCGGCCAGGGCCGGCAGGCCGCCGATGCCGGCGACGGCGGCGAGCGCCGCGAGCAGTGCCGGGTCAGGTCCGGGTCCGGGGGCGGTGCCGTCGTCGGTTCCGGTGCCGTCGCCGGCCGGAGCGATGGTGTAGTTCCACTCGCCGCGGATGCCGTCGTCGCAGGTGATGACGTGCTTGTCTAGCCAGCGCATCCGCTGGTCACGGATCTCGGTCCCGGTGAGACAGGTGGCGATGTCATAGACCCCGTACGGGACGATCGTGCCCAGTTCCGGGTCGGGGAAGTCATGATCGCGGACCTTGCGCGAGTCCCCGGCCGGCTGCCAGGTCACGCCCGGCCGGGCGAACTCCCCGATCAGCTCCTTCTTCTTGGCATCCACGCTGACCACCGGGTCCCCCGCCGCCCGGTACGCCGCGATCATCGCGTTGATGTGCCTGAACTGGGCGTCCCGGCCCTCCTTGCAGCCGCTGCTGCCTTCCAGCACCTTCGGCATCGCCTGCAGGCTGAACCCCTCGGCCCGCAGCATCCGCGCCACCGCGTCCTTCCCGCACGCGAACCCGCGGTCAGCCAGCTGATCCGACAGCTCCCGCAGCGACGACGAGCACCAGATGACCTCCGCCAGCATCGGATCCCCCCGCGTCGAGGCCTCCGCCAGCGTCTGAAGCGCCGCGCGTAAACCCGGCTGTGTATCCTCCGCTGCCCGATGGCCCGCCCCCGCCCGCCGCGCCCGCCCCGGCATCACCTCCGCCCCGCCGGCCAGCTCCCCTGCCCCCGCCGGCACCGTCGCCCGCGACACCCCCGCCGCCGCCGCCGTCACCGGCCCCAGATCCACGCCCATACCATAATCGTGCCCGCAAAATCACGCACTGTCAGATAAATGGCCGACGCGTCCTTGCGACCACGATCCTTCCTCATAATGGGCGGGTCTACCGTGGCGGGGCACCACCGCCGCCCGTGCGCTGGCAACGGACAACTGGTAGCACCAACACCTGGGAAATAGTCGTACCCTGGATGCCATGGGACGACTGATCCTCTTTGTGGTTGGCGCGCTTCTCGCGGTCATGCTGGTCTTGTGGGCGCTCTCCGCGCTGATGATGTTCTTCTGGATCGCGGTCATCGTCGTGATAGGCGTGGCAGCCATCAAGCTGGGCTTCCGGGCCGGGCGAAGGTCGCACCGCTAACCAGCCGGCGGGTACGGTCGAGCCCCTGCTGGCAACCGGCGGGACCGAAGCTGGCTGGCACTGTGCCGGCCAGCGGGCAGCACAGCCCAGACCGTGATTCCTAGGTCCTCGCTGCGAACGCCCCAGCGGCGGGACAGGTGCTCGACGATGCCCAGGCCGCGGCCGCCAGGTGAGGACGGGGAAGGCATTGCCTGCCGTGGATGAGTAGGCCCGCCGCCGTCGCTTACCGCCATCTCCAGCGTCCCGCCATTCAGCGTCCAGGCCACCCGGACCTGAGCACCAGGAAGTGGACGCGCGTGAAGGATCGCGTTGCTCAGCAGTTCGCTTAGTACGAGGGCGGCGTCACCCACCGAGGTCTCGGGGATGCCGTGCGCGCGAAGATCCGAGCCCAGCCTGCGGCGAGCTACGCCGACGCTAGACGGTGCGTGCGGGAGCAGAACGACACTCGACGCACTCACCTCCTGGCGCACACCGTCCCGCTGCGGATGATCTACTCCCACCCGGTACGAGCGGAAATGCCCCGCAGAGCGCGTCAGGAAACCGCCATAACCTCCTTGATGTCAACAGTTCACTGATGCGTCACCAGGACCTCACAGCACTTCCAGCCCCGCGTCGCTGCTGAGGTGTCCGTCCGATGAGCCGCCTGGCGCCGCCCCGCCAAGGATTCCCTCCGCGACAAGCCCGCGCAGCAGCCCGCCAAGGCCGACAGCCAGCCCGGCGCGCTCGGCGTCGGTCAGCGAGGCGATGATCCTGGCCTGCCTCGACTGCCAGGCATGCAAGAGCCTGACCGCGATCGTCGAGCCGCTTGGCGTGAGGTACAGGCGCACGTAGCGCTGGTTGCCCTCGTCGCGGCCGCGCCGGATCCAGCCCTTCTGCTCCAGGCCCGCGGCAAGTCGGCTCACCGTGCTTTTTTCCAGGCTGAGCAGGCTGGCGAGTTCGCCCTGGGCGATTCCGTGTGCGGCTAGCAACTGTACGAGCGCGCGGCCCTCAGACGCGGATACGCTGAACTCCTGTGCTGAATCCGTGGCATCGTCGGCTGCGGCCGGGGTTACCACGCGCAGCAGCTGGATGAGGAGCCGTTCTAGCTCCGCTTCGCCGTCCAAACCTTCCACAGCAATAGTTGTACCGCACAACCTTGAGGATGGTACATTCTGCTGGTGACAGTTGCTCCATACAACTCACTGGGACGCGGCTCCGTGCTGCCACCCGGCCGCGACTGCGTCCTGCCACCGCTACCCGGGCGCGTCCTGCCACCAGTACCCGGGCGCATCCCGCCACCAGTACCCGGGCGCATCCCGCCACCAGTAACCGGGCGCATCCCGCCACCAGTACCCGGGCGCATCCCGCCACCAGTAACCGGCTGCATCCCGCCACCTCGCCGGGTCGCTGCCACTCGGGTGCATCCCTTGCGCCCAATAGGCTCTCCGGCATGAGTGGTTCTCGCGCGGGCGGTCGCGGCCAGATGAGCGGGCCGGGCAGCCTGAGCAAGCGGAGGAGCCTGAGCGCGCCCGGCGGCCTGTCCGACGCTCCGGAAATGGACGACGAAGAATACGTCCCTGACGAGGCGGCCGGCCTGCCCGGCGACCCGCTGGCCGACCTGGCGAGAGAGCACGGCCTTCAGCTCAGCTCGGCACGGCCGAAGTTGTTCGACTACATGAAGCAGCTATGGCAGCGGCGCTACTTCATCACCGGCTTTGCCACCGCGCGCAATATCGCCATGTACACGGACTCCAGACTCGGCCAGGTCTGGCAGGTGCTGACGCCGCTGCTGAACGTGGGCGTGTACTACCTGATCTTCGGGCTCGTGCTGGATACCAGCCGCGGAGTGAAAAACTTCATCGCGTTCCTGGTCATCGGGGTCTTCGTCTTCAACTTCACGCAGCGGTCATGCATCATCTCCTCTCGGGTGATGTTTGACAGCCTGCCGCTGATCAGGGCGCTGCACTTCCCGCGAGCCTGCCTGCCGCTCGGCTATGTGCTGATCGAGCTCCAGCAGCTGATGGTCTCGGTCGTTGTGATCTTCGCGACCGTTCTCGCGGTCGGCGAACCCGTCACCTGGTACTGGCTGCTGATCATCCCCGTCCTGCTGATGCAGACGCTCTTCAACGTCGGTTGTTCCTTCATCCTGGCCCGCATCGGCGCCGGGTTCGACGACGTCAGCCAGTTGCTGCCGTTCATCGTCCGGACCTGGTTCTACTGCTCGGGCGTGATGTTCAGCATCCAGACCTACAGGACCCTCGCCCAGCACCCGGGGCTCACCCGGCTGCTTCAGTACAACCCGGCGGCCGTCTACATCACGCTGGTCCGGGATGTGCTGATGAGGTCGCAGCGGCTGAGCTCGCCCGGCGCACAGCCCTACAACAGCCATCTCTGCACCCTGTACTACCAGCATTCCAGCGAGTCGCAGTACATACTGGACAGCGGCCACTGCCACGCGGTCATAAACCAGGCAACCCTCTGGTACTGCGGCATCGGCTGGGGGGTTCTCGCCATCGTGGTCGGCTTCATCTTCTTCTGGCGGGCGGAGGTGCAGTACGGCCGTGGCTAAGCCAATGGTGGTCGTGGACGACCTGCACGTCGTGTACCGGGTGTACGGCGGGGGCGGGGATAAGGGGACCGCCGCCAGCTCCCTGATGCGGCTGATGCGCAAGCAGCGCCGCCCCTCGATCCGCGAGGTGCACGCGATCCGGGGCGTCTCCTTCGTGGCCTACCGCGGTGATGCGGTGGGCGTCATCGGGCGCAACGGCTCGGGCAAGTCGACTCTGCTGCGGGCGATTGCCGGCCTGCTTCCGGCCGAGCAGGGGGCTGTCTACACCGACGGTCATGGCGCCCTGCTCGGCGTCAACGCCGCGCTGCTCGATGATCTGACCGGGGAGAAGAACGTGGTCCTCGGCTGCCTGGCGATGGGGATGAGCCGCCAGGAAGTCAGGGACCGTTACCCCAAGATCGTGGAATTCTCCGGGGTAGGCGACTTCGTCAACCTGCCGATGCGGGCCTATTCGACCGGCATGGGCTCGCGGCTCAGGTTCGCGATCGCCTCGGCCAAGAGCCACGACATCCTGCTCGTCGACGAGGCCCTGGCCACCGGAGACGCCGAGTTCCGGCAGAAGAGCCACCGCCGCATCGACGAACTGCGCGCGGAGGCGGGCACCGTGTTCCTCGTCGCGCACAACCTGGGCGAGATCGAGGAAAACTGCAACCGGGTCATCTGGCTGGAGAAGGGCAAGATCGTTCAGGCAGGTGACGACGTCCCCGGGATCGTGGATGCCTACCTGGAGGCATCCGGCGGCCAGCCTCGGGTCCGCGAGCCCGCGAAGATCTGAGTCGGCCGGTCAGCTGAAGACCTGAGCGGGGCGGTCAGCTGACCGCCCAGATCTCCCCGGGCTCGCCGTAGCAGTCTTCCTGGACCAGCTGCGTGCCATCTGAGGAGTTATTGCCGGGATCGTCCAGGCACCGGCCGGAGTTCGCGTTGACCAGCTGGCCGCTAGGCCCGATGATCCAGTGCTGGTTCGCGTTCGTCGCGTCGTTCGAATTGCAGGCATACAACTGGAGCTGGGCTCCGTCCAGCTTGCTGCTGCCGGTCAGGTCCAGGCACTTGCCGCCGAGCTTGAGCGTCTCATCCGGCTGCACGGTCCAGTCCTGGCTCTTCCCGCCGTTGCAGGTCCAGATCTGGATCTTGGTGCCGTTCGAGGTGCTGTCGCGGCTGTCGTCCATGCACTTGCTGCTGATCCCGGACTGGACCGGGCTGCCCGGAGGTATCCACGACTGGTTGGTTTTCCCCGTGCAGTTGTAGATCCACACCTGCGTGCCGTTCTTCGTCGCGCTGCCAGGGTCGGCCAGGCACTTGCCTGCGTTGGGGTTGTACAGCTGGCCGTCGGATCCGACGATCAGCCACTGCTGGCCGTCTACGCCGTCGCAGCTCGACAGATCCACCAGAGTCTCATTCGCGGTGCCGTTGCCCGCGACGCTCATGCACTTGCTGTGGATGGTCAGCGTACCGGCCCCGCCGGGATTGCCGTCCGGCTCGAATTCCCAGTCCTGCGCGGCAGTCCCGTTGCACGTGTATATCTGGATCTTGTTGCCGTTGCTGGTGCCGTTCTGGTGGTCATCCAGGCACTTACCGCTACCGCTGAGATCCAGGTCCACCGGGCCGGACACGCCGTGGTAGTCGGTCTTCAGGGACTGCACGGCCACCATGGAGAACGTCACGGAACCCGTCGCACCGGTGCCGTCCGTCGCCGTGACCGTGACCGTACTCGTGCCCGCCGCGCTGCCCAGCGTGCCGGTGATACGGCCGGTGCTGGGTCCGATCGACAGGCCGGCCGGAAGCCCGGTGGCGGAATAGGCGAGTGTCTGGCCCGAGGCTGAGTCGTTGCCCTGCATTGCCAGGAATACCGCGGTGCCGGCCTCCTCGCCCTGCGCTCCAGGGTCGGCGACCGTCACGACGTCGCCGGTCGCCGTGTTCGCGAACGCGGTCGTGTCGTCCGGGGTGCCCAAGCCGGTCGGCCCGTCGTACCCCGTCTCGGCATTGCACAGGTACTGCCGGGCGGTCTCGCAGCTGCCGTTGGAGCCCGACGTCACGTCGTACAGGTTTGCCGCCTGCCCGCTCTGGTACAGGTATGAGGCCGGGTAGGTGCCAGGCGTGGGAGTCCCAGCCAAGGCGTACACGGACGTGATGATCGGCGTGGCCACGCTGGTACCGCCGACGACTGCCCAGCCCTTCGACTTATAGCTGTCGTAGGTGGCCACGCCGGTCGCCGGGTCGGCCACCGCGGACACGTCGTTCTCCGTCCGGTTCAGGCAGCCGTCCGGGCTGGAGTCGTCCATCGTCTGCCAGGACGGCTTCGGGTCTTCCGAGCAACCCGAGCCCGTCGCGCCGTAGCTGTCGTTCCACACTGACTCGGTCCAGCCCCTGGAAACGCCCGAGTCGGCGGTCAGGCTGGTGCCGCCAACCGAGGTCACGAACTGCGTCGCGGACGGCCAGCCGGTGCCGTAGCCGGAGTCACCGGAAGCGACGGCGATGGCGACCCCCGGGTGATTGAAGTACACGTTGTCGTAGTAACTCTCGCTGGGGAACTCCACCCCGTTCCAGCTGTCGGACACGAAGACCGCCCCGCTGCTGACCGCCGTGTTGTCAGCCGTCCCGAGGTCGCTGAGCCCGTTCGTGGCGGCCTCGACGAGCAGAATGTGACAGTTCGGGCAGATCGCCGACACCATGTCAAGGTCAACGGATTCCTCCGATGCCCAGCTGGTGTTCGCGGCAGGCAGCGGGGACGACGCGCCCTGCTCGTTCATCTTCGTGACGCATCCCACGCCGGTGGAGGTATTGCAGGGAGGCAGGCTGTACTGGGCGCGGTAGACGGCCAGGTCGGCCGCGGCGCTCGGGTCGTCGTAGGCGTCTACCACGGCCACCGTCTCGCCGGTGCCGCCGCTGGCCGACGCCGTTGCCAGGTTGTATGCGCTCTGTAGGTCGGTGGGCCCGTACCCGGATGGGGTTTGGTGCGGGACAACTCCGAGATAACGCTTGGTGTTCGTACGCATCAGCAACATGCATTGCATCTGACCGACCCGGCTCGGCACCGGGCAGACCTGGTGCACGGTGTCGGGCAGCTTCCTGGCCCGGGGGGCGGCCAGTGGCCGCTGCGCCGAGAGCGGCGTCGGCGGAGCGGCTACGTGGCTAGCCGCGGAGCCGGCTGCCGACGCCGCCGTGGCCGATGAAACAGCGGCCGACGCAGCGGGGCCTGCCGGGACGCCAGCAAGTCCGATCGTGACCAGGCCGGTCGTCGCGATGAGCGCCCCCGCTCGGCCCAGGCGCAACGGGCTGGAAAGACCAGCGACCCGCCGGAGGCTAAAGGAACCAGCGACCCGCCGGAGGCTGTGGTCGCGGCGTGATGGCAGAAGCCGGTGCATGGATCAATCCTCCCGTGACCCATGGCGGCCCCGCGGGACGGGCGAGGGGCGGCCAAATGAACACATGGCGGCGCCGCTCCCCAGCGCCCCCCGTTGGAGCAAGCTATACCAGGTCCGGTGGAGTTAGCCAGAACAATTGTGGAATAGCCACAAATTAGAACTTTACGTACCACCGAGTTGGCCGTTCCCGTGTTTGCGTACCACCGAGTTGGCCGTTCCCGTGTTTACGTACCACCGAGTTGACTGTTCCTGTGTATGGAGTGATACAAGTTCCGTCCGTTGCGCGCTTAGCTCAGTGGTTTCCACAGTACGGCCGGTCGCAGGCGGAATCCGGCCAGCTACCCTCCGGTGTCCGCGCGCCTGAGCCGCAGCAGCATAACGGTGCCGCACTCCGGCCTGGACCGGGCCGTCAGCTCGCCCGCCTGCGCCCGGGCCAGCCGACGCGCGATGTACAGCCCGAGGCCGATACCGCCGAACCGGCGTCTGTCGCCGGTCTCGCCCTGCACGAAGCGCTCGAAGATCCTCTCATGATCACCTGGCGCGATGCCAATGCCCTCGTCTGACACCGTGACCTCGATCTGGCCGTCAGACACGTGCGCCCGCACCGTAATGGTGCCGCCCTCCGGCGAGTACTTGTACGCGTTCTCGAGTAGCTGGCCGACGATGATGTCGGTGGCGAGCTCATCGCCGTACGCGGCAGGCATCATCTCCGGAATGTCAGCGATGAGCACGTGCTTGTCGGACAAGGTCCGGAATGCGGAGGCCGATCCGGACAGCATGGCGGCAAGGTCGAACGGGCCGTTGCTTACCGCCAGATGCTCCGCGCCTGCCCTGGAGCCGAGCAGCAACTGCTCCACCAGACGGCCCAGCGAGCCGGCCCGGTCGGCAATCATCTGGACAGCCGCATGGCGGTCGGCATCGGGAAGCTTCTCCCAGCGGCGGGCCAGGGTGCTGGCGAAGCCCTGCACTACCGTGATCGGCGTGCGCAGCTCATGGCTGGTGGTGGCCAGGAACAAATCCTTGGCCTCCTCGAGTTCCTTGGCCGCGGTGACGTCACGGAAGTCGAGCACCCGCTCGTCGCTGCCGTCCAGCCGGTTGCAGAGCACGTCGAGCCACCGGCCGCTGCGCAGCCGGTGGGTGAGCTTCTCGCCCGGTTCAGGCAGCGGGAACGGCGGCGGCCTGCCCGCCACCTCGCCAGCCGATACCCCGGTCAGCATGTCCGCGGCCGGGTTCCACTGGAGCACGTACCCGGCGCCGTCGAGCACGGCAATGCCGTCCGCGCTGCCGTCGATGACCGCGCGCTCATGCGCCCGCTGCCGCACCACTTCCTCGAACGCCATGGCGTTGCCCAGCGCGACTCCGGCGTGCCCGGCCAGCAGCTCGAGTAGCTCGAGCTCGACATGGCCGACCTTCCGCCGGCTGTAGAGCGCGTAGAGCGCGCCGTAGGGACGCCCGCCGACATGGGACAGGCTGAGCGCGATGGTGTGCAGGCCGGGCAGCGCCGACCAGATCAGGTCGTCGAAGCCGCCGTGCTCGCCAGTGGTCATCATCACGGTCTTGTCCGACCGCATCAGCTCGCCGACCAGGCTGTTGCGCAGCGCGGCGGTCCGGCCGCGCAGGCTAACCGGCAGCCCGTCCATGCTGACAAGCCGGAGCACGCCGTCCTCGATCATCACGAAACCGCCGGCGTCGGCTCCGGTCAGCTCGCGCAGGCTGGCGGCGATCCGGTCGAGCACCGAATGCAGGTCACGCTGCGCGTTCATGTCCGCCACCACATCGCCTAGCCGACGCACCACCCGGGCGCGCTCGGCCATGTGGTGCCTGGCCACCTCGTCTTCGCCGGTCATGTGGAAGACGTTCACCCAGCCGATCACGTGACCGGCCGGAGAGCTGAGCGCACTCGTGTCGATGCGGACATCGACCACGCCGCCGTCCTTGCCGAGGCGGCGGGTCGCGAACGAGATCGGGCCGCCGCTGCGCACCCGCTCGAGGACCGCATTGTGCTCAGCCTTCAGCTCCTCGGGGATGATCGGCGGCTCAAGGCCGACGACCTCGGTGGCGGCCCAGCCAAACATGCGCTCCGCTGCCGGATTCCACAGCAGGACCGTGCGATCGGTGTCGAACGCGACGATGGCATCGGGCGCCGACTCGATAACGGCCCTGGCCGTCGCGTCTACCCGTATCTGCCTGCCGACCGGCGGCGTGTCTACCCCCACCGCATCATCGTGCCATCCGATCATGCTCAGCAGCCGGTGAACACGCTCATCGCAGCAGGACGCCGGGGTTGAGCAGGCCACCTGGGTCAAGCGCCGTCTTGACCGCGCGCATGGCGGCAATCTCCGGCTGAGAGCGGCTCAGGTGCAGCAGCGCCGCCTTCGCCCGGCCGATCCCGTGCTCGGCCGAGATGGTCCCGCCGTGCGCCGCGGCAAGACGCATCACCGTTTCATCCACCGCGCTATCGGCCGGATCCGGGCCGAGCACGTTCACGTGCAGGTTCCCCGCGCCGATGTGGCCGAACACGAACACCCGCGGCCCGGACGGCCCGGTCCCGGCAGCGCCGTCCGCCGCGTCCCGCACCGCCTCGTCGAGTTCGGCGCGGAATGCGGCGATCCTGGTGAGCGGTATGGCCACATCCATCTTGTGCGGTATTCCGGCGGTGCTTATCGCCTCGGTATGCCGCTCGCGGTAGGCCCAGAGCGCGGCCCGACCTGGCGCGTCGACGGCGACAGCCGCCTGTTCGAGCGACGGGATTGCCGCCAGCCGTTCGGCATCGTCGGTTGAACCCGAGATCTCGGCCAGCAGGTATGCCGGCGCCGGCCGGCTGAGCGGGGCGGGCAGCCCGGTGATCTCGCGCACCAGCTCGACACCGGCTGCCTCGAAATACTCCGCGGCGCGCAGCCCCGGAGCCAGCGAGCGAATCTGCGCGTACAGGGCGGCCGCCGCCGCGATCCCGTCGACTCCGGCCAGCAGGGTGACCGCGGCTGATTCGGCGGGCCAGAGCCGCAGCCTCGCAGCCGTGATCACCGCGAGCGTCCCTTCACTGCCGACCAGCAGCTGGGCCAGGTCGTAGCCGGCGTTGTCGGCCGCCAGCCCGGACAGCCTGGAGATGACGCTCCCGTCGGCGAGCACCGCCTCGACGCCGAGCAATTGCGACCTGGTAGCCCCATACCGGATCGCGACGATCCCGCCGGCGTTGGTCGCGATCGTGCCGCCGACCGTGGCCGAGTCTCTCGACGCCAGGTTCACGCCGTATTCCAGGCCGGCCGCGGTCGCGTGCGCCCGCAGTTCCGCGATTGTCACCCCGGCCCCGGCGGTCACCTGCGCGCCCAGGGTGTCCACCGGTCCTAGCTCGCGCAGCCGCCTGGTGGACAGCACCACCGCGCCGAGGCTGCGGGCTGGAGCGGGGCGGGGGCCGGGAGCGGCGGCCGGGACGGATGCTGGGGCGCGGCCGTTAGCCGGGACGGGTGCTGGGGCGCGGGCCTTAGCCGGGACCGAGCCGCCGACCAGGCCGGTGTTGCCGCCCTGCGGAATCACCGTGGCACCGTGGGCCGCGCAGGCCCGCAGCACGGCGGTCACTTCCTGCACCGATCCGGGACGGACGGCGCACAATGCGTCGCCGTGGTACCTGCGGGTCCAGTCGGTGGTGTAGCCGACCAGCATGTCGGGCTCGGTGAGCACATGCTCATCTCCGACCTCGCTGGCGAGATCGCGTATCAGGCTGGGCATCCGCCCAGCCTGCCATGCCGGCCGGACTTACTTGAGCAGGCGGGAGAGCCGGCGGTCGGCCAGCGGCTTTCCGCCGGTCTGGCAGGTCGGGCAGTACTGGAGCGCGGAGTCAGCGAACGAGACCTCGCGCACCGTGTCGCCGCAGACCGGGCACGGCTGGCCGGCCCGGCCGTGCACCCGGAGCCCGGCCTTCTTCTCCGACTTCAGGTCACCGGCGGCCAGGCCGGACGACCTCGACACCGCCTCGCGCAGCGTGGTCA
This sequence comes from Actinomycetota bacterium, assembly GCA_003168255.1. Taxonomy (GTDB): domain Bacteria; phylum Actinomycetota; class Actinomycetes; order Streptosporangiales; family Streptosporangiaceae; genus PALSA-505. Next base: position 60,755 of record PMSU01000031.1, read on the forward strand.
CGATCACGGCGTGCAGCGCGGCCACTTCCTCGTCGGTCAGGGTGGCGGCCAGCCGGAACGGTGACATCCGCGCCGCGTGCAGCACCTCGTCCGAGTAGGCATTGCCGATGCCGGCGATGACTGCCTGGTCGCGCAGCAGGCCCTTGACCTGGGTCCGGCGGCCGGCCAGCAGTCCCGCGAGGGTCTCGACCGTGAAGGACGCACCTAGCGGGTCGGGCCCGAGCCTGGCAACCCCGGGTATCGCGGCCGGATCGGTGACCAGGTAGACCGCCAGCCTCTTCTTGGTGCCCGCCTCGGTCACGTCGAAGCCCGGCCCGCCGACCAGCCGGAGCCTGAAGGCCAGCGGTCCCTTGCCCGGCCGGGAGCGCTCGTCCGGCAGGCTGTCCCGCCAGCGCAGCCAGCCGCCCCGTGCCAGGTGCATGACGACATGCAGCGGCGCGCCGGGTATCCCGGCATCCAGGTCGAGGAACTTGCCGTGCCTGCTCGCCCCGGTGATCGTTCGCCCGGAGAGCTCGGTGACGTCCGGCTGGTAGGTCTTCAGCACGGATATGGCGGTCACCTCGGCCCGGTCGATCACCCGGCCGACGGCCCGCTCGCGGAGGAACGCCGCGAGCGCCTCAACCTCGGGAAGTTCGGGCACGGAAACGATTGTGCCCTGGAGCACGCAGCTCACACCAGTTACTGGCTTAGTTGCATAATACGAACTAACGTAACTTCAGAAGAAGAAAAGTTGCGGGTAGCAGCATGACAGTCTCGCTTATCCGGGCTACGGTGCGGATGAGCGGGCAGCAACCCGCACCCGGGAGCACAAGGGTTCCCGCAAGGACGAACGCGATGGCCCAGGCAGAATCACAACCCGCTTCGGGACAGCCGGAGGGGCGCCGCCGACAGCTACGGCACGCCCGGCCGGAACGCCGCGGCCCGCAAGAGCGGCCGCAGGACTCCGGCACGGCTGACCGGACCTGTGTCCGCCTTGAGCACCCGGTGGTGGCCGGCTACGACGGATCAGGATCCAGCAGGAACGCGCTCGCGTACGCGGCGGGCATGGCGAGGCGGCTGAATCGTCCCCTGCTCATCGTGCACGTGTGCCCGGCCGGCGTGTACTGCGAGCCGCTGACCGGCCAGGTGGTCGGGATGCAGCGGGACCGCGATGAGCTTGAGCGCTGGCTGCTCACCGAGTTTGACCAGATTGCCGACAGCGCCGGGCTGAAGGTGTGCGTCCTGGCCCGCCGCGGCAGCGCGGCGCGGGAACTCGCGGCCACCGCCGCGGAGCACGGCGCGGATGCGCTGGTCGTCGGTGCTTCGACTCGTGTGTGGCGGCACGTGGCCGGCTCGGTACCCGGCTGGCTCACGCGGCACGCGCACTGCCCCGTCATGGTCGTGCCCTGACGCCTCGGGCTAGGCCGCGCACCTCACGATGGGCCGAGGCGCCGTGGCGTGACGAGCAGGGACTGCGCGCCGACGCCGATCGGCCCCTGGAGATCGCAGAGCGACGATCTGGCCAGCCCCGCGCCGCCGGTGGAGATGGTGGTCGAGGCGTCCAGGCAGATCCACTCACCGACTGCCTCGCGGTGCAGGTGCACGGTGAGCTCGGGATTGATGAACTGCCACTCGGCGATGTCGAGCTGGCCGGACAGGCCGTTGCCGCTGTCCGCCACGGCGAGGACCCGTTCCAGCGGGCTGACCTCCTCGTCAGGAACCAGCGGATAACGGAGCCTGGCCCACACGGTCGCCGGGCCCGGCGAGCCGAACTCGCCACGCACCGGGCGCCACTCGATCGCCGACAGGTACCCATCGACCCAGCCGGGCGGCGTCCGCTGCACTGACCGGTCCGGCAGCCCTGGCGGCGCGGGAGGACTGTCCGGCACCGACGGGCCCGGCGTGCGCAGCACCCGCCATGCCCTGGCCGAGGCCACGTCACGGCCGCCGGCCTGCGCCACCGCCTCGACCAGCTCGACGCTGCGGCCAGGCCGCACCACCCTGGCCCGAAGCTCGAGCTCGCCCACCGGGATAGCACCGAGGATTTCGCAGGTAAACCGGGCGATTATCATGTCGTCACGGGGTGCGCACTGCTGAATGGCTCGGCTGAGCAGCGCACTCGGCGGACCGCCGTGCTGCGCATGAACGTCCCACGGGCCTGTTGTGTGCACCGTAGCCCGCCAGCGCCCGTCGCCGAGGGGGACGTAGAAGCTTTCAGTCACGCGTGGATGTTATCGACCGTGCCGACAGCGGGGCGCGGAGCCTCCAGCGCGGAACGCGGAGGTCAGCTAAATGAAGAAGTCTGTGGGCGAGGAGGGATTTGAACCCTCACGTCCTTTCGGACACACGGACCTGAACCGTGCGCGTCTGCCGTTCCGCCACCCGCCCGGAGAGCTCACCGGGGCGGCTGGCTTCTCAATGAACGAGTTCCACGCACCGGCTCTTGGCAAGGAGTCAGGTTAGCACGTCCTAGGCCGGCCAGCCCGCGGATACGATCGTGGGCAGTAGGGAAGGGAGGTACCCCCCTGTGGGAGTCCTACAGCGCTTCGAGCAGCGGCTCGAGGGCATGGTCGAGGGTGCCTTCGCGCGGGCGTTCAAGTCCGAGCTGCAGCCGGTGGAGATCGCAAGCGCGGTACAACGGGAGATGGACGACCGGGCCGCAATCGTGGCCCAGGGCAGGACTCTGGTTCCGAACGATTTCGTGGTGGAACTCGCGGAGGCCGACTACGAGCGCCTCGAGGTCTACGCGGACAGTCTCGGCGTGGAGCTCGCGAACCTGGCCCGTGAGTATGCCAAGGAACAGGGCTACTCCTTCGTCGGACCGGTGCGGATGCGCTTCGAGGGGGTCAGCGACCTGACGACGGGCATGTTCAGGATCCGCTCGGGGGTGATCAGGGGCACGACCGTCGAGGGCGGTGAGATCCGCCAGCCCGCGAGCGATATGCCGAAGCCGCCGCAAGCCCGGGTCGCGGGCAGGCCACGGCTCCTGGTGTCCGGGCCGGAGCCAGGGCCGGACGGGGCCAGACAGCGCACCTATGAGCTGACCACGCCGGTGACCATGCTGGGCAGGGGTACCGATTGTGACCTCAGGCTGGTCGATCCCGGCGTGTCCAGGCATCACGCCGAGCTACGCGTGGAAGATGGGGAGGTTGTTCTCGTGGACCTAGGCTCCACGAACGGCACCTTCGTCAACGGCCAGCCGGTCCGGCGAGTGCTGCTGACCGATGGCACCCGCGTCACGCTCGGCCGGACGACCCTGGTATTCCGTAATGACGGCAGCTACTGACGCATCGCAGGCAGGACCAATGACCCGATGAGCACGCTGACCCTTCTCCTCATCAGGCTCGCTTTCCTCGCGATTCTCTGGCTATTCGTGATCGCGGCGGTGGGCGTGGTGCGCACCGACATGTTCGGTACGTCGGGAGCTGGCCGCAAGGCGGGACGTCAGCGGCAACCGCAACGCCCGCGGCCAAGCCGCCCCGCGCGCGGCGGCCGCGGCGAGGCGCACAGGCTGCTGGTGACGTCGGGCGCCCTGGTCGGCACGAGCTTGGGGCTAACTGATCAGCAAATCACCGTCGGTCGGGCGAATGACGCCACGCTAGTGCTGAACGATGACTACGCTTCGAGCCGACATGCCAGGCTATTCCCGCAGGACGGTCAATGGATCGTTGAGGATCTCGGTTCGACCAACGGCACCTACCTCGATCGACAGAAGGTGACGCAGCCGACCCCGGTGCCCGTCGGCGTGCCCATCCGCATCGGCAAGACCGTTCTGGAATTGCGCAGATGACACTGGAATTGCGCAGATGACACTTGCACTCCGCTATGCGGTCCGCTCGGACGTCGGCCTCCTCCGAGAGGGGAACGAAGACTCGGCGTACGCAGGTCCGCACCTGCTCGCGATCGCCGACGGCATGGGCGGCCATGCCGCAGGCGAAGTGGCCAGCGCGGTAGCCATTGCCGCCCTGGCCGGCCTCGACGACGACGTACCAGGCATGGACATGCTCGGCGCGCTCGCCGACGCCGTCGCCAAGGCGAACGCGCGGCTGCAAGACATGAGCGCCGCCGATCCGTCGGTCGAGGGCATGGGGACCACACTTACCGCCATGCTCTGGTCGGGCCCCCGGGTCGCGCTGTGCCACATCGGCGACTCACGTGGCTACATGCTCCGCGACCGTGACTTCTACCAGATCACCCGCGATCACACCCTGGTTCAGTCGCTGCTTGACGAGGGCCGGATCAGCGCGGACGAGGCGGCGAATCATCCGCAGCGCTCGCTGATCCTGCGCGCGCTGGACAGCCGGACCGACGCGGAACCCGACCTCTCGCTCCGCGAGGCCCAGGCCGGGGACAGGTACCTGCTGTGCTCCGACGGCCTGTCCGACGTGGTGACAGAGGAAACCCTGCACCGGACCCTGCTCAGCATCGCCGACCCGGATGAGGCCGTCATCCAGCTCGTCGATCTCGCCAACCGGGCAGGCGGCCCCGACAACATCACCTGCATCGTGGCCGACGTGCTGGACAGCGCCACCGCCACGGTGCCGCCCAGCGAGGTCTCGGTGATAGCGGGCGCCGCGTCCAACCAGAGCGGCCGCCCGGTGGCCCGCGCTGATACCCCGGCGACCCGCGCGCACCTGCTTACCCAGCCGCCTCAATCTGCCGACGCGGTAGATGACGAGGACCCCGGCGGCAGGAACGGCGGCATGGCCGACGGCGAGCAGGCGCACCGGCGGCCCTGGCCGATCGTCACCACCATCCTGGTGATCCTGGTCGCCGTCATCGTCGGCGGCGGGTTCGCGGCATGGAGCTATACCCAGCGCCAGTATTACGTGGGCGAGGACAGCGGCCAGGTCGTGATCTACCGGGGCGTCAGCCAGAAGCTGGCCGGGATCAGCATGTCCAAGGTCTACAAGCGGACCGGCATTCCGATCGGGCAGGTCACGACCGACGACCGTCAGCAGATCATCGAAACGATCACCGCCAGCAGCCTCACCGACGCCACCAAGATCGTGAGCAACATCCGGGCCGGTGCCAAGACCTGCCAGCTGGCCTTCCTGGCTCAGCAGCAGTACCAGACGGCGGAGAAGACGTACACCCAGAAACTCAGCGCCTACCAGGCACAGAAGCGTAAGCATGGCGCGGCCAAGGCCGGCCGTGCGCCGACCCCCCCGGCCAAGCCGCCCACGCCGCCGACGGACTGCCCGCAGCTGCCGACGGCAGCGAAGGCCGGCAGCACCGGCGGCACACAAGCCACGACAGGCGCGTCCCCCGGCAGCACGAGCGCATCTCCTGGCGGCGGGTCTACGCCGTGAGCGCCGTCAGCGCCCAGCCGGGAACAGGCGCCGGGGCGCCCGGCAGTCTTGGCAGGCCAGTACCCATGCCCCGCGGCAGGCGCCGCACCGAGTTCCTCATGCTCATCTTCGCCGTGGCGGTCGTCGTCTTCGCCTATGGCAGCGTGGGCCTGGGGCTGAATGGCAAGCTACCGGCCGGGATGGCCGAGTATTGCGGCGGATTCGCCGTGCTCATCCTCGTCGCCCACTTCGCGGTCCGCAGGTTCGCCCCCTGGGCAGACCCGCTGATGCTGCCGCTGGCCACGCTGCTGAACGGCCTCGGCATCGTGATGATCTACCGGCTACAGGAGGTTGGGCGTAACGGTAACCCGGGCAGCCTGTCCGTCCCGATGAGCGCGTCGGCCACGGCCATCCAGCTCATGTACACCGCCATCGGCATCGCCGGCTTTATCGGTGTGCTCGCGCTGATCCGCGAGCCGCGCGTGCTACAGCGGTACACCTACACGTTCGGCGCCATCGGCCTGATCCTGCTCGCCATCCCGGCGCTGCTGCCATCGCATATCAGCGAGGTGCCGGGAACCGGCGCGAAGATCCAGCTTGCCATCGGCGGGTTCAGCATCCAGCCGGAGGAGTTCGCCAAGCTGGCGCTTGCCGTGTTCTTCGCCGGCTACCTGGTCGCCAAGCGGGATGTGCTCGCGCTAGCCGGCCGTCGCTTCCTCGGCATCGACCTGCCGCGGGCCCGCGACCTGGGCCCGGTGCTCATCGCCTGGGCAGCCAGCCTGCTCGTGCTGGTCTTCGAGTCCGACATCGGCACCTCGGCGCTGTTCTTCGGTCTCTTCGTCGTCATGATCTACGTCGCTACGCAGCGCACGTCCTGGCTGCTCATCGGCATAGCCCTCTTCGTATTCGGTTCGGTCGCCGCCAGCCGGCTCTTCGGTCACGTGGGTGAGCGGTTCGACATCTGGCTGCACCCGTTCACCGGCAGCAACCCGAGCGGCAACGCCTACCAGCTCGTGCAGGGCCTGTACGGGATGGGTTACGGCGGCGTACTTGGCCGCGGCCTCGGCGGCGGCCAGCCGTACTTTACGCCGCTGGTGCAGAGCGACTTCATCGTCACCGCGTTCGGTGAGGAGATCGGGCTCACCGGGCTGATGGCGCTGCTGATCATCTACGGCCTCATCGTGCAGCGCGGGCTGCGCGCGGCGATCTCCACCCGTGACCCGTTCGCCAAGCTGCTCGCGGGCGGCCTCGCGTTCGTGCTCGCCCTCCAGGTGTTCGTGATCGTGGGCGGCGTGACCAGGCTCATCCCGCTGACCGGCATCACCACCCCGTTCCTGTCCCAGGGCGGTTCATCCCTGGTCGCCAGCTGGATGATGATCGGGATGCTGATGCGGATCAGCGACACAGCACGGCGCCCGCCACCGCAGGCGATCCAGGACGAGGGCATGACGCAGGTGGTGAGGATCGGGTGAACCACGCACTGCGCCGCATCTCGCTCGCCTGCCTGGTGATGTTCGTGCTGCTGCTGATCAACGTGAACTACCTCCAGGCATTCCAGGCCAACAGCCTCGCGGACAGGAGCGGCAACATCCGCTCGTTCGACCAGGCGTATCAGTACCAGCGGGGCTCGATCACCACCGCCGACGGCGTCACGATCGCCAAGTCACGGCCGGTCAAGGGAATCTACAAGTTCCAGCGCTACTACCCGTACGGTTCGGTGTACGCGCCGGTGACCGGCTACGACTCGCTGTACAGCCAGAGCGCCATCGAGCAGGCCGAAAACAAGCTGCTGTCCGGTACCGACCCGACGCTCACCGTGCCGAACCTGATCAACCTGATCACCGGGAAGCCGCAGCAGGGCGCGAGCGTGCAGGTGACCATCAACTCCAAGGCGCAGCAGGCCGCATATGACGCGCTCAAGGCAGCCGGCAAGTCGGGCGGCGTCGTCGCGGTCGACCCGCAGACCGGCGCGATCCTCGCGCTAGCGTCCTACCCCAGCTTCAACCCGAACGCTTACGCCACGTTCAACGGACAAAAGCTCGACAAGCTCGACGCCAAGCTCCGGCACGAGGCGAGCCAGCCGCTGCTGGACCGGGCGATCAATGCCAGCTACCCACCCGGCTCCACCTTCAAGATCGTGACCAGCTCCACGGCGATCGGCAACGGCGGCTACAACTCGCAGACGTCGGTGTACGCGCCCACCAGCCTGGCGCTGGCCGACACCACCAACCGTCTGATCAACTCCGACGGCGAGGCCTGCGGCGGTGGCGGCGGCCATGTTCCGCTTATCCTTGCCTTCGCCCAGTCCTGCAACACCGTCTTTGGCTACATCGGCATCAAGCTAGGCAGCGCCGCGCTCAAGCAGGAGGCGGAGAAGTTTGGCATGAACAGCTCCAGCCTGACCATCCCGATGCAGGTCTCGCCGAGCAATTACGTCCTGGCCGCAGGCCAGGCGCTGACCGCCTACTCCGCGATCGGCCAGTACAGCGACACGGTGACGCCACTACAGGAAGCCATGTTCTCGTCAGCGATCGCCAACGGCGGCAAGCTGATGAAGCCCTACCTCGTCCAGGACGTCAAGGCACCTGACCTCACCACGGTGCAGGCGAAGACCGACCAGCTCAGCCAGCCGGTAAGCGCGAACGTCGCCAGCCAGATCAAGAACATGATGATCAGCGTGGTGCAGTCGTCGTACGGCACCGCGCACGCGGTTCCCGGCATCCTAGCCCCGGGCCTGAACATCGCGGGGAAGACAGGTACCGCCCAGAACGGGACAAATAACACCAACCTCAACGATGCGGTGTTCACCGCGTTCGCACCTGCCGACAACCCAACGATCGCTATCGGCGTCGTGATAAAGGGTGGGGGTTACGGAGCTGCGGCCGCGGCCCCGATCGCCGTGCAAGTGATCAAGGCGTACCTGGCATTCCTGGGGCGACAGTGACTGGCATACCTGAGACGGCTGCGACGGAGCCCGTGCCCGCCGTGCCCGGACCCGCCGAAGACGCTTTGCCCGAGCCCGCCGAAGCCACCGACCTGCCCGAGCCGGCTGAGCCCATGGCGGACGTCGAGGCTGCTGCGGCGGAGCCGGCTGAGGCCGTAGCTGAAGTTCCAAGGCAGATACCGAACGGACGCCTGCTAAGCAAGCGCTACCGGCTGGCCCAGCGGATCGCGGCCGGGGGGATGGGCGAGGTCTGGCGCGGCACCGACGAACTGCTCGGCAGGCCGGTCGCGGTCAAGCTGCTGTCCGCCGCGCACGCGGCCGACGAGCAGTTCCGCTCACGGTTCCGGGCCGAGGCCCGGTACGCGGCGTCCCTGTCGCACCCGGGGATAGCCCAGGTCTATGACTACGGCGAGTCATACCAGGACCTCCCTGGAAATGACCGGCCACCGGGGTCGGGTGTCGCGTACCTGGTCATGGAGCTTGTCGAGGGCGAGGCACTGTCCGCGGCCCTTGCCCGCGACGGCCAGATGTCCGCCGATGCCACGCTCGATCTCGTCGCGCAGGCGGCTAAGGCGCTCGCGGCCGCGCACGCGGCCGGAATCGTGCACCGCGACATCAAGCCAGGGAACCTGCTGATCACGCCGGACCACCAGGTAAAGATCACTGACTTCGGGATCGCGCGGGCTGTGCTCGCCGCGCACCTGACCCAGACCGGCATGGTCATGGGCACCGCGCAGTACGTCTCGCCCGAGCAGGCCAGCGCCCGTCCGGTCACTACGTCCACCGATATCTACTCACTGGGCGTTGTCGCCTACGAGTGCCTGGCAGGTCGGCCTCCGTTCACCGCGGACACGCCGATCGCGCTGGCGCTCGCGCACGTCAAGAACCAGCCGCCGCCGCTGCCTGCCAGCGTTCCGCCACGGATCGCTGCGCTGGTCGGCCAGATGCTCGCCAAGGAACCCGCGAAACGACCAGCCAGCGCCCAGGCGGTCGCCGACCGGGCGAGCGCCCTGAGCGGGACGCCGGAGGCCGGCGAGGGTCCGTGGATCATCGAATCCGCCGAGCTCGCGGATCCGACCACCTGGTTCTCCGATCCCAGCCCGACCAGCCCCGCACTGCCTCACGCGGGCACCGGGCCGATGACAGGCGCAGCTGACCGGCACGCCCGCTCGCGGCGTTCGGCTGTCCTGATATTTGCCATCGTGGGCCTGGTCGGGGCGCTGACGGGGGGGACAATAGCGGTCGTGACGGCCAGCAGGCACCCGGCGGCAACGGTGTCGACCAGCAGCACCGTCCGGGCCCACCGGACCGACGGGCCGTCACCAAGGACCACGCGGGTGCCAAGCTTCTTCGATGCGGGGACGCTCGCACCACGGCTGGCGCCTCCGTCGGTAACCCCCACCCGGCGCGCATCGTCGCCGCCCAGCGTGTCGCCCGCGCCGAGCACCACGCTAACCTCCCCGAGCCCGAGCACGTCACCCAGCGAGACGCCAACGCAAACCCCGACTCCAACACCGACCGGAACCGTCGAGCCGACCGACCCTTCGCAGGCTCCGCAAGAAGGTTCGTAGACTCCGAACACAAGGATCCAGGACGGGTAGGGAAAGTGCGAGATATGACACAGCCCAGGGTGCTAGGCGGCCGCTACGAGCTCGACGGTGTCGTCGGGCGCGGCGGCATGGCCGAGGTGTACCGGGCTCGCGACATCCGCCTTGACCGCGTGGTGGCGGTGAAGACGCTGCGCGAGGATCTGGCCAGGGACGTGACTTTCCAGGCGCGGTTCCGGCGCGAGGCTCAGTCGGCCGCGTCGCTGAACCACCCGTCGATCGTCGCCGTATACGACACGGGCGAGGACAACCTAGGCCCGGAAACCGTTCCGTACATCGTGATGGAGTACGTGGACGGCCAAACCGTGCGTGACCTGCTCCGCAACGACCGCAGGCTGCTGCCCGAGCGGGCACTCGAGATCACCGACGGAGTGCTGCGCGCGCTGGACTACAGCCACCGCAACGGCATCGTGCACCGCGACATCAAGCCGGCCAACGTCATGATCACGCGGTCCGGCGAGATCAAGGTGATGGACTTCGGCATCGCCAGGGCGATTAGCGACTCCCAGGCCACGATGACCCAGACGGCGCAGGTCATCGGCACCGCGCAGTATCTCTCCCCCGAGCAGGCCCGGGGCGAGCGGGTGGACTCGCGCAGCGACCTGTATTCGGCCGGATGCCTGATGTACGAGCTGCTCACTGGCCGGCCGCCGTTCACCGGCGATTCGCCGGTCGCCATCGCCTACCAGCACGTGACGGAGAATCCCATCCCGCCGTCCAGGATCGACCCGGAGATTCCGGCATGGGCTGACTCGATCGTGCTGAAGTCGATGGCGAAGGACCCGGCGAACCGGTACCAGTCCGCGAACGAGATGCGCGGGGATATCCAGCGCGGGCTTTCCGGCATGCCGGTGAACGCGCCGCCTTCCGGGTCCTATCCGCGCACGCAGCGGATGGGCACCTCGACCATGATGGCGGGGGCGGGCGGGTCAGGCGGGCCAACCGGTGCGATTCCCGCCTACCAGTACGGATCCGGGGACGATGACGAACCCGACCGGCGGGGCAGGCGGTGGCCGTGGATCGTCGGTGTGCTGATCGTCCTTGGCGTGGTCGGCGGTGTGGCATACGCGCTGCTCGGCAGCGGCGGCAAGACGTATGCGGTGCCGCAGGTGCAAGGGCTGACCGAGCAGAAGGCGATGGCGCAGATCAGCGCCGTCCACCTTCAGTCAAAGGTGGTCAAGCAGCCCAACGGGACGGTGGCCGTTAACCATGTGATCAACAGCAACCCGCCGTTCGGCAACCTGGAACCGGCCAACACCGTGGTGACCCTGTACGTGTCAACGGGCCCGAAGCAGGTCAAGGTGCCGCGCTTGGCCAACGACAGCGTGACGCAGGCGCAGAACGCCCTGATCGCTGACGGCCTGCGACCGTTCGTCAAGACGGACCCGAATTCGACCAAGCCCGCTGGGACCGTAGTCGATCAGAGTCCGGCGGCAGGCACCTTGGTGAGTCCGGAAACGACGGTCACCATCACGGTTTCTGGCGGCGGCTCTAAGGTGCCGGACGAGATCGGCCAGTCGCTCCAGGTGGCGGAGGCTGCCGTGCAGGCGGCCGGCCTCACCTACCACATCAGCTATGTGCCGGCGACTGGCAGCACGACAGCCGGCACGGTGGTCGGCATGAGCCCGAAGCCGGGCACGGTGGTCGCGGCGGGCTACTCGGTCAACCTTGAGGTGGCGATGAACACACCGACCACCCCAGCTACCACACCAGCCTCCACACCGCCGACCACACCAGCCACCACACCAGCCACGACACCGTCGACGCCACACCTCTGACGGTCAGCCGGCCGGATGCTGGCCTACCGCGCCGCGGATCGCTGGCGGCGGGCGCCGTGCGGCGCTGCCGAGAGGAGGCAGCTCGAGCTTGGCGGCCCACGGGTTGTTGGCCCCGCCAGGGTAGCTTTGCTGGAACCCGCCCGGGCTGACGGGGAAGTGGCTGGTGTCGGTGGTGCCACCCAGATAGACAGCACCTGACGCCACTGCCGAAGAGATGGTTATGTCACCGGCGATGGCACTGCAGATCCCGAGCACGCACTCCTTGCTGAATCCGGTTCCGCCGAAGTAGGTGGCGTACAGGAGAGTCCCCTTCCCGAACACGGCGAGATAGAACGGGACGTCAAAGGGTCCAGGTGCGGGCGAGTACGCACCCGGAGTGGTGGGGATGTTCTTGGCGACCGCTATCCCGACGACATAGGCCAGGCCGTGACTGTCGACGGCAATGCCTTCAGGGGTATCGGATTTACCTCCAGCCTCGCTGCCAAAATAGGTGCTGTACACGAGCCCGGTTCCGGTCGGGTTGAACTCGGCTACGGCGGTGCAGTAGGGAGCCGGCGCGCCAGCGGATGTGCACTTTGATTCGAACGCGCCGGGGGTAACGGGGACAGAGTGCGGCGGGGCGTCCGCATCCAGGTAGGCATCTCCCGCCTTGTCGACGGCGACCGCATCCGGCTGGAGAATTAGCTTGCTTCTAGAGTGACCCCAGTATGTGGCGTAGTCGAGCCGCGTGCCATCCGGATCAAGCTTGACCAGCAGGGCGCCACCGGGCGCTGCCTTGGGCTGATAAGCGCCGGGGGTGGTCGGGAATCCGGCGACGCATGTGCTGGTGATATAGGCATCGCCGTTAGCGTCGGTGGCCAGCCCCCAGGCGGGGCATTCCGCTGGCGGGTCAGGCTGGCTGGTGACGGGAGCGCCGAGATAGGTGGCGTAGATGAGCCGTGAGCCGGTGGCGTTCAGCCGGGCAGCGTATCCAACCAGATCGCCGCCCGGATAGGCAGGCTCGAATGCGCCAGGCGTCGTTGGCGCGTAGTCCGATGAGATAGTCCCGATCACCACGACCGACCCGCCCGGCGCCAGGCCAATCTGCCTGCCGAGACCGCTGCTGATCAGTCCGGGGGCGAGATAGGTCGAGTACAGCAGGCGCGAGCCGGTCGGATTGAGCTTGAACACCACGCTCTGATCCGGCGCCAGGAAGGGCTTGCGCCGGTATGCGCCCGCTGTGGTGGGGAAGTCACCCGATCCGGTTTCGCCGGTGACATAGACGTCTCCGCTGCCGTCAACAACGCCGTTGGCAATGCCCTGGAAGTCGGTTCCGCCGACGAAGGTGGAGTAGACCAGGCCCGTCCCCGAGGGATTCAGCTTGGTGACGAAGAAGTCTCCGCCGTTCTTGGCGTTCAGCTGACGCTGGTAGGCGCCCGGTGTGGTGGGGAAGTCGGGCGAGGCAGACTGCCCGAAGACATACAGATCTCCCGCTGCGTCGCTCTGGACGGAGAAGGCCGAGTCGGCCACGCTACCGCCTAGGAAGGTGGAGTAATCGAGTCCCGGATCGATCGTCAGCGGGGTGCCCGCGCGGCGGCGGAGGGCGAACCCGAAGGTGCTGTGGCCGAGCAGCTGATAGCGGACGGCAATAGGTGTCGGGTGGCCCGCGACCGGCTGGGTGCCGACCGGCGCCTGATCGTCCAGGGTGGCGGCCGGAGTGCTGATGGCCAGTGCGCCTGACCGGTCGACGGTCAGGCGCCGCGCGCCCGCGTAGGCGAGCCGGATCCGAGTGGGGTTCGCGCGGGCCGTAAGGGTGAAGGAATAGCGCAGCACGCCGTCGCGCGCGGTGAAGATGACATTGATGCCTGGCCACACGCTGTGGTAGACGACCTGAGCGAAGGTGGGTATCGCGGTGTGCCAGCGGCCCGGGTCATCACCCTGGAAGTAACTGACCGTTCCGGCTTGCCGCTCGCTGCCCGTGACCCATGGCCGCCGGCTCGCCCGCAGGAAGTCCAGACCGACCGACACGGTCTGGGCATCCCGGCCCGGAACTGAGCCTGGATCGGGGGCTCCCGCCGCGGCCTTCGCGGTTGTCCGGGCGAGATCAAGGGTTACCCCCGTTTCGGTGAACAGGACCGTTACCCCCGCTTCCTGGCCGATGTAGCGCACGGCCGGGCTGTCTTGCCCAGCGTTGCGGGTGAAGGTCAACGGCAGTCGCGCGGCATCGGTCCCGGCGGCGGTCGCCACGGCCCGGTGCGCGCGGGCAGTGCCTGCTGGGCTGCGGGCGAGCGTGGCTGCCCCGGTCGACGAGCCCACCGCGGCCAGCAGGACGACGGAGACGAACAGGAGCCTCGGCGGGTACGCGCGGACTGCATGCATGACGGGCAGCTCACCTTCTCGGGAATCCGGGTCGGCTAATGGCCGGCCAGGTAGGAATCGATGCCGGGCCGCGGGCTGCCCTCACCGGTGACGAGGTCATAACCGGGCCCGGCCGTGCAAATCCGGCCGCAGATGCCGTTGGCGCCGGCAGTGATGTCCCCGACCGGCTTGACGCCCTTCGCGTACACGGCAGCATGCAACTGAGCAATGGTCAGCGGGCGTATCGCGCTCTCGGCGCGGAGCTGATCCGCGACGGCAAGGATGGCGCTCCACGCGGGCGCGCCGACGCTCGTTCCGCCGAATTCAGCCCATAGCTGGTTTAGCTGGAAATGCTTGCCCTGGTAGGTGCCGACGTAATCGACGTAGATGGCGATGCCGGAGTTGGGGTCCGCGTCGAAGCTGACATCGGGGATCCCGCGGCCGGACGCATAGCGGTCGGCTGCCTTCTGGTAAGCGGACCGCGGCTCGTACGCGCTGATCCCGCCGCCGCTGTCTGCCCAGGCCATTTCCGAGCGGATCCGTCCTGCCGGGGTCAGGCTGAGAGTGGTGCCGCCGACGGCCAGCACGCCGGGATCCGCCGCCGGATAGCCGCCGGGAGTCTGGCCATTGCCGCAGTTCTCCGCTACGTAGTTGCCACAGTCGCCCGAGGCGAACACGCAGATCCCACCGGTGGCCGGGCACTGGCTGTTGTCGCCATGCTCGGCACGGAACTCAGCACCTCCCCAGCTGTTACTGATGGCGGCGGGATGCAGGCTTTGCGCGTAGTCGACGGCGGCCATCATCGATGCCCTGGTGTCGTTGTGACCCTCGACCACCGCGATGGACGCCTTGGGTGCCAGGGCGTGGATCATCTCCACGTCCAGGTCGGCTTCGGCCATCCAGCTGAGTTCAAGTCCGTTGCTGGTGGAAGCACCCTGCGGAGCGGTGAACGTGAGCCGGAAGCAGCCGGTGGTTACCGTATGTGAGCATGGTCGAGACAGGCCGTACCAGCGGTCGTACTTGGAAACGGCCGCCAGCACCGACTCACGCACGTTGAACGCTTCGGTGACGGCCACGGTCTGGCCGGCACCTGTGCCGTGCAGCTTCAGGTAGGCGCGCAGCTCGGCCGGGTCGTAGCCGCCTGGTTCGCCGATCGTGTCCGGCGTCAGCCGCGCGCCGGGGCCGGCCCGCGGATGGCGAACGGGCAGGCGCCACATCGGGTACACATTCCCTGGCCGGACGCCGGCCGGCCCGGCCTGGACCGCCCGCCATGCGGCCAGCAGGCTAGGGCTGCTGCTGGCAAGGCTCGCGGCTCGCGCGGCGGCGGCCGCAGGCCCCGCGGCAGCCTGCGCGGCGCCCATCATGGTGACCGAGGCGGCTATGCAGGCCAGTGCCGCTCGAGCTGGTCTCCTCATGTCCGTGTCTCCCTCCGGTGCGCGGCGGCCAGGGCGGTGTCGATGCCAGGCCGTGGGCTGCCAAGGCCGGTGACGAAGTCGTAGCCGGGCCCAGCGGTGCAAACCTGCCCGCAGCTGCCGTTGGAACCGCTGGTGATGTCGGCGAGTCCCCGGGTCAGCTGATACAGGACCCGCTGTGCCTCAAATCCGGCGGCGGTCAGCGCGGCATCGCCCGATGCGGCGCGCAACTGGTCCGCCACCGCCAGGATCCCGGCCCAGGCCGGGGCGCCCACGCTGGTCCCGCCCACCTCGAGCCAGCCGCCGTTGGCCGTGTCATAGACAGCGACCCCGGTATCGGGATCGGCGTCGAAGGCGACGTCGGGTATGCCCCGGCCCAGATGAGGGTTCATGGTGGGGACCTGGTAACCGGGGCGCGGCTCGTAACGGCTGACGCCGCCGCCGCTGTCCGCCCATGCTGTCTCCGAATGGACAACGCCCGAGGCGCTCAGGCTGAGGGTGGTGCCGCCAACCGCGACGACGCTGGGGTTGTCGGCGGGATAGCCGCCTGGGTGTCCTGTGTCGCCGGTCGAGAAGGTGCACACACCCGCGCTGAGATGGCAATAGTGATCGTAGGTGTACTCGCTGGGCACTTCGGTGCCCAGCGTCCAGGAGTTGCTGATCACCGCGGGATGCAGGCCGCCTGCATAGGCAAGGGCCTTGAACATGTTCTTCACGCTGTCGTTGCGGGCTTCCACCAGGACAATCGACGCCCGCGGGGCGAGGGCGTGCACCATTTCGGTGTCCAGCGATTCCTCGAGCGACCATCCGGGGTCCAGCCCGCCGATCCCGAAGGGATGCAGGCGCCTGAAACTGAAGCAGTTCTTCGCCGGCGCCTGCGCCCGCTTGGCCGGGCAGATACGCGGCAGGCCAAACTGCGCGCTGTAGGCGTTGAGGTTGGTCCTTGCGTACGGGTCGTCGAAGGCGTCCACGATCGCCACCGTCTGGCCCGCGCCGGTGCCGTGCAACCGCAGGTAGGCACGCAGTTCACCAGCCGTGTACCCGCCTGGCGCTCCGGTGACGTACAGCGGACGGCCATCAGCGCCGTGGCCTCGGACTTTCACCATCAGCGGATGGCTGGCGACAGGGACACCGCGCGGGCCGCGCCGCTGCGGCACGGCCATCGCGGTTGGTCCGCCAGCCGCTGCTGCTCCGGTGACCGCTTCACGTGCCCTCGCCGACGCGGCCGTGATCGGCGCCGTGATCATGCAAGCGGCAACAGCAGCCACGGCAAGAGCACCGCTGAGGGTGGGGTGAGATCGCATCACGCGCCTCCTGGCATCGGGCGATGGCTTGGACCGGATCTCGGGGCAACGAACTGGTGAAAGTCCTGCCTACGGGCCGGCCAGGGTCTCATCGATGCCGGGCCGGGGGCTTCCCCAGCCGGTCACCTCGTCGTAGCCGGGGCTGGCCCGGCAGGCCTGCACCGGGCTGGCACACTCGATGAGGTTGTCCACGCCGGTGGTGATGTCACCGAACCCAGCCGCATGACGCCCGGCCCGGCTGTAGATCAGCCGCTGCGCCTGGAAACCCGCGCCGGCCAGCGGCGGCCGCCCCGCGGTTGCCCGCAACTGGTCGACAGCCGCGACGATCCCGGCCCACGCCGGGGCACCGACACTCGTGCCGCCGACGGTAAACCAGCCGGCCTGCCCGTCCAGGCCGAAGGTGTCATACACCGGAACGCCCGTGTACGGGTCGGCGTCGAAGCTCACATCCGGGATGCCGCGGCCCTGATACGGATTGATTCCATCCTGGTAAGAAGGGCGCGGCTCGTACTGGCTGACCCCCCCGCCACCAGCACCGGAGGAGATTTCGCAGCACCACGACGCCTCAAGCCGCACCTTGCCGCTAGCGGTCAGGCCGAGCGTCGTCCCGCCCACCGACAGGACGTGCGGGTCATATGCCGGGTACTGCCCCGGGTTACCGGCATCGCCGGCCGAGAATACGCACAGGGTCTTCGCCAGCGCGCATGGCAGCTTGCCTGCTGTCTCGCCGGCGAACTCCGGTTCCCCCCAGCTGTTGCTGATCACGCTCGGCAGTGGCCTGAGCGCCGCGGCGTAGCCGATCGCCTGAAACAGGCTGAGGGTGCTTGCGTCGTAGGCCTCGACCAGCGTGATCGACGCCTTGGGCGCGATCGCGTGCACCATCTGGGCGTCCAGATCGGATTCCAGCGCCCAGCCCGCGTCTACACCGCCGATCCCGAACGGGTGCACGCTGGCGAACGTGAAGCACCCCTGCTTCCCACGCTTTCCGGTCGTGCCGCACGGCAGCGGGAGGCCGAATTCCTTGCTGAACGTCGCGAGATCGTGCGCGGCATAGGGGTTGTCGAAGGCGTCGACGATCGCCACCCGCTGCCCGGCACCGGTGCCGCCAAGCCGCAGATAGGCGCGCAACGTCGCTGGCGTGTACCCGTCCGGCAACGTTGCGGCGAGATCCGGCGTGGCACATTTGCCCGGGTTAGCGGGCGCAGACTGGGTGTCCGCGATTGCCCGCGCCGCTGACACGCACGCCGAGTTGGCGTTCGTCCACCCCCGCAGTTTTACCACCAGCGGATGGCTCATCTGGCCAGCGCCCGGCTGTGACTGCGCCACCGCCAGTGCGCCCGGCAAGGTCGTGCCGCCCGGCGAGACGGCCGTCCTGGGCGGCTGACTAGCTGGCGAGCCGGTGTGAGTGCCAGCGACGGCAACCGTGACGACGCCGACTGTCATTGCGGCAACGAGCGCCGCCGCGGCACCGATCCTGCCCAGCCGGGACGATGCCAGCCTGGACACGTGTCGCGACGCGGGATGTGCTGTTCGCGGCTTGGTCACGGCGCCCTACCTTCCTGAGTAGCGCCCGATGGCACTCGTGCGGGCAGAAGATGCGAAGGCCCATCGCCTGCCTAGAGGGGTTCGTATTCGTCATCAGGCTCGGCCGGCGGCCCGTTCGCAGCCTGGGCATCCTCGCCGCGCGCCGCTTCCGCGTCGCTGGGCCCGTTGCCTGCTGACTCGCTCATCCGCACACTCCGATGGGTCTCTTGTCCCGGAGTGTGCGCCGTCGGGGACACGGCGGACCAGTGGTCAGATGATGGATTAATCTCGCGCTCACGCGCTTGCTTCACTGGACGGCTTTACTACTCCCGGGGCCGCCAGCCGCGGCACGAGAGACGATCCCAAGCTCGGTACAGCTGACCGCCAGCGCGGTGCGCGAGGAGACGCGGAGTTTACGCATGGCCGAGTGCAGGTGGCTGGCGACGGTCTGGGTGGAGACCACGAGTGACTCGGCGATCTGCCGGTTGGTCCGGCCATCGAGCAGGAACCCGACTACCTCGAGCTCACGC
Source organism: Actinomycetota bacterium (assembly GCA_003168255.1). GTDB lineage: Bacteria > Actinomycetota > Actinomycetes > Streptosporangiales > Streptosporangiaceae > PALSA-505. The sequence continues at coordinate 79,461 of PMSU01000031.1, forward strand.
GGTGAGAGCCTGTCGCCATAGCCCGGCCTGCCACCGCGGGCCGGCCAGCGGGTATCCACTCCATGCTGGCGCAGCGTCCGGATCACCCGCTCGGCATCGCCACGCGCCCCGAGCGCGGACAGGCTGTAAAAGACCTCGGACAATATGGGCAGGCCGGTTTCGGCAAGGCCGGTGGCGAGCAGGCAGCCGGCCTGCCGCTCGCGTGCCAGCATCGCGTCGTAGGGCCTCGGCAGCGCCTGCCAGGCCATGGCCGCCCGGGCGAACAGCGCGCCCGCCCTGGCATAGTCCGCCCGCGCCTCGGCAAGGATCGCCCGGCATGCCACGAGGGCAGCAACCGGAGCGGGGGCGCCGCGGCCGCGCAGGCCACGGGCGAACGAGCTCACCAAGTCGTCGGCTTCACTGAGCCGTCCCGCGGCGGCCAGCGCCCCGGCGCTGACTGGGGCAAGGTCGGTGGCCCAGAGCCAGATTCCCTTGCCGGCCACCATCGCGGCCGGCTTGGCGACTAGCTCTAGCGCATCGTCGAGGCGGCCGTCGGCCAGCCGCAGCCGGGCGAGTGCCGCGGCTGGTTCCATGGCGTACTCGATCCCGCCACACCGCCATGCCTCTTCGAGGGAAACCCGCAGGCGCTCCTCTGCTTCGCAATTCCGGCCGGCGGCAGCGTGCAGCAGCCCGGTGATGGTGGCTGCTTCCAGACGGGCCAGCGCGTGCATGTCCTCGTCGTCGGCCAGGCGGCCGGCCTGCTCGGCCAAGCCATCCCAGGCGCCGGTAAACCAGTCCAGATGCAGCCGGGAGACCAAGATCACGTCGTGCATGCGCAGGTACTGGTGCCTTCGTGCGAGATCCAGCGCCTTGGCGAGCCGCCGGTCGGCCTCCTGGTACTTGCCCCACCGGGTGGCCTGATCGCCAACGTTCAGGTGCCCCCGTGCTATCTGCTGCCTCGCCTGGGCACGGGACGCATCCTCGGGAATCTTGGCTGCCTCCGGCCAGCCGGCGTCGCGGCCCAGCATGAGCAGCGCGCTCGCCTTATCCACCAGCAAGCGCAGCCGGTCAGCCGGCCCAAGCGACGCCGACACCTTGTCCGCGCGACGCAGCCACCGCAGATGCTCCGCGGCCGGGCATCCGGTCCCACGCGGCCAGGCCAGCAGCATCATGGCCCGCGCGGCCTGCGCCGGGTCATGTGCCAGGTACGGGATTGACCGCTCCAGCTCGGTACGGGCGGGTTCCCAGTCCTGCATGGCGGTCAGCACCTCGCCGAGCTGAGCGCGGATGTCCGCCTCCTCGCCGGGTTCCAGGGTCTGCGAGTCCAGCAGGAACCTCAGCGCATGTTCCAGATCCCTGTGCCGTTCGGGTCCGATGAAAGAGGCGAAAGGGATCTTTTTGGTGAGTCTGGCCACCACCCTGGTCGGCAGGCCGGCATGAAGAACCAGATCATGCAGCAGGGTAAGGGCGGTGACCTCGTCACCGGAGGCCACCGCGAGGTCGGCGGCATGCTCGGCGTAGCAGCACCATCTTCCGATGTCGCCGCCCGCACGGAAGTGGCGGGCCAGCCGGGCAGGTGGCGGCGAAGATGGCTCAAGTACCTGGCCCGCCCGCAGGTGCAGCCGGCGGCGATCCGGACCGGCGATCGCCTCGTATATGGCCTGGGCCGCCAGGGCGTGCCGGAAGGACACCAGGGCGTGTCCGTCCTCGACCAGCAGGCCTGAGCCGAGGGCCTCGCACAGCCCAGCATGGGAACGTTCACCCGGCAGGCAGCTGACGGCGGCCAGCGTAGCCTCGGTGGCCGGGTCGGCCAGCACCGCTACCGACCGCAGCATGAGCTGCGCGTCCGCGGCTAGCCGCTCGGCGCGCTCATGGACCGCATCGCGGACCGTCGGCGGGACGACGATCTCGTCGAGATGACGGCGTCTCCACTGCCCATCGCGGCGGGTCACGTCGGCTCGGTCGCCCATCAGCCGCACCAGCTCTTCCACCGCGAGCGGTACGCCCTCGGTCCGTTGGTGCAAGAAGGTCGCGAACTCATCCGAGACGCTCTCACCACCCAGCATGGACGACACGAGCCCTGCTGTCGCTGCCGCGTCGAGGGGGTGCAGCACAAGCCGGAGGCCGACCGCGCCCGCGGCCAGCCGCGACAGTCGCGGCAGCAGCGAGCCGGCCGGCACGTCCTCCGGCCGGTAGGTGGCCACCAGGCTGGTCGGCGGCAGGCGCGCCGGGCGAGAAGCGAGGAAGAGCAGGAACTCCAGAGTCGCGTCATCCGCCCAGTGCGCGTCCTCCACGACCAGGAGGGTCACGTTCAGGCAGCCAAGCAACTCGGCAAGCGCGCGGAACAACCTGTGCCGGACCGCTGAGGCATCCTCGGCCGGCTCCGGCGCGGGCGGCAGGGCCGCCTCCCATTCGGGAAAAACCGGTCGCAGTGCACCCGCCAGTCTCGACAAGCCGAGCATGCCCACGTCGCGCACGGCCTGGCGCAGGGCGTCTGTCAGCGGGCCAAGCGTGTGCGGCTCACGAAATGGCGGACAGCGAGCCACCAGCGCCGCCTGTTCCCGTCCTGCCGCGGACGTCAGGAATTCCGAGATCAGCCTGCTCTTCCCGATCCCAGCCTCGCCCTCCACCAGCACCGTCGCACGGGAAATGGCGAGGACCCGGGCAAGCTCACCCAGTTCTCGCTCGCGGCCGGCGAAACGAGGCGCGAGCATCATGGGTTGCCGAAGGACGCTGTCACGCTCGGTATCCGGTATCCGGGTCACTTCCAGCCACCTCGCGGGAAATCGTCTTCTATCTCCTAGTATCCACGGATTAGCAAGGATGGCCAGCACGCTCCGTCACGAGCGTGCGCTCAGCGGGCAGGGAGATGTTGGTGCCGCGGTTCGCCACGACTTACGTCGGCACCGCCGAGAAGGGGCTGGTGGCGAGAACTCAGTCGTGCAACCCTCCGCCGCGCTGACTGATCAGCCGGCTTCGGTGGCTGGCGAGCGAGCGGCCTGCTGCGTCAGCCGGGCGGCGCGCAGCACAGCCTCGGTGGCGAACCGCACGTCGGGGTCACCGAACCGGTCACCCAGTGTCCGCTCGAGCTGGCGTATCCGGTACCGCACCGTCTGCGGGTGAACATGCAGCCGATCGGCTATCTCTGCCGCCGTGCCCCGGGTCTCCAGCCACGCGCTCAAAGTCTCGGTGAGCCGATGCCGCTGCCGCTGCGTCAGGCCGGCCAACGGGGCGAATTGCCTGCGGGAAAGCTGATCCAGCAGCGCCTCGTCCTGCATCAGCCACAACGTGACCAGGTGGTCCTCGCAGTTTGTGACCTGGCCGTCGTCGATGATGCCGGCGGTAGCCAGCGCCAGGGCCTGCCGGGCCCAGCGAAGCGAATCGGCCGCGTCGGCCAGCGGCACGGTCAGCCCGATCGCCGCCCGGCGTCCGGTCAGCCCGGCCTCAAGTACCTCACGCCCGCAGGAGTCGAGCGGGCCAGGCAGCAGTAGATGCGGCTGGGCGCCGCTGAAATCGGCGAGTGCATCGCCGCCGGCAATGGGAGTCACGCATCCCGGGACCGCCTGCACAGCGACCAGGGTTACCTCGTCCGGTACTGCCCAGCCGATCAGGCCGGCCAGCTCAAGGATCGCGCGGCCAGGAGCTGGCGGGCGGTCAACGATGAAGCGGAGCAGCCGCCCGCGCCATTCTTCCTGCCAGTCGGCGGAACGAGCCTTCGCCTCCTGGTAGCCCTCCAGCGACAGCGAGGCGAGCTCGTCCATGTAGGCGAGCATGACGTCGGCGAGCTGTGACATGACCGCGGACGGGAGGTCATCGCGCAGACCTAGCTCCATGACCCGGCGCCATGCGACGTGTACACCGATCCGGTATGCGGCCTGCAGGTTGTCCAGGCTCCTGCCCTCCTGCGCCTCGTACCTGCCGAGCCTGCGGCAGACGTCGTCGCGGTGCTTGTGCGGAGCGGCCGGGTCGGCCACGGCATCGAAAAACGACGTGAGTGCCTGCTCCACACCTGCCCTCAGCGCCTGGCCATAGGGTCCTTCCTCCGGGCGCGCGTACTCGGGGATCTTGTCGCGGATCTCCGTGATGATCTCGCTGGCCAGGCTCGGCAGCTCGGACCGCATGATCGCGGCGAGCTGGACAGGAAGCGCGGCCGGCGGCCGGCCGCCGATGCCCGGTTCTAGCGTCCTCGGGTGCTGATCCCGCACGCTTCCGACGGTAACGCGCGGATGGACACGCCAGAGGCATGAAACAGGTAACTGTTCAGCACCATATGGTCGAAGAATGACGTTATGTGCCTGTGTGGTCACTTTGAGTTCATGATTCGTCTCGGTGCGGGACGGCCGACCGAGATGCTCAACTTCTGATAACAGACGGGTGGCCACTCGCTGCGGTAGTGACAAACGCCCCAACAGATCTGCGGAACTCGCGCGGATCCTGACACCGGCCCCTTGCGCGGAATGTTACGGCGAAGTAACGTACTCGCGAGTAGGCAAAACAGCAAGACCCGGACATTTCACCCGGTTCAGGCGGATCTACAGTCGCCAAGCCGGGGTCCCCACGGTGCCACACATCCATCAGGAGGATCGGGCAAAATGCGCAAACCCGTAAGCGCAACTCTATTAATGCTCGCGTCAGCTGCCCTGGCGATTGGCCTCAGTGCCACGTCGGCTTCCGCGGTCACCGCTAAGACCTGGACCGTCAGCCCGGGCGGGTCCGTCACGGGGAGTGCCGGCAAGACGACGGTGAAGGACACGACGTCTGGGACCACCGTCAGCTGCTCGTCCTCGAGCCTGACCGGTTCGCTCAAGTCGGGCAGCGGACATAAGGGGGCTGGTCTCGGCACCGTCACGTCGCTCGACTTCAACAACTGCACCGTGCTGGGCCAGACCCTCTCGTTGTCGTCCGGAACCGTGTCGTGGGCGCTGAACGCCAAGTCCTACAGCAAGACCAAGGGCGTGACGACCGGGACGATCAGCGGCATCCACTTCTCGATATCCAGCAGCATCTGTAGCGCAGTGATTGACGGGACCAGCGGCACCGCGGACAACGGCCAGGTCAAGATCACGTACACCAACAGCACCCACAAGCTGAAGATCCTTCCCACCGGCGGCAACCTGCACGTGTACGACGTCAGCGGCTGCCTCGGCCTCATCAACAACGGGGACGCCGGGACGGTCACCAGCACCTACACGGTGGCGCCGGCCCAGACCATCACCGAGTCCTGACCGCGATCACTCGCTGTCTGACGGGAGCAGGAGTGAAGACGTCTAACATCCGGCGCCGGAGATTCTGGAGCGGGGAAGGGAGCCGACGCCTGTAGTTCACGGATCTCAACCACATGAGCGAACACAAAACCAATCTGTGAGGAAAAGGATCAAATGCACAAACGCATAAGCGCCCTGGTTCTTAGCGGGGCCGCAGTAGCTCTGACACTCGGCCTGAGTGTCACCTCGGCCTCCGCGACCACCGCCAAGACCTGGACGGTGACGCCCGGCGGAAACATCACCGGAACGTCGGGCACGACAACGCTGAAAGACACCACCACCGGTAATTCACTCACCTGCAAGTCCTCATCGACTTCCGCCACGCTCAAGTCGGGCAGCGGGCTGAGCGGCACCGGCCTCGGATCCGTCACAGCGCTCTCCTTCAAGACCTGCACGGGGCCGCTGAGCCTGACCTTCACGGTGTCGGTCGGCAACCTGCCGTACGTCCTGAGTGCCACGAAATACAAGTCGGGCGTGACGACCGGGACGATCTCTGGCATCCACGCCACCCTGTCGGGCAGCGACTGCAGCGCGGTCGTGGACGGCGCCACAAGCGGCACCGCGGACAACGGCAAGGTCACGGTCACCTACACCAACAGCACCGGCAAGCTGAAGGTTCTCACTACAGGTGGCACCCTGCACATCTATGACGTCAGCGGCTGCCTCGGCCTCCTCAACAACGGCGACGTCTCGACGTTCTCCGGCAGCTACACGGTGAAGCCTAAGCAGACCATCACCGAGTCCTGACCGCGATTACCAGCCCCTTACCGGGGCAGGATCGATGACGTCTGATCATCCAGCCGCCCCGGGCCATCAAGGCCCGGGGCGGTCGGGGCTCCGGCTGAATGCCAGGGGGATGTGATCGGCAGGGCGTCATATCTCAATCACACAGAGGAGTTGATCATCATGTGGAAACGCCCGGGCAGCGCATTCGCCATTGCCGCCGCGGCCGTCCTGACTATCGGCCTCGGCACGACGCAGGCGCTCGCGGCAACATGGACCGTCAGTCCTGGTGGAAAGATCACTGGGAAAGCCGGCACGACTACGCTGAAAGACACCACAAGCGGCAATTCGCTCACCTGCAAGTCCTCGAAGGCGGGGGGTACTGCCAAGTCGGGTAGCGGGCTGTCCGGAACAGACCTCGCGTCGATCACGACATCGACTTTCAGCAACTGCACCGGCCCGCTGAGCCTGGTCTTCACGGTTAAGACCAGCGATCTGCCGTGGGCTCTGAACGCCATCTCCTACAAGTCGGGCGTGACGAAGGGGACGCTCACCGGTATCCACGCCACCCTGACGGGCAGCGACTGCAGCGCAACGGTCGATGGGACAAGCGCCACGGCCGACAACGGCCAGGTGGACGGCACCTACACCAACAAGACCCACAAGCTCAAGATCCTCACGACAGGAGGCAACCTGCACGTCTACAACGTCAGCGGCTGCCTCGGTCTCCTCAACAACGGCGACACCACAACGTTCTCCGGCAGCTACACAATTACCCCCGCGCAAACCATCTCGAGCCCATGAGCTGACTTCGACGCAGCTACCGGACCGCCCCGGGCCGCAAGACCGGGGCGGTCCCGGGCAGCAGCACAGCAGGATAGGCCTGGGTACGGCGCCAAAAGTCAGGTGCCGGACGCATCAATCGACACAAGGAAGTCGATCATTATGTGGAAACACCCAGGAATCGCTCTCCTCGCCACCGCGGCAGCCGCCCTGACCATCGGCCTCGGCGCAAGCCGGGCCCTCGCGGCGACCACCTGGACCGTCACACCGGGGGGTAACGTCACGGCAACATCAGCTGGTCAGATGATCCTAGTAGACACGACAGCCAACCAATTTCTTCCCGAGTGCAAGCCCACGTCCCTGAAAGCGACCTTCAAGAATGGCGGCGGGCAGTCCGGCGCTGGCATCGGCTCCATAACTTCAGCCACATTCAGCAACTGCGTATGGGTACTAAGTTATACGTTTACCCTCACCTCTAGCGGGCTCCCATGGCAGCTGAATGTCCGGCAGTACGATCCCAGCACCGGCGTGACGACCGGGACTATCACCGGCATTCACATCACCATCGCCGGATCTGACTGCGGCGCGGTAGTTGACGGGACTGGGGCTAACGCGGATAACGGCCAGGTAGACGTCACTTACACCAACAGCACCCACAAACTCAAGATGCTCACTACGGGCGGCAACCTGCACTACTACGACGTCATCGGATGTCTCAGCCTCGTCAACAGCGGTGACGCTGCCGAGATCGCGGCAATCTCCAAAGGCACCGGCAAACTATCAGCTCTCACATATACCGTGAGCCCCGCCCAGACCATCACCAAGCCGTGAGCTGAGAAATCCCGCTAGCGGGAGGCAACTTGCCCTACTACGCGGTAACATGCACTACTACAACGTCAGCGACGGCCCCGGGACTCGTTCAAATCAACTGCACGCCTCCCCGCAGTTGAATTCTCCGCCGCCCAATGAATGCCACAGAATAGGGAGACTTCATATGATCCGACTGATCCGATCGTCCGGACTCCGCAGGACGGCGGCAGTAGCCACGGCCGGGCTGCTGGCCATCTCCGGGGTCGTCGCAAGCGCCAGTGCCGCGTCCGCGGATACGACGCTCAAGGTGACGTACCCGGTGACGGGAAGTACCTTCATCAAGGCAGCGAACTTCACCCTCGCCGTCGGCCCGGGCAAGCTCGCCTCGAAGGTTGACCTGACGACGAACACGCTCACCGCGAACCTGAAGTTGCCTGACGCCACCGGATCGTTCAATGACCTCGGACTCGTCCCGGTCACCGCTACCACCCAGTTCATCAATGACGGCCCGACGACCGGGACGATCGATCCCACCACCGGTGCCGTTGAGACCACATCTCAGATCACGCTCAGGCTGGTCGACCTGACGGTGGGCGGAATCGACCTCCCGGTCGGCAACTCCTGCGAGACTTCCACCCCGGCCACGGTCCAGGTGACGAGCGAGGCCGGCTTCAGCGTCATAACGGGCGGCAGCCTGTCGGGAACTTACACGATCCCGGACTTCGCCAACTGCGAACTGGCGACACTCCTGATTAACCTCACGATCCCTGGGTCGGGGAACACCATCACCCTCACGCTCGGCAAGGCCAAGCTGCACCACTAAGGCCGTGTCGGCATAGGGCAAGGCTGCGCCATGGGTGCGGAGCGGTACCCCACGTTGCTCCGCACCCATGGCCATTTTCCTATCGGGTTGGTTTTTTTTCGACGGTTCGAGATATAGCGCGAGTGCCGTCTTATCATCAATTGATAATCGGCCCTCGCCAGACTGTCATCATCTGACGAGAACCCGCTGGCAGGGCGCCCCTCGACATGTCTCCTTGACTCCGATATCACCCACAATTAACATACTGGCCAGTAACGACAGCGGAATCCGCAGGCTCGCCTGGGCTCTGATTACAAGGCCGCTGGTGACGTGCGGGATGTCAGCAGCGGGGCATACCGCTAGTTTCTTCACGTGTGTTCGGCTACCTTGGCTCCACCCCACTTGGTCGGCGGCCACGGTACGGACGGATGCAGGTTCTTTGGACATGACTGAAGGCGGGGGTCCCATCAGCAGCCTGGTGACGCGAGTGCTCACGCACTGCGGGCAGTCATGAAGCCGACAGGCCTCGTCCCCCTGTCAGGAGACACGCAGGCAGGCAGCCCCGGATGAGACGTGCCGGCGGCATGATGCGGCTGTCTACCCGCGGAGTCACCAGGACGGCGGCCATAACGGCGGTCATGGCCGTGACCGGCGTGGTCGCGGCTGGATCCGCGCCCGCGAACGGGCAGCAGGTCGTCAAGCCGCGACTGGACTACACCTGCACGTTCTCCTCTGGCCTGCGGGAGACGGGCATGCAGGCAGGCGTGCAGGTCGCGGCGACCTTCCCCGAGGCCGGGACGGTCGGCCAGCCCATCGAGGCGACCGGGACAGGGCTCACGATGACTCTGCCGCATACCGCGATCGCCAGCCTGGCCAAGCTGCATGCGGTCACCATCGCCGCGGCTGCCCGGCTCAACACCAAGGTCGCGGAGAACGGTGCTTCAGCTAGCAACCCCTGGTCTGCCCTGACCACAGCGGTCACGCCCGTTCCTGCCGCCGGCAGCCTCGTGCTCAGTGCCTCCGGCGCGGTTTCACCGGTTACCGTGCACGCACCAGGGCAGGTCACCTTCACTGCCACCGACCTTTCGGTACTGCTCACGCCACGCACCGCCAGCGGCGCCGCCACCAGCCCGCCAAACCTGCTGCTGGACTGCAACCTGGACTCCGGCCAGCAGGCGACGCTGGCCACGGTGCCCGTCGCTATGCCGGCGAGCGGCCCGGCACCCCGGCAGCCGGGCGTATCCGGCCACGGTGCGCCCATCAGCATCGGGCATGTGCGGAACGCTGGAAAGGCCAACTGCCCGCCTTACCCGAAAAACGGATACGCGCTGAATAAGCATTTCAAGCTTCCGCCCTACCCGCCCGGTTCGACGATCATCTACCCGACCCCGCAGCAGGCATGTGCCTACATAGAGGGTTTTGCCGATGTAAGCAAGCTCGGCGAGGCGGCACTGATCGGACCCGGCCTCTCAAATCTTAGTAACGGCCTCCGAGTAGTAGAGAAGATGTACACGCACCCGACAAGCGTTTACCTCCAGGATAATACAGCCGGCCAACTCTACTACAAGCCGTGTGCAACATGTAAGGCGATAAACGGCCTACCGCCGGCGCATGCCACGTTTCTGACGTTCGGCTTCATGCCAACGACGGCAACTTTGCAAATCACAGAGGTTGGCACACTGAATATCGCGGCCGTAGCTCTCCACACCGAACTGACGTACACCCGGATCTGGTCCCTGGTGTCGATCCGGGTTTCCAACGTCTTGGTCAACGGGGTCCCGCTGAACGTAGGCAGTGATTGCCACACCCAAACACCCTTCAAGCTCGTGCTCACCGGAAAGCCGCCATATGAGCTACAGACCGGTGGGGTGATAGCCGGAACCGCTACAATCCCGCCGTTCACCGGTTGCGGCGTCGGGGAGAACCTCGATCAGATATTCACGGCATCTGTCTCGGGTCCGGGAAATTACACTCAGCTGACACAGGGAAACTTGTGCACCGTGACTGGAGCCGGCACCTACAAATGCCCGGCGAAACCGCCGAAGAAGGTCGTTCATTGACCGGGCATCGGGCAGGATGTGGGATCGTTACCCCAGCTAGCGACACCGGGAGGTGGGATGGGGATTGAAGTGGTCGTCGAGGGGCTGACGAAGTCCTTCGGCCGCCGGACCGTGTGGCGGGACGTCACGCTGTCGCTGCCCCCCGGCGAGGTGTCAGTGATGCTCGGCCCGTCCGGCACCGGCAAGACGGTGTTCCTCAAGACGCTCATCGGCCTGCTCAAGCCCGACCGCGGCTCGGTGATGATCGAGGGCGTGGACACCGCGCACTGCTCCGAGCGCCAGCTTTACCAAGTCCGGAAGCGGTTTGGCGTCCTGTTCCAGGACGGCGCGCTGTTTGGCTCGATGAACCTGTTCGACAACATCGCCTTCCCGCTGCGCGAGCACACCAAGAAGACCGAGGCCGATATCCGCAGCATCGTCGGCGAGAAAATGGAGATGGTCGGGCTGACCGGGGAGGAACGCAAGGTTCCCGGTGAGATCTCCGGCGGGATGCGCAAGCGGGCCGGGCTGGCCCGCGCCCTGGTGCTCGACCCGCAGATCATCCTGTGCGACGAGCCGGACTCCGGTCTCGACCCGGTACGCACCGCCTACCTGTCGCAGCTCCTGATCGACCTGAACGCGCAGATCGACGCCACCATCCTGATCGTCACCCACAACATCCAGGTGGCCCGCACGGTGCCGGACAACATGGGCATGCTGTTCCGCGGCGACCTGGTGATGTTTGGCCCGCGCGAGGTGCTGCTGACCAGCGAAATGCCGGCCGTCGCGCAGTTCCTCGATGGCCGCAGGATCGGCCCGATCGGCATGTCCGAGGAGAAGGACCAGGCCACGATCGCGATGGAGCAGGCGCACATGGATGCCGGCCATCACGACGGCGGGGCCGGGGCCGACCAGCGGGTGGTCGTGCCGCAGCTCGAACCGACCCCGGGAATGCCGGTACGGCAGGCCGTGCAGCGCAGGAAAGACCGGGTGATGAGCATCCTGCACACCCTGCCGCCCGGCGCTCAGCAGGCCATCCTGGCCAGCATGAACTCCGGCGACCGTGACCGCTACCGGATGCACTCGGCACCCGTTGAGCCGGCTAGCCCCACGGCAGCGGGGCCAGGGCCAACGGGGCCAACGGGGCCGGAGTCGGTTATCAAGCAGACTCGTCCGATGCGCCCGCCGTGGCCGCCCGCCGCGCCGCCTGCTGAGCCAGGCAGCGGAGGCCAAGGATGACCGCTCAGGAGCCCGTGGTCCCAGGCCTCGGGGTCAAGCGGCAGAAGGAGAAACCGCCGCGGCAGCCGGTCCCCGGGCTCGGCGCGCTGCGCCAGACGGGCGCGCTGTTCGCGCTCTCCGCGAGCGTGATCCGGCTGACGTTCAAGCGGCCGTTCCAGACCCGCGAACTCATCGAGCAGTTCTGGTTCATCGCCAGCGTGACGATCCTGCCGTCGGCCCTCGTGTCCATCCCGTTCGGCGCGGTGATCGCGCTACAGCTCGGCTCGCTCACCCAGCAGCTCGGCGCCGAGTCCTTCACCGGCGCGGCCAGCGTGCTGGCTGTCGTCCAGCAGGCAAGCCCGCTGATCGTCGCGCTGCTGATCGCCGGCGCGGGCGGCGCGGCGATCTGCGCGGACATCGGCGCCCGTACGATCCGTGAGGAAATGGACGCCATGCGGGTGATGGGCGTCTCGCCCATCCAGCGGCTGATCGTGCCGCGGGTGCTCGCAACCATGATGGTGGCGCTCCTGCTCAACGGCCTGGTGTCGGTAGTCGGCGTGCTCGGCGGCTACTTCTTCAACGTGTTCCTCCAGCACGGCACCCCCGGCGCCTACCTGTCCAGCTTCTCCGCCCTGGCCCAGCTTCCTGACCTGTACATCGGCGAGATCAAAGCGCTGATATTCGGCTTCATCGCCGGGGTGATCGCCGCGCACCGTGGCCTGAACCCGAAGCCAGGGCCTAAGGGCGTCGGTGAGGCGGTCAACCAGGCCGTGGTTATCACGTTCCTGCTGCTGTTCTTCGTGAACCTCGTGCTCACCGGTATCTACCTCCAGCTCGTCCCGCCGAAGGGGGCCTAGATGGGCTTGCTAACCAGCGAGCGCTCGAAGCCGCCTGCCGTCGGCCCGGACCGGTGGCCGGCCAGGCTGAACGCGACCGCGGACCGCTCGCTGTCATGGCTCGACATGCTGGGCGACCAACTGCTGTTCTACATCCGCGCGCTGCTATGGATCCCGCGGGCGCTCAGGCGCTACTTCAAGGAAGTGCTCAGGCTGCTCGCCGAGGTGAGCTTTGGCAGCGGCGCGCTCGGGCTGATCGGCGGCACGGTCGGCGTGATGATCGGCATGACGCTGTTCACCGGCACGGTCGTCGGCCTACAGGGCTACGCCGCGCTGAACCAGATCGGCGCGGCCGCGTTCACCGGGTTCATCTCTGCCTACTTCAACACCAGGGAGATCGCGCCGCTGGTGGCCGGCCTGGCGCTTTCCGCCACGGTCGGCGCCGGGTTCACGGCGCAGCTCGGCTCCATGCGCATCAACGAGGAGATCGATGCGCTGGAAAGCATGGGAATACCGAGCCTGCCTTACCTGGTGACCACCCGGATCATCGCCGGCTGGATCGCCATCGTTCCGCTGTACGCCATCGGCCTGGTGACTTCCTATGTTTCCTCCCGCGAGGTCACGATCCTGTTCAACGGGCAGTCGTCTGGCACCTACGACCATTACTTCGGCCTGTTCCTCTCGCCGGTGGACGTGCTGTGGTCGTTCGTGAAGGTGCTGATATTCAGCACGATGGTGATCCTCATCCACTGTTACTACGGCTACCGGGCCAAGGGCGGCCCGGCCGGGGTCGGCGTGGCGGTCGGCCGTGCGGTGCGCGCCGCGATCGTGGTGATCAACATCGTTGACTTCTTCATGAGCCTGGCCATCTGGGGCGCGACGACGACCGTGCGGGTGGCCGGATGAGGACGCCGCGATGAACTCCGAACGCGGGGTCAAGACCAGGGGGCGGCTTACCGGCGTCGTGTTCCTGGTCCTGCTCGGCCTGATGATCTGGCTGTCGCTGGCGCTGTACAACAAGCAGTTCAGCACGGTGGCCATGGTGACCCTGCGTACCGACAGCGTGGGGAACGAACTGCACGAGGGCGCGCAGGTGCTGGTCCGCGGCGTGCAGGTCGGCGAGGTGCGCTCGATCACGGCCAACGGCACCGGCGCGACGCTGATGCTCGCCATCCAGCCCAACATGGTGAACGAACTGCCGGCCAACGTGACCGCCGAGATGGTGCCCACCACCCTGTTCGGCGAGCGGTATGTGGACCTGATCCTGCCGCGCAGCCCGGTGTCACAGCGGCTCGACAACGGCAGCGTCATCAGGCAGGACTCCTCAAAGGACGCGGTCGAGGTCGAGCAGGTGCTGAACAACCTGCTGCCGGAACTCACCGCCGTGCAGCCGCAGAACCTGTCCATCACCCTCACCGCCATCGCTCAGGCGCTACAGGGCAGGGGCGGCGAGCTCGGCCACACCCTGGTGCAGCTCAACACCTACCTGCACAAGCTGAACCCGGACCTGCCGGCCCTGGACGCCGACATCAGCGAGCTAGTGCAGGTAACCAAGACCTACAGCCAGGCGGCACCGGACATCGTGCAGGCGCTGAACGACTTCGCCTTCACCAGCCAGACGATCACGGCGGAGCAGGACAACCTGAGCGAGCTGTACACCACGCTGACCCAGTCGGCGCAGAGCCTCGACTCTTTCCTCAACCAGAACTCCGGCAACATCATCGGCCTGTCCACGAACGGCCTGCCCAGCCTGCGGATCCTGGAGCGGTACGCGCCCGAGTTTCCCTGCACGCTCAAGGATCTGGTCAAGTTCGAGCCGGCCATCAACAAGGTGCTCGGCGCGGGCACCGACCAGCCTGGCCTGCACGTGCACGCGGACGTGGTCGAGCCGCTCAGCAATTCATCTGCACCGGTCGGCAACTACGTACCCGACAAGGACACGCCGGTTTACGGCGACAACTTGGGCCCGCACTGCTACCCGGTGCCGTTCTCCGGCATCGCGCTCAACGACGGGGCAACCCAGCCGACAAGCTATGCGGCGGTCGAGGCTTCTTCGGCCAAGAGCGACGACCTCAGCCTGGCGAACTCACCGCAGGAAAACGAGTTCATCAATGAGCTGTCGGCACCTGCCCTCGGCGTGACGCCTAGCTCCCTGCCCAGCTGGAGCAGCGTGCTCGTCGGCCCGCTCTACCGCGGGCAGGAGGTGCGGGTCAGATGAGCCCGGCGACCGATTCGCACGTCAAGCGGAAGAGCCTCGCGGGACCGCTGATCAAGTCGATCATCTTCATCCTGGTGACCGCGATCGCCACCGCGATCCTCGGCCTGTCCATCGCGAATACCGCGGTGACCAACTCGGTCAGCTACAACGCCATGTTCACTGATGTCACCGGCCTGACCGTAGGTTCCGACGTGGACATCGCCGGGGTGCGGGTGGGCCAGGTGAACCAGATCAGCGTGGTGGACCGCAATCTCGCACTGGTGGGTTTCTCCGTCCAGCGCAGCCGGCCGCTGCCCGTCTCGGTGACCGCCACGATCTTGTACCTCAACCTGGTCGGGCAGCGCTACATCGAGCTTGCCCAGGGCGCGGGCCCGGTGGACCAGACGCTCAGGGCAGACTCGACCATTCCGCTGAGCCACACCACGCCCGCCCTTGACCTGACCGAGCTCTTCGACGGCTTCCAGCCGCTTTTCCAAGCGCTGTCACCCAGCGACGTCAACCAGCTCTCCGGCGAGATCGTCCAGGTGCTCCAGGGCGAGGGCGGAACCATGCAGAGCCTGGTCGCCAACATCGGGTCGCTCACCACCACCGTGGCGGCCAAGGACGAGGTGATCGATGAGGTCATCGGCAACCTGAACTCGGTGCTGCACACGGTCAACTCCCGCGGCAGCGCGCTGTCCGACCTGGTCACCACGGTGCAGGAGCTGGTCTCCGGGCTCGCGGCCGACCGGCAGCCCATCGGCAGCGCTATCAGCGCCATCTCCCAGCTAACCACCGCAACGGCCGGCCTGCTACAGGTCGGCAGGGCCCCGCTGAAGCAGGACATCATCCAGCTCGGCAGGCTGTCGAGCAACCTGGCGGCGTCCACGCCGACGCTCAACACGTTCCTGCACAACCTGCCGATCAAGATGACCGATATCGCGCGGCTGGCCTCGTACGGCTCCTGGCTCAACTTCTACATGTGCGACGCCACGCTGACCGGGGCCAAGTCGTCGTATGGCGGCGCGCCGCCGACCGGGATCGGGATCACGGCAGCGAGGTGCAAGGGATGAAGTCGATCTCCGAGCGCAACCCGGTCGCCGTCGGGCTAATCGGCCTCACCATCCTGATCCTGATCGGGCTGCTCACGTTCTACTCCGGTGACCTGCCCATCATCGGCGGCGGTACCACCTATACCGCCCTGTTCACCGAGGACGCCGGCCTCACGCCGGGCAACGAGGTGCGGGTCGCTGGCGTCACGGTCGGGAAGGTCACCGGCCTCGCGCTGGACGGCAACCGGGTCAAGGTCTCGTTCAAGGTCAAGGGCGCCTGGGTCGGGAACGCGAGCACCGTGCAGATCAAGATCAAGACCCTGCTCGGCGACAAGTACCTGGCGCTCGACCCGCTCGGCACCGGCACGCAGAACCCCGGGCAGACGATCCCGGCCAGCCGGACGACGTCACCGTTCGACGTCACGCAGGCCTTCCAGCAGCTGGGCCAGACGATCGGGCAGCTCAACACGACGCAGCTCGCGCAGAGCCTGGAGGCGATCTCAACCGCGTTCAGCAACACGCCGCCGTATGTGCACAAGGCGCTGACCGGACTTTCCGCCCTGTCGCAGACGATCTCCTCCCAGGACACCCAGCTGGCCAAGCTGTTCGCCGGCACCAACCAGATCACCGCCAGCCTGTCGGCCGAGGACAGCCACTTCCAGCAACTGCTCGGCGACGGCAACCTGCTGCTCGCCGAGCTCAGGGAGCGCCAGCAGGCGATCAGCTCGCTGCTGACCGGGACGCAGTCCCTGGCCACTCAGCTCTCCGGCCTGGTCAACGACGACAACGCGCAGCTCACCCCCACGCTGCGATCGCTGGACCAGGTCACCACCGTGCTGGAGGAGAACCAGGCAAACCTCACCAAGGCGCTGTCCCTGGCCGGGCCCTACTACCGGCTGCTCGGCAACTCGCTGGGCAACGGCCGCTGGTTCGACGTCTACCTGTGCGGTCTGATACCGAAGGCGTACGCGCCGAAAGAGGTTCCCGCGACCGGATGCGAGCCGCCGAAGCCGGGAGGCGGTAGCTGATGCCAGGAAACCTTCGCCAGCGGCTGACTCCGGCGACCACCCGGGCCAGGATCACCGCGCTTGCCGCGATAGCTGTCGTCATCGCGCTGGTCTCGGCTGGGCTCGTGCTGACCTCGGGCCCCTCGGCCACGCAGGTCACCGCGTACTTCTCCGAGGGCATCGGCGTATACGCCGGGTCCACCGTCCGGATACTCGGCGTCGAGGTCGGCACCATCGACTCCGTGCAGCCAGAGGGTACGCAGGTCAAGGTCACCATGACGGTCAACGGCGGCGTGAAGGTACCCGCCAAGGCCGACGCCGTGGTGGTCGCGGCGAGCGTGGTCTCCGACCGCTACATCCAGCTCCTGCCCGCCTACACCGGCGGCGCGCAGCTCGCTAGCGGCGCGGTGATCCCGGAGAGCCGCACGGCCGTCCCGGTGGAGGTCGACCAGCTCTACGCCAGCCTCGCCAAGCTCGCCAACGACCTCGGCCCGAACGGCGTCAACAAGCACGGGGCACTGTCGGACGTGATCAACACGGGTGCGGCCAACCTGGCCGGAAACGGCGCGGACTTCAACAATATGATCACCCAGCTGGGCCAGGCGACCCGGACCCTGTCCGGCTCACGGGGCAACTTCTTCGCCACGATCAACAACCTACAGAAGTTCACCACCATGCTGAAGGACAACGACAGCCAGGTGCGGCTGGCCCAGCAGCAGCTCGCGGACGTGTTCACGTTCCTGGCCGGCGACAAGCAGGAGCTTGCCGGGGCGCTGAACGAGCTGGCCACCGCGCTCGGTCAGGTGAAGTACTTCATCGCCGACAACCGGAGCCTGATCAAGTCCAACGTGACCAAGCTGGCGTCGATCACGAAGATCCTGGTCACCGAGCGGGCCTCGCTGGCGGAGGCGGTCGACGACGCGCCGCTCGCGGTGGACAACGTGCTCGGTGCCTACGACCCGGTGACGCGTACTTTGGACGGCCGCGGCGACCTGCGGGAGCTGGAAGTGACCAGCGGGTCTTCGGCCCAGAGCGCCCCGGCGACCCCGACCCCGACCCCGGCCACCGGATCCTCGTCGGGTAACCCGTTCTGTGCGACAGCCAGTTCCGCGAGCGGCAGCTCGAGGTCGCCGCTGGGCACGCTCTGCGACCAGGAGCAGTCGGCGGGCGCCGGGGTACTCGTCCCGCTGTCGCCGCAGCAGCAGGCCGCGCTGCCGCCGCTGCCGCTGCCTGCCGTCGGCTCGGTGTACGGGTCGGCTGGCACCGTTCGGAATAATGGGGGGTGACGGAATGAGGAGACCGGCAGCAATCGGCACGACGGTCCTGGCCGCCGCCCTGGCGGTCGCTGTGGCCGGCTGCGGCTCCGGCGGGTTCAACGGCATCTACAGCCTGCCGCTGCCGGGCGGCGCCAGCCTGGGCAGCCACCCGTACACGATCACCGCGGAGTTCGCGAACGCGGACGACCTGGTACCGCAATCCGCGGTGCGGGTCAACGACGTGGCGGTCGGCCGCGTCTCCAGCATCTACCTGCCGCCGAACGGCTGGACCGCGCACGTCACCATGGTCGTCAACGGCGACGTGCGCCTGCCCGCCAACGCGGATGCCGAGCTCGAGCAGTCCAGCCTGCTCGGCGAGTGGTACGTCGAGCTGAGCTCGCCGCCCGGCGGGCTCGCCGAAGGACGGCTGGCCAGTCACGCGGTGATCCCGTTGCAGCGCACCACCCAGAACGCCACGGTCGAGGAGGTGCTCGGCGCGCTGTCCCTGCTGCTCAACGGCGGCGGCATCGCCCAGCTGCACACCATCACCGTCCAGCTCAACGACGCGCTCAGCGGAAACGAGCCGCAGATCCGCTCCCTGCTGTCGCAGATCAACGTGCTGGTCTCCAATCTCAACGCGCATCGCGGCGACATCACCCAGGCGCTCGACGGGCTGAACCAGCTGTCCGGCACCTTGCGCGTCCGCAATACGCAGATCGGCAACGTGCTCGACAACCTCACCCCGGGACTGCGGGTGCTCAACGAGCAGCGCGGCCAACTGGTGACCATGCTGGACTCGCTGCACACCCTGACCGGCGTCGCCGTGGACACCATCGACAAGAGCAAGACCGACATGGTGGCCGAGTTGCAGGCGCTGGCACCGACCCTGGAGGAACTCGCCAACGCCGGCACGGCGCTGCCGCAGTCGCTACAGGTGCTGCTCACCTACCCGTTCACCGATCAGGTGCTGAGCGACATCAAGGGCGACTACCTCAACGTTTACCTGGGTGTGACCGCGGCGCCGGGCACCACGATCATCCCGCCGGCCGAGCCGAAGACCAAGAACGGCACGGGACAAGCGCAGACAGTGCTGCCGCTTCCGGCCTACGGCGCCACGACCACGCCGAGCGCCTCGCCGTCACGGTCCGGATCCGGCGCGAGCAGACCGGGAGGCGGGAGCTAATGCTTACGTTCGGCACCAAGCTGAAGCTGATCTCGTTCGGGGTGCTCGCGGTCATCGTCCTCGCCTTCACCGCGGTCAAATACGCGAACCTGGGCCGGTACGTCGGGCTGACCGGGTATTACACCGTAAAAATGGATCTGCCGAACGCTGGCGGCCTTTTCCCCAGCGCCGACGTCACCTATCGCGGGGTATCGGTCGGGCGGGTCGGCACCATGAGCCTGACCGCGACCGGCATCGTCGTTGACCTGAACATCAACGACTCGGCGCCAAAGATCCCGGCCGATGTACAGGCCACCGTCGCGGATCTGTCCGCGGTCGGCGAGGAGTACGTCAACCTGCGCCCGCAGACCGACAGCGGCCCGTACCTGACCGGCAAGTCGATGATCCAGCAGCGGAACGCCCAGATTCCGCCATCGATCACCAGCGTGCTCGGCAGCGTCAACAGCCTTGTCACGTCGGTCCCCCAGCAGTCGCTGCGGACGCTGGTGTCCCAGCTCGGCAGCGCCTTCGAGGATCAGGGACCCAACCTTCAGGTCCTGCTCGACACGAGCAGCACCCTGACCCAGGCGGCGAATGAGAACCTCCCGGCGACCACCAAGCTCATCGAAGACGGCCGGACCGTGCTCGCTACCCAGGCAGCCGACACGGCGGAGATCGAGTCGTTCGGCCGGGGCGCCGAGCAGCTCGCCGCCCAGCTGGACAGTTCAGACTCCGACCTGCGCAGGCTGATCACCAACACGCCGCTGGCCGCGCTACAGATCACCGGCCTGCTGCGGGACAACGACCTCGGCCTCAGCTCGGTGATCGCCAACCTGCTCACCACCTCCGACGTCACCCTCACCAGGCAGGCGGCCCTGGACGAGATACTCTCCGCGTTGCCGGCCGCCATCGCCGCGGGCTCTACGGTGATCAACTCCCAGGGAGCCAACTTCGGGATTGCGCTGACCTTCTTCAACCCGTTCCCGTGCACGGCCGGCTATGGCGGCACCGTCTACCGCAACGGCCTGGACCTCTCGCCGGCCCCATCGGTGAACACGGGAGCGAGCTGCACCGAGCCGGCCAGCAGCGGGGTCGACGTCCGCGGCTCGGCGCACGCACCGTCCGGCGGCGGCGTGCCCCCCGCGGCGCAGGCCGGCTCGGACGCCGGTGCGCAGGATTGGAGCGCGAGCGCGCTACCGTCTGAGTCAACAGACATGAGCCAGCTGCTCGGGCTGACGCCCTGAGCGCGGGAAAATCGGGACAGGTGGTAACGACGCGCGCCTCCAGGCTGTCGAACCCGCTGCTCGCGGTCGCGATCACGCTGGTAGTGATTGCCGCCGGGTGCGCGGGCTGGTTTGGCTGGTCCTGGTACCGATCAGCACACTCGACCTCGGTGGCCACGGCGCGCGTCCGGGACGAGGTGCTACAGGAGGGCGTGCAGGCCGTCCAAGACTTCAACACGCTGGACTACCGGCACCTCAGTCAGGGCCTGGCCCTCTGGCAAAAATCCGCCACCGGCGGCCTGCTCCGCGAGATCACCGCGGGCAAGGCCCAGTTCGAGGCGGCCGTCAGCAAGGCTAAGACGGTCACCACCGCGTCGATCCTGGGTGCCGCGGTCACCGCGCTGAACCAGCAGGCCGGCACCGCAGAGATCATCGTCGCCTTGCAGATCACCGTGACGCCGTCGACGGGCTCGGCCACATCCAAGCGGACCCGCCTGGAGGCAGCGCTGGCAAGAACCGACACCGGCTGGAAGCTGAGCGCCCTGGGCCAGGTGCCTGTCGACACCACCGCGCCAACCGCCGGGCCGAGTACTTCCCCGTAACCCCGAGAGGAGATTCAGGCATGCCTCCGCCGCGGCGCCACCGTCCTGTTCAGTCGGCCACGCGCGTTCGGCTTCCCCGTACGGCACGTCCGCGCACCTCGCCGGCCACCGAGCCGGCCGAGGCGGGACTGCCTGCCGGCGACATCGAGCAGCCGACCGAGCTAACCGACGCCGGGCTACCCGCGGCGCAGGCCGCTGTCGCCGACCAGGACACGGTGGCCGTGCCCGCGGATGAGGCCGACGAGGACGAACTGCCGAACGGCGGGGCCGGCGAAGGCGAACTGCCCGAGGACGAAGCCGACGAGGACGAGCTGCCCGAGGACGAGCTGCCCGAGGACGAGCTGCCCGAGGACGAGCGCCCCGAGGACGAGGCGGCCGACGAGGATCTACCTGACGGCGAATCCGGCGGGGACGCTGACAGTAAGCCGGCCAAGGACCGCGGCAAAGCGGCTGCCGAGCGTGCCGCAGCCGCTGACCGGCAGAGCAGCCTGCTGCTGCCTGCCTGCCTGGGCGCGGTGGCGGTGATCCTTGGGGGTCTTGCGATCTGGTTTGGCTTCGAGGCCAGCAGCGTTACCAGCAGCGTGAACACGGCGAACATCGCGATGACCGATACCGCGGCCACCAGGCAGGTCAACGAGCAGATCGCCAGCGCGGTGAATACGGTCTTCTCCTACAACTACGCCGACACCGCCAGGACCAGCCAGGCCGCGGCGAACCTGCTCACCGGAAAGGCCAAGGGGGAGTACAACACCCTATTTAAGCTGGTGCAGCAGGACGCGCCGAAGGAGAAGCTCGTCCTGAGCACGACCGTCACCAACAGCGGGGTGGAAATGCTGAGCGGCAACAATGCGCTGCTGCTGATCTTCGCCGACCAGCGCGACACCGGTGGTTCCGCTAACCAGACGACCGACGCCGGCGCCATGTTCGCGGTGAACGCGGTGCGCCAGGACGGTACGTGGAAGATCTCGAACATCAACACGTTCAGCGCCGGCGGGTAACGCTAGCTAGCCAGCCCGGCCTGGTAGGCCTCTTTGCCACGTCGGCCTGGTCAGCCACCCACGCCGACCTGGTCGATCGGCAGGTGAATCGTTGCCCACGGGAACACGAGAAACCACAGGAGCGCGATCATGGCGATCCCGAGCAGTACCACCCATGTCGCCTTGCCGCCGAGCTTGCCCGGCAGCCTCTGCCAGATCCATCCGTACATGCTCGCGCCGTCCCTCCTCGTGACCTGACTGCCGGGTTATGCCCCGGTCTCCTACGGTGCCGCCGCCGGGGCGCGCTGGCTGACGGTCTGCACCCGTGGCTGCGCCCGGACCAGAACGCCAGTCACGATCACGCGGTGCGTCCCCGTCCAGGCCGGATCGCAGGTGATCAGCGTGATGAGACGCTGGGACGGCTGTGCGTGCGGGTGCCCGGGTACCGGATCCAGCACGCTCAGATTGCTGGGCAGCACCCACTTCTTGCCGGTGACCCGGTAGGTGTAGGTGTTCGCCTCGGTCTCGATGTAGACGAGATCTCCGTTCGTCAGCGAGGGCTCGCTCCAGAACGGGTTTCCCGCGGTGACCCGGTGCCCGGCGACGGCGAAGTTGCCGATCTGGCCGGGAAGCTGCGTGCCTGGCACGTGGCCGGGGCTGACATTCAGCTGGGCAAGGGTCGTCCCCTGCACGATGGTGAATCGCCAGTTCTTGCCGAACGCGGGGATCTTGATGAACGCGAACGGCTGCCCGGTCACCAGGTGAAGGGCATCTGGTTTGGCGTCAAACGGGTTCGATGACGATCCCGGGTGGGCCCACTCCCTGTTCAGCTGGTTAGCGAAGGCATGCTGGGCGCTGCTGGCCTGCCAGGCAGTGCCCCAGAGCAGGTAGGCGATGAAGAGCAGCAAGACGACCCCGGCCGTGAGGCAGAGCTCGCCGAAGCCGCGGATGAAGACTCGTGCCATCTTGTCGGACTCCTCGGCGATTACGTAACGCTCACAGATGATAGCGATTAGTGAGACTCGTCGGGCGTGATCGTCCCATCTCGCCCACGGCTATCCGCCCATGGCTGCCGACCGACTACGCTGGTCGCGAAACCGCCAGCCAGTGCCGCGTGCGCTGCCGACAGGAGACGACCGTGCCCAAGTCCCGCGTCCGCAAGAAGTCGGTCTACACGCCTCCGCCCAGGACGGCGAAGGCCAAGTTCAGCCCGCCCTGGCTGGCTCCGGCCATGCTCGCTTCACTGCTGCTCGGGCTCGCCTGGATCGCGGTCTTCTACATCACCGGCGGAAGCATTCCGGGAATGAGCGTGATCGGTGACTGGAACCTGGTCGTCGGCTTCGGCTTCATCATCTTCGGCGTGGTGCTGTCCACTAAGTGGCGATAAATGGCTTGCTCAGCAGGCGCGGTTGCCGTCGCCATCCTGAAAATGACACGGCTGTAATTTAGTCCACATCATTATCCACAGGCTGTGGATAATGATGGCTAATAGCCCAGCTGGCCGTTGCGCACGACGACGGCAACGACCATCACCGCGAGCAGGACGACAGCGGCTCCGGCCTGTAGCAGACCCCGCCGCTGACGTGGCGCATAGGCGAAGGCAGCGGTCAGGATCGCGCCCGTCGCGATCCCGCCCACATGTGCCTGCCACGCGATCACGGAGCGCAGCGAGAAGTCCAGCACCAGGTTGAGTACGACCACGGTGACCAGCCACCTGCTGTCAAGCCCTAGCCGCTTGGCCACCACGAACCAGGCGCCGAGCAGACCGAAGATGGCACCCGACGCGCCGAGGGCCTGCTGGTTGGGCTGCGCGAGGTAGTAGAAGGCAACCGACCCGCCGACCGCGCTGACCAGGTACACGGTGAGGAAGCGGACGCGACCAAGCGTCCGCTCGAGCGCGGGACCCACCATGACCAGTGCCCACATGTTGAAGAGGATGTCGATGGGGCCGAGGTTGCTCAGGCCGGGCGGCGGCAGGAACGCCGAAGTGATCAGCCGGTACCACTGGCCGGTCGCGACCCCGACGAGCGGCTCTCGGCCCGTGAACGTCCCGAGGCCGAGCATCTCCAGGCTGTCCGCCATGCTTGGCCGGATCCATTCGACCAGGTAGAGCAGGACATTGATACCGACAAGCGCCCAGGTAACTACCGCGACGCCGGAGGAGCGACCGCCAAACACGCCGCTCGCCTGCCGTGTTCCCCGTTGGCCGGCGCGCACGCACTCGACACACTGCTGCCCCACCGCCGCCGAGCGCAGGCAGTCGGGACACGCGTGCCGCCCGCAGCGCACGCAGGACACGTACGTCTCCCGGCCGGGATGCCTGAAGCAGGTGGGCACGGCGGAAGAATCCGCTGGTCCGCCGGCCGGGCCGGCTGGCCCTGGGCCGGGAGTGCCCATCTCCTTACCCCGCCGAGCCAGACGCCGGGGTGCTGTCGATCTGGACCGACTCGATGATCACGTCTTCGACGGGACGGTCAGCGCGGCTGGTCTTCACCCGGCTGATCTCGTCCACCACGTCACTACCTTCGATGACCTCGCCGAAGATGGTGTGCTTGCGATTGAGGTGGGGAGTCGGCACGGTCGTGATGAAGAACTGTGAGCCGTTGGTACCCGGTCCGGCATTCGCCATGGCCAGCAGGTAAGGCTTGTCGAAGCTCAGGTCAGGGTGAAACTCGTCGGCGAACTGGTATCCGGGGCCGCCCCTGCCGGTTCCCAGCGGGTCGCCGCCCTGGATCATGAAGCCGGCGATCACACGGTGGAATACAGTTCCGTCATAGAGCTTGTCTGTGCTGGTCGCGCCCGTGCTCGGATTCGTCCACTGCCGGCGACCCTCGGCCAGATCGGTGAAATTCTGCACCGTTTTCGGCGCGTGATCGGGAAGGAGCCGGACGACGACGGAGCCCAGGCTCGTCCGCAGCGTCGCGGTCACGTTATTAGCCATGCCTGGCATCCTTGCATGGTTTGGCGGGGACGTCGCACTGGCCTGTCATGGTTGAGCGCGTCCACACGGGGAAGTGTGTCTTTCGGAAAGGACTCGGGAGGATAGGTATGTCCCTCATAACCAGGAAAAACAAAGCCCAGGCCCAGGCCAGCGCCGGATTGGACCGCGCACGCCAGGCGGCGACGCGGGTGACCCCGATGGCCAAGAGCGCGAGCGTCACGGCCGCACAGGGGGTGAACGACGCACGCGAGTGGGCAGCACCGCGCATCGAGCGGAGCGTGAACGACGCACGCGAGTGGGCAGCACCGCGCATCGAGCGGAGCGTGAACGACGCACGCGGATGGGCGGCACCCCGCATCGAGCAGGCGGCTCAAACCCTGCAGGAGAGTGTCGCGCCGAAGGTAGCTCAAACCCTGCAGGAGACCGTCGCACCAAAGGTTTCCGGCATGCTGACGGCTACCGCTCATCGGATCGAGCCATCTGTCCAGGCGCCAAAGCGCCGGCTCTGGCCGCGGCTGGTGGCCGGGCTCGCCGTGGCGACTGCGGCAGGAGGCGCCATCGCTGCAATCGTGCGCAGGCGGAATGCCCGGCTGCCCGACGACATGATGCCGGACGATGACATGCCCCAGGACGCGGCCGAAGCGGATGCAAGCCAGCTCAGTGAGCAGGCCATGGCCGACGCGGAGCTTGGTGCCAACGGGAAGGGGCCGTTGCCCTGACCCTGACGGTCGACGCACCAGGCTGGTCAGGCTCCAGCCGACGGTCATCCTGGTCCTCGCGCTGGCGTTCCTGGAGATCGCCCAGGAAGGGGCTGGCTATAGCGGCCGGACGCTGACCAGGAAGTTTGCCCACTGCGAGGCGGCGGATGTGGTTATCGGCTGGTCGGTGACCACGTGAGTCATGGTCACCGTGAGGCCCTGGGTCAGCGGCTTGAGTAGCTGGAGGACGAGGGACAGCGGGCTGCTCGGCGTGAGCGTCACCGCGATCCCGAGCAGATCGCCGGAGAGCTTCGTGGCGTACAGCACCACGTTCCCGCTGAATGAGAGCAGCGACGTGCTGGTCACCGCGACACTCCCGTTCTGGTGAATGGTGAGAGTCGGGCTGCCGGTCAGGGTGACCGACTGGAGGGTGAACTTCATCATCGGCACAGGCCCGCCGTAGGACCGAGGAACCTCCGCCACACCGTCGTAGGCGAGCCCGACGAGCCGGGCCGAGCTCGCGGTCAGGACGGCGGGAACGGCGGATGCCACCAGGCCGCTTCCCGACCGCGTCCGTCTGATCGTGGCGTTCTCGGAGTTGCCGGTGGACGCATTTGACCCGCCGGGTGCCGGGGCCTGCCCCGCAGACCCGCCTGCTGCTGGGGTAGGTGACCCTGTTGGCCCGGGGGACGGGCCGCCTGACGGCGTGGGAGAGGGACAGATAACGATGAGGATGCAGCCTTGCGGGGCGTTGGCCGCCGGCTGGGCGCGCGTCACCTGCTGGGCGTGCAACCCGGGGCCGAGCAGAAGCGAGAGGCTGAGCGGCATCGCGGCGATGCTCAGCATCCGGTCGGTGCCGCGTGATTCCGGGCTGGGCGCTTTATCCGGCGCCCGGGGCTCGCCGAGCAGGAGGCAGAGCCCACCCGGGCCGGATCGCCGCCCGTCTCGATGCTCTCGCGCCTGGCCGGCTCCGGGTGACCAGGCGAAGGCCAGCGCCCCGCCGGTGATCCCGAGCAGCATCCCGAGGAAGAACCCGCCGTAATTGATGGTGTTGAACGTGGCCAGGGCCAGGATCACGGCGACGATCGAGTAGAACACGCGCTGAGCCGGGCTGAACCAGAGCAGCAGCCCGCAGAGCGCGAGCACGAATGCGATCATGGTCCCGACGAAGCCGTTTACCCCGCCGAGGCCGACGTGGAATGTCGGCCCGAGCGAGACCACGATCGTGGACAGGATCTCCCCGCCGCCGAGGACGATCAGCAACCCACCCCAGAACGGGCGGGTCCGCCGCCATTCCCGCAACGCCAGCCGTGCGCGCCTCACGCGCGTTGCGCGCTTCGCGTCGCCTGGCGGCGTAACGGGGTCCGCCGCAGTCAAGGATTTCCTCCCTAGCCTCGGTGCCTCTGCCCGGCCGAGCCTCGCGGATCCCTCAGCAGGCGGCGCCGCCAATCTGCAGGTGGAAGCCGGGCAGCTTGAATGTGCCCGCCGTTGTTGACCAGGCCACCTGGCGCACCCCGGTAATGGAGACCGCGCTGGCCTGCTGCCCGAACGTGCCGACTTGCCCGACGTCGCCCGGCACCTGGCTCAGCGTGCTGGCGTCCTGGCCGACACTGATGTTCTGGAAGGTGGCATCCCCAGAAAGATCGGTCGCCCCGACGACCAGATTCGACGCGGTAACGGGCGTACTGCCACTGCCTGCGGTGATCCGCAGGGTCATACCCATCACCTTCACGCTCTGGCAGAGGTTGGACAGCGTGGCATTGCGGATCACCGAGACCGCTACGGGCTGGGTTTTCCCGTTGGCTTCCTGGTAGCTCGAGCCGTACTGCTCGAAGCCGGTGCCGCTTAGCTTGTTCGCCGTCACGATGAACTGCTGACCAGATACGGAGAACGAAGCGGCAACGGCGCCTCTCGCGGTGAGCCCGATCAGGACGACGGCCACCGCGGCGGCGGGAAGCATGACGATGCCGAACCGGCGCCAGCGGACCCGGCCGTACCCGGGCGAGGTGATGCTCTCAGACGAGGCCATGGCGGCTCCCTGTGAGGTTTTCGTGATCTTGTCAGACACGATGGGGAACGTGAACGCTGGCACCACTAACGGTGTTCAGTCTCACGAGTCAAGCTTCCGGTTACAGATCCGGTACTTTCTACAGCCCACCGCTTACTTAACGTAGCATCTTCCCTCAGTCAAGCTGACACGGGGTGCTTACGGACAGTGAACTGGTGGCCAGGCGCCGGGCGAATGACGGTGGCTGGTAGCACAATGCCCCTGTGCTCCTGAACGAGATCGCGCGCGTCTCCGCGGAGGTCGCCCAGGTGACCGGGCGCCGGGCGAAAATCGATCTGATCGCGAGCCTGCTTGCGCGAACGGAAGCTGGCGAGGTGCCAATCGCGGTGGCGTTCCTGTCTGGCGAACTGCGCCAGCGCCAGATCGGGGTCGGTTACGCTGCGCTCACGGATTTGCTCAGCTCCCGCGCAGCCGCCACCCGCCCTGTCCCGGGAACCTCGCCCGCGGCCGCGGAGCCTACCTTGACCATCGGCGAGGCGGACGACGTGTTCGCCGCCATCGCGGTGGTTGCCGGGACCGGTGCGCAGGCAGCGCGGCGACGGCTGCTCGCGGATCTGTTCGGACGCGCGACCGAGGGCGAGCGCTCTTTCCTTGCCCAGCTAGTCGCCGGTGAGCTGCGGCAGGGCGCACTCGAGGGCGTAATGATCGAGGCAGTGGCGCAGGCCGCCGCAGTCCCGGCGCACGAGGTCAGGCGTGCACTGCTGCTCGGCGGGTCACTGCCGGCCGTGGCCCGCGCCGCCCTGTGCGGATCCGCGGATCCTCTCGATCCCAGTCGGCAACGGGGCCAGGCCAGCGGCGGTCCGGTTGACGCCCTCACCGCTCTGCGCTCCTTCACCCTGCGGGTGGGCCGACCGCTGCGCCCGATGCTCGCCGCCGCCGCGCCCACCATCGCGGCAGCCATGCAGAAGGTCACGCCCGCCGGAATCGAGTGGAAGATCGACGGTATCCGCGTGCAGGTGCATAAGGACGGAAGGCAGATCTCCGTCTTCACCCGCACGCTGGATGACATCACCGGCCGCGTTCCTGAGATCGTCGAGGCTGTGCTCGCGCTTCCCGCTGACTCAGCCGTTCTCGATGGCGAGGCGGTCGCGCTCTATCCGGACGGGCGGCCGCGGCCGTTCCAGGTCACCGCGAGCCGGGCGGGCAGCCGGGCCGAAGTGGAATCGCGACGCGACCGTGTTCCGCTGACTCTGTTCTTTTTCGATGTACTGCACATCGACGGCACCGACCTGATCGACGCTCCCGCACACGAGCGGTACGCCGCGCTCGCCCGGCTACTGCCCACCGGGCTAGTGATCCCGCGCACGGTTACCGCGGAGCCCGGCGTCGCCGAGGCCTTCTTCAATGATGCCGTGGCGCGAGGTCACGAGGGAGTCGTGCTCAAATCGCTTGACTCGCCGTACGCCACCGGCCGCCGGGGCAGCGAGTGGATCAAGGTAAAGCCGCGCCACACCCTCGACCTCGTGGTACTCGCGGCGGAGTGGGGTCATGGGCGTCGCCGTGGCTGGCTGTCCAATCTGCATCTCGGCGCCAGGGATCCGGTCACCGGCGATCTTGTGATGCTCGGCAAGACCTTCAAGGGCCTGACCGATCAGATGCTGGCCTGGCAGACCGGCAGGCTGCTTGAGCTGGCCGATCCCGGCCAGACCCCGCCACCAGGCGACATCCGGGAGGCCCGCGGCGTGCTAAGGGTGCGTCCGGATCTGGTGGTGGAGATCGCCTTCGACGGGGTCCAGGCCAGCCGCAGGTACCCGGGCGGCCTCGCGCTGAGATTCGCCAGGGTGATCAGGTACCGGCCAGACAAGAAGGCAACCGAGGCGGACACGATCGACGCCGTCCGGGCCTTCGGCCCAGCTAGCCAGCCGGACGCGAAGGCCGGTCTCCTCGGTGACCTCGCGTAGCGCTTCCCGCGGCCATCGTGAGCAGATCGTGTGGCTGTTCCATCCGGCTGACGGCCAGCGGGCGGGCACGGCTCACAGAGTCCAGAGTGCTTGTGTGGGTGTCAGGCGGGCGGCGCGGATGGCGGGCACGAGTCCGGCGATGGCGCCGATGAGGAGGGCGGCGCCGAGGCCGCCGGCCCACGCTTCGGGGGGGATGACGATTGCCCAGCCCTTGGCGTGGGCATAGATGGCGGTGGCGCCGGCGCCGGCGATGTCCCCGGCGGCTCCGCCGGCCAGGGCGAGCAGGATGGCCTCGGCCAGGAACTGGGCGCGGATCTGGCCTCTGGTGGCGCCCAGCGCGCGGCGTAGCCCGATTTCCTGGCGGCGCTCCAGCACGGAGATGATCATGATGTTGGCCACGCCGACCGCGCCGACCAGCAGCGCGACCGCGCCCAGGCCTAGGAACAGGGTGTCGAAGGCGCCGGCGGCGTCGGCCTGGGCGGTGAGGGCGTCCGAGGGCTGGGAGACGTTGACCTGGCTGGGGTTTTCCGGGTTGGCCTGGGTCCCGAGCAGGTTGTCCACGGCGGTGACCTGGCTGTTGGCGGCGCGCAGGTAGATCTCTGAGGGGTGCCCGTCGAGGCCGAGGTAGTGCTCGGCGGCGGGGAAGCCGACCAGGACCGAGGTGTCGANNTGCCGCCCACCCAGATCCGCTCCCCGGGCCAGATCCGGTCGATGCCCATCAGCTGCGCGGCGCCGGCGCCGAGCACCGCGACCGGCTCCCTGGCTGTGGCGGCGTTGAGGTAGCTGCCCTGGGCGATGGAGGTGCCGGCCGCGGCGGGCAGGCCCAGGCTGGAGGCGTCCACGGTCAGCGCGTTGGTGTCGATCGGGGGAATCAGCGGGCTGCGGTAGGCATTAGTGCTGCTGATCGTGCCGGTGTACTGGACGGCGGTGACGCCGGGCAGCTGACCGATCATCCCCGGCGCCGCTTCGGGCAGCTCGGCGGGCTGGCCGAGGTAGTTCTGCCCGTTGGTGACGGTCAGCAGGTTGGTGCCCAGGCGGCTGATCTCGGCCAGCAGCCCGGCCTGGGAGGATTGGGCCAGGCCCAGGACGGCCACGATCGCCGCGGTCCCGATCGCGATGCCCAGCGCCGACAGCGCGGCGCGCAGCTTGCGGGTCCGCAGCCCGATGGTGGCCAGCCCGGCCAGGTCGGCCGGGCGCAGCCGGGCCGGGGCCGGGGCAGCGGCGGCCGGGCGGGATGCGGTGGTCATGATCGTCCTTCCCGCGCCGGCCAGCCCCCGGCCGCGGCCGCGGCGGGCCCGGTGTCGCTGATGATGCGGCCGTCGAGCATCTCGATGCGGCGCCGCATCGAGGCGGCGACCGCGTGGTCGTGGGTGATCACGATGATCGTGGTGCCGGCGGCATTGAGCTCTTCCAGCAGGGCTAGCAGCGAGGCGCCGGTACCGGAGTCCAGGTTGCCGGTCGGCTCATCAGCCAGCACCACCGGCGGGCGGCCCGCGATCGCCCGGGCGATGGCCACCCGCTGCCGCTCACCGCCCGACAGCTGGGTCGGCTGGGCGGTGGCCCGGTGCCCCAGGCCGACCCGCTCCAGCGCGGCGGCCGCCAGGCGGCGCCGCTCGGCGCGCGGCACGCCCGCGTACAGCAGCCCGTCGGCCACGTTATCCAGCACCTTCTGATGCTCGGCCAGGAAGAACTGCTGGAACACGAACCCGATCCGGGCCGCCCGCAGCGCGGACACCTCCCGGTCGGTCATCCGGGCCACGTCCAGGCCGGTGACCCGCACCACCCCGCCGCCGGGCCGGTCCAGGGTGCCCATCAGGTGCAGCATCGTGCTCTTGCCTGACCCGGACGGACCGACCACCGCGACCAGCTCCCCGGCCGCTACCGACACGCTCACCTGATCCAGCGCCCGCACCGGCGGCGACCCCGGATACTCCTTCGTCACCCGCTCCAGCTCCAGGACCGCGCTCACGTGGCCGGCACCACGATTCGCTGGCCGGGCGTCAGCGCACCGGTCACCTGCACCAGGCCGGAGCTGTCGTTGAAGATCCCGACCTTCACCGGCACCAGCCGCCGGGTGTCACCGGCGCCGATGACCTCGACCGCGTACCCGCCAGGGGACTGGGCCAGCAGCGCCCCCACCGGTACCGCCAGCACGTTGCTCACGCTGGCGGTGGTGATGTTCACCGTCACCGGCGCCTGGTCCAGGGTCCCGGCCACGGACGGGTGCGTCAGCGTGACCGTCACCTGGATCGTCGCCGAGCTAGCCGACCCGGACGCCACCGTGCCGACGGAGGAGATCACCCCCGCCACGTTGTCACCGTTCGGCAGCGTGACCGTGACCGCGTCCCCCGCCGCCACCTGCGACTCCTGGGACGTGCTCAGCGGGATCGTCACCACGTGCTTGTCCGAGGTCGCCGCCAGCACCGGCCCGGCCGCCGGGCCGCCCAGGGTGCCCAGCACGTTCGTGACCCGGATCGCCTCCGGCTCGAACACCACCGACCCCAGAGGCAGCGCCCCCGGCGGGCTGGAAACTCCCCGCGCCGACTCCATCCGCTGCACCCCGTACGCGGTCTCCCACGAGAAATAATCCCAGCCCAGCGTGCTGACATCCGGGCCGCTGGCATACCCCAGCGCCACCAGGTCATGATTCAGCTGGGACACATCCGACCCGGTCGCCCCCTCATCCAGCGTCCGCCAGGCCGGCACCCGCCCGTACAGCAGCACGACCGGGCTGCCGTTATCCACCCGGTACAGCACCTGCCCCTGACCGATCACCCGCCCCGCCGGCGGCAGCCAGGTCAGCGCACCCCCGCCCTCCCCCCGCACCGTGTACGACCCCGCGTACCCCAAGGTCGCGTCCACCGGCGTCTGCGACGACAGATCCTCCCGGAGCACCGTCCACGTCGCCGGCGGCGACGCCCCAGGCCCGGCCCCGGACGAGCCACCCGATCGGAACGCCCCAGCCGCCCACGCGGCCCCAGCCCCGGCCATGAGCACCACCAGCACCACCGCCACGGCCATCAGGCGTCCCCGCCCGCCCCGGCGCGCCGCACCGGGCGCACCGGGCGCTGCGGGCGCCACCGCGTCCTCCTGCTGGCCGGCCTCCCCGCCACGGGAAATGGTCCCGCTCACGGGAAGGTAACCCCCTTGGGCAGCAGCGACCGGCAGGCTTTCACCGCGGCCTGGAACTGCGCCGAATGGACGACACCGGGCTGAAGGGCGAGATTCAGGCTCCCGTTGACCACGGTGGGGTCTGGGACGTTCGGCTCACCGTGGGCGCGCAGGCACTGGACGATCTTCAAGGTCTGGTCGAGCTGCTGCTGTGTTACGTGACCATTGCCCGTGGTCGTGCTGCCGGGAGGCAGCAGCTGCTTGCAGGCGGTATAAGCCTGCGCCGAAGGGCCGGCGGCTCCCCCGTTCGGTTGCCCGTTGACGTGGAAGCTCTCCGATGAATTGGCGGGGTCGGGGAAGTTCGGCACGCCGTGGGTTTGCATGCAGTGCGCGAAGGCCAGGTTCGCCCGGAAGGTCGCCGCCGACCCTGTCGAGGTCGACCCTGTCGAGCCAGAGCTGCCGAGCGAGATGTGCACGGCACCGCATGCCGTGGCCAGCACGGCGACGGCTGCCACGCCAGCCAGGGCGCCCGCACGCCGCGGGCCCCGGCTACCAGCGGTCTTGTCGTTCATCGCGGCCTCCGCATAACACCAAAGTGGGACATCGTATTTTCTCCTGCTCTGTCTGCGATCAGTTCTACCGAAGGGGAGGTGACAGGACGGTGACGGAAAATGTCACCTGGCTGTCACCTGCGGCCTGCGATCCTGGGGAGCAGGCGGCTGGCATGCCGTGGGGCACACGAAGCGGCGGGCGGGCGATGCGGGTCCTGGTGACCGAGGACGACGAGATCCTGGCCACGGCGCTGGCCGCCGGGCTGCGCCGGGAGGGGATGGCCGTCGATGTGGCCCTGGACGGCGCTGCGGCCCTGGAGCACGTGGCGGTCAACCGCTATGACGTGGTGGTGCTGGACCGGGACCTGCCCGGCGTGCACGGCGACGATGTCTGCCGGGCCCTTGCCGCTGGCAGATCCGGGACCCGGGTGCTGATGCTCACCGCGGCGAGGTCGGTCCAGGAACGGGTCGAGGGCCTCGGGCTGGGCGCCGATGACTACCTGCCCAAGCCGTTTGACTTCGCCGAACTCGTGGCCCGCATCCGGGCCCTGGGCCGGCGCGCAGTCGCCCCGCTGCCCGCCAGCCTCGCACACGGTGACCTGAGCCTGGACCCGGCCCGCCGCGTCGCGGTCCGCGCCGGACGGCGCTTGCCGCTCACCCCCAAGGAACTCGCCGTGCTGGAATGCCTGCTCGCCGCGGACGGACGGCCGGTCCCGGCCGAGGAACTGCTGGAACGGGTATGGGACGAAGCGGCCGACCCGTTCACCAGCACCGTGAAGACCACCATCGGCCGGCTCCGGGCTAAGCTCGGCGACCCGCCGGTGATCCAGACCGTCCGGGAGAGCGGCTACCGCATCGGAGAGCCCTAATGCCCACCCCTCACCCGCGCCCGGGTTCTGCGCGCTGGCTGCGGCTGCCTCGACGTACCGCCCGGCTGCGCCTTACCATCCTGTACGGCGCGGCGTTCCTGGCCTGCGGCGCGGCCGTGCTTGCCCTTACCTACCTGCTCTACGGGGGGGCGGTGCACGTCTCCGGGGCGACGGTCGGCCCTGTTTTCCACGAAGTGCTCAGAGTCCCCGTCGCCTACGTCCACCGGGCAGGTCCCGACGACGTGATCAATGTCCCCACCAGCCAGCAGGCCACGGCGGCGGCGCATCAGGCGAATCTCGGGCTCGGCTCCGAACGCAAGCAGCTGCTGATCGCCTCCGCCATCGCCCTGGCGGTCTTCGCGGTGGCCGCTACCGCGATCGGCTGGCTGCTGGCCGGCCGGGTGCTGCGGCCGCTGAGCACGATCACCGCCGCCGCCCGGCGGATCTCGGCCAGCAGCCTGCACGAGCGGCTGGCCCTGCACGGACCCGACGACGAGCTCAAGGAACTCGCCGACACCCTCGACAGCCTGTTCGCGCGGCTGGAAGCCTCCTTCGACGCTCAGCGGCATTTCGCCGCCAACGCATCGCACGAGCTGCGCACCCCGCTGACCCGGGAACGCACCCTGCTCCAGGTCACCCGCGCCGACCCGGCCGCCACCGCCGGCACCTGGCAGGCCGTCAGCCGGGAACTGCTCGCCTCCAACGCCGAGCAGGAACGCCTCATCGAGGCGCTGCTCACCCTGGCCAGCAGCGAAGCCGACACCGGCGAGCACGAGCCCGCCGACCTGGCCGCCATCACCAGCGAAGCCCTGGCCGCCGCCCGCCCCGCCATCAGCCGCCTGGGCCTGAACGTCCACGCCGACATCCAGCCCGCCGCCCTCGACGGCGACCCCCTACTGGTCCAGCAGCTGGTGACTAACCTGATCGACAACGCCGTCCGGCACAACATCCCGGGCGGGGACATCCAGGTCGCCACCGGGACCAGCGGCGACCGCGCCGTCCTGTCGGTGACCAGCTCCGGGCAGGTCATCCCGCCCGCCGACGTCGACCGCCTGTTCCAGCCCTTCCAGCGGCTCGGCCCGCGCCATGCCCGCCGCGACGGCGGCCACGGCCTTGGCCTTTCCATCGTCCGCGCCGTCGCCGCCGCTCATGGCGCCACCATCGGGGCACGCGCCCTGCCCGGAGGCGGCCTCGCCGTGGACGTCACCTTCTCCCCCCCGCCAGCCGGTCCCCGCACCGCTCCTGGCATCTAGCCAGGGACCCGCAGGAACGCACAGGCGCCCCTGCCCTACTCGGCCCGGCGGCGCAGGGACCAGGACCGCAGATGGTGGTAGCCGCGTACCGCCGTCGGGCGCCTGACACGCAGCCGGTAGTCCGTCTCATCACGCAGCGCCTGTGCGAGTTCCTTGTCCACGAGCACGGCTCCTGGCCGGGCCAGCGAGGTCAGCCGGGACGCCAGGTTGACCGCCGGTCCATACACATCGCCCAATCTGGTCAGCACCCGGCCCAGAGCCATGCCCACGCGAAGCTCCGGCAGATCGTGGGAGGCCCGCCCCGGATCTGACAGCCGCACCGCGATCTCAGCCGCGTCTCGCGCCGTATCGGCGACGAAGAGAACCTCGTCACCGAGCGACTTCACGACCCGGCCCTGGTTGCTCACGATCGTCTCGGCGGCGTTCTCCTCGAACGACTCGAGCAGCACAGCCAGTTCGTTGATGCCCGTGTGCCTGACAGTGCTCGTGTATCCGACGATGTCGGCGAACCCGACCACCATCGTCGCCGCGGACAGCTCATCGGGGGACACCGCCGCGATGCGGCCCGCCGCCGCGACGAGATGCCGCCGCCAGGTGTAGGCCTGAAGGCTCTCGACCACGGGCAGCACCGCATCTGTCAGCTCCGCCACGCCGACTGCCCGGGCCGTTTCGTCCGTCCCGGCGACCTCGCCGATGCGCGTCACCATCTCCCTGATCTGCCAGTCGGCCAGCCTGGACATGGTCTGCCCGATCGCGCGCGCGTGCGGTACTTCGCCCTCGGCCCGGATCTTGCCGCTCACTATCAGCGAGTTCCATGCCCGCAGCGCCGCGACGTCCCCGTCGGTGAACACCGTTGCGTCGTCATCCACGTCGGCGAATCCAAGCGCCAGCCAGATCCGCCGGCACCGGTCAAGGCTCACCCCCGCTGCCCTGGCCGCCTGGACCCGGCTGTAGCGGCGCGGGCCGCCGAGCAGCGCTTCCTCGAGCTGTTCCGCTGCCATCTCGACCGGCTGAAGTCCCGGTCCCGGTCGCGGGAACGGATCGTCCGCCGCGGCCAGCTCGGTATGCTGCGCGCCCATCGCCGTCCTCCAGAGGCAGGCAAGTAGCCGTCAGCGCAGACCATACCGGACAGTAGTTACGGCTTTTCGGGCGCCGTCGCAGGCGACGCCTTCCCGTTACCGCACAGTGTGCACGATGAGCACGTCGCACGGTGCACGGCGGGATACGTCGGCGGGAACCGAGCCAAGCAACCGTCCGGCCAGCGAGTTCAGCCCTCTGTTGCCGACCACCAGCAGGTCGGCTCGGTACTCGCCGAGGGCACTGATCAGCGATTTGACCGGCTCACCCTCCACGGCGACTCGCTCGACAGTGCTCGCGCCGCGCGCGGTCGCCCGCTCGGCGGCTGTGCGCAGCGTATCCTCTGCCGGGGCCGTACCGACTACCTGGTACGCCTCGTCACCGAGCTCATCGGTGGCGGCGGCCACCTCACGCTTCGTGGCCGGCGCGTATGCGCACACGATCACGAGCTTCGCGGCGGACTCGTGCGCCACCTCGGCAGCACGCTCCACCGCGAGGTACGAGGAGTCCGATCCATCCGTGCCGACCACTACGGTCTGGTAAGCGCCCATTGACCATCCCTCCGGACCCAGTGATCCGATATTCGCGGTGACCCTACCCGAGAGTAGCCTCCGCGCGCCGGAGATTGCTGCCCATTCTCAGCCCAGACACGGCACGTGAACAGGATGCATCGAGCCAACGAAAGGGAAACATGCCCGCAAATCTGATGAACGGCTCCCAGCTCGCCCGCGAGATCGTCAGCCGGAGTGCCGTCCGCGCGGCGGAACTGGAAGCAGCGACCGGCGTCGCGCCCTGCCTGGCGACGGTGATCGCGGGCGATGATCCCGCCTCGGTCACCTACGTGCGAATGAAGGAGAACCGGTGCCGGCAGGCAGGTATCCGGTCCCGGCATGTCGGGCTGCCTGCCGACACGACAACCGCCGCCCTGGTGAACGTGATCACCGAACTGTCCACCGATCCGGGGGTGCACGGGATCTTGGTACAGCATCCTGTTCCCGCCCAGATCGACGAGCGCGCCGCCTTCGAGGCCATCGCCCCGCACAAGGACGTTGACGGCGTGACCATGCTCTCGTTCGCGGCCATGGCCTTCGGCTACCCGGCCTTCGCCGGGTGCACGCCAGGCGCGATCATGCGGCTGCTGGACGCCTACCACGTCGACACCAGCGGAAAGCATGCAGCCGTGCTGGGCCGCAGTCCCATTCTCGGCAAGCCGACCGGCATGCTGCTGCTAGCCGGCGACGCAACCGTGACCTATTGCCACTCCAGGACCCGCGACCTGGCCGAGATCGTGAGGACAGCGGACATCGTCGTGGCCGCGGTCGGCAAGCCCGAGTTCGTCCGCGGCGACTGGATCAAGCCGGGAGCTGTGGTCGTGGATGCCGGCTACAACCCGGGCGACATCGGTGATGTCGCCTACAGCGAGGCTCTCGACAGGGCGAGCCTTCTGACACCGGTACCGGGAGGAGTCGGGCCTATGACGATCGCCGTCCTGCTGGAACAGACCATCGACGCCGCTTTTGCGCAACTAGGACACGTATCAGGCACGTAACAGCCATTTCCAGCGATACTTGACGCTGACAGCTCGGCCCGGTGAGTGCTCAGAAGGGCAGCGGTGGAATCCCCCGTAGAAGTCCGGCCCCTAAACACCGGTGACGGCGAAGGCTGTGCTCGCGCCTGGCTCGATGCAGCCCGGTATTACGCGGACATGGACCCTGAGAGCTTCCAGGTACCCGCCGAGGCAGGGCTGGCCGACTGGTTTGAGCAACAGAACGCGAAGACAGATCCGAACGTGCTGAGCCTGGCGGCTGCGGTCGGCGGACAGGTAGCCGGGTTTGTCGTGGCCGAGCTTCAGTCCCCGCTACCTGATGCGGACCGGCAGATGGTCAGGGCGGTAGCTTCCACAGGCGTCTACGTGAGTGTCCTCGTAGTCGCCGAACGGTTCCGGCGGGCTGGTGTCGGGACTGCGCTGATGACCGCGGTCGAGCGGTGGGCAGCCAGGCGCGGCGCGAATCTGGTATCGCTGGACACCAACCTGTGTAGCCCGTTGTCCGTCCCTTTCTATGAAGATCGGATGGGCTACACGAAGCATGCGGTGATTTTCCGCAAGGCCTTGCGGCCACGTAAGACGGGCCCCCCTGGTGAAACGTGAAAATCTCTTGGTGGAGCCATGGGGACTTGAACCCCAGACCTCCTGGATGCAAACCAGGCGCTCTTCCATCTGAGCTATGGCCCCGCTGGTGCTGCCGACGGTGCTTCAAGGGTACCGGGCTCTGGCGGACGCCACCGCGATTGAGCAGCAGGCCGAGTCCTGGCCGGATCAGGCAACCAGATCCGGCAGGTCGGCAATGCTGTCGATCAGATGGGTGGCCCCGGCCCGGCGCAGCCGGGCCGGGGTGTGCGGGCCGGTCAGGACACCGGCCATGACCCGAGCGCCAGCCCTGCGGCCGGCGATGACACCGCTTTCCGTCCCGCTAGCCACGGCTACCTCGCGGACGTCACCCACGCCGAGCCTGAGCACTGCTGTGAGCACCAGATCCGGCCACGGGAAAGCCCTGGACACGTCGTCGGGACACAGCGCGAGGTCAAAGCGTCCCCGCCAGCCAACCGTGTCCAGGATGAGGCTGAGCATTTCCCTCGACAGGCTCGTGATCAGGCACGCCTGGATTCCGGAACCGGTGAGCTTGTCAAGAGTCGCCTCCGCGCCAGCCAAGACGGTCAGCCCGTTGCGGCCGACGGCAGCGCGGTAGGAGCGCTCGAAGGCCAGGCTCGCTGCCTGCCCGCGGGCTTCGTTATCAGGGAAGAGGTCGTGGAATACGTCGACTGTGGAGCGACCGCGTGCCCGGCTTATCTGGGTCATGCACCGCGCGTAGTCGCTGGTCCCGGCGACCACGCCCTGCGTCGCGATCGCCTCGGAGAACGCGCGCTCGACCATGCTCTCCTGGCCGAATCCGTCCCGGACCGTCGTGCCAACCAGGCCGCAGCACACCAGGGAAACGTGCGGGTGGCTGCTCACCTGATCGCCTCCTGGCGCCGGGCTAAAACCTTCCGGACCGGAATCCGGAGCCCGGCAGGACCGTCACTCGTCGTCGCCCGTGGTGGCCTCAGTCCACAGATCAAGCTCGGCGCGATCGGCCTGAACTTTCCTCCAGAGCGCGAATGCGCCCGTGCTGATCAGGGCAATCAAGAGCAGCTTCTTCACTATCCAAACCCCTTCAGGAGCCGATGACCGGAGAACCCGGCCGCGCTGAGCGATCTCTGGCCAGCCTAGCAAGCCGGCGCCTTACCTGGGCCTGACCGTCCGGGTCTCGTCCCAGACGGGCTCGGCCGCCTCGTAAACGTCTCCATCCGAGCCGAAGACGAGGAAACGGTCGAATGACCGGGCAAACCACCGGTCGTGGGTGACCGCCAGCACGACGCCTTCGTAGGATTCCAGGCCGGTCTGTAGTGCCTCCGCGCTGGCCAGATCGAGATTGTCGGTCGGCTCGTCAAGCAGCAGCAGAGTCGAACCTGCCAGTTCGAGCAGCAAGATCTGGAGCCGCGCCTGCTGTCCTCCAGAGAGGGTTCCGAACGGCTGCGAGGCGCAGTACTGCAGCTCATATCGGGCAAGTGCGGCCATGGCCTCATTCCGGAGCCGGGCATGCTCGGTCATGAGAACTTCAGCCGGCGTCCGTTCGGCAAGATCTGGCCTGTCATGGGTCTGCGCGAACAGCCCCGCAGAGATCCGGGCGCCGAGCCGCCACTGGCCGCAGTGCGCGACCGGCTCGCCGGCCAGCAGCCTGAGCAGCGCGGACTTACCCGAGCCGTTGGAGCCGAGCACCGCGACCCGCTCGCCGAACCACACTTCCACGCTGAACGGGTTCATCAGGCCGGTCAGCTCCAGGCCCTCGCAGATCACCGCGCGCTTTCCTGTCCGCGCCCCGCGCAGCCGCATCGCGATGTTCTGCTCTCTCGGCGCGAGTTCTGGCGGTCCTGCCTCCTCGAACTTCCGGAGCCTGGTTACCGCTGCCTGCAGCCTTGAGGCCATGTCGGAGTTGTAAGCGGCCTTCTGCCGGTACATCCGGACAAGCTCCTTGAGCTTCGCGTGATCTTCGTCCCAGCGGCGGCGCAGCTCGTCAAGGCGCGCGATCCGGTCGATGCGCGCCTGCGCATAGCTGGCGAATCCGCCACCGTGTGTCCACGCCCCGCTGTCTTCCACGGTAATAATCCGCTGCGCGCAGTTGGCAAGCAGTTCCCTGTCGTGGCTGACCAGCAGGATGGTCTTGGGCGTCGTGGCCAGCTGTTGCTCAAGCCACTTCTTGCCGGGCACGTCCAGGTAGTTGTCGGGCTCGTCAAGCAGCAGCACTTCGGCCGGCCCGCGCAGCAGCGCCTCGAGCGCCAGCCGCTTGCGCTCACCACCGGACAGAGTGTTCGTGTCTCGCCAGCGGCATCGTTCATAGGGAATGCCGAGCGCGGCTACCGTGCAGGCGTCCCATGCCACCTCGGCCTGGTAGCCGCCCGCGTCACCCCACTCGGTGAGGGCTGTCGCATACCGGAGCTGGGCCGGCTCGTCATCGCGCTCCATCATCGCCAGCTCGGCGGCGTCCACCCGCGCGGCCGCCGAGCGGACCCGGGGCGGGGAAACCGAGACCAGCAGGTCCCGCACGGACGGCTCGTCACCGATGCCGCCGACAAACTGGCGCATCACGCCGAGCCCGCCGCTGACGCTGACCGTCCCCGACTGCGGCGGCAGGTCACCGGCGATCATCCGGAGCAGCGTGGTCTTGCCAGCGCCGTTCGGGCCGATGAGCGCGGCGGTCATGCCCTCACCTACCCGGAACGACACGTCGTCGAGCAGTAGCCGGCCGTCCGGCAGGGTGTAGCTGAGGTGCGCGGCCTCGATGTGACCCACCTGTACCCTCCCCTCGGTCCGCCGACTGGGCATCCGGAGCCCGGTCTTCCCCAACAACCCCGGCAGGGCCGACAATAGCTGGGTGCACCCCGAACCTTTCAACACAAATTCCCGGCTCCGGGCCTCCGACGCTGATCGCGAGCAGGCCGCGGCCGTACTGGGCGCGGCGCTCGCCGAGGGCAGGCTGTCGGTCGCAGAGCATTCGGACCGGCTGGACGCGGTCTATGGAGCCAAGACGCATGCCGAGATCGCGCCGTTCATCGATGACCTGCCGACGAAGGGCATCGCGCCGTCGCCAGCACCGCGAGGCGACCTGACTCCTCCCGCCAGCCGCCGGCGGCAGCTGGTCATTGCGATATTCGGCGGAGCGGTGCGGAAAGGCCGTTGGCACGTCGAGCCCAAGATGACCGTGCTGACCGTTTTCGGCGGGGCATCGCTCGACTTCCGCGAGGCGCAGCTGCCCCAGCAGGAGATCACGATCAACTGCACGTGTGTGTTCGGCGGGGTGGATATCGTAGTGCCGCCGGAGATGCGCGTGATCGATTCTGGCATCGCCGTGTTTGGCGGGCGCGACACCGATTCGGAGGGTCCGGAATCCGCCGACCCGAACTCGCCGGTGCTGCGGCTCACCGGCCTCACGCTCTTCGGCGGCCTCAGCCTGAAGCACAAGCGACGCAAGGGCAACCGCGACTGAGGGCGCCTACCGCACAGCCGAGCGCGCATAGTCGGGCAGCACGATGTCTCCCGCCTTGGCGAACTGCCTGGCCAGCAGGCTCCGCATCGGCCAGCGGCCCATCCAGCGCATCGATGCGGCCCGCAACCGGATGGCGAGTGCGCTGGCCGGCGCGTAGCCCTTGATGCCGCCCGGAGGCATTTGCTGCCCGCGAGTGACATAGGGCCGCATGATCTGCTCGTACTGGGCGAAGCCAACGTTGTGGTCACCATCGGCGGCGGCCAGCTCACCGGCGAGAACGTAGGCGCCGACGAGGGCCAGGCTAGTGCCCAGACCGGTGAGCGGCGTCGGGCAGTAACCGGCATCGCCGACCAGCACGGTCCGGCGGCTCGACCATTTGCCGAGGTGCACCTGGCCCATCGAGTCGAAGAAGAAATCGGGCGCACTGCGCATGGCCTTGAGCAGGCGCGGGACCTCCCATCCGGGACGGTCGCCGCATAGAGAACCTGGCCAAGGTCACCGCGCAGCACTTCGACCTCGGAGATGATCCCCTCGCCGCCAAAGAGCTCCGTCGGCATCCGAGCCGATATCCGGCCGGCGGCGTCGACCAAGGCGAGACCTCGCTGGTCGAGGGTCACCGCTTGCACCGGGCCCATCAGGCCCATTCGGTCAACGACAGTGCGTCCCGCCCCGCGCAGGTCGACGGTCTGGCCGCCGGGGCGGGGCGCCGGTGCACGCTCCACTACGGTCGCGGTGAAACCATACTCGTGTAGCCAGTACGCCAGGGCAGGCCCAGCAATGCTGCCCCCGGAGATAAGCACGTCCCTGTTCTGCATAGCGACGAGCGTATGCTGTACGCTCCACTCGGTCAAACTAGCCTTGACCTCGTTAATATAGAAAGGAAGGTGCCCTAGTGCGGTTGATGACGCACAGGAGCAACCGCAGACCCTGGGGCTATCAGCGCCGCATAC
This sequence comes from Actinomycetota bacterium, assembly GCA_003168255.1. Lineage (GTDB taxonomy): Bacteria > Actinomycetota > Actinomycetes > Streptosporangiales > Streptosporangiaceae > PALSA-505. The sequence goes on from PMSU01000031.1 coordinate 122,392, forward strand.
CGGCTACCGGCTTCCCGCGGCTTAGTGCACTAGTACGCACGAGGTAGCCTGAACGACGTGAATCTTCCGCCTTACGCGCAGATCGCCGCCGAGCTGCGGAATCGGATTGAGGCCGGCACGCTCGTGCCCGGCGACCGGGTGCCGTCCACTCGCGAGATTACCCAGCAGTGGGGGGTGGCGATGGCCACTGCCACGAAGGTACTTGCCGCGCTCCGCCAGGAAGGCCTGGTCAGACCCGTCCCTGGTGTGGGCACTGTCGTCAGCGACGGCGGGCGGCGGGCGGGCGGCGGTGCCCCCGCTCCGTCACCGCCCGCGAGTCTCCGGGGGGCCTCGCCGGCCGCCGGCGCACCGGACCCGAGGGCAACGGTCCGGCGCACCTCGTCGGACCCGGCGCTGGCGCCACCGGACCCCAGGGCAGCCCGTCGGCGCACGCCGTCCGACCCGATGCTGACGCCCGAGCGGATCGTGGCCGCCGCTGTCGCTGTCGCGGATACGGAGGGCCTGGCTGGGCTATCGATGCGCCGGGTCGCGACCGAACTCGGGGTGGCGACGATGTCGCTCTACCGGCACATAGCCGACAAGGACGATCTGGTCCTGCAAATGATGGACACCGCGTTCGGCGAGTGCCGTTTCCCCACAGACGTCCCCGGCGGCTGGCGGGACCGGCTTGAACTCGCAGCCAGGACGCTCTGGGCCATGTTTCGCCGGCACCCCTGGCTCGCTCCGGCGTTGTCGGTGACCCGGCCGCAGCCCGTTGCAGCCGCACTGGCCGGCGCCGAATGGATGCTGGCCGCGCTCGATAACTATGGCCTCGACCCGTCAACGATGCTCACCACGCATATCACTCTGTTCAATTACGTGCGCGGCACCGCAGTGCACCTCGAACTCGAGGCAGATGCGGAGGCGGTCAGCGGTCTGAACAGCGAAGAGTGGATGGACACCCAGCAATCGACGCTGCGATCGATCGTATCGGCGGGCAAATTTCCGGTCTTCGAGCGCCTCATCGCGACGGAGTACGAGTTCGACCTGGAGAACTTGTTCGAGTTCGGCCTGCAGCGGCTGCTCGACGGCTTCGAAACCCTCATTGAGGGCGCCCGTGATCGATGAGGAGGCGAGATTTGCCCGCGGGTCATCTTCTTCTCAGGCGGCGTTGACCCCGACACCTTCATCGCTGCCGTCGAAGGTGCGGGCACACGTAAGGTTTTGCCCCCGGGGATCGAGCCCCCGGGGAGCCTCTTGCGGGGCCGCAATTCTCTGACCTGCAAAAAATAAATCGTGGGCCTGGATGGACTTGAACCATCGGCCTCTTCCTTATCAGGGAAGCGCTCTAACCGAGCTGAGCTACAGGCCCATGCGCGCCACACCACGCAGCGCGACGGGGTACGCCGGGAAAGGCTACCGCATCCTGGCGGTGCTCCGGATCAGTCTGTCTCCTTCAGCGTGATCTCGACGCCGCCTGCCAGGTCAGCGGTGATGTTGTAGAGCACCGCTCCCACCGTGGAAAGCGCCGTGATGAGCACGACGTTGAGCGCGCCGAGCAGGCCCGTGTAGCCGAGCACACGCGACGCGGACAGGTAATTGCTCAGACTGAAGCCCGATGCGCTCTGGCTCGACGTAATGCTCTGCACGGTTCGCTGTAGCGCCTCGAACACGCCGAGGCTTGACAGCACGGCGTACAACACTGCCACCGCGACGAACAGGATGATGAATGCGACCAGCGAGATGACGAAGCTGAACTTCATCACCGACCAGGGCTCGACCCTGGCCACAGTCAGCTGAGCCTGCCGACCCGGCCGGGCGCGCTTTTTCGCGCCGGATGGCCTGCCCCGCCTGACTGCCCGCAACGAGGCAGTCATCCTGGATTTGGGTGGCTCGACTGGCGGATACTGCCCCGGGAACGGTGGTGCGGCGGTCCCTGCCCCGTTCTCCTGCGCGGTCTGGTACGCCTGGCCGTCGCCGTACATCGTGCTTACGGCAGGCCCGCCACCGTATGAGCCACCAGCCGGAGCGGCACCGTATCCGCCGCCCCTGTACTCGCTACCGTATTCGCCCTGGTAGTCGCCGCCGTACTCACTCCGCTGCTGCCCATGCCCGTCGCGGTAACCCTGGCCGGGCTCAGCCGGGCCGCCAAACCCCGCGGAAGCCTGACCAGCGAAAGAATCCGTGCCCTGGGCAGCACCAAACCCAGGGGCTCCACCAGGAACACCCCCGAACCCGGGCGGCTCGACATGAACTTCCTCGAAGTCGGGGGGCTCGACCGGAATATCTCCGAAGCCCGGGCCATCAGGAGATGCCTGGCCGAACCCGGAGCCCGCGACGGGAATGTCAGCGAATCCCGGGGCTTCGCCGTTGTCGCTTTCGGCCGCGTACGCGTGTCCGTCGGCGTCTTGCTCTTCGGTCCCTTGGTCCAGGTCCGGCGGATCGGCCCCAGTGCCGACCGTTGCCGACCCGGACAGCCAGGACGGTGGCTCCGCGCGGTGGTCCACGTCTTCCTCCTCCGACACGTTTCCTAGGTCGAGGTTATCCCCGGGAAACGCCGCAAAGCGCGGCCACGTGTCGCTGCCGCTCTCTCTTGTACTCATGAGACGTCACCATCGGCCATCTCGTTGCCCTGATCCGACAATTCGTCAGCAGCCACATCGCCACCATCGGCCACGTCCAGGGATTCAGCGTTGCGGGCGATCGCGACCACGCTGTCACCGGGCTCCAGGTTCATCAGCCGGACCCCCATTGTCTGCCGACCGGAGAGCTTCACCTCACCGGCGCTTGTCCTGATCACTCCGCCCACTGACGTGATGGCAAATACCTCGTCGTCAGGCCTGGTCATCAGGGCGCCAACCAGCTCGCCCCTCGAGTCCACGATCCTCGCGGTGAGAACACCCCTACCACCCCGATTCTGCAGCGGATAGGCATCCGCCGGGGTGCGCTTAGCGTAACCGCCTCCGGTGGCCACCAGCACATCCTCGCCTTCGCGCACGACGTGCATGTCGAGCAACTCGTCACCGTCGACGAATCTCATGCCGATCACGCCCGAGGTGACGCGGCCCATCGGGCGCAGCGACTCGTCGCTGGCCCGGAACCTGATCGCCTGGGCTCTCTTGCTCAGCAGCAGCAGGTCTTCCTCGGGGGAGACCAGCCGCGCCGCGATCAGCTCGTCGTCCTCGCGCAGGCTGATGGCGATGATTCCGCCGCTCCTCGGCGAGTCGAAATCGGTCAGCCTGGACTTCTTGACCAGTCCTGACCTGGTGGCAAGCACGAGATAGGGCGCAACCGCATAGTCGCGGAGCGCGAGCACCTCGGCGATCTCCTCATCCGGCTGGAAGGCAAGCAGGTTGGCGACATGCTGGCCGCGAGCGTCCCGCGCCACATCCGGGAGCTCGTAAGCCTTGGCCCGGTACACCCGGCCCTTGTTGGTGAAGAACAGGATCCAGTGATGGGTCGTGGTGACGAAGAAGTGCTCGACGATGTCGTCGGTGCGCAGCTGGGCACCGCGCACACCCTTGCCGCCGCGCCGCTGGGCCCGGTAGAGGTCCGTTTTTGTCCGCTTCGCGTAGCCGCCACGGGTAATGGTGACGACCGCGTCTTCCTCGGCGATCAGGTCCTCATCGGACATGTCGCCGTCGTAGGCGATGATCTGTGTTCGCCGCTCGTCGCCGTACTTGTCGACGATCTCGCCGAGCTCGGTGCCGACAATCTCCCGCTGTCTGGCCGGCCGGGCGAGGATGTCCTCGTAGTCGGCGATGTGCGTCATCAGTTCGTTGTACTCGTCGATGAGCTGCTGCCGCTCGAGTGCGGCGAGCTTGCGCAGTTGCATGTCGAGAATCGCCCGCGCTTGGATCTCGTCGATCTCTAGCAGTTGGATCAAGCCCTGCTGTGCCTCGATGGCCGAGGCGCTCGCCCGAATCAGCGCGATCACCTCATCGATCGCGTCGATGGCCTTCAGCAGTCCGCGCAGGGTATGCGCCCGCTCCTGGGCCTTGCGGAGAAGGTAGCGGGTGCGCCGGATGATGACCTCGATCTGGTGCGCGACCCAGTACCGGATCATCTGGTCGAGGCGCAGCGTGCGCGGCACCCTGTCGACCAAGGCGAGCATGTTCGCCCCGAAGGTGTCCTGTAGCTGCGTGTGCTTGTACAGGTTGTTCAGCACAACCTTGGCGACCGCGTCTCGCTTGAGCACGATGACCAGCCGCTGGCCGGTGCGGCCGCTGGTCTCGTCCCGGACGTCGGCGATGCCGGTGACCCGTCCGTCCTTCACCAGTTCGGCGATCTTGAGGGCCAGGTTGTCCGGGTTTACCTGGTAGGGAAGCTGGGTGGCGACCAGGCAGGCGCGGCCCTTGATGTCCTCCTCGACCTCGACCACGGCGCGCATGATGACAGAACCGCGTCCGGTCCGGTAGGCGTCCCGGATACCGCGGCGGCCGACGATGAGCGCGCCGGTCGGGAAGTCGGGTCCCTGGATCCGCTCGACCAGCGCGTCGAGCAGTTCCTCATCGGTGGACTCGAAGTTGTCGAGGTACCACCGGACGCCGGCGGCGACCTCGCGGAGATTGTGCGGCGGGATCTTGGTCGCCATCCCGACGGCGATCCCCTCTGAGCCGTTGGCCAGCAGGTTAGGGAAGCGGCTAGTCAGCACCACTGGCTCTTGCGAGCGGCCATCGTAGTTCGGCCGGAAATCGACAGTTTCCTTGTCGATATCGCGGAGCATCTCCATGGCCAGCGGCGCGAGCCTGCACTCGGTGTACCGCATGGCGGCTGCCGGATCGTTGCCTGGCGAGCCGAAATTGCCCTGACTGTCGATCAGCGGATAGCGCATCGACCACGGCTGGGCCATCCGGACCAGCGCATCGTAGATCGCGCTGTCGCCATGCGGGTGGTACTGGCCCATCACGTCGCCGACCACCCGCGAGCACTTGAAGAACCCGCGGTCCGGACGGTACCCGCCGTCGTACATGGCGAACAGGATGCGGACGTGCACCGGCTTGAGGCCGTCCCGCACGTCTGGCAGTGCACGGCCGACGATCACCGACATCGCGTAGTCGATGTAGCTGCGCTGCATCTCGACCTGAATGTCGACAGGCTCGGTGCGGTCCCCCTGCGGAACTTCCGCCTCCGGTGTGCCTACGTCGGTCACCTGCTGTCCTCTCCGGTCTATCGCTGGATTCGAGCGGCGGGGGGCATCCCCCGCATCGTCAGATGTCGAGGAACCTGACGTCCTTGGCGTTGCGCTGGATGAACGAGCGCCGTGCCTCCACGTCCTCGCCCATCAGCACGCTGAACAGCTCGTCGGCCTGTGCGGCGTCATCCAGCGTTATCTGGAGCAGCACCCGGTGGGCCGGATTCATCGTGGTTTCCCAGAGCTCGTTCGCGTTCATCTCACCGAGGCCCTTGAATCGCTGCACGCCGTCTCGTGGCCTGGGATCCTTGCGGCCGGCCGTGATCCCCGCCTCGATCACCCTGTCCCGTTCCGGGTCGGAGTACGCGTAGTCTGCCTGGTTTCCCTTGCTATCCCACTTGATCTTGTAGAGCGGTGGCTGCGCCAGGTAGACGTTTCCGGCCTCGACCAGGGGCTTCATGAACCTGAACAGCAGGGTGAGCAGCAGGGTACGGATGTGCTGGCCGTCCACGTCCGCGTCGGCCATCAGGATGATCTTGTGATAGCGGAGCTTGTCGATAGCGAAGTCGTCGTGGATCCCGGTCCCCAGGGCGGTAATCATCGCCTGGACCTCGTTGTTCTGAAGCACCCGGTCAATCCGGGCCTTCTCTACGTTCAGGATCTTTCCCCGGATCGGCAGGATCGCCTGGTACATCGGATCTCTGCCGCCCTTAGCCGAGCCGCCTGCCGAGTCACCCTCCACGACATAGATCTCGCACCGCGCCGGGTCGGCGGACTGGCAGTCGGCCAGCTTGCCCGGCAGCGAGGTTGACTCGAGCAGTCCCTTGCGCCTGGTCAGGTCGCGGGCCTGCCGGGCCGCGATCCGGGCCCGCGCGGCCTGGGTGGACTTGGTGATGATGTCCTTGGCCTCGCCGGGGTTGCGGTCGAACCAGTCCCGCAGGTGATCGTTGCAGGCCTTCTGCACGAACGACTTCGCCTCGGTGTTGCCTAGCTTGGTCTTGGTCTGGCCCTCGAACTGCGGCTCGGCCAGCTTGACGGAGACGATGGCGGTGAGTCCCTCCCGCACGTCCTCGCCGGTCAGGTTGTCGTCCTTCTCGCGGAGCAGCTTCTGCTCGCGGGCGTACCTGTTGACGATCGAGGTTAGGGCCGCGCGGAACCCCTCCTCGTGGGTGCCGCCCTCGGCTGTGTTAATCGTGTTCGCGAACGTGTGCACCGACTCCGCGTAGGAGGAGTTCCACTGCATGGCGATCTCGACGGCAATTCCGTCACCCTCGTCGCCGAAGTCGATGATCGAGCCGTGCACGGCTTCCTTGGAGGCGTTCAGGTACTTGACGAAGTCGGTGATGCCACCCTCATAGCGATAACTGACCACCCGCGGCTCGCCGTTGATGTGATCCGGGCGCTCGTCGGTCAGCGTGATCCTCAGGCCGCGGCAGAGAAAGGCCATCTCCTGAAGCCGCCGTGACAGCGTCTCGAAGTTCCAGACAGTGGCTTCGAAGATCCCCGCGTCCGGCCAGAAAGTGGTCGTGGTTCCCGTCGCGTCGGAGTCCTCGCCGCGGACGACCGCGGTGACAGGGTCGCCTTTCTCGTAAGACTGGCGCCAGACGTAACCGTCCCTGCGGACCTCCACGTCGAGCCGCGAAGACAGCGCGTTCACCACGGACACGCCAACGCCGTGCAGCCCGCCGGAGACCGCATAGGACTTGCCGTCGAACTTGCCTCCAGCATGCAGGGTGGTATGCACGACCTCTAGCGCGGAACGCTGCTCCACCGGATGCATGTCCACCGGGATGCCACGGCCGTTGTCGCTGACCCGGACGCCGCCGTCGGCCAGCAGGGTGACGTCGATCGCGTCGCAGTAGCCGGCCAGGGCCTCGTCCACCGAGTTGTCCACAACTTCTTGGATGAGGTGGTGCAGGCCGCGCTCGCCGGTGGAGCCGATGTACATGCCGGGTCGCTTGCGTACCGCCTCGAGCCCTTCGAGGACGGTGATCGAGCGTGCGTCATAGGACGACAAAGTTTCCGAACCCCTCCCACCGGGTAAGCGCCACGAGAATCCAGCGTCAACTTCCCCGGTGCGCTCTCCCATTTTACCTGGGCGTACGTCCAGCATGGGCGCGTTCAGCCGTAGGTGTCGCGCGG
>PMSU01000184.1 GCA_003168255.1 Actinomycetota bacterium
CGGCGGCGCCGGGCCGGCCGGGCCGGGGCTGCCCGGACAGCCGCCGCTACGCGGGTCGGTGCACCTGACCATGCCCCTGTCCGCCTGGCTCGGCGCCACCCAGTCCCCCGGCGACATCGCCGGATTCGGCCCCGCCACCGCCGGCACCTGCCGCGACCTCGCCGNNCCTCGCCGACCGCATCGCCGCCAGCCCCGGCACCCGCTGGTGCCTCACCCTCACCAACCGGGCCGGCCACGCCGCCGGCCACGCCTGCGCCCCCCGGCCCCCGCCCGCCGCCGCCAGCCCCGCACAGATCACCGCCTGGCTCGCCACCCTGAACGTGGGACCGGTAGAAGCCGGAACCTGCAGCCACGCCCGCGAAGTCCCCGGCTACCGGATACCCGCCTCCCTGCACCACATCGTCAAAATCCGGCAGCGCACCTGCGCCAACCCCATCTGCACCCAGCCCGCCGCACGCTGCGACGACGACCACACCCTGCCCTACGACCACGGCGGCCGCAGCTGCGAGTGTGATCTCGCGCCGACCTGCCGCACCCACCACCAAGCCAAACAAGCCCCCGGATGGCTACTGACCCAGCCATCACCCGGCATCCTCATCTGGCAGCCACCCCACGGCCGCCGCTACACCACCACCCCCGGCATCTACCCCACCTAACGCCGGGCCCCAGGAGGCACAGAGCTGGCCTCGGGAGCATGGCAACGCGCTAGGGTCACGTTCATGGCAACGCGCTCGCTGGTCATTAAGGTCACCGCGGGTAAGGACGACCCCGAACGCTGTAATCAGGCGTTCACGGTGGCCGCCACCGCAGCCGCCAGCGGAGTAAGCACCTCGCTCTGGCTAACTGGCGAGTCCTCATGGTTTGCCCTGCCTGGCCGTGCGGAGGAGTTCACGCTCCCGGATGCACCTCCCCTGGCGGATCTCCTGGCCGGAATTCTGGCGGCCGGGACGGTGACCTTGTGCAGTCAGTGCGCGGCCCGCAGGGACATCACGCCCGATGACGTGCTCAACGGCATCAGGTTCGCCGGCGCCACCACATTTGTTGCCGAGGTCACCGCAGACGGAGTCCAGGCACTCGTGTACTGAGACTCGAGCCTGCCGCGTTCAGCCGGACACACCGCTCAGCCAGATACCGCGGCCAGCCGCTCGTCGCGGAGCCTTCGGCCCCATTCTTCGGCGCTGTCAGGCAGCTCCGGCAGCGCCCCCGCTGCCCAGCCGAGCAGCACATCGGCCAGTGCTGGGTTGCGCACAAGAGCCGGGCCGTGCAGGTAGGTGCCTAGCACCCGTCCCGCGTAGGCACCCTCGGTGCCATCGCCGTTGCCGACTCCCACACGGACCTGGGCCAGCGGCCGGACGCTGGGACCTAGCCTGGTAACCCCCTGGTGGTTCTCGAACCCGGTTAGCCGCGGCAGGCCCAGGGCTGCGTCCACATCGGCGAGGATCTCTCCCACCGCCCTGCGGTCACCGCGTCCGCTCCGGATGTCGAGGATCTCCAGGCCGGGCAGCTGCTGGCCTTCCTCTCCGGCGAACTCCATCCCTACCAGCTGATAGCCGGCGCACACGGCGAAGACGACGGCGCCGAGTCCGGCTGCCGCCGCGAGACCGCCATCGGCTCGAAGCCGACGAGCCGCCAGAATCTGTGGCAGGTCCTCGCCACCGCCCAGCAGGTATATATCGCCCTGACGGGGGACCGGCTGATCCGAGTTCACGCACACGGACTCCGTCCGGATGCCGCGCAGCTGTGCTCGGCGTTCGAGGACGAGCAGGTTGCCCCTGTCCCCGTACGTGCTGAGCAGGTCAGGATAAACCCACACCAGGCGAACGCTGCTCGCGCCTGGCCCTGCCGCGCGGAGGGCGGGGGCAGGGACAGGCACGGACCCAGGGACGGGCACGGACGCAGATGCGGGCGCGGGCTGCGCATCAGGACGGTGCGGCATGCTCATGTCGACCGGCCGAACGTAGTCCGGATCTGCTGGAACGCCGTGTAGTTAGCGATCACATCCAGACCGCCTGGGTCGACCAGATCCACCGCGTTGTCCACTCCTTCCACGAGCTGGAAAGCTACTCCGTCGGCCTCCAGCCTGACGGCGAGATCTAGCCTGCGCTCCCCGGCGACGAAGACCGGCCGCCCGCGCAGATGCCGGTAATCCACGTCCCACAGCCAGGAGGTATCCCTGCCGTCCGGCCCCTGCGCGTTCACGGCGAGCAGCACGGGAACCGGCGCCGGCTCGAGCACGTCGAACGCCTCAAGCCAGCCGGCCGGGTTCTTCGCCAGCAGCAGCCGGACGCTGCGCCCGCGCCGCTGCACCGTCGTGTAGCGGCCGGCCACCGAGCTGACTTCGCGCAGCCTGGACAGCGCCCGCGCCGTATCGATCCCGAACGCCTCGGCGACGGCGAGCGCCACGACCGCGTTCGCCCGGTTGGCCCGCCCTGGCAGGGCGAGGCTCAGTTCGTGCCGACGGCCCGCCGAGTCCACCACCGTCTGGCCGTCCAGTACCCAACTGGCCGTCGGCCGGGCGAACCCGCACTCGCCGCACCGCCAGTCCGAGTCATCCCGGTGCAGGTGAGAACCGCATTCGGGGCAGCACCAGGAATCCTCGCGCCAGCGCTGCCCGGCGGCCACCCAGGTCACCTGCTTCGCCCCCCCAGCCGCCCAGGCGATGAGCGGATCATCGGCGTTGGCGACCACCAGGCAGTCAGGAGCGTCGGCCAGCGCTTCCCGCCAGCGCCGCGCGACCAGCCAGATCTCCGCCGCCCTGTCCATCTGATCACGGCTGAGATTGAGCAGGACCAGCACACGCGCCGCCGTGGCGGTGAGAACGGACGGGACGTACTTCTCGTCCACCTCAAGGACGGCGAAGGGTGCGTCCTGCGCCCTCGCGAGCGCCGCGGCAAGGCCCGCCTCCATGTTGGCGCCGAACGCATTCGAGGCGACCTGCTGGCCCAGCGACTCGAGCGCGGCGACGATCAGGCGGGTCGTAGTCGTCTTCCCGTTCGTGCCCGTCACCATGACGATCTGCCTGCCGGTAGCGAGCAGCCCGAGCAGGCCAGGCTCGAGCCTGAGCGCGATGACCCCGCCGATCACCGAACCGTCGCCGCGGCCGGCAAGGCGGGATACCCGGCCTGCCGCGCCGCCGATGGTGGTGGCCAGGCGCGCACGGAGCTGAAGTTTGCTCATCGCCGCGATGTTATCGGGCTTAAGGACCCGGGTGGCCAGCCTCGAGCGCGAAGGCCTCATCAGCCTCACCCGTGATGAACCGGCGCGGCCAGGAAAGCACCACCTCAAGCCAGCCGGAGACGCCCATCACGGCCGCGGCATGACTCAACTGCATGCCCGGATCCTGGCCCACCATCACGCCAGCCAGGTCGGCCAGGAAGCCGCAGTGATCGTCTTCGCCGAGCAGCAGATTCCAGGCGATGAGCCTGTTGCGCTCGAGCTCCATGGACAGGGGATGGCGCCGTAGCGCGCGGACCCGGTGGCCGACGCGCATGTCCGGCCAGTCCTTGGCGCCCACCAGATCGAAGTCGAGCGGCGGTGCCCGATCGTAGGGGTCGCCCTGCGGACCGCCGAGCGGGCAGATTCGCTCGATCTCGTGCAGCCACCGCAGTTGCGGGACCACCCAGTTCGGCCCCGCCCGGGTGCCAGCCGGCGCGACGCCGGCGAGCATCCGCAGCGCCGCCGATGCGGCGCTCGCCGCCAGCTGTTGCGGGTCATAGCTGCCGCGCATGCTGACGGCACGGGCGGCCACCGACTTGTCGATCACCGTGGCGAGCGCGCACTCGCGCAGCCTGGCGTCCAGCCCGGCCCACCGGCGCTGCAACCGGGTGGGCACCTCCGGCAGGCTCCTGTTGGTCAGGAACGCCAGCACCAGCGTCTCGGTCCAGAGTCGCAGCCAGGCGTGCTCGGCGGCGACCGACAGCAGGTCGGCACCGCGCAGCTCGAACAGGGTGCAGGCGCGCTCTGACACGCATTGCGGACCGCAGGCGGCGCTGCGCCGGCCACGCAGCGGCGGCGGCGGGCTGTCAAGGACCCGTTCCTTACCCTCGCCGAGCGGCACCCGGATCCGCAGCGGCCGGTCCATGCCGTCGGCGAACACGGCAGCCACGCCCGGCTCCAGCGAGACCACCTGCCGCGACTGCTCGTCGTCAAGGTTCATAGCGGCGCCGACAACCTGCCTGTCGTCCTGGGCGGGCAGCCTGTGCACGATCTTCAGCGCGGTGTTCTTCACCACGTCGGGCACGAGCTTGGCCGGAATCTGCTCGGCCACCACGATGCCCTCGCCGTAGGCGCGGATCTCGGCGAGCATCCCGGCGAACAGCTCGACCGCATGCGAGCCCGCCCGCTCGGTACCACGGTTGCGCAGCAGCCTGTGCGCCTCCTCGATGACGATGACATGCCGCAGGCCGGTCACCCGCTCACGCCGGGCGCGCAGCCGCAGGTGCTCGACCAGCCTGATGATCAGCGTGCCCATCAGGAAGGCTTTGTCCTCGTCGTTGGCGACGTCCTCGATGGCGAGCACAACGTTGCGGCGGACGAGCTCGCCTATGTCGGCCGGGTGGCCGCCCTCGAAGAACCGGCCGGCCGACCCGACCCGTAGCGAGCGGAGCCGGACGTCCACGAAGCCGCGCACGTCTGCCTGTAGCTCGCGCCCGTAGCCGACGTCCTCGATCACCTCAAGCGCGGTGCGCTGCAACTGCGCCAGGGTGGGGATCGCCGGGGCCACCGGCGCCCCGGGAACACCGCCGCCGGTCACCACGTCCCAGCCGGCTTCCTCATACACCCGCTGCAACGCCTGCGACATGATCTGCGGGAACGGCTCTTCGGCGTCAAAGGCCGCCTGGAACAGGGCGCGCACCATGTCGATATGCGCCTGGACCGGGTAGCCGGGCTCGGGTGCGAGCGGGTTCACCGACAGCGGCACGGCGCGAGGGTCGGACGGGTTGATGACCGTGACCTGGCCGATTCCCTCGATCCGCCCCGCCATCGCGGCATACTCGGACTTGGCAGGCTCGATGGCGAGCCACGGCAGGCCGGCCTTGGTGCACTGCTCCAGGATGTGCCTGACGGTCTGAGATTTTCCCGCCCCGGTGGCTCCGGTGACGAACGCGTGCCTGTTCAGGGTGGAGAGCGGCACCCGGAACGTGCCGACCGGCCGGTCCTGGCCGTCGAGAATGGCGCCGAGCTCGATCATGGGCGACGCAGACCGCAGCGGGCCGCGGCTTTCCGTCTCGCTGGTGACGTCGAAGTAGCCGGGGTCAAGCACCCGCAGGCCAGGAACCTCCCGGCGGGGCAAGCCGGTGAGCGCGGCAAGCGTGCCCGCGGTGGCAAGGAACGGCGTGGCCGCGCCGTCGGTCGCGTCCTGCACCTTCACCGTGAGTGCGTCGGCCAGGCTGTGCCCCTCCAGGCCGCTACGCAGCCGGTAAGGATGCCTGCTCAGGTCTACCGAGCCGACCAGCACCGGGGCGAGCAGCCGCAACTCCTCCGCCGTGGCGGCACCGGCCAGGACGCGCACGCTCCACAGCCCGGCCTCGCGGAACGAGTCGAGTTCCGCCATCCGGCGTTGCGCGCGCTCGACGTCGAACCTGGAGTGTTCCTCCTCGTACCGGCGGAGCACGTTGAGCTGGGTGCGCAGCTCGGCGACCTCGGCGTCGATCAGCTCGGTGGGCTCGGCGATGACCAGCCAGCCAAACCTGCGGCCCATCAGCGTTACGAGCGTCGATTCGAACAGGGTGGGCGGCCTGCTCTGCTCCTGGCTGTCCCGGCTGTCGTCGGTCACCAGCGGCGGTGCCTGCCGGCCTGGGCAGGACGTCCACACCATCTGGTCGAGCTCGGTGCGCCATTCATCGCCTATCGGTACGCCGCGCGCGCCGGCCGGGAAGAGCAGGCCATGTGACTCGCCAGCGTCCGCTTCCCGGTCCGGCGTGCCGCCTCGTTCCAGGTCAGCCGGGAGGAGCCCGCCGGCATTGGTGATCAGCTCGAGCGGTGCTCCGCTGCCCCGCGACAGCCAGCCGGCGACGAACGGCCGACCGTGCTCGGCGGCACTGAGCACCGCAGGAAGGACCGCGACGAAGTCCGATTCCGGCGAGCTGGCGCCGGTGGCAGCGGTGACCGCCAGGATCCTGTGCCACGGGCCGGTCAGGTGATCCCCGGGACCCGTGGTTACTCTCGCGCTATGACCGCCCACGTAGCGTGCATATCAGGCCCTCGGCGTCCGCGCCACCGGTACCGCCAGGTGAACAGATCATTCCCGTCGCTTGCGCCAGTCCAGCCGCTCGGGCGGCGGGCCCAGATTTGGCGGCGGCTGCGCCCCACCGGACCGCCAGCTCACCGGGACCGGCGCGGCACCCCTGGGCGGTCCCGCGGGATCTTGCCGGGACGTGATTCCTGGCGCCTGCGGCTGGCGGGCGGGCGGCATCTCCGGTGCATTCTTCGCCTCGTCCAGAGTGAGCAGCGTGGTGGTCGGCAGCCCGATGATGCCGGGGTTCGCGTCCGCCAGCACGATCCGCCGCCCGCCTCGGGATGCCGAGGAAATGATCACCGCGCTCGGCGGCAGCTGTTGCAGCTCATGCTGCTCGACCAGGAACTCGCGGGATCGCTGTGTGGTCCGCGCCAGCGAGTCATTGGTGCCAATCGCCCGGGAGGTGTTCACTCCCCACGCCGTGCTCAGGTTGATGCCTTCCGTGATCGACTCTGAGTCGCTGGTACCGCTGGAATAGTTACGGTCCCGGCTTCTCGACGAGTTTGTTTGGCCGAACGGTGCCACCATGGACTCGTGGCTATGGCCACGGCCGCGGCTCCCGCCAGTCGTCTCGCTGGTCGTGCCCGAGGTGGATACGGAATCGGCGGTGCCGACGGTGCTCGTGTAGGAGTCGCCGACGGTATCGGTCACCGATGCGCCCACGGTGTCGGTGAGCTGTGAGAGCACGAAGCGATGCTCCGTGCCGATGTGCTCACTCGCGACCTTGGCGTCCTCCGCGTTGCCGAGGCGCATGAAGGCGACCGCGGCGTTCCCCCTGCCCAGCCGCTCCTTCACGTGAGCCGGAATCGAGCGGTAGGCGAGCAGCAGGCCGGTCCTGGTCGCCTCGCAGGCGTCGCAGAGCCGGTCGAGCACGTCGCCGCGCAGCTTGTCCGCGCCGGCCAGCATCAGCGTATGCTGCCAGGGTCGGCCTGCCGGGGACTGGCGGAGCACATGGGTCAATGCGGTCACCGCATAGGTGCCGAGCACTCTGTTGCCGAATACGCCGGCCCGCCGGTCCGTGCAGAGGACGCGCAAGCTGCTCGGCCGAAGCGGTACGGGCGCCGTGCCAGCGGTGTCCAGCTTCCGCAGCCGCGATTCCATTGCCCAGGCTCGGCCGATCACCACCTGGTCTGCCGCTCCGCGGCCAAACATCCCGGTAATCCGTTCCAGCTGATCCGCGCTGAGCAGCCCGCTGCGAATGTCATCCCTGGGGTCGCCGATCTGGCCGAGCGCCCGCAGGGCCGCGGTTGCCTGCGCGATCGTCGCGGACTCGCCAAACACGTCGAGGAGCCGTTCCAGGATCGCGTTGTCCTGTGCCACGTCACCCCCGCCGCCTTCTTCCTCGCTGACGCTGACCACCAGGGAGAGCACGTCGGCGAGGGCTTCCCTGGACAGGCCGGCCCCCAGGTCGAGCCTGGGCAGGTCGGTGGGGAGCACCCAGACCAGCGGGTCGATGCCGGACCGCGCGGCGACGGCGACCAGGTCATTGGCGACCGCGCCCTCGGAGAGGTCGATCACCGTCAGTTCGCCGCCAGCGGTAAGCCTTGACGCCCCGACCAGGGTGAACATGGCGGACCAGCCGGACAGCGTGCCGCCTGCCAGGTCGAGCCGGTCAACATCCTCCGGCAGCGAGACCGCGTACCACTGGGGCTGCCTGTCGAAGGCGCCGCGCCGGTCTTGCCAGTCCTGGAACCTGCGCGCATGCTCGGCCTGCCAGCCGAACAGGCGGTTTTCCTGCTCGGCGCGGATCTTGCCGAGCCGCTGCTTCTCCTCATCGACACGTGACCGCAGTGCCTGCTCGCCCTGCCAGAGGCCATACGCCACGATGCCCGCACAGAGCAGGCACACGACCACGCCGAGCCAGGCGAGCGCCACGTTGAGCCAGCCGACTACCCAGGCCGCGATGAGCAGGCCGGCCAGCACCACCGCAGCTCCGGCTGCCAGCTTCAGCGGCCGGTTGAGCAGGTTCTCCTCGCGGCGCTGCGCGGCTACCCAGTCCGGATTGAGCTGATCCTGCTCTGGCGGGGTAGGTCGCCGCGGCGGCGGCCCTGGGTCGGGGTGCAGCAGGGCATGCTGCCAGCCGAGATACAGCCGGTCTGGTCGCATGCGGCCAGCACCTCGAGAACCGTGAGGCCCATGATGGCCACGTGACGGATGGGGACCGGGAGGCAGGCCGGGTTCGCCAGGCTGGTCCGGCGTGCCGCCAGGCTGGTCCGGCCCACGGCCACCAGGCTGGTCCGGCGCACGGCCACCAGGCTGATCCGGCGCACGGCCACCAGGCTGATCCGGCCCACGGCCACGGGGCTGGTCCGGCCCGCGGCGGCCAGGCTGATCCGGCGCACGGCCACCGGGCTGGTCAGGCGCACGGTCGCGAGGCTGGTCCGGGGCGTGGTGCTGGTCCGGGGCGCGACCGCCCGGCTCCTCGTGAGCGCGGTCGCCGGGCCGAGTGGGGGAACGTCCGCCGGGCTGGCCTGGGGAACGTCCACCGGCCTGGCCAGACGTGCGGCCGCCGTTACTGCCGCGCTCATCGCTCGCGGTCGGCGCCGTCACGTGGCTCTGCCTTTCTGCACTGCATCCGGATTCTTCTGTACCGCGCTCGCCGCAGCGGGATCCACCCCGGCACTGATGGCCTGCCGCGCGGACAGTGGCCTGGCGGGATGCCGCGGGATCCGCGCGGTCACGGTCAAGCCCAGCGTAACGAGCCTGCGCCGTGGTCTCTTCACGATCAGTACATACTCACCGTTTCCGAGCCTGCTGAGCGACTGCGCGGCCACGACCGGCCTGCGGACCAGCCCGAACGGACCGAGCTGGCTCAGCTGGCCGGCTGACTGGTCGGCTTGCGACGCCGCGCCCCCGTTCCCCGACGACGGCTTCGGCCCGGCCGCCGCGGCGGCCTTCATCCGGACCTGCGAGTCCGCCGCGGCCGCGAGGTCGCCGCCACCGGCGGGTGCGAGCTTCTCGCCGGTGAAGCCGGCGAACCGCTCGGCCACCGCGGCGTCGGTGAGCCGGTGCAGGACAAGCACGTTGACCTGGTCGGCCAGCGCCTGCGCCCGGCCGGTCGCGGTGGTCGTCAGCAGGGCCGGCAGCCCAGCGCTTGCGCCGCGCGTGACGAGCTCAGCCAGCGCGGCGGGAGCCAGGGCACCGCACTGATCGAACCAGACGAGACCGTCGCCTGGCACGCCGATCCTGCGTAGCTCGGCGCAGACCGCCAGCGCGTCGTGCGCCACCAGGCTGGCCATCGTGGTCGCGGCCCGGCCGTGCGCGGACGCCTCGACCGAGAACAGCACGACGGCCCGTTCCCGTACCACCCGTCCGAGATCCACCCGGGTGCCCGGCGCCGGGGTGAGCCACCGGCCAAGCGCGGATGCGCGCAGCTCGTTCAGCTGCTCGGCCAGGGTCGCCGTGATGCGCGGGTCGGCCTCCAGCAGGCTGGCGGACACCTTCACCCGCTCGCCGAGGGCCTGGCGCCGGGGGTGGTAACTGGGCACGTGGTCCATCCGTGCCCGTAGCGCCGCCGGGCTCAGCAGGTGAATGATCTCGTCGAGCATGGCGGTGCGACGATCACCCGGAGCGGCGTCAGCGACCGCGAACAGGTCGGTGAGGTACGCGGCGCAACTGCGCCGGTACTGGTCGGCGGTGCCTTCCCAGTCGACCATGCCCATGACGAGCGAGGTCCGCCTGGCTGGCTCACCGCCGCGCAGCGGGTCGTAGTACCAGGGACCGGCAGCGGGGAACACGTGCAGCGGCGTTCTGGTGGCCGCGCACACCGCGCTGAACGACTCCGCCAGCCCGGTGCCGCCGTCCAGGTCGACGGCGATCACCGGCTTGCGGCGTCGTATCGCCGCATGCACCAACTGGAAACTCGTGGTGGTGGTGCCAGAACCCGGCGAGCCGGCGCAGAGCACGCCGCCCTCCGCCTCCGCCCAGGACACCGCCGCCCGCCAGCCGGAGGCGGCATCGAGCCCGAGGCAGGCACCGTCTCGGGTGACCACTCCGCCCGAGGAAATGAACCGCGTCAGGTACACCCGACGGCACAAGGTCAGCAGGCCGGGGCGATAGCCGGGGAGCTTCCACTCGTCGGTGTGCAGCCAGCGGAGCCAGGCCGCGATGGCGGCCTCGGCCGACGCGACGACCAGGGCCAGCGGAAGCTGCCGTGGCAGCCAGTGACCGATGCCGGCATATGCCGCGGTCAGGTGCACGAGCCGACCGGGATGATGGTCGATCCCGCCGATGTAAACAGCGATCTTGCCGGGCCCGTCGGCGAAGCCCGCAGCGGCCGAGCCCAGTCCCGCGGCGAGTGCCCAGACAGCGCCGACGCAGGCGGGTAGCGCTAGCCACTGCGGTCGCCACCTGCTCAGCTTCGTGGTGAAGTAGAAAGCGACGGCGAGAATAAGCGTCAGCTGAGCGAAGAGCAGGTGCACGAGCACGGCAAGCACCGCGCAGGCAGCAATGAACTCACCGCGGCGGGGGGTATCCCCGGGGATGAGGTATCGGCCAGGACGCGGCACGCGTTCGGCCGCGGTAACGGTATCGGCAGGCATACGGACTCAAGGTTCCCAGTCCCCTGCGGTGTGTGTCCAGATGCCGTCGTCTTCGTCCGCCGGACCGGTTACCCGAGGGGCTTGCGGGGACTCGACCACTACACGGAACATGTCCGGGCGCAGCACCGCGGTAGCAAGCGCCATCGGGCGGCCAACGGATGGCTCGTCGAATCTGACCGTCACGTTGACCGCGGGCTGGCCAGCGGCCAGCCGCAGGCTTCGCGCGACCGACGGGGCCGGCGGCTGCAGCTCGACGTACAGCCCGGCCGGGCGCGCGGCCCACTGCGGCGCGCCCGCGGGCTCCGGGTACGCCCCAGGCTCCGGATACGCCCCGCGCTCCCGATACGCCCCGCGCTCCGGATACGCCCCGCGCTCCGGATACGCCCCGCGCTCCGGATACGCCCCAGGCTCCGGATACGCCCCAGGCTCCGGGTACGCCGCAGGCTGCGAGCGTCCAACAGGCTGCGAGCGTGCAACGGGCGAGCGCAGGACCTGCGGTGGTTTCAGCACGTCCGCGAACACGGGCGGATCCTCGGAAAGGAAGGAATGCCGCTCGGGCAGGTAGGTCGCGGAGAAGGCGGCCGGATCGCCGCCAGCGATCCACAGGCAGCGGATGACGCACACCGGGTCGCCCGGCGACAGCCCGAGTGCCCCGCCGATGTCCTCGGGCACCCGCCGCAGCGACACGTGCCTGGAGGCACACTCGATCACCGTGCCCATCGGGTCGATCGAGGCACGCAGATCCGACAGGCTTTCGAGCTTGATCAGGTAGTCGGCCGGGCTGGCCCGGTAGACCTGGCCGTCCGGCAGGCGGCGGAGCAGGTGCCGGGCGGCCAACTCCTCGATCGCGGCATCCATCTCGGCCGGGCTCACGCCGTACCGGCGGGCGAGCGCGCTGCGCCGGGGCAGCCGCCAGCCGGGTTCGTGGTGGATGAGGGCAGAGGCTACCCGGTCGGCGAGCACCTGGGCGGCCGGCCGGTCTTCGCCGGGCCCGCGCGCGGCGCTACCCGGGCCGCTACGCGCAGCCACCCGGCCGTCGTCTCCCCACGGGTGGCCGATCATTCCGTATTACGCCGGGAGACCGCGATGATCACCCGGCCCAGGATGATGATGATGAGCACCAGGACCAACAGCAGCAGGGCCGCGTCGTAGGCCAGGTACTGCTGTGCCGGGTAGGGCGACGCATAGTAGGTGAAGACCGGATAGGTGAGGAAGGCGACGGGTGAGTTGGTGAGGTGCGTGGTCGGATCGAAGAAGGACCAGCCCGCGGTGTAGAGCAGCGGTGCCGTCTCGCTGATCGAGATCGCGATCGCGATGAGCAGGCCGGTGACGATCCCCGGCACGGCGGACTTCAGCACGATCCTGCGCAGTGTCCAGGAGACCGGCAGGCCGAGGGCCTCGGCGCCCTCCCGGTAGGAGCTAGGCACCTGGGACAGCGACGTTTCCGTCGCCTTGGTGAGGTACGGGATGGTGATCACCGATAGCACGAGCACGACGGGCAGCAGGCCGAAGCCCCAGTGCAAGCCGACCACCAGCGTGATGAAGCCGACAAGGCCCATCACGATCGAGGGGATGCCGGCCAGCACCTCGTAGCCGCCGCGCAGGATTCCCCGGTGCCTGCCGGTGGCGAACTCGGCGAGGTACAGGCCAGTCAGCAGGCTGATGGTGCCACCGATGACCAGCACTCCCACGGTGATGTAGAGCGTGCCGAAGATGGCGTTCTTCAGGCCGCCTCCGGTGCCCGTGGTGTCCGTGGTGAGCACGCTCCACTGCCAGTGCGGCACGGCTCTGACGATGATGCCGCCCGCCAGCCACACCAACGGCGCGATTATCACGGCCAGGGCGGCGAAGCAGCCGCCCCAGAAGATGGCGTTCCAGATCTTCCTGCGGACCGGCACGGCCGGCCAGCCGGCCGTGCCATGCCGGGGCGGCTTCAGCGATCCCGGCGGCGTGGCCGATGACGATGCCGCGCCCATGCTGCCTATGCTGCTCATCGCCTACAGTCCCCTCCCCACCGGCAGCGCGATGCCCGACACCCGCCGGATCATCAGCCTGGCGACCACATTGGTCGCGAGGGTGATAATCAGCAGCAGCAAGGCGAGCTCCGCGTAGGTGCGCACGCCGAGCTGGTCAGTGATCACGGAGTCGAGGTTCTGCACGATGTTGGCCGCGATCGTGCTCATGGCTCCGTAAAGATTCGTCGTCACCTGGCCGAGGGCGACGCCGCAGACCATGGCAACGGCGATCGTCTCGCCTAGCGCCCTGGCAAGGCCAAGCACGATCGCGCCTATCAGGCCAGCTCCCACCCAGGGCAGCGTGACCTTGCGGGCGGTCTGGGCGTCGGACATGCCGAGCGCGACCGCGCCTTCCCTGGGCAGCACCGGAACCGTCCGGATCAGATCACGCGAGGTTGAGGCGATGATGGGGATCACCATCACCGCCAGCACCAGGCCGGAGACGAGTAGCCCCTCGCCGTGCCCGACATCGCCCTGGAAGAACGAGAACGGGATGATCTTTACGATGGCGGGGGCGATGTAACGGGCGATGAACGGCCCGAAAGTCAGCACTCCCCACAGGCCGATCACGACGCTCGGGATTCCGGCCAGCAGTTCCAGGAAGCCCCCGAGAATGCTGGCCAGCCACCGGGGCAGCCGCTCGACAATGACCAGGGCCGCGCCGATCGACACCGGCACGGCGATGATCAGGGCGATCAGCGAGGTCTGGAGCGTCCCGACGATCTGGGGCAACGCCCCGTAGTGCTGTCCCGAGAGGTATCTGATGCCGTGCGAGCTGACCGAGCTGCCGTACTGCGCACCGGTATTCCACACGCTCTTGGTGAAGAACCCCCAGCCGTTGATCTGGATCGCGGGCCATGCCTTGACAATCAGGACCAGGAGGATGAGGGCCAGCATCAGGGTGGGGATCAGCGAGCCGCCGAAGCCGAGCCAGCGGATGAAGTAGCCGCCGCGCAGCCAGCGCCGGAACGGGGCATCCGCCGGAAGGGGAGGCGGCTGCGCCGCCCCCCCTTCCGGTACCGCGGGGAGAGATGCCATGCCTAGCTGATCTTGGCGATCAGGGTCTTGGCAATGGCCAGGACGTTCCCCGGCAGCGGCACAAAGTTCACCGGGGTCAGGTACTTCGAGGTGTTGCCCGTGGTGATTCCCCAGGTGAGGAACGCCTTCACCGCGGATGCCTCGGCCGCGCTCGGCTGCGTCGTCTTCACGATCGCGTACTCGTAGTTGATGATCGGGTAACCAGCCGTGCCGTTGACGAGGGACTGGCTCCCCGATGCCGGGGTCTTGCTGGAGAACGTCGCCAGCGCAGCGGTGATTGTCGCGTCGGTGGCCTGCTCGAACTGCCCGCTCTTGTTGGCCAGCGACGCCGTGCCGAGTCCGGCGGCCTGTACCTGCGTCGCGTAGCTGACGCCGATGTAGGCGATGCAGCCCTTGATAGCCCCGCAGCCCTTGACCATGGCACCGCTGCCGGTCTCTGCCTGGGCGCCGGGCAGCGACGGCCAGCTCACGGTGGTCCCCACGTTGCTCGCCGTCCACAGGCTCGGTGCCTGGGCGTTCAGGTAGGAGGTGAACAGGAACGTGCTGCCCGAGCTATCGGCCCGGTGCAGGGTGACGATCTTGGTGCTGGGCAGGGACACCCCCGCGTTGAGCGCCGCGATCGCCGGGTCGTTCCAGGTCGTGATCTTGCCGGTGTAGATCTTGGCCAGCACCGTGCCGTTGAGATTGAGCGGCTTCTTGATCCCCGGGAGGTTGTAGTTGACATTCATCGCGGCAACCGTCAGCGGGATGTTAAGCAGCCCCGGGTACTGGGTGGTGTCGGCGGACGAAAGGTAGGCGTCGGACCCGCCGATGTTCACCGTGCCGGCGGCGGCGTCGGCGATACCGGTACCCGAGCCGGTACCCGAGGTGGTGATGAGCGCCTTGGGGTTGAGCGCGCCGTACGCCACCTGCCACGCGCTGACGAGCGGGAGCAGCAGCGTGCTGCCTGTCTCGCTGATCGTGTTGCTCCCGGACGACGAGGACGCCGTCGGCGAGGAAGACGGCGACGTTGGAGAGCCTGAACTACAGGCCGCCAGGATGGCTGCCAGCGGTATGAGGACGGCCGCGGCGAGCGGCCGGCGGATTCGTCTGATCACGGAGGATTGCTCCTTTGGGTCTACGCACGCTCGATGGTGCGCTCTGATTTAGGCATGCCGCGGACAAAAGCGTGCGGCTCTTGGCCCCCGGCGCCTGACGGATCACGCACCGGAGGAGTCCCTGGTCAGCCGAAGCGACCAGTAACGTAGTGCGCCGTCTCTTCCTCGGCCGGGTTCTCGAAGATCTGCTTGGTCTCGCCGTGCTCGACGAGCCGGCCCTTGTTGAGGAAGACGGTCCGGTCCGAGACCCGGCGGGCCTGGGCCAGGTTGTGGGTGACGATCACGACGGTCAGCCGCGGGACCAGGGTGCGGATGAGCGCCTCGATCGACTCCGTGGCGACCGGGTCAAGCGAGGACGTGGGCTCGTCGAGAAGCAGCACGTCGGGTTCGATGGCCAGGGCCCTGGCCAGGCAGAGCAACTGCTGCTGGCCGCCGGAGAGGCGGAACGGCGAATCCTTGAGCCGGGTGGCCACCGCGTCCCATAGCCCCACCTCGGTCAGCCGCTTCTCGGCGACCGATTTCAGCTGGGCACGGCTTGCCATCCGGTGCGCCCGCACCCCGGCCACGACGTTGTCCATGATCGACATGGGGAACGGGTTGGGCCGCTGGAACAGCATCCCGACCTTGCGGCGCAGTGACATCGCGTCCACGCCCGGATGCCAGATGCTGTGCCCGTCCATCAGCACGTCGCCGGAGTGCCGGTAGCCGGTCACCTTGTCGTTCATCCGGTTGAGCGTGCGCAGCAGCGTGGTCTTGCCCGAGCCCGTCGGCCCGAGCAGAGCCGTCACCATGCCCCTCTGAACGTCGAGCGATATGTCGCTCAGGATGGTCGCCTTGCCGAAGCCAAGCGTCAGCCCGACCGCGCTGATGACAGGTGCGACGCCAGCGCTCCCCGCCTGAGCCTGTACAGCCTGTACCGCCCGCTGGGGCACCGAACCCGCAGGATCGGCCTGAATCGACACCGTGCGCCTCACTCAGGTGTTCGCCGTGATGTGCAGGCCGGGCGGGAAGTCCCCGTTTCGACCCACCTCATTCATAGACAGCACAGGTGTCGCGCAGCTGAACCCTTTGGAGAGCGCCAGGCGAAGACTAGATGAAGCGCAGGGAAACGAAGACGCGACGACGGCGCCAGCACAAGGCCAGCGCCGTCGTCGCGTTCGGGTAAATCAGCGGTCGCTCAGAGAGCTACCTCCACCGCGGTGAGGTGGCCGACGTCGGCGGTCACCGAACGATCCTCGGTTACCCCGCCGGGGGCCAGCACGCGCACCGTCCACGTTCCGGGGGCGGCGAAGAACCGGAACCCGCCGTCCTCGCCGAGCGGCACCTCGGCCACGAAATCGCCGCCGGAGTTGAGCAGCCGCGCGTACCCCGGCGCCACCGCGGCCCCGTCGCGCGTGACGTGGCCCTGCACCACTGCCTGGTTGCCCACGTCAGCGGGGGTGCTCACGCCCCCGGCCGGGGCGCCGCAGCCGTCGGTCACTTGCCCGCGCCAAGCTCGATCGGCACGCCGACAAGGGAACCGTACTCGGTCCACGAGCCGTCATAGTTCTTCACGTTGGCTTCGCCGAGCAGCTCGTGCAGGACAAACCAGGTGTGCGCGGAGCGCTCGCCGATCCGGCAGTAGGCGATGGTGTCGGTGCTGAAGTCGAGCCCCGCGCCGCCGTAGAGCGTGCGCAGTTCCTCGTCGGAGCGGAAGCTGCCGTCGTCGTTGGCCGACTTCGCCCAGGGGACGTTCAGCGCACCCGGGATGTGGCCCGGACGCTGGGCGGACTCCTGCGGCAGGTGCGCCGGCGCGAGCAGCTTGCCGCTGAACTCGTCGGGTGAGCGCACGTCCACCAGGTTCTTGTTGCCGATCGCCGCCTCGACCTCGTCCCGCTTCGCGCGGATCGAGGTGTCCACGTCGGACGCCTTGTACGAGGTGGCGGACCGCTGCGGGACCTCGGTGACGAGCTCGCGGGAGTCGAGCTCCCACTTCTTCCTGCCGCCGTCGAGCAGCTTCACGCTGCTGTGGCCGTACAGCCTGAAGTACCAGTACGCGTATGCGGCGAACCAGTTGTTGTTCCCGCCGTAGAGCACGACCGTGTCGTCGTTGCCGACGCCTCGCTCGGACAGCAGCGCCTCGAAGCCTGACTTGTCCACGAAGTCACGGCGAACCGGGTCCTGTAGATCCTTCTTCCAGTCCATCTTGATCGCGTTGCGGATATGCCCCTTGTCGTACGCCGATACGTCCTCGTCGACCTCGACTAGCACCACGCTGGGGTCACTTTGATGGGCCTCTACCCATTCGGCATCCACAAGCACGTCGGAACGGCTCATACAGGAATCTCCTTGTCTGATTCGGCGGACAGCGGCCCGCGGCCGCCTGTCCGGATTCGTTGAATCATCAGGTACATCTCGCAGCCCAGGCAGAAGCCGAAGGCCGAGTTGAGGAATGCGGCGGCGAGCGCCGCCGCTGTGGCGGCAATGCCCAGTGGGGTCACGCCCGTCGCGTAGCCGATCACGCCGAGCACGGCGAACGCCGCGCCCACCCCCTGGGCGAACCGCGGCGGCGGCTCGGCTTCCAGCTCGGCGGGCGGACCGAGCCTAGGCCTGATCAGCCACCGGTAGACCATGCCGTACGGTGCGTACCGCAACCCGAGTCCGGCGCCCACGGCGAACACGAGTGCCTGCGCGGCGAGCAGCCACCCGCTCCCGGTGACGAGCACAAGGGCGAGCACAATGGTGGAAAGCGCGGCGCCGAATCGGGCACCTCTCGGATCAATCTCCATCTGCCATGCTCCTTTGCCCGCCCCTAAGCCTGGCTGGCCGGGACGTGTTCAGATTAATACACAAGCCGGCCGGCAAAATAGGGATTAAGTTCCCTCACCTGCCTGAGCCTGGGCGTGATCTGACGAGACGCCCTGCCTACGGACAGAGCGCGGTCGCGACGCGACAGAAATCCACGGCCCGTCTCCTGGTCAGTACAGGCCGGCCGATGAAAACCACGTACCCGATGCTATGTGCGGCCGACCCGGCTGTCACGCCCCTACGCAGCGTCACGGCGGCCACTCAGCGCACCTCGCCCAGCGCGGCGATCACGTCGGCCTTTCGCGGCTGGCCGCTGCCGCGCTGCGCGACGCGCCCGTCCGGTCCGAGCACGAGCACCGTGGGCGTGCGCCGGATGTCCAGCCGCCGGACCAGATCGAGCCTGCTCTCGGCATCGATCTCGACATGCGCCACGCCGTCCACCATCCCGGCCACGTCGGCGAGAATCACCC
Organism: Actinomycetota bacterium; assembly: GCA_003168255.1. Taxonomy (GTDB): domain Bacteria; phylum Actinomycetota; class Actinomycetes; order Streptosporangiales; family Streptosporangiaceae; genus PALSA-505. Next base: position 18,187 of record PMSU01000184.1, read on the forward strand.
TAGTCGCCCGGCACGGGGCGCAGAACGCGGTGGAGAACTGGACCAGGGTGGCCCGACCGCCGAGCGGCCTGCCGAGCTCGGTTTCGGTGAGCGTCTCGCCGCCGGCCGATGAAACAGACCCGCCGCCGGTGGTCGCGGCAGCGCCGGATCGCAACCGCCCGTTCCGGATTTTCCAGATTATGCCGAACGCACTCGCCGCGACCAGCACGGCAAGGCAGACAATCACTCCGGCGCCCACGCCCGGCTACAGCGCAGGCCGGCCGCCGCGCATTCCCGCAGCGACCAGGCGCCCGCCGGCCCTCCCAGTCAGGTAGCCGACAGGTGGACGAGCACGGTGCTGCCAGAGGTGATCTCGAAGCCGCTCACACTGTTGACCGGGGCAGCCGATGTTTCCTGATACCACGTGCTCCGCCCGCTGTAGGCCTCCGTCCAGCCGCCGGCCGGCCATCGCTGGCCGTTCGCGCCGGTCACCCAGAACTCACACGTCGTGTTCGCCGGGATACCAGAGACCTGGACGTCGAGCCGGGTTCCCCACGCCGCGCCCGCATATTTGACGTCCGCGCTCGCGCGGGTGACCGCATTCGTCGCGGCGACGGTCTCCCAGTGCACATTCCCGGCTGAGCCGCCGGACGATCCGCCCGCGACGTGTATCGCCCCGATCGCGGTACCTGCCGCGATGAGGGCCACCGCTGCCACGGCGGCCAGGCTCCGCCACGCTCGGACGCGGCGGCGGCGGGCCACCCTGGCGAGTAGCGGGTTCAGCAGTTCGATGTCCGGGTGTTCGCTGGGAATTGTCCGTTCGGAATAAAATCCTGCAATTCTTTCCGCCTCCTCGGCGGGCACCCGCCCAAGCAGCGCGGGCAGGCCCGCGAGCCCGGCCAGCTCTTCCCTGCAATCGGGGCATCCGGCCAAGTGAGCGTCCACCGCCGAACGCTCGGCGGGATCGATGGCGCCCACCACGTAGACGCCTAGGGACTGGCGGACGTGCAGACAGCTTGTCATCTCATTCATGGCGCCAGCCCCCTTTCCTCCAGTGCCAGCCTGAGCGCCTTGAGCGCGTAGAACGTGCGCGATTTCACCGTTCCCGCGGGTATACCGAGCTCCGCCGCCGCCTCGGCCACGGAGTTCCCCCGGTAGTAGGTTTCGAAGAGCACCCGGCGGTGATCGGGCCGCAGCGCGGAGAGCGCGTCGGCGACCCCCCACGATTCGAGTGCGCGGTCCACGTCGTCGGCCGCTGGACGCTGACCGAGCGCAGCCTCACCGACCTCCTGCGGGCGGGCTCTCCTGGCCCGCTGGCCGTCAATCACGAGGTTCTTCGCAACCGTGAATAGCCACGGCCTGGCCGGCTGGCCGACCACTGCCTCGGGATGCTGCCAGGCACGAAGCAACACCTCCTGAACCACGTCTTCGGCACGCTGTTTGTCTCCTGCGGTCAGATACATCGCATACCGGAGCAGGGCACCAGCATGCTCTGCATGCAGTGCGCGCACCAGTTCCTCATCGGCGACGCGCCCCTTTCGGGCGGTCCTGTTCCGGCCCGTCACATCCGTAGAACGTGCCCGTGACGGAATCGGTTCACTCGATTATCACCCGCTGGCAAACTCCACGTTTCGCCCCGTCGCGGCCAGGACCAGGCCGCCGGAGGTGACGTGTACGCCGGTGACGGTGAGGTGCAACGGCAGCACGCCGACCGGGATCGTGAAGGTGAAATGGCTGGCGAGCGATCCCGCGCTGATCCCGGCGACGAGGAGGTGCTCGGGGGTGACGGTGATGCCGCCTGACCTCGTCACGCCGAGCCTTGCGGTGCCCCGGATGGAGCCGTACGCGGTCGTCCCCGCTACCCGCAGGCCGCTGCCGTCGGGCCCGATCTTGATGCCCTTCGGCAGCCGCTGCTGGACCTGCGAGAACGGGATCAGCGCTGTGCCGGTCGCATGGTCGGCGGTCACGCTGCCGGAATCCTGGCCGAGCAGCAGGCTCAGCGAGGCGTGCACCCCGGTGAACCGGGCGTCGATGTCGTGCACCTGGATGCCGTCGGCGGTCGCCTGGCTGATCGAGACATCGATCTCCTGGTAATGCCCCGACGCGACCTGGGTGAGGAATGGGAAGCCGCGCACCGTGACGTGCGGCCGGACGGACAGGCTGTACGCGCTTTGCACTCTGGTGCCGATCTCGCGCTCGGCGATGAACTCGCCTGCCCGGTCGATAACGAGCAGGACGAGGACAAGGCAGACGATGGCTACCACGAACTTCCGCATCGGGTGCAACCCTATGGGGTCGCGGGACTCGGCCGTCCGGGTCCCTATCCCCCGGCGAACGGGGGCAGCACCTCGATCACCGCCGCGTCGGGCAGCACCACCTCCTCGGCGCCGTGGCGGCCCACGGCCGAGCCGTCAACAAGGAACGACGAGCGGGCCAGTACCGCACGAAGCCGCGGATCCTGCCCGCGGCTGGCCAGCGCGGCGGCGATCGCCCCGGCCAGCGTGTCCGCGTCGAGGCTCTCCTCCGCCACGCCGGCTGCATCCTTCGCCGCCGCCCAGTAGCGGATGGTCACATTGGTCATGTGGGTTATCCTCGCTTGCAATGGGATCCCGGTGGTACTGCCGCCGGGTCTAGCTGCGGTTGGGCGGAGGTGGCGGCCGTTGAGTGACCTGCTCCTGCTCACCAATGTGCTGGAGCCCTCTGCTGAGATCGTGCCATCACTCGGGCTGCTGCTGCACTCGGTCAGAGTGGCACCAGCCGAGGCGTCCGCGCTGATCGACGCGCCGCCGACCGACGTGGTGCTGGTAGATGCCAGGCGTGACCTGGCCCATGCTAAGAGCCTGTGCCGCCTGCTGCGCACGACCGGGCTTGACGCGCCGCTGCTGGTCATCGTGACTGAGGGCGGACTGGTGGCCATAACCACCGAATGGGGCGCTGACGACGTCGTCCTGCACACCGCGGGTCCCGCGGAGATGGAGGCCAGGCTGCGGCTGGCCATCGGCCGCAGGGCCGGTAGCGCCGCCGACACTCCGGACGAGATCCGCTCGGGAGATCTGGCCATCGATGAGGCGACGTACTCGGCCAGACTGCGTTCTCGCTCCCTGGACCTGACGTTCAAGGAGTTTGAGCTACTCAAGTTCCTGGCCCAGCACCCGGGGCGGGTGTTCACCCGGGCGCAGCTGCTCCAGGAGGTGTGGGGCTACGACTACTTCGGCGGCACCCGGACGGTGGACGTGCACATCCGCAGGCTCAGGGCCAAGCTCGGCCCCGAGCACGACGTGCTGATCGGTACCGTGCGCAATGTCGGGTACCGCTTCGTCCCGCTCAAGGTCTCCGACGCCGAGCAAGCGGCGAGGCTGGGCAGCGAGCAGGCGGCGAGGCCCGGCAGTCCCCCGGCGGCGATGCCGGGCAGCGAACTGAAGGAGATGGGCACTGCACGGGCCGACCGGTGAGACGACCCGCCTCACCGTCACCGGACGGCTCGAACCGGCCCAGGCGGCCGGCGTCATGCGCCTGGTGGACGCGGCCACAGATGCCGACGGGATGAGCCCGCTGTCGGAGCACACGCTGCTCCATCTGCGTTACGGCGGCGATCAGCAGGCCCGCAACGTGCTGCTCACTACCGGCGGGGAACTGGTCGGCTACGCGCATCTGGATCCCACCGATCCGGTCGAGGGCCCGAGCGGCGAGTTCGTCATCCACCCCGCCCATCGCGGCCAGGGCCAGGGCCTGACGGTGGTGCAGGCGCTGCTCGCCGAGGCGGACGGGCGCCCGCTGCGGCTGTGGGCACACGGCGACGCGCCGGCCGCCGCCCGGCTTGCCGCGGCCGCCGGATTCCAGCGGATCAGGGCGCTTTGGCAGATGCAGCGATCGCTGCGGGAACGGCTGGATGAGCCCAGCTATGCCGACGGCGTCACGGTCCGCACGTTCGTCGTCGGCCAGGACGAGGAACCGTGGGTCGACCTCAACCGGCGGACGTTCGCCAGGCATCCCGAGCAGGGCGCGTGGACCCGTGAGGATCTTGGGCTCCGCGAGCGGGAGCCGTGGTTTGACGCCGACGGCTTCTTCCTTGCCGAACGCGACGGACGGCTCGTCGGCTTTCACTGGACCAAGATTCACGGCAGTGACCAGGCCGCCGCGGCCGGCCATGGGCACGACACGATCGGCGAGGTGTACGTGGTGGGCGTCGATCCCGGTCAGCGGGGCAGCGGGCTCGGTCGCGCGCTCACCCTTACCGGGCTGCGCTACCTACGGTCGCGTGGCCTCGTCCAGGCCATGCTCTACGTGGATGAAGCAAACACCGCGGCGATCAAACTGTACGAGTCGCTGGGTTTCACGCACCGCAGCACCGACGTCATGTTCCGGCACCCGTGACGTTCGCTGCACGGGAACCGGCCTTAGCCCGAGCACCTGGTCAAGCTCCTCGTCGGTCAGCGGCCTGTCGCTGGCCGCCACCGCGCTCAGCACTTCGGAGTAGAGCTCGATCTCGTCCAGCGCCACCAGGTCGTGAACACGGAGATCTACCTGCTCGATCATCGCGTCCACCTCCTGCCAGAGTGACCCGCCGATGACTGGCCCGCCGGGATACGGGCCAAGGTTACGTGGCTGGCCTGCTCACGCACATGACCCATCAGGGTCATTCTCGGACCACCTTCGGGTAGTTCTACCCGTGCGCCGCCGGGCCACATCCGCACAAGTGCCGTTTTTTTACGGGGCAAACCGGGATACTCAGTTGTTTCGGTTGCGCGTGCGGTAGTTCAGGACAAGAGTCGTCCCGCGACCTCGCGTCGACCTGACCCCCTCCCATGACCACGATCCCCCTGAGGCGACCGAACGAGATGAGTGAAAACACAGATCTGCTCCCCGACCCGACGCAGGAAGACCCGTTCGAAGTTCAGATGCGCGGCTACAGCCGCCGGCAGGTAGACGAGTTCGTCGCCCGCTCCCGCAGTCATTCCCGGGATCTAGAGGAACGGCTGTCCCGCTCACTCGACGAGGTCGAGCGGCTTCGGCTGGAGCTGTCCACCGCCCGTCAGGCGGCGTCGGGCGGCAAGCCAGCACACGAGGAGGTCAGCGAGCGGATCGGGCAGATCCTCAAGCTGGCCGACGACGAAGCATCGGCGCAGAAGATCCGCGCGACCGAAGACATCACCAAGTTGCGCACGGACGCGCAGAAGGCCGCGGACGCCGCCCGCGCCGAGGCCAAGGGTCAGGCTGAGCGCATGCTGGCCGCCGCGCAGGAACAAGCCGAGCGCGCCATCGCGGCCGCCAGGTCGGAAGCGGAGAAGACGCGGAGCACGGCACGCGCCGAGGCGGAGCGCACCGGGACAGAGTCGCGGAAGAACGCCGAGGCCGCGACCGCCGCTGCCAAGGCGCAGGCAAAGCAGACGCTAGACGAGGCGTCAGCGCGCGCGAGCGCCGTTCACGACGGCGCGGAGCGTCGTCTCGACCTGCTGAAGAACAGGCACTCCGAGGCCATGCGCCGGCTGACCGAGATCCGTGATGTCGTCACCGACCTGGTCGCGCACGATGAGGCAAAGGGCACCCTCGAGGAGGAGGTCGACAAGGCGGTCGCCGCGACGCTGGGCAGCTCCGGCCAGTCCGGTAAGGCAGGTCCGTCTGGTACTCCTGGTGCATCCGGTACGCCCGGTACAGGCGGTACTGGAAACGGTCCTTCGGCCCAGGCGAAGGCGAAGGCGGTGGCAGCCCAGTCTCCGGCACCCCAGTCGCCGCCGTCGGGCCAGTCGTCCATGGCAGGCCAGTCGTCGCAGCACATGCGTCCCGCGGCAGCGGCTCCCCCGAAGGTCGAAGATCGCATGCTGCGGCAGGCCAAGCCCGGCCAGGCAACCCTGGGCGAACCCACCGCCAATGGCGAGATACCCGAGGCAACCTCCGAGGATGTGCGGGTGATCATTCCGTAGTGCCGGCGTCAGTCGTCACGGCCAGCCGGGGTGTCGGTCCTGCCCGCCATCCCGTCGAGGCGTCGCAGGATGACGCCCTCGCGCAGCGCCCACGGGCAGAGTTCGAGTTCGTCCAGGCCAAACAGGTCCATCGCCGCGTCGGCGACGATGGCGCCGGCCGGCAGCTGCGGTGCGCGGGTAGCCGACACCCCGGGAAGCTGTGCTCGCTGCGCGGCGGACATCTTGGCCAGCCGCGACACCCAGGGGGTCAGCTCGGTGTGGTCCAGGTTCCGCCTGACATAGGCGCCCTCACCCGAAGGGGCCGCACCGGCGATCCTGGCTAGCTGCCTGAACGTCTTCGAGGTTGCCACCGCGTGGTCCGGCCGGCCGTTCCGCAGGACTTCTCCGGCCGTCCGCGCGATCTCGGCCCGGACGTGCCTGCGCAGCTCACGGACCTCCTCAGCGGACGGCGGGTCAGTGGTCAGCCAGCCCCGGGTAAGCCGGCCGGCGCCGAGTGGCAGGGAGATCGCCACATCGGGTTCCTCGTCAACGCCCGAGCCGATCTCCAGTGAGCCGCCACCGATATCGAACACGAGCAGCCGACCAGACGACCAGCCAAACCAGCGGCGGGCGGCCAGGAACGTGAGCCGTGATTCGTCTCGGCCGGTGAGCACGTGGATATCGACCTTGACATCGGCCCTGATCCGGGCGAGGATTTCCTCCCCGTTCGCCGCGTCACGCACGGCGGATGTGGCGAACGGGAGCAGGTCCTCGACGCCCATGTCCTCCGCGATACGCAGCGCCTCGCCGACGAAAGCTCGCAGCTGCGTCTCGCCAGTCGACGTCAGCCGGTTGCCGCTATCGAGGTGATCCGCGAGCCGGAGTTCGGCCTTGTGCGAGAACGCCGGCAGCGGCCTCGCTCCCTGGTGCGCATCCACCACAAGGAAGTGCACCGTGTTCGATCCGACGTCCAGCACACCGAGTCGCATGATCCGACGCTACTCAACCGGCGCTAGGCATTGGCTGTCCCGCGCCGACCGCAGAGCCCATGCGGCGCACGATCTCCTCGAGCAGGGCTGGCGATGTGCCCATGTTCAGTCGCACGAACCTGCTTCCCTGCTCGCCGAAGTCTGGGCCGGCGGTGACCGCCACCCGGCCTCGGTCAAGGAACCTGGCAGCGGGGTCCGCGATGTCAAGTGACCGGCAGTCCAGCCAGGCCAGGAAGCTTGCCTCCGGCGGCAGGTACCCCACTGCGGGCAGATGCTGATCCAGGAGCTTCGCGAGCTGCACGCGGTTCTGGTCGAGCTGCGCGCAGACCGCGTCCAGCCACGGCAGGCCGTCGCGGAAGGCCGCGACGGTGGCGAGCACGCCTAGGTGGCTGGCGAGCAGCCCCTCCCAGCGCCGCTCCAGCGCCCCGGCCGCCTGCCGGTCGCCGACAACGGCAACGCCGCACTTCAGGCCGGGGATGTTCCAACCCTTGGTGGCGGACGTGAAGGTGAAGGTGCGCCGGGCCAGATCCCTGTCTAGGCCCAGCGAGAGAAACGGTATGTGCCGTGCGCCCGGCAGCGCGAGGGGTGCGTGAATCTCATCCACGATCAGCACCACACCGCGCCTTTCGCAGACGCCTGCCACGCTGATCAGGTCCTCGCGTGACCACACCCGGCCGGTCGGGTTGTGCGGGCTGCACAGCAGGTACGCGGCCACGTCATCGGCGGCCAGGGCGGCGTCCACCGCCTCGAGGTCCAGGTGATAGTAGCCGTCAGCAGTACGTGATAGCGGCGCCTCCACCACCCGCCGGCCGGCCATCCGCAGCCGGAAGAAGAACGGCGGGTACACCGGCGGGTTGATGACAACCCCCGAGCCATGCGGAGTGACCTCCTGGAGCACCTCGACGATCCCGGTCATCACGTCCGGGATGGCGAACACCTGCCGAGGGCCAGGTGCCCAGCCGAACCGCTGCTGGGCAAACTCGCCATATGCCTCGCCAAGGCCGATCGGATGCGGGTAGCCGCAGTCGCCGGCGGTGATCGCCTCTCTGACCGTGTCCTTGATGGGCTCAGCGAGGTCGAAGTCCATCTCGGCTACCCAGGCAGGGAGCACATCGGGCGGATATTCGGTCCACTTCCAGCCGCGGCGGCGTCGCAGCACATCCAGCGAGCAGTCACCAAGCAATGGATCCACGTTTCCGACCGTATCGTCATAGCCCAAGCGGCGCCGACCCCGGAGCGCCCGCGATGCCGGTCGCGTCCGATCCGGCCGAACGCGCCAGACTGGTCGTCATGGACGCAAACGAGGGGACAGGCAGCCCGCGGGACTCGCCGCCCGGCCGGCCCCCGCGGGAATCCGCGGACATGATGCCTCTCGACGGTGCGGGTGGCATCGACGCGCTCCGCGAGCGGCTGGCCAGGCTAGAGCGATCGGTCCCTGCTGGCCTGCGCAATCTTCCCGAGGAGGTAGGCAGGGAAGCCAAGCCGGCCTGGAGCCGGGTCACCCAGGGTGAGACGCGCTGGCAGGTGAGCCTGGCCGTGATTGCCGCGATCGCGCTGCAACTGCCGGTGCCTGACCGGCTCGCCTTGGTGCGTCCCGGCTGGCTGCTGCCGGCCCTCGAGGCGCTACTGATGCTCGGGCTGGTCATCGCCAATCCGCACCGCATCGACCGCGAGTCGGTCATCCTGCGCTATACCAGCCTTACCCTCATAGCCCTGATCAGCCTGGCCAACGTATGGTCCGCGGGCAGGCTCATCGTCGACATCGTCACCGGCGTCGACAGCAGCCGGGCGCTCGCGCTGCTCCTCAACGGCGGGGCCATCTGGCTCACCAACATCATCGTTTTCGCCCTGTGGTACTGGGAACTGGACAGGGGCGGCCCGGTCGCACGCGCGCTCGCCCCCAAGCCTTACCCGGACTTCCTGTTTGCCCAGATGACCAGCCCGGACCTGGCTCCACCGGGGTGGGAACCGATGTTCGGCGACTATTTCTACCTGTCTTTCACCAACGCCAGCGCGTTCAGCCCGACGGACGTCCTGCCGCTGTCGCGCTGGGCCAAGATGCTCATGCTGGTCCAGTCGGCCGCATCCCTGGTCACCGTGGCTCTGGTCATCGCGAGGGCCGTCAACGTCTTCCGGTAGCTGCCGTCCCGGAGCCCTGGCCGATCGGGCGCGTTCGTCGCGGTGAATCCTTTGCCAGGTAATAACATTCAAGATCGTCATAACCCCGGCCTGGATCTGCTATCAGTACCTGCAGAAGCGAAAGGATAAGCACCAGCCCGGGCTGACGGTTGTGTCGCCTGGTGACGCACTGCACGGTAGTCACACAGGTCGAGAGGAGGCCGTAGCCGTGTTCTTCCTGATTCGGCGCCTGATCAGATACATCAAACGCCGCCGCAACCAACGTCAGCGGTAACCCGGTGTGGTCCGGCACGGTACAGTTATCGATCTTGATCGTCACTGACCGTGCACGGACCGTCCGGGGATGGAGACCTGCGCGATGAGACGGGCTGCTGCCCTCGCGGCTCTGACCGCCATCAGCCTGGCCATTGCCCACCCGGCCAGCGCCTCGGCCGCCAAGCGGCAGCGCCCCGTGAGCTTCTCCTTCTGCCGGCGGTACCAGCACCTGAACGTGGGCAACAGCCTCGGAACGCGCTACACCGTTTACAACGACATGTTCGGCTCGCCGACGCAGTGCCTCGCCAACAGCAACCGGTGGTCCAACTTCCAGGTGGCGAAATCGGCAGCGTTCTCGCGCAACCAGGAGCCGCAGGCCTTCCCCGACATCTACTACGGCTGCTCACGTGGCTGGTGTTCGCCCGACACCGTACTGCCGCTCAGGGTCTACGCGCTGAACAGGCCGGAAACCAGCTGGTACACAACCGACCGCGCGGGCGGGCAGTGGGATGTCGCCTATGATCTCTGGTTCTCCAGGACCCGTCAGATCTCAGGGCAGCCGAACGGTGCCGAGCTGATGATCTGGCTCAACGAGCGAGGGTCTCGGGTGCCGACCTACGACGGCGGCAGGTACCTGCGGATAGCAGGAACGTCGTGGTACATGGACCACTGGCGTCCGTGCCGGCAACGGACCTGCTGGAACTACGTGCGCTTCTGGCGCGTGCATCGCACGTCGCAGGTAAGCCATCTGTGGCTGGACCCGTTCATCAGGTCTGCCGAGGGCAAGCGCCTGATCGAGCGGTCATGGTGGCTGGATTCCATCGCGGCCGGCTACGAGATCTGGCGGAACGGGACAGGGCTGGCCACGACGTGGTTCTCGGCAAGAGCCTGACCGCCCTGCGCGGCATGCCGGGCGGTGCGCCTCTGCTAAGGAAACACACCGGCCCGGCATGAAAGGCTACCTAATTGTTGGTTTCGTCCTCGACAATGGCATCGGGCGCGTTCTTGCGCACTGACTCGATGCCTTCGTGAGCCGATTCCTTGCTGTGGTAGGACTGGCTGGTGGCGATCACCTGGCCATTACCTGCGACGAGATTGAAATGGAATTTCCCGCTCTCGCCCTTCTTGATCACGAACTTGCCGGCCATCTCAGTTCCCTCCCTGACCTGCGCTTGCTTGCCCGCCGCCGAACTTGCTCAGCAGCTCCCGAGGGTTGACCCCGAGACCCTGCGAAAGGTTCCGTGTTGCTCGCGGTCCACTATGTCGGGTAGCTGTAGAGTCACCTGTTCAAGCTGCGATGGGTCCCTGATCATACCGATAATTGCCTGCTTGTCGAATTGCACGACCCCCTCCCTATCGCGGGCCGATTTGGCACAGGCAGCATTATGGTCTGGTCGGCCAGCCATCGCAATGGCGCCACTCAGATGCGCTGTCTGAGCACGGCGCTGCTCCTCATGATCTACTCGCGATCGTCATGGCGATGCTGGGCGCCGATCTCCGCTGACGGAGTTCAGGTCGTGCCGGGGGGATCGAGCCATCCCAGATCACCGAAGATGCGGACCCGGTCGAGCGTGCAGAGCAACTCTGGCTTGTCGTGTCGGTGCCCGGCGATCTCTCGAGTGCGGACGAACCCGGCTTTCTCCAGTGCCCGGATCGACTGCTGGTTCGCGACTTCGGGACTGGCGAGCACGAAAGGAACACCGGGCCAGGCGGGAAATACCTCCTGCTGGAGGTAGCTCCAGATCATCTGCGGCCCAAGGCCGTGCCCGGTCAGTTGCGGGACGCCGATGAGGTAGTCAATCCCGATCGCATCGATGCCTCCGGTGGCGGCGTGATAGTCGGGGTAATCCCGGACGTGATAGTGCTGGATGAATCCGCATGCCTGGCCGCTGATGAGTACCACATGCGCCCTCGTCGGCGACGAGCCACCGATCCTCGGCCCGTACTTGCGCTCGGCCGCTGGCAGGTCCAGGTCCTGGTCCTGGTAAAACCAGCGCGCGGCATGCGGCGCGTGCAGCCACGCCACCATGTCCGGCAGGTCCTGCCTGGACAGCGGACGGAACGAAATCCGAGGTGCGGGCATCGCCGCCACCTGCCGGAGACTGGCCGCCACGGTGTCCGGCAGACAGCAGCGGGCAGCTTCGGCTGCGGGCAGCCAGGCGAACCGGTCGTGCTCCGCGTCGAGCCGGACCTGCGTATCGCCGACCACCTCGGCGGCGAAGACCGCCCACTGCCCCGACAGATCCACCGGGCGCAGTTGCACCACGGCGATGCCGGTTTCCTCCGCTAGTTCCCGCGCTGCCCCGCAGACCACGGGTTCCCCTGGCAGCCGCGCGCCGGACGGCGGGGTCCATGCCCAGTCGCCTGCATAGGCTGCTCCGCGCTCTGCGCGGTGAAGCACGAGGTATTCGGGGTGATCTTGCCCGCTGATCCGGTGCACGACCACTGCGGCTCCGTGCGGTTGGTCCGGCGCTACGGGCAGGCCATCCCAAGTGGCATCCGGCCTGGTGTTCCGGGGATGCGTGCCATCCAAGTGGCCAACCCTCCGCCGCTGAGAAAATCGCCAGAACCCAGCTCCGGGGCAAGGTCGGGCGAGGATCAGCTGTCCAGGCCGAGGGTGAACGTTGGCTTGGGTGACGTCGCCGGCAGCCGGTGCTCTTCGGACAGCCTGCGGATGGCGGTCCCGGTGGACAGGAACTCCGTCGCGTGCTCTCCCCAGACGTGGTTGGAGACGGCCACGTTGACCCCGACGATGCCCGATGCCTGCGCCTGGGCGGCCTCGGCTTGCATCCGCATCAGCGCGAGCTCGCGCGCCTCGTAGATGCCCTGGGTGAACTGCACCATCTCCTGGTTCTGGCCGGTCTGGCGCAGCGTCTGCATCAGTGACTGGTGAGCGATGTGGTAGACGCACGTGCCGAGCACGAAGGCCACCGGCACGGCGCCGGCGGCCAGCAGCCGGAAGAAGTCCTGGGCGGACAGGTCAGAAGTGAACGCGCGGCCGTCCGGCGCTCGGTGTACGCCAGCACTGCCGCTGTCGCTGAGCGCGCGCACTGCGGTGCCGGTGGCGACGAACTCCAGGACGTCCTGTCCCCAGACGTACATCTGCATCCGCAGCTGCACGCCGACGATACCGTCGGCCCCGAGATGATCGGCCTCAGCACGCATCCTGGCCATCGCCAGCTCCCTGGCGCTATACATCGCCTGGGTCAGGACCTGTAGCTCCTGGTTTTGCGACCAGCGGCCAATTTGCAGCCCCACGTGGAAGATAGAGGAGCCGACCACGAAACCCAGCGGCTCGAACCCTGCCTCGCCCAGCAATACGTACTCCGAGACCGACAGGTCAGAGGTGAAGACTCCGGACGGGTCGGCCCCGGCGGTCTGCGCGAGCCTGCTGTCGGCGGCCTGCGGCTCCCACCCGGAAGTGTCGGCGGCCTGCCGGTTTGCGAAGAGGGGCATGAGGCTCTCCTTGGGGCGTACGCGGCGCCACGCTGCGCCGGCACCCGCAGCCTACCGGCGCTTGCTCCTCGCCAGGGTGACCGGCCAGGCAAGCGCGTGGCAGATGACATTCTGAGCCGCACCCCGCGCGGTTAGTGGTGCCCGCCACCGCCGGCGTCGTGTCCGCCGATCCCGCTGTGCCCGCCGTGATGGCTGCTACCCGGAGGTACGACGAAGTTGTCGTCGTAAGTGTTGGCGCGCCCTGGGAGCCCTGGCGGCTTACGGCGCTCCCGCCGAACCTTGCGGATAGCAACGTAAGTGACCCACAGTGCGGCCACTACGGCCAGGTAGATCAGGAGCCCCACATGACTGGACAACGACCGTCTCCGTTCGCGCAGCTAGCAGCTTCAGGGTAGGGATTTTTAAGTACCCCATGTACATGGCTGCGCCGACTGACATGCAGGAACTCAGGCCTGGCGGCTGCGGTGACCCGCATGCGGCCCAGGCGTCAGAGATCCCCTCGTCCACGGTGAGCACCCCGCCGTATGCGGCTAAGCGTCCTCGTCGCTCTTCGATTCGCCGCCGCGCTGCCTGGCATACCGGTGCTGCTTGCGCTTCGGGTCCGCATAGTTGCTGTACATGCTTTCAGCGGTTCGGCTGGTTTTGCGGGTCAGCAGACGCGCCTTGAAGCCGACGAGCGCTAGGAACGCGTAGACCCCGAAAATCAGCAACACCGCGATGACGACGTACTCCCACCACACCTGGATCACCTCGACCCGTATCTAGCCACTCTAGCCTGACCACTACCCGGTGCGGCGGTAGTAGACGGCCCAGGCCGCTTCGTCGCTTAGGGGGCCGAGCGGGCCGTCGTCTCCGCTTCGGGCGTGGTCACTGATGATGTCTAGCTGCCCGAACGCGTCAGCAGCTGTGGGGCAGGCTGGGCCGCGCTGAGCTACCTCGAGCGAGAGCAAGCCCGGGAAATCCTGCACGCGACCCAGCTAGTTCCGCACGCGACCAGGTACTTCCCGGGTGAAGCCTGTCCTGTTACGCATCTTTCTGTATGGGCTTATCACTACTTGTGTGATACGTACACATCAGGTAGCAAACCCAAGCAAGGGGGAAATCTCGTGCAAGGATTGGCAAAGTTTTCTGCGTTCGCCGCGGCTGCGCTCGCGATCGCAGGCCTGTCAGCGGGTGTTGCCACGGCCGGCCCGACGCCGGGCAGCGGTGCGCTGCACCCGGTCATCCACGGGTCCGGAGGCCTGCGCCCCGACATCCGGCTGCCCGGAAACGGGCGGGCGGCCACCAGCCCCGGTGGACTCCCGATCCAGTACAGCGGCAACTGGTCCGGTTACATCGCCCTGCCCAAGTCGGGGAAGACGAAGACCTTCGAGTATGTACAGGCTTCCTACAGCGTCCCCAGCGCCAACTGCGGCGTCACCCCGACGGCCTTCGCCTATCAGTGGGTCGGGCTGGACGGCGACACTGACGGCACGGTCGAGCAGGATGGCGTCGCCAGCTACTGCGTCAGCGGGAGCCCGAGCTACTTCGCCTGGTCGGAGATGTATCCCGCCGGGGTGGTTGTCCAGTTCTACCTGAATCCCGGCGACGCGGTACAGTCCTCCGTCTACTACAACTCCTCGACCGGCGACTACACGCTGGAGCTGACCGACCTGACCAGCGGGCAGAGCTTCGATACCGTCGCCACATGCGCCTCCACCTGCAACAACTCCTCGGCTGAGGTGATTACGGAGGGCTATCCGTCCGGGTCCTATGGCGGGACCTCGGACTTCGGTGCCGAGCACTACGACAGCATCCAGGTGGTCAATGCCGGCGGCCATGAAGGCGGGCTGGTGAGCTCAAGGTGGACCACCGACGAGTCGATCGCTGAGGGTGCCAGCAGCGATGTGACCACTGAACCCGGCGCGCTCTACGCGGCGTCGAACCCGTCAACCGTGCCGTTCTCGGCGTTCGAGGACTCCTGGTATAGCGAGGACTGATCAGTAGCTGATCTCACCCGGTCGGCCAGGCCTGATGCCGTACGGCATCAGGCCTGGCGCCGGTCGAGGGCCTGCGGGCTGGTGCCACGGTGCAGGCGCAGATGGTCGGCCTGACGACCCCTGCCCGAGCTCGGCCCGGCGCCTGTCGAGGACGCGCGGAGCCGGTTACGAGCTGCGCACCCAGGTGATGGTGAACCCGTTGCCACTGCCATCGAGCGCACAAGGCTGGGCCTTGGTCCGCCCCAGGGCATCGGCGCGCCGCGTTCGGCAAGATCGTATTTAACGAGGCCAGGCTTGCGCCTTCGGGGCGGCCGCCCCGAAGAGCCCCGGCTGGTTTGCGCTCTCGGTCGTGCTGTCTATCGCAGGGCTCTTCCCCATCGGGCTGGTGATCGCCGCGATAGCCCGGACCGCGAACGGTGCGAGTGTCATCGGCCGGCTGGCGTTCTTCCCCATGATGTTCTTTGCCGGCCTGTGGCTGCCGCGAGAGCTCATGCCGGGCGTGCTCCGGGACATCAGCAACTACACCCCCCTCGGCGCGGCCGTGGAGGCGATGCGGAACTCGATGCTAGGAGGGGCTATCCCGGCGGCACCGCTGCTAGTGCTGGCGGCGTATGCGGTGGTGTTCGGCTTCCTGGCGAGGCGCTTCTTCAGGTGGGAGTAGCGCTGTAGCGGCAAGCGCAGCGGACCCGCGAACGCCCCGGACGGAGAAATCCGCCCGGGGCGTTTCCGCTGAGCCGTCGCAAACTTGGTCCAACCAGCAGGGCGGCTGGGACGTCAATAGTTGTGGAGTCCTATTTGCGAGGTAAAGAAGGTTAAGGCGATTTGTCCATGAAGGCGACATTAAGCCGGGTAACGGCACTAGCTACCCTCCCCATGCTGCTCATCGCGCTCGGGGCGGGCAGCGCCTCGGCGCAGTCGGCGAGCGGCAGCCCGCCGCCCCCGAAGGGGTTCGAGGCGGACTCGTCCAGCTTCGTGCTGGCGCAGGCCGGGTTCGTGCTGGGCGCTCGCGGCTGCAGCGAGCTGCCGTGCAAGGCGCTGCTGCAAAAAACCGTCAACGGCGGCAAGACCTGGACGTCCGTGCCCGCGCCCGCGGTCTCGCTCGTCCCGATTTACACCCGCTCTCCGGCATCCGCGGTGAGCTCGGTCCAATTCGAGAACGCGAGCGACGGCTGGCTGTTCGGCCCCGCACTGTGGGCCACCACCGACGGCGGCAGGAAGTGGCAGCGGATGTCCGTGCCGGGCGAGGTCATCGCGGTGGCCGCGTCGGACGGGGTGGCGTTCGCCGTGTCGGAGCCGGCCAGCGGCGGTCTCGACCAGGCCAAGCTGTATGAAAGCCAGGTCGGTACCACCAGCTGGACCCTCGTGCACGGGATAGCCCCGCAGAACGCGCTAACGGTGTTCGGCCACTCTGTCTGGGCCGGCGTCGCGTCCGGGGCCGACGGGAATCTGTGGACGTCCACCGACAGCGGCAAGCACTGGTCCACGCTGCCCTTCCGCTGCCCGTCCGGCACCATTTCCGCCAGCGCGGTGGCGGCCGCGTCGACGGCCGACGCCGCGATCGGATGCTCCGACCAGGGATTCCCGCAGCCCGGCTTCAGCATCAAGAAGGTCTTCACCTCCTCCAACGGCGGGCGCACCTTCCAGCGGGCGGCAGGTTCACCTCCCGAGGCAGGCCAGATCGGCACCCTGGCCATGCCGACGGGACGTCCGCAGGTGATCACGATGCTGGCCGCCAGCGGCGCTACCTACCTGTACCAGTCGGTCAGCGGCGGCAAGACCTGGGGAGGGACGGTGTACTCCGACGGCGGCCTGGACATGCGCAACCTGGCCTATGTCTCCGGCACCACCGGCTATGCAGTCCGCTTCAACGGCGGCCCGGTCATCGCCTACAGCCTGGGACTGCTGAAGACCTCGAACGCCGGCGCAACCTGGGAAGCCGTGCCCATCCCTTAACCCGATCCGGGCGATAGCGGTGATCCGTCGTAAGAGCCGGATCACCGCTATCCCCTGTTCGCAATCCCGGATCGGCTATCGCCGATCCGCGGCTGCCGGCAGCCGCACGTACTGAGCGATCACGCAGGCTGGGCGACAGGATTTCAGAATTTGGCGGCGGCGGGGATGACTTGTTCGGCCATCAGTTCCAGGGGATGCAGCGAGCCGGCGCCGACGAGGGTGCCGTGCGCGACCTGGATGCCGAGTTCGGCCAGTTCGTGCAGGTGCTCGATGACCTGGTTCACCTTTTCACCGCGCTCGCCGAGGTCGAAGCGCGTCTGTACGGTCTTCTCGATCTCGGTGTAATCGCGGCCCTCACGTGCGCAGTGCTCACGCAGGACGTCGAGCTTACGGGCCAGCTCGGGGGAGTCGAAGATGTTGCAGGCGTCGGCGTAGCGAGCCACCAGCCTCAGCGTTTTCTTCTCCCCGCTGCCGCCGATGAGAATGGGCGGGTGCGGGCGGGTCAGGGACTGCGGCGAGTTCAGCGTGCGGCCAAGATGGTAGTGCTTTCCGTCGAATGGGCCGTCGTCGCTGCTCCACATCTGCAGGCAGATGCGCAGCGCCTCCTCCAGCCGCTCGAACCGTTCCCCGAGCGGCGGGAAGAACAGGCCCAGCCCGCGTGCTTCCTCTTCGTTCCAGGCAGCCCCGATGCCCAGCATTGCGCGCCCGCCGGAGAGGACGTCGAGCGTGGTGACGGCCTTGGCCAGCAGCCCGGGATCCCGGTAGACCACCGCCGTCACGACCGTGAGCAGCTTGACCCGCTCGGTCTTGGCGGCCAGCCAGCCCAGCTGCCTGATCATCCAAGCGGCTTTGTTCTTGAAATGGCTGCTCAGCTTGGGCGTCTTGTGCACTGTTGTTTGGTGGCTCCGGCAGCTGCAACGCATCACGTAATAGCCCCTCGCGGTCTCCCTGGCCACCGTCCAGCCGTGCGCCGCAACCTCCCTGACTGTCGCCTCACGCTCCGCCCGAGCTGCCGCAACGTGGGCGGCTGCTCACGTGCGCTCATGGTTGGCGTCGGCGGTGGTCGTTGCTGTCACTATTGCTGTCAGCAGCCATGGCGAGCGGCTAGCGAGGCCACGCCGTAAGCACAACTCCTCGGCGGCGCCCAGGTCTGCTGCCGAGCCGAGGTCTCGAACTGGCGCCAACGATGCGATGATTGATTTAAGTAATTACTGGAACGCTATCATGACTATATGAACGCGTCATCTCATCATGCAGTCATCTACCATGCCCCTCCGCTTACGAGCGAAGACGACGCCGTCCTGAGAGAGATCCACCGGATGCGCAAGGAGCTGCGGCATGTTCTGCGCACGCCGAGGCGGTGGGAGGGAGGTCTGCGGCGCTCAGCACTGGCGCGTGCCATCCAGGGCTCGAACAGTATCGAGGGCTACCAGGTCGCGGAGGACGACGCCGCCGCCGCAGTGGACGGAGAAGATCCTATCAGCGCAGATGAGGAGACATTCCTCGAAATCCAGGGTTACCGTCAGGCTCTTGGCTACGTCCTGGCGATGGGCGACGATGAGTACGCGACGTTCGACGCCACCGAGATTCGGGCGATGCATTACATGATGCTCAGCCATGATCATTCGAAGTCACCCGGGCGCTACCGCAAGGGACCGATCTATGTCCGCGATGAGCGCCGCGACCTGGTCGTCTACGAGGGTCCGGACGCCGCTCAGATTCCCACTCTCATAGACGCGCTAGTCGAGAGCCTGCACGGCGGAATCAACAGCGATCCGGTGGTGCGCTCCGCGATGGCACATCTGAATCTGGTCATGATCCACCCGTTCCGTGACGGCAACGGGCGGATGGCGCGCGCTCTGGCGACATCCGTGCTGACCCGTTCGGATATCGGCGAGCCCGAGTTCTCCAGCATTGAAGAGTGGCTCGGGGCTAACACCGGGGACTACTACAGCGTGCTGGCTCACACTGGCGGCGGTTCCTGGCAACCACGTGACGACGCCCACCTCTGGCTGACGTTCAACCTGCGCGCTCATCACATGCAAGCTCAGACGGTGGCACGCCGCGTGGAAGAGGCTGACGCGACCTGGATCGAACTCGATCAGCTTATTGCTGAACACAGCCTTCCCGAGCGCGTGATGGATGCGATGTTCGATGCCGTTCTTGGTTACCGCGTGCGCCGGGCCACGTATCTAAAGCGTGCCGAGGTCACCGACCAGACCGCCACCCGAGACTTGGCGACACTGGCATCAGAAGGAATCCTCACCCCGCACGGCAACGGCCGGGGCCGCTACTACACGGCAGGCGTGCCGCTCAGCCAGATACAGAAACGCCGCAGGGCCAGGCGAGCATCACTACGCGACCCATACCCGTGGATGCGGACGAAACTCAGCCAACCCACCACCTGAGTACGACGGGAGTTGAAGCCGTCTCCGCCAGCAACCCGAGGAGGGTCACCCCAGCGCGAGGTCGACCGCTGCTTGAAGGGGATACCCGACCTCACCCATCAGGTCGAGGGCGCGGGCAAAGGCCTTCGGCCTGGCGCAGCAACCTCAGACAAGCATCGTGAGTCCGGTCTTTGGCATTGCCCGCAGAAGGAGCGCCCACACATGGCTCAGCAGCAGATCAGCGGCCGGTTAAGCCTGCAGGCTCTCTCCCGAACGCTCAGCAAGGTCGGGCACGGTCTCAAAAGAAGAGAAGGGTGCGGCTCCGCTGAAGTGACCCCTGGGCTGGGCTGGGCAGCGGCTGCTGACACGGGCCGGGCGGGCCCGCCAGCCCGTCCGCCCGTCCGCCCGCCAAAATGAATGCGGCATGGCCTACCACCGATGGGGGGTAATTTCACATTCACGTCGCCGGGCGCCTGCGTATCTACCCGGCCGGGATACGATTCGTCCCGAATGCCCCCTATGCGACTTGGGATGACGTCGCGGGACTGGCTAAAGCGCTATCGGCTGCGACAGGCGGCTCACTCCAGCGGAGCCGCACCCAGAAGAGAAGAACGGCAAGTTTCGTCCCTGACCATGCTCCACGCGACCGCGAATCAGCTCCAGGGCTGGCGGCAGGTCAGCCTCCATGAGCTGGTCCACCAGATAGTGGAGTTCCTCGTGCATCGCGCTCATGAGTCCAGTGTACGGACAGCATCTGCGACCGTCCGCGCGCGACCGTCCGTCTGTGAGCTAAGGCCGTTGCTGTCAAAACGCCCGGATCGTGATCATGGTTCTGGCCTTTTGGCTGTTCAGGGGTGGTGGTCAGGGACAGGATCGAACTGTCGACCTTCCGCTTTTCAGGCCGAACAATCACCCTGACCAGGCGAAACGTCCCAGCGTGGACGGTAGTCGCCGGGTGCTCACGGTCGCCTGTGGTGATGGTCGTTGTCGTCACCGCTGTCGTCATCAGCAGCCACGTCTGCCCGGCTGCACGCAGGCCCAGAGCACAGAGTCACCGGCACGGCGCGAGCCTCGGCATGCCTCAGATCTTGATGACCTGGACATCGGGCATGGCGTCGTAATCAGAGTCCTGCGTCACGATCGGCACGCGATGAGCAATCGCCGTGGCCGCGATCCAGCTGTCGTTGATCGGCACCTTCCGCCCTGCTGCGCGTAGCCGCGAGACCAGCAGTGCCCAAGCGTCAGAGACCGCCTCGTCCACGCCGAGCGCCTCGAACCGCTGAGCAAGCTGATACGTCGACAGCCGCCGAGACGCAGCCTCGGGATCCTGCGCCTGGAGCACTCCGAGGCGCAGCTCGCCTAGCGTGATCGCTGAAATGCCCCACTCGAAATCGGCGAACCGGCCGACGTCGAATCGTCCCGCCTCCAGGCCGATGAAAACTGACGTGTCGGCCAGCGCACGACGGGGAGTCACCACGGCAGGTCGTCGGTCGTCTCAGTCAGAGTCGTCCGCAGTTCCTCAGCTAGTCCCGTGGCATCAGGACCTAGGCGGGCGAGTTCGTGGCCGATCTCGGATGCGGGCAGCCACTGTCGCCGCCGCGAAAGCGGGATGATCTTCGCTACCGGACGATTGTCCTTGAGAACCTCGATCTCCTCGCCTGCCTCAACACGCCGCAGCACCTCCGCCGTGTGGTTACGGAGGTCACGTGCGGGAATAGCACTCATAGAAACGAGTGTAGCGCTCAAGCTACAGCCGTAGCAAGATGAAGCCTCCGGGAAACGTCCCGGCAGCCCGCGACCGTCCGCCGCCGCCAGAGCACCGTTGTCGTCAACGACATCGCGCACGGAGGAGTGTCTTACCAGTTCAGAGGTGGTCAGGGACAGGATCGAACTGTCGACCTTCCGCTTTTCAGGCATAGCAACCACCCAGGTCGGCTACAGGGACGCAGCGTAGACGGGTGCGGCTGAGCGTAGATGACTGGGGTCGGTGGCTGACGTTGCTGTCAACGTTGCTGTCAGTTCAGCCCAGGTCACCCCACGATCCCCAGAGCAGTTCTTGGATAGACAGTGACTCGTGGGCGCTGGCGGCGAGCAACGGCTGCCGTCGTTGCCGTCACACCCGCTCAAATCCGGTTGGACTAGGCAGGCGCGTCGGCCGGGAGGCCCGCTGCCAAGGCAGCTTCTAGTAGGCGCTTGTCGTAAGTGACGAACGAGGTCAATTCCTGGCGCGTATGCAGGGCCGTGCCCAGGTGGATGGCGTCCAGGCTGCGCACGGTTGCGGGGCGCACGGTCTGAGCCAGGATCCGGACCGGCGGATCCAGATTGATCAGGTCGATCTGGTCCAAGACAGCCGGGAGCCTAGCCGCCGCCTCGGGCGCGTACCTAGCCAGCGCCCGGAAGGACTCGACCTCAGTCAGCACGGAACTGATCCACTCCACTTCGGCCCGCTCATCAAGCCAGGCTCGCAATGCGGCCGACTCCGCCTCGGCGTGGACGAGCTTGACGATCGCCGCCGAGTCCAGATAGATCATCAGCGCTCGCTAGAACGGTCCCGGGAAAGTTCGTCCGCCACGTTCACCCCGTCCAGTTGCCCGAGGTCTATCCGCAGGACCTCTCGCTTCATCTGAGCTGCCCGCTCACGGCGACTGGCAGCCTCCAGGACCGCCTGGCGGATGGCAGCGGACCGCGAAACACCGCCATGGGTCAGCACGTCAAGAGCGTGCTCAGTCTCGTCGTCAGTGCGGATGGTAATCGTGTCAGCCATGTCTAGACTGTAAGACAAAACGTCTTACAGTTCAACTCCGCTGGAGACCGTTACTGTCAAACGCCCCGGACGAGAAATCCGCCGGGGCGTTTTGGCTGGTCAGGGGTGGTGGTCAGGGACAGGATCGAACTGTCGACCTTCCGCTTTTCAGGCGGACGCTCATACCGACTGAGCTACCTGACCTCGCCGGGACCTCGGCTCACGCCTGACAGCGGAACCCTGGCCATGGGGCTAGGGCAGCATGCCACCGTATCCCAGCGGTCCCGACGGGATTTGAACCCGCGACCTCCACCTTGACAGGGTGGCGAGCACTCCGAACTGCTCTACAGGACCTCATGTCACCGACAGGCGGCAACCGTGCCCCCAACGGGATTCGAACCCGTGCCGCCGCCTTGAAAGGGCGGTGTCCTAGGCCACTAGACGATGGGGGCTTCGGCGGTCGCAGCCGTCGTGACCCGTGGCGTCCGTCGTCGGGAACTGTCCCAGCATAGGGGAGGAAGGCGCCGGCAGCAAAGCGCACTAGATGACCCCGTGTAGCAAGGGGGAGGTAGCGCAATGTAACGTTCCAGTGCAAGATGATCATTCGCTGGGCCCTTGCGAAGTCATGAGTAATCCGACACGGTAGGCAACGTGGGTACAACTGCACGTGACCCTTGGTGGTTACTGAGAGTAACGTTGGCCATCGCAATCGTCCCACAGCCGTGACAGAAGGAGCCCCAGGTGGGAACTCGTAAATGAGCAACCACAGCGCCAGGATCACGCCGTGCCAGCGATGCCACGGCCTTCAGGAGTTCGATTAGGGCGCCCGGTGCCGCAGGAAGAGGAGTTCAGGGGGACCTCGCACGATGCGGCGCAGCCCAGGTTCGGGGCCAACGGGCCGTCGCCTAGCCCAGCCGGGCTGAACACGCAGGCCATGCCTGCGGTCACCGAGAATGGTTCGGCTGCCGCGCGGGTACGTAGGCGAGGGTCGCCAGAGGGGAATGGCAGCACGCCTTCGCGAGGCACGCCCGCATCCGGCACACCGACACCAGGCACACCGCCGCCAGGCAAGCCGGTGCGGGGCACACCGGCGCGCGGCAAGCCAGCGCAAGAAGCCGCTAGACGCGAAGAGGCTGACCACGCAGACGCCGGGCGAACAGTGGCCGGGCCAAGCGCGGCCAGGCGGCGCAAGACGGCGCAAGACGCGGCGGCGATGTCCCCTAACGGGCAGACCGGGAACCCGGAGACCGACGCGACCACAGCGCGTCCACGGAAGACAGCGCGGCAGAAAACTGCGCAAGGCCGGGCGCCCGCTCACCCGACGCAGGGGACGGACAGAGCACCAGGGACAGGCCTGCCGCCGGAAACCGGCCAAGCGCCGGAAACCAGCCAAGCGCCGGAAACCAGCCAAGCGCCGGAAACCAGTCAAACGCCGGAAACCGGCCAAGTGCCGACTCCCCGAACGCCGCAGCCGACTCCGCGAGCGCCGCAGCCGACTCCGCGAGCGCCGCAGCCGACTCCGCGAGCGCCGCAGCCGACTCCGCGAGCGCCGCAGCCGACTTCCCCACCGCCCGCGCCGGACCTAGCACTGCTAGAAGCGCAGCAGGGCCGGCACCGCCGCCCGCAGGAGCGGCAGGCGTCCTACCGCGAGGTCTTCGCCATCGGCGAGTTCCGCGCGCTCTGGTCCGCCCAGGTGCTCTCCTACACCGGCGACCAGCTCGCGCAGGTCGCGATCGCGATCCTCGTGTACAACCGAACCCACTCCGCTTTCCTCACCGGGCTCGCCTACGCCCTCACCTACTTGCCACCGATCATCGGCGGCCCGCTGCTTTCCGGGCTCGCCGACCTGTTCCCTCGCCGCCGCATCATGATCATCTGCGATCTCATCCGGGCAGGACTGGTCGCCGGCATGGCGACATCGGGAGTGCCGTTCCCCGTGCTGTGCGCGTTGCTCTTCTTCACCGTGCTGCTCGGCCCGCCGTTCTCCTCAGCGCGGTCGGCGCTGCTGCCCGACGTGCTGCAAGGGGACACGTATGTCCTGGGCTCGGCGGTCGGGAGCATCACCTACCAGTCCAGCCAGATTCTCGGCTTCGTCGCCGGCGGTGCCGTGGTCGCGCTGCTTGACCCGTCCCGGACGCTAGCTCTTGACGCGCTGACGTTCGTACTGTCCGCGGTAATCCTGGCGACCTGGGTCAAACGCCGGCCCGCACCGCCCCGCGAACAGCCTGATCGCCCCTCGCTCTGGGCGATTGCCTGCCAGGGTGCCGTGCTCGTCTTTGGCAACCCCATGCTGCGCTCGCTGGTGCTCTTCGGCTGGCTGGCCGGCTTCTACGTGCTTCCCGAAGGGCTGGCCGCCCCGTACGTGCACGTGCTAGGCGGCAGCACGCTCGACGTCGGCCTGCTGATGGCCGCCATGCCGGTGGGCACAGTGATAGGCGCCTTCGCCTTCGGCCGGCTGGCCACCCCGTCGACCCGGATGCGGCTCATGGGCTGGATGGCCATGCTGTCCTGCGCTCCGCTCATCGGCAGCGCCGCGCATCCGCCGCTGTGGGCAGTGCTCGCGCTCTGGACGGTGTCCGGTCTCGGCGGCGCCTACCAGCTCGCCGCCGCTTCCGCGTTCGTGCAGAGCGTGCCGGACTCGGGCCGGGCCAGGGCATTCGGGCTGGCGCAATCCGGGCTGCTCGCCGCCCAGGGGATCGGCATCCTGATCGGCGGCGCGCTCGCGCAGGCGATCGGCCCGCAGCTGGTCGTGGCCCTGTCCGGGCTGCTTGGCCTGACGGCTGCCGCGCTGCTGGCCATGGGGTGGACACACCGGCGCGTAGAAGTGATAGCCAGCATCCGTGCCCGTTCGGAAGTCTCAGAGAATTAGCTTTCCCTGTTCTTGTTTACCAGGCTTTCCACGATGGAGGCATCCTCGCCTTCCTCCGGCACGATCACCCAGGCGACCACATACAGCAGCGGGCCCAGGCCCCCGATGATCGTGAGAACGGCGAACCCAAGCCGGACGAGGGTGACATCGACGCCGAAGTATGCCGCCAGGCCCGCGCATACGCCCGCCAGGATCCGGCCCTCGCGGCGGCGGTAGACCCGCTTGCCTTCGTTGAATGCGTTCATAACCACGATCATGCCCTCTCCGGGCGGGTGCTGACGTCAGGAGGGAGCCGGTGAATACTTTGATGCGCGGGCCGCGCAAGGGCGTCGGCCAGAGAGGAACCGTCAATGCCGCCAGACTCCGGCCCCGCTGATCACGCGAGCCCCGCGAAACACGCCAGTTACGAGGGATCGGACCTGCTCCGCATCGAAGAGCAGCTGACCCCTGAGGAACGCCTGGTCCGCGACACGGCGCGCGCGTTCGCCGCCGAGCGGGCGGCGCCGCACATCGCGGACTGGTTCGAAGCCGGCACGCTGCCCCGCGAGCTCGCCCCCGAACTCGGCAAGCTCGGCATGCTCGGCATGCACCTGACCGGGTACGGCTGCGCCGGCCTGGGAGCAGTGGCCTACGGCATCGCCTGCCGGGAGCTTGAAGCCTGCGATTCGGGCCTGCGCAGCCTGGTGTCCGTGCAGGGCTCACTCGCCATGTACCCGATCTGGCGGTACGGCTCCGAAGAGCAAAAACAGGAATGGCTGCCGCGGATGGCAGCGGGTGAGGCGATCGGCTGCTTCGGTCTCACCGAGCCCGACCAGGGCAGTGACCCTGGGAACATGCGTACTAAGGCCATTCCTAACGGTGCCGGCTGGACTCTCTCCGGCACCAAAATGTGGATCACCAATGGATCCATCGCAGATATCGCGGTGATCTGGGCCACGACGGAGCAAGGGATCCGGGGTTTCCTCGTGCCCCGCACCGCGCGCGGCTTCACCGCACGCAACATCCACAAGAAGCTGTCGCTGCGCGCCTCGGTCACCTCCGAGCTGCACTTCGACGATGTGCACCTGCCCGCCGACGCCGTGCTGCCAGGGGTGACCGGGCTGAAGGGCCCGCTGTCATGCCTGACGGAGGCGCGGTTTGGCATCACGTGGGGGGCCACCGGCGCGGCGAGGACGTGCTTCGAGGCCGCCGCCGAGTACTCCCGGACCCGTGAGCAGTTCGGCCGGCCGATCGGGGGCTTCCAGCTCACCCAGTCGAAGCTGGCCTGGATGCTGGCCGACCTGACCAAGGCCCAGCTGCTCGCGCTGCACCTGGGCAGGCTCAAGGAGGCAGGCAAGATCACCGCGACTCAGGTCAGCCTCGGCAAGATGGCCAACGTGCGGACGGCTATCGACATCGCGCGCCAGGCGCGGACCATCCTGGGCGCGAACGGCGTGACGCTGGAGTACCCGGTGATCAGGCATGCGGCCAACCTGGAATCCGTGCTTACCTATGAGGGCACCGAGGAGATCCACGTGCTGGCTCTCGGCCAGGCGATTACCGGCCTGTCCGCGTACAGGTAGCATCTGCGCTGGCGGTTGTGCGCGCGGCCGGCGGGTAGCCGACGCAGTACGCGGCTGGCGAGGTGGGTACGCTTCGTGGCCGGAGGTGTCGGCGGTGCCGACGTCGCCTGGGGCGTTAGCTCAATGGTAGAGCAGTGGACTTTTAATCCATTGGTTCAGGGTTCGAGCCCCTGGCGCCCCACCGCTTGGAACATCGGTAACCTCTCGGCCGCTCTCCACCTGCGGCGTTGCCGTCTTCCTGGGATACCGATAGCTCGGCGGGACATTGGCCTGCTTGGCGTGAGCGTTGCCAGCGTGGGCGAGTTAGCAGGTGGCGCACGCCATGTCGGCCTGTGGTTATCGGGCGGACGGCAAGCCGCGGAACGCCGGGCCACCATGTCAGAGTGGCAAGCCGGCACGTCAGCAGGGTAGACAGCGTCTTCCTGACAGTTTGGGTGGGTGTTCCCCCGGCGAGCACTCCGGCGGCCGGCCCTCGGCCAGCAGCTCCCGAGGGTGCCGCGCGTCAATCTTGCCGGTCTTGGCGTGCCGCTTGCGGCCGCGGGCGAATGCCGTGTCAAGCCGGCCCGGCAACATGCGCCGCGCCCCCGGCCGCGGCCAGCTCCTCAGCCACATAACGCCAGCCGGTATATCCCTCCAGCGCGAACGCGATGTCGGCGCGGCCGACGAACCGCGCCAGCCAGGTGCGGAGGTGCGCCCGGTCAGCTGGGCCAATCTGACCGCGCTACACCTCCCCGCTCACCATGCCGAGATAGCCGAAGGCCAGTTGCTTCCGGTGGATATCCAGCCCGCCTGCGATGGGTATCGGGAACTCCTCAAGCTCCCGAGAGCACGCCCAGCACGCCCAGCACGCCCTGCACGCCAATGCTTACGCAGCTAATCGTGACGCGTTTGAGCTGGGGAGGTCCTCCAGCCGCGGGGCCAGCGACCGCGGGGAACCGCCAGCCCGGCCGCCAACGGCCGCGCAGGCCCGATGCAGATGCACGCTAGGGAGGCCGGGCCCGAGGCCATGGTTTCCCGGAGGTGGCCGGGTTCGTCTGGACCGAGATGACCGCCCAGGCCGCCGATGACTCCTCTGGCCGTCGTTTCAGTTGCAGCTTAAAGGCGTCCGGCTGCCTCCCGGGCCAAGGTGAGGGCCATGCCGGGGTGCGTGATAGCGGCGTTCCAGCTGATGTTGACGGTCAGGACCCTGGATCCGAAGACGGCGAGTACGGATGTTCCTTCTGTCTTGCCGGTGATGGTGACGGCGAGCTGGCCTAGGTCACGAATCGTGGACACCTTGCAGCAGCTAGAACCGACTGGCGCCTGCTGTTTCACGTATTCCTGTGCCAAGCTGGCTGACTTAAAAGCCGTGACACCGAAGTCGACCTCCCCGGCGCCGTCGGGGATCGAGAACAGGCATCCGCCGAACCCGATCGCCTTGGCTGGTTCGATGGGGATGCCGAGGGCTGACTGGACCTCCGCGTGGGTGAGGAGCCGGCAGCTCGATGTTGCTGGGAACGAGGGTGATGGGGTCGGTGGCGGCGTGGCGGCGTGGCCGTTGCATCCGGCAATCGCGAGGCAGGCCAGGGTAACGCAGGCTCCTGCTGATCGCCTGGGCGGGTTCACCGGATGTTTTCTCCTGCTCTGGATGGCCGTCAGGGGAGCTGCCATTCGTACACGCCTGGATAATTTAGCGGACTTACGCCGACCATAGTCGCGGTGTAGACGAGGCTTGACCCATCGCCTGTTATGTCGGCGGTTTCCGGGTAGCTGCTGGTCAGCTGGGGAGCGATCTGTGATTTCCCGGCATGGTAGAGGGCGAACCAGCCGTTTTCCTGGTCTGGATCATCTGCCCAGTAGGCGAAGGCGCTGCCGTTGGTGCTGATGGACATTGGCTGTATCTCGTATGCCAGGTACGGCACCCGGATGTCAGAAGCGGTCACCGTGGTGGATTTATCCCCGCTCACCTGCTTGATGACCAGGCCTTCAGCGTCGGGATTGGTCGCCGACGCGTAGGAAGCGAGGATGTGGCTACCGTCGGCGGAGATCAGCGGGTAGGTGAGCTGGTCGCCGTTGGCTGTGTTAGCGGGGAACAGGTTGGCGTTATACCCGTCGGTGGCGTCGTAGAGGTAGATTCCCGCGTCGCCGTTCGCCCCAGGGCCTTCGTAGGCGATGAGGTTCCCATCACTGGACATGCTGGCCTGGGTCCCGCACCCGGATGGTGAGGTGCTGGCGCAGCTATCGATCTGCTGCGGTGAGCCGCCCTGGACTTGCCGGTAGATGTGCCCGACGCCTCCCGTGCCGGTGCCACCGTAGGTAACTATGGTGCCGTTGCCGCTGACTCCGTACAGGGTGTCATCGGTGGCGCCGCTGGCGATCTGCCAGGTGGTGCCGGTGGTGAAGTCGTGGACGTACTCGGCTCCGGCCGAGGTGTCTTTGGTGGCGGGAAGGGCGTAGGCCACGGCCGACCCGTCGCTGTCGGTCGCGAGGAACAACGGGATCTGCGGTGGGGAGGGGCCCGGGTCGAAGACAGGCACCGGGGTCTTGCCGTCGGCGGCGATCGAGGCCACCTGGGACAGGCCGCTGATCAGGTTCTGCCTGACCAGGTAGACGTCGTCATCGGCTGGGTTGGCGATCGCGGTGGGTGCCAGGTTGCTGCTCGCCTGGGTGTAGTAGAAGACGTACGAGCCGTTGCCGGAGACAACGGCGCCGCCGTCGCTGGCCCGGCCGGTGTTGTCGGGGTTGCCTTGGGCATCTACCGCCACGTCCCGGTCGGTGCCGGCGCCGCCGAGCATGGTGGGCAGTGCTTGCAGGGGTGTCACCCCGGTGGGGAGGGAGGCAGGCCCGATGGAGCCGAGTCCTGACCCTTGACGTGCCCGCGATCTCTGGCAGCGGCCGGATCGTCCCCGGCGGGGACGCCAGGCCGGGCGTGACCAGGGTCGGGAACGGGACGATCACCGCGGGGACGATCAGTGGCGCGGCGTGGTTCGAGCAACCCTGACAGGAGCTTGACCGCGACCAGCAACGCGAAGGCGGGCCATCCCGCTACAACCCGGCCAACCAGGTCCGCGCCCGCGGCGGCAATGTTCGCCGCCAGGCTGGCGGTGGTCCCGGCGGCCAGGGCCGCCCAGGGCAGCCAGCCCGACGCCCGGCCTGTGCGCCTATCGGCCAGCAACACCAGAGAGGCGACGATCTCAATGCCGTCGACGCTCAACGGATAGGTGTGCGCCTGCCAGCCGGCCTCACCATGGGCGGCGGCCAATTCGCGCATGTGGCTGTAGCTGATCGCCCCAGCGATGGCCGCCAGCGCCGCCACGGTCACCTCGGCCGCCACCCGGATGCCAGAGTCCGCGCGGCGCGTCGGCCCGGGAACAGTGTCCTCGGAAGCCAGGATTTCCGGCCCAGGGCGGCTCATCGTTCCGCCTTCTTGGCCCGTGACCTGCTAAGACGTATCGGGAGGGGGTCACCTTCGACGACAAGATCGTGGTTCGCATAGTGGTCCGTTCGGCCCACTTGTTCTGGCCGGATCCACCAGCTCACCGGCCGGTCTCCATACGATGTCGCCACGAGCGTGAACTCTCCCCGCCGCGCAGGTGTCCACGGCAGTGGCCCCCAGACGCGCAGCTTGTAACGCCGTTCGATGATCGGGTGGCCATAGGTCTTCTCCGGCCAGCCGGGATGGGTCCAGGCAGCCAGCACCTCCCGGACAGTCCACCACAGTCCCAGCCGCCGATGCCGCAGCCGGACGGGCCGCCACTCCTCCCCCTCGCCGGCTTCGAACGCGACGGTCGCCTCAACTTCGGCCATCCCTCATGATCGAACCTGAATTCGATAACAGCAACCCTTCGGGGGGCGGTGGTCAGCGGCGGCGAATGGCGTGCAGTACCGCGTCGCGGATCGTGACCGGTCGCCCGTCGGGGTCGGGCGCCTGACGTTCGGGTGCCGCGGCGAGGATGACCCGCCAGTCGTCCGGCGCGAGAGTGGCCGCGACCTGTTCCGCTGTGAAGAAGAGGTCGGGATGGTCGGGCCGCCCTGCGGAGGTATGCAGATCCGAGGGGTGGTGGCCCACGATGAGGAGCATTCCGCCCGGCCGGACGGCGGCCGCCAGCCGGCGATGCAGCGACTCGAGCCATAGCCGGGGCAGGTGCATGAACTGCGCCGACACCAGGTCGAACTGGAGCGGGGCCGGATCCCAGGACAAGATGTCGGCCTGCTGCCAGGTGATCCGGTCCGCTACCTCCGCACCAGCTGAGGCGGCCCGTCCGGCGGCGCGGTCCAGCGCCACCGTCGACACGTCGATCCCGGTGACACGCCAGCCCCGGCTGGCCAGCCAGATCGCATCGGCACCTTCACCGCTGCCAACGTCCAGCGCGGTACCCGGAACAAGATCCGCGACCTGCTCGGCGAGGCGAAGGTTGGGGTTGCCGCTCCACACCATGTCGGCGGAGCGGTAGCGCGCGTCCCAGAACTCCTGGGTGTACATGGCGGCCATGTCCGGGATGTGTTCTTGGCTCATGGCGTGCTCGCAGCCGCCACCGGACGCCACCCGTCTGAGCCGGCTGATCTGTCAGTTTCCCGGGCCATCGTGACCACCTCCTCGAGGAGGATGCCTGCACGGTTTCGCAGAACGCAAATAACCTTGCTGATCTGGCTCACCCCGTTCGGGCGACAGGGCGAACGCGCGCGCCTGCGCGCGAGAGCCGAGCCAGCGGTCACCGCGCCTGCGCTATGACCTCATCCAACCCCGCCCGGAGATCTTCGATGAACCCGCCGGGGTCGGTGATCGCCGCCGTATCGGTGTTGGTTCCTATGCAGCATTGCTTGTTGTGCGAGATCAGGGTGATCATCGCCGCGCAGCCGGGGAGCGGGCCGAATGGGTACATGTGCGTGATCCGCGACCCGGCGATGTACACCGGGTACGGCACCCCAGGGACGTTGGACACCTGGACGTCATTGGTGCTGGTGAGCCGGCCCGAGACGGCCGCGATGACGGGTGCGGGCAGCCAGCCGAGCGCCGGGGCGAGCGCCGCCGTTACCGCGTCGGCAGCCGAAGCGCTCGCGCGGGCGGTCAGCACGAACTGCCGCACGGCGGCGATCCTGGCGGCCGGGTCTGGCTCGTCCATGGCCGCGGCAAACCGGGCGCCGGTGAAGCGGTTGCCGCCCGCAGGGTCGTCCTGGGCGCGCAGGCTGATCGGGAACCCGACGGTGAGCTTGTCGACCGGGGCGCCGTGCCGCTCGTGGTAGCGGCGGAATCCGCCGATCACCGCGGCTAGCAGCCCGTCGTTGATAGAACCGCCGCCCGCCTTCGCCCCGGCCTTGAGCTCGGCCAGCGGCACGTCGAGCACCTCGAAGTGCCAGCCGCCGCCGCGTCGGGCCAGCAGCGCGGAGCCGGCCGGGGGGGCGGCCGTCTGGCCCAGCCAGCGGGCTGCGTCGACCGCTTGCACTGCCGTCCGCGAGGCCGTCTCCAAGGGCCGCGCCAGTGCGCCGAACATACCGATGCCCTGGCGCAGTGCCCGCAGCGGCGTGGACCGGGCAGCACCCACGACCTGGTCGGTGAGCAGCCTGATCCGCGACGCTTCCACCGGCCCAGGCACCGGTGGCGGCTCAGGCCGATGCGGGTCGTGCTCGGGGGTACGGCTGTGCAGCCGCGTTATCAGCTGGACCGCGCCGAGCCCGTCGGTCACGCTGTGGTGGCTCTTGATGAGATACCCGGCCCTGCCGTCGGCCAGACCCTCCACGAGCAGCGCCCCCCACAACGGGCGATCCCTGTCGAAGGGGGCGGCGGCGAAGTCCTGTACCGCATCGAGGAGCTGGCGCATCGAGCCAGGTGCGGGCAGTTTGACGTGGTGGACATGCCTGGAAAGATCGAGCTCGTCGACTGTCGCCCAGACCGGCGTCCCGACCCCAAACATCGGCTCGGTCACCCGCTGCCGCATCCGCGGCACCATGCGCGAGGCCCACTCGTGAGCGGCGAGCAGCCGGTCCCAGTCGGGGGCGGGGTCAAGCAGCTCGAGCAGGCTAACATTCACCCGCAGCCGGGGGTCGGCCGCCTCGGCGCGCCACATCG
The DNA here is from genome assembly GCA_003168255.1 of Actinomycetota bacterium. Lineage (GTDB taxonomy): Bacteria > Actinomycetota > Actinomycetes > Streptosporangiales > Streptosporangiaceae > PALSA-505. The sequence goes on from PMSU01000184.1 coordinate 50,444, forward strand.
CCGTCTCCAGCGGGTTCATCTCGGTCGAGGCGCCCCAGTCCAGCGGGGCCGCCGGGGGCCGGCCTCCCGCGCTGGGCTCGGTGACCTCCACTCGGCCGGACCCGTGGCCGGACCCGCGGCCGGGCCAGTCGGCGAGCGTCGCCAGGTACTGCTGGCGGACCTCCTCCACGTGCTTGTCCACCTCCTCGGCTGTCCAGTCGAGGGTCGGGATCGGCGGCAGTACCGTGATCTGCACGCTCCCGGCGCGAACCGTCGACGCGCCGCGCCACATCAGCTCGCCGGCGTTGCGGATGACGATAGGGATGATCGGCACCCCCGCCTGCATCGCGACGTGGAATGCCCCCTTCTTGAACGGCCCGAGCGCCGGGGTCGCGGACCGGGTGCCCTCCGGAGCGATGACCAGCGAGATCCCATCCCGTAGCTTCTGCACGGCCGGCTCAAGCGCCTTGCGCGCTTGCGCCGGGTTGCCGCGGTCGACGAACGCCACATCGGCGAGCCGGAACACCAGCCCGAACCCCGGGCTGTTGGCCAGCTCCTTCTTCGCCACGCCAGTGAAGCCGCCGCGCAGCAGCTTGGCCAGGATGAGCACGTCAAGCTGGCTCTGGTGGTTGAAGAGGAACACCGCAGGCCGACTGGCGAGGTACTCCGCGCCGCGGACGTCCAACCGCACCCCCGCCAGCACACTTCCCACCTCGCCGGCGAGGGTGATGCCGAGGTCGACGGCCTCACGCCGGGACCCGGTCGGCACCCCCAGCGCCGCACCCGTGACGAAGCCGCCGATCATGCCGGCCAGGCCCGCCGCGGTGCGGGCGACGTCCAAAGCCCCGACCCGGCCGCGGGAGCGGAATCGGGCGACTGGCCACCCGTAGTGCCGCGCGGCCGCCGCCAGCCCCCGGCCGGGGTTGAGCGCCCGCGCCCGGCCGACGGTGCGCAGGAACGGCACGTCCTCGTCGCCGTTGGAGTAGGCGTAGCTCTCGGGCAGATCGATGTCGTGGTCAGCCGCGAACGCGCGGACCGCCGCTGCCTTGCCGGCCCGCCACAGCAGCGGCCCGCCGGGGTGGCCCGTGCAGATTCCGTTCACGATCTCGACCGGCGAGACGATGATGTGCTGCACGCCCATCGCCTTGGCCGCGGGCTCAACCTGGAACCGGGTGGCGGACGAGGCGAGCACGACGGTGTGCCCGGCCCGCAGGTGCGCCTCGACCAGCCGCCACCCCTCCGGGTACAGCGAGCCGGCGATGCCCTGGACCCACAGCCGCTCACCCAGCTCGGTGAGCTCGTCCTCGCTGCGCCCGGCCCAGACCCGCATGCCAAGCTCGGTGAACTGCTCGAAGTCCTCCTCGCTGGTCACCCCGCGCAGGCCGGTGAGCAGCATCCGCCCCAGGTCGGCCGGTGCGACCTGCAACGACCGCAGGTGGTGGCGGGCGAACGCGGACAGCGAGTATCCGTCGATCAGGGTCCCGTCGAAGTCGAAGAACGCACCCACCTGCGGGCCCTGCGGCCCGCCCTCGACATCGGAGATCAGCTGCTCCTCGGACCACAGCCCGCCAGCTTGCTGTCTAGGGCTCGACACCTACTACCTCCCGTCGCGACGCTGCGTCGATCTCGTCGATCGTGATCACCCGGGTGACGACGTCACGCAGCCGCACGGCAAAAGCCTGCCTGCGCTGCGCCAGATCCTCGCCGCCGGGGCCGATCAAGTCCAGGTTCTCGGCGAGCTGCAGCGCGCCGGAGAACAGCTCCCGAGACAGCGACTCCGGCCCGTGCAGCCGGCCTTGCAGCAGCATCTGCTGCCCGACGCCGCTGCACTCGTCGAGGAACTCCTTCTCGTCGACCACTCGGTCCGCGCCGCGAGCCGCGAGCCGCTCGGCCACCACGAGCTGCGCGTCGAGGAACGACCGCAGCACCCGGTGCGCCATCAGCAGCTGCGAATGCTCCAGCACGGCGTGCCCGTCCGCCGTCGCCCAGTCGGGGTCCAGCCGCACGAGCTCCGCGGAAAGCCGGGCGCGGTAGGACTCTTTGTCCGGGAAAAAGAACTCGAACTTCAGCTGGTCACGTAGCCGCATCGCCTCGTCCCAGCGATCGGCGGGCTCGCTGAGCAGCACCAGCTCCGCTACCGCGCGATCGACGAAATGGTGGATCGCGCTGTTGCGGTAAAAAGCGGCCACCAGATGCTGGCCCCGCTCGATCGCGTAAACCGGCTCCTCGCCGCCGGCGTAGACCGTAACGACATGCTGCTGGGCCAGCGCCGCCAGCACCCGGCGCACCCCCGTCTCGGTCCGCAGCGCCTCACCCGAGTGCGGCAGCTCCCGCTCGACCAGGTAAGCCCGCAGCGGCTCCAGCACCCGGCGCACCTGTCCGAGGGTCAGGGCGCGGTCGCGCACCCCCAGCAGCGCGAGGGTGACCAGCGCCGTCGCGGTCACCGGGGTGACCCCGTTGATCCGCACGGCCACTTCGAACGCCACCTTCTGCAGCCTCAGCCGCCGCGCGTCCCGGTCGCCTTGATCCTCGCCGGTTTCTAGAGCCTCCCGCAGCGAGAGCGGCTCGGCGAACCGCACCTGCACCGTGCCGATCCGGTACATCTGCCCCTTCGCATAGGACGCCAGCCAGGATAGTCCCTCCGCCTTCTTCGCCCCCCCGCCTTGCTCAGCCGCCATCGTCGACGCCTCGCGGAGCTGGTCGTAGGTGATCGACACCGGCACAAGGTAGGCGTCCTCGGCGAAGCCGAGCTCCACGGCATCGGCCAGGTATGTCAGCAGGCCGTAGCGTGGCGGGCGCAGCTTGCCGGTCCGCGAGCGCCCGCCCTCCATGTACCACTCGAGGTTGAAACGCTTGGCGAGCAGGTAGCCGAGGTACTCGCGCAGCGCGAGCTTGTAGATCTCGTCCCCGCCGAAGCTCCGCCGGATGAACACGACGCCGGCCCGCTTGGCCAGCGGGCCGATCGGCCAGAAGGAGAGGTTGTCCCCGCCGAGCACATGGTTGCGGGGAAAGTCGCGCTCGGCCAGCACGTCGGCCAGCAGGAGCGAGTCGGCATACGAACGGTGGCTGGGCAGGAACACCAGCGCATGGTGGCGGTTCAGCTCGCGCAGCCGTTCCAGTCCGGCCGTGTCGGCCTGGACCTCCCAGGCGCGCGCGTGCAGCGGACGTAGCGCTGCCGACAACAGGTCGACGGCCAGCGGGCTTATGGATGCGACCAGGCCGTCCAGGCCAGCGCCGGCAAGTTCCAGCACTTGCGACTCGGCAACTCCCAGCCGGACGGCGAGCGCGGCGACCTCGCGGCCGAACTCCGGGCTGTCCTGGATCGCCTCGACGACATGCCTGGGCACCTTGTAGCGATATCCGCGCAGCGGCCGCTCGGCGCGATCTAGCGCAAGCGTGGCCTGCAGGGTCACGAAGTGCGCGAACGAGCCGGTGCCGCCCCAGCGCGCGCGTAGCGCGGCCACTGTGGCGGGCTCGGCGAGCACGACCCGGGCCCGGTCGGGCTCGCCGCGGGCGATGCGAGCCTGCCGGAACGGCAGCGGCCGCCGCAGGTTGACCAGCGGCAGAACGCCTGACCAGCGCACCGGGCGCTCCCCGTCCCGCTCCCGCGGGAGCCACACCACGCGAGCGGCAGCAACGACCGTGTCCGGCGATGTTTCGGCCAGCGACCCAGCCAGCTCGGGGCCATCTAGTGGCAGCACCGCGGATGGCCGCAGGTCCGCCTCACGGAGCCATTGCTTAATCAGCGCGCGTTCTATCCCGCTCGCTGCCTCGGCGAGCAGGATGAGCGGTGCCCCGCCGCCGGAAGGGCCGCCGCCGGAAGGGCCGTCGCTAGCTGCGCCCTGCGCTGCTCGCCGACCGTCCATTTCTCGACTCCTTCCCCTCCCGCATCATCCTCGCCCATCCCTGACCGCGGTCACTGGCCGCCGGTACCGGGCCCGCACCCAGGGCGCAGCCCACTTCCGGCCGCATCGTGGGCGGACGCGCGCCGACGGCCAGGCCGACATCGTTTCAGGAAATATCCCTTACGTGAAGGGACCCGTGCATGACCGCGGGCGCAGCTGCGACCAGGCACGAGAGAACCGTACGGAGTAGTTGCTGGGTGGCCTGGAATGCGCCGATCGGCGGCGGGCCCGGATAGGTGTGGCCGGTCAGATTCAGGTAGCGCCGCTGGTTCAGCTCGATCTCCGGACCGTCGCCACCGCCGGCCAATCGCTGACATGATCCAGAGGTGCGGAGACTCGCTGCGCCCACTGGGGAGACGCCAGGTGGCTGACAAGAAAACGCCGACTCCGTTGCTGCTGACTCTTGTGGCGCTGACCATGGTCAGCGGCCTCGTGGACGCGGTCTGCTACCTAGGTCTTGGCCGCGTGTTCACAGCCAACATGACCGGCAATGTGGTCGTGCTCGCCTTCGCCGCGGCCGGCGCGCCGGGCTTCTCGGTCACCGCGACACTCACCTCGCTCGCCCTCTTCCTGGTCGGCGCCTTCTGTGCTGGCTGGGCCGCACCCCGGCTGACCAAGAGCAACGGCAGCCGCAGCCGGCTGCTGCTGGTGGCCATGGCGACCGAAGCGTGCTTGGTCGGCGCCGCCGCCCTGATTGCCTTCCTGCAAGCCTCGGTCGGCACCGGCTGGCCTCGCTACGTCGTGATCACGCTGCTGGCCTTCGCGATGGGCGTCCGCAACGCGACGGTCCGCCGGCTGGCGGTGCCCGACATGACCACCACGGTGCTGACGATGACGCTCACCGGCCTCGCCGCCGATGCGGCAGTCCCGGGCAAGGAACACGGGGCGGCGGCGTACCGCAGGGCGGCGGCGGTGGTAGCCATGCTGATCGGCGCGATCATCGGAGCCACCACGTACCTGCACGTCGGCGCGGCGCTCCCGCTGCTCATTGCCGCGCTGGTAGTGACGGCCGCCGGGATAGCCCTCCGGCTGAGCCCGGGCTCGATGACGCCGGAACACTAGGACGAGCCGACCAGCCCCCCCCCGGCGCTGATGCGACGATGGACGGCGTGACGGACGCCGAGCACATGACCGACAACCAGGCCGCTTCCCGGTTCGAGCTCACGGTCGGCGGCCAGCTCGCCGAGCTACAGTACCGGCGTAACGGCAACCGCCTCGTGATCATCCACACCGGGGTGCCAGCCGGGCTCGAGGGTCACGGCCGCGGCGGCGCGCTGGTGGCGGCGGCGGTCGATCGCGCGGCGCGGGACGACCTGACGGTGGTGCCGCTGTGCCCGTTCGCCCGCAGCTGGCTGGAGCGGCACCCAGATGTCGCGGCCAGGGCCGCCATCGACTGGGCGCCCGGGGGCGGCGGCAGCGACTCGCCGGGCCTCAGCGGCTGACAGCCGTAAGGCCCGCCGGCCCGCCGCGCCAGCCCAGAATCAAGATTTAGCCGAACGGACGCAGCCGCCCATTCGCCCGCCGCCGGCGGCCGCGGGCGTCGGCCCTATGGTGGTCTCCCATGAGGGTCACCATGATGCTGGCCGACCATGCTCAGGTGTCTGACGGCAAGCTGTTCATCGCCGGCGGAGGCTGGTCGTCCGCCGGTCCGGGCCCGATCCCGTGCGGCATCGCGCTGCTCTTTCACGTGCCGTGGCAGCGGACGAACGAGCGGACAGCGTTCACGCTGTCGCTGCTGGACGAGGATGGCCGGCCATTCCCTGGTCTTGACGAGCCTGGCGAGCAGCCGATCCAGGCAGGCGGGCAGATCGAGGCGGGACGCCCGGCCGGGGTGGCCCCGGGGACCGAGATCAATGTGCCGGTCGCCTTCAATACCGTGCTACAGCTGCCGCCAGGGCGGCGATTCACCTGGGTGCTCGAGATCGATGGGCAGGCCGACGAGGCGTGGCGGGTGTCCTTCGCGACCAGGGAAGGGGCTCACGGTCTCGGCTGACCGGGTTCCCGGCTGCATGTGTTTGACGGCCAGATCTGAGGGCAAGGCCATGCGAGCATGGTCAGGTCATGTCACTGGATGAACGAAGGGGGAGATCTCATGCCGGACTTCGGCGAGTTGGCCGACAAGGCTAAGGAGTTCGCCGGCGAGCACTCTGACCAGGTCAAAGAGGGTGTGGATAAGGTCGGAGATTTCGCTGATCAGAAGACGGGCGGACGCTTCGGTGACCAGATCAAGGAAGGCGAGAAGCAGGCTGACGACTACCTGGGCGGCGGCCAGAACTAGTAGCTGCTGATCGCAACGGCGGGGCCTCCTGAACGCAGGGGGCCCCGCCCTGCTGACCTGGAAACACGACGCGCCGGCCACAGGGGCGCGAGTTACGGGCGATGTCGGCAATCAACCGGTAAAGTTACGCACCAGCCTGAGGCAAGATCCACAGGCAGTGACCACTATCACGCTGAACGTGCCCGGGGGGCAAACCATGAGTGGCTTCAAGAAGTTCATTCTCCAGGGCAACCTCGTCCAGCTAGCCGTTGCCGTTGTCATCGGCATCGCGTTCGGCATGGTGATCACGGCGCTGGTCGCGGACCTGATCACTCCGCTGATCGCCGCGATCGGCGGGAAGCCCAACTTCGCCAATCTGTTCTTCAAGGTTAACAAGAGCAAGTTTCTCTACGGCGAATTCGTCAACGCGGTCCTGGCCTTCGTCATCGTCGCGGCTGCGGTGTACTTCTTCGTGGTGCTCCCGGTCGGCAAGCTGATGGACCGGGCGCAGCGGAACAAGGAAGCGACCGAGCGGGCCTGCCCGGAGTGCACGAGCAAGATCCCCCTCGCCGCCACCCGGTGCATGTTCTGCACGGCCCAGGTCGCGCCGGCCAGCGCCTGAGCCGCCGAGCCGTCACCGCCTTGGACCAGCCCGCACAGCACTTCTATTTCGCGTCGCCGTAGCAGCTGACCACGGCGGTCGTCACCGGAAACCGCACCGGCGTCGCGCCGAACACCAGCCGCCCCGCCTCCTGCGCTGCCGCCTCTATCGCCGCGACCACCGGCTGGGCGAGCGCATCCGGGCAGTGCACGATCACCTCGTCATGCTGGAAGAAGACCAGGTGCGGGCGCCCGGCGCCGTCCGGCCCGGCGAGCGAGGTCAGCCGCGGCCGCAGGCACGCGAGCAGCACCAGGGCCCAGTCCGCCGCGCTGGCCTGGACGACGAAGTTCCTGGTGAACCGGCCGCGGGCGCGCACAGAAGCGCCGGCGCCGGCACTGCTCGCACTGGCGGTGAGCGAGCGCCAGGCAGCCGACGGCTGCGGGCATGCCCGGCCGAGGACGGATCGCACTACCCGGCCCTCCTCCCCGGCCCTCGCGGCCGCTTCCACGTACCCGGCGGCGTCGGGGAATCGCCGTCTGAGCACCGCGAGCAGCTGGCCGGCTTCCCCGCCCGCCCCGCCGTACATCGCGGAGAGCAACGCCACCTTCGCCTTACTGCGGTCACCGCCGAACGCCCCCGCCAGCTCCGCGTACAGGTCGCCAGCGGCCGCGGCCTCGGCGAACGCGCGATCCGCGGCCAGCGCGGCCAGCACCCGGGGCTCCAGCTGCGCGGCGTCGCCGACCACGAGAGTCCAGCCCGGATCGGCGACCACTGCGCGGCGGAGCACCCGCGGGATCTGGAGCGCGCCGCCGCCGTTCGACGCCCAGCGCCCAGAGACCACGGCGCCGACCACGTACTCCGGGTGAAAGCGGCCGTCAGCCACCCAGGAATCCAGCCACGCCCAGCCGTGCGCGGAATGCAGCCTGGCTAGCTCCTTGTACTGGAGCAGCAGCGGGGCGGCCGGATGATGAACGTCGCGGAGCACTTGGGAGCGAGTGGAGGGGACCGATACGCCCTCGGCGGCGAAGGCGCGAACGAGCTGGGCCGGCGAGTCCGGGTTGACCGGCCGGCCGCCGAACGCGGCCGTGATCTGCTCGGCCAGCTCGGCCAGCCGTCGCGGCCGCGATCCGCGCGGCGGCCGTGGGCCGAGCAGCCCCGCCAGCAGCTCATCATGCACGTCCGCCCGCCACGGCAGCCCGTCGAAGCACATCTCCGCTGCGGCAAGTGCTCCCGCCGATTCGGCCGCGGCGAGCAGCCGCAGCCGCGCTTGGGCCTCGTCCGCTCCGATTTTGGCCAGCTGATCCGCGTATACGGCGATCAGCGCGTCCAGCACCGCGGCGCCCTCGGGCAACCCGGGCTCGGTCGGCTCAAACAGGGCCTGCTGTGCGCTCCCTGATGGTGTGGCAGCCCGCCGCGGCGCCCGCTCGCCGCGTAGCCGCGCCCACGCTCCAGCTAGCGTCGCAGGCTCGCCGTGCCGCCCGTCGCGGCCGAGCAGGAGCGCCTCTACCAGCGCCACGTCATGGCAGCGCGCCAGCCGCAGCCCGGCCCTGAGCAGGTCCGGGTAGCATCCGTCAGCGGCCGCCCACACCCATCGCACCCGGTCGCTTCGCTCACGGTCCGCAATGGCGGATGAAAAATCATTAAGCCGAACGGCAGATGCCAGCCGGGTCCCGTCGGCAGCCAGATCGCACATCACCGCAGACCCATCGGGCTGCGGGGCAACGACAACCGGCACGGGTGCGGCGGACCCGTTCGGCCCCTGAGCGGCGGCGATCGGCACAGGAATATTGGAACCTATACGAAGTCTGGGCCCGGCCCGGGGCCTGGCCGGGCCGGGTCCAGACGCCTAACGGGGCTCAGCCACCGGCCGAGCCTCCGGAGAACGAGCTGCTCAGGCCAGCCCTGAGCTGCGAGAGGTCCCTGACCCTGATAGCGGTCACCGTACCTCCGCTCGCCGTGGCGGTCACCCACACCTGGTCACCGACCTTCACCGAGCCGATGCCGTCTCGCTGGGCAGCAACGATGGTCGAGGCCGTAACGGCGTAGGTCCTAACAAAATCATCCGTACTCTTCAGCGTAATGGACGATTGGCTTACGGAGGTGACCTTGCCGTTCTGAATTTCGACTGTTACCGTTCCGCCGCCCGACCGCGGTAGGACAAGCGTGCCGTGTAGGGCGCGGCTCAGGCCGGACCGGCGGCAGAGCGCGCCCGCTCGGCGCGGTGTTACCACGCGCACGCAACGGGTCCGTGGTGTCTGCGGGGCAGCGGAAGATGTCGCGCTGAGTGACCCGGCCGAGCCGGCCGCCGACGACGACGAATAGGACGGTCCTGACGTTGCGGCGAATGCGATACCTGCGCCCGCCACTACCGCTACTAGCGCCGTCCCGGTAAGCAAGAACGGGCGGCCAAGCCATCGGCGGCGGGGTCCGCCAGCCGACAAGTCTTTTGGCATCAGATTGCCTCCGTCCAGCCGACGCGACGCCCTCAACGGCGGCGCCTTGATGCTGTCAGGCGGACCTGAGTGCCGGCTGAGCCGAAGCTGAGAAATGACCTCAGCTTTCATCGGAGAAGAATGTCGCCCGCTCGGTACACCACCGGGGGTGCGGCTCCGCGGAGGAACGTTTATGCCGCCGCCCGGACGCCGGCGGCCGCGCGCCGGTTAGCGCGGACGTAAGCCGGCGC
>PMSU01000146.1 GCA_003168255.1 Actinomycetota bacterium
TGCCCAGGGCCTGAATGTTTACGCCTTCGCCTGCCCGGGCTGCTCCTTTGTCGGTTTCCTGGACCGTGCGGAATACAAGAGTCCCGAAGTCGGGCGGATTACCGGAAAGAAAGAGGACTGACGATGGGGATCAGCAAGGATCTAAGGGCCTGGCATCGAGACAGAGATACCAGCTGGGCGGACCGAGATCGGGACGGCTGCCAGGGCTGCAGCGGGAGTGGCCGGGGGTTCTTCTTCAAAGGCGGCCAGATGGGCTATTGCAAGATAGCTGAGGTCAGGGAGGCCGAACGGGGACTCGTGTTCGCTGTATCCGCGCTCAATGGCAGGCAGCTGCTTCAGTTCCGCGTCCTGGACACGCAGACCGGACCCGGCCAGAGCACAGTCCGGGTGGGATCGGCGAACACCTCCAAGTCCAGGCCCGAACGGCATTTGGTACACCGGCCGACCGCAAGCGGGTCGCCGGCTTCGGCTCGTACCTGAAGTTCATGGACGCATTCGCAGCGGAACTGGAAAAGCTACGCAGTCCCGCCGGTGTGGCCGGTGAGTAAGGCTAGCAAAACCTCCTCGATCACCTGCGTTTCTGATGGCAAGAAAGCCGTGCTGGCCCACTGTCCGCAGAGCGCAAGACGCCGACCAGTGCCATCACCAGCCGCGGGTTCGACCTCCTGGGGCCCTTCCGGCTGTACCTGCCTCCTGATCGGGCGGCGGCGACTTGGATGCGCTTACACGCGCCCGGTGCAGCCAGACTGCGTGGCGGTGGTGACGTCGACGGCGATCATGGTGGGCGGTTCGGCACCGGAGCAGTCCACCAAGCCGTGGCTCTGCGGGGTCTTAAGGTGCCAAGTCGCATCGCTCATATTGAAATTGATGGTCGGCATCTCCAGGAGTTCCCTGTTGGCGATGTCAAGGCCGCTGGGGTCGTCGGGCGTGATAGCTAGTGGGAGGACGATGTAACCAGTCCAGGACACGGGGTTATGGGGAGCCAAGTTCGACCACAGGACACTGCCAGCGCCGCCAGAGCAATCACCGGTCGAGTTCGTGTCCTGAATCCACACTGGGGGGTTGCCTTCGCTCTGCATGTTGCCTCCCGGATAGACCTCCTGAGTGGGGAAATCCACGCCGAACTGTGTACTGAGGTCGCTGTCGAGGTAGGCGTCTATCTCGACAGGGATGGCGACCGCAAGGTTTGGTTGGTAATCAAAGGGGCTGGTGTCGGTGCCGCAAGTGGTTTCGCTTGATGCGCTGAGATTAGTCAATGGTTTCGCAGGACCGATGAAGATATCGAGTTCTGCCTTATCACCCGAACTGTCCTCGGCGACGCCGATGGCGGCAGGTGGATAGGCGGGCGCGTAGGTTGTGGTCGATGGGGATGGGGATACGGCAGATGCTGTCGGCGTAGCGGACTGGGCAGCCGGTGCCTGGCTGCGGCCGGGTGCAGAGGTGCTGTTGCTAGAACCGCACGCGGTCACGCCGAGCACGACCAGCACGAGCACAGGGATAATGAGCCTGCTGAGTGGGTTCAAGTCTGTCATCCTTCATCTTAGCGGTTGCAGGATTACTTGCCGATTTACGGATTGGCCAAGGCGGTTCTTTCCTGTGCTCAGAGGAGAATCTTGTAGCCGTCCTTGGCGCACTCGCTGGGGACCATCTGGGTGTAACCCAGCACGTTGAGGATGTGGATACGGCATAGCAACACTCCGGCCTTTGTGAGGGTGCAGGTGGGGCCAGGAGCAAAGTAGCGAGGGAAGAAATGAGCAAGTCGTAGGTTCATGTAAGGAGCTCCAGCGCTTGATCGGCGCAGGGGTTCCACGGTTGCATAGCATCCCCGGCTGGTCCGGTAGGTGGCGACGACTGAGGTTCTGAGGCTGGCGTTCTCGCCGGGCCTCGCGGATCTGATTGCCACTGCTGGCCTGGCCACGGATGACCCGTATGAGGGAAGTGGGCCAGCTCCGGCTGGGGTTCTGGCCTGGTCGCAGCACATGAGTGGGAGCCACCGGCTCGCCGACAGCGGCAACGCCTACATCGATCCCTCTTCCGGTGCCCTTCAGCTCACGCCGCGCAGTAGCCACCCAGCGAACGTCCAGCTTGTCGCGCACTGCCTGATCTGGGCACAGCGAGCCCTCGACCGCCTGATACCCGACCCGTCCCGCGCGCAAGGACTGAAGAACCTGGCCAGTGCCATCCAGGCGATCCCCGTCCTGCCTGACTACCAGCCTCCAGCCCATCCGCGAGCCGACGCTCCCGGCGGCAGGCGCAGTCGCAGGAGACGAGCGAGCAGGCTCGCCTCAGAAACTGAGAGCTAGCCATCCCGCACTCCGTCGCAAAAGACTGGAGTGAGCGGCCGGCATCGGAGCGACCGCGTACGCGCTCATCTGCCCCCAGACGCTACCGACCTCACTGGTGAAATCGCTCGCCGTCGGCGGTTAGTGCTTCAGCAGCTTTACCTGAATCAAGCCACTTGCACGTTCACGGCCTCGGCACCTGCAGGTCATTCCAGCAACGGAAACCGCCCGGACTGGAGCAGCGCTACGATCGCGTCGACCTTGGCCTGTGGTGCGGCATAGTCCGGGTGCGCCCGCAGGACAGCAGCGGCGTCGTGCAGGCGGTGCAGCTGGTCTGCGGCTTCTGCCACGCCGCGACCCGACGGGCTGACCGGATGTACGGTGAACGATGGCCTGCGCGGGTCGACGCGGCCGGCGGCGATCGCTTTCGGTACCCGCCGGGCGCAGCGGCAGAACGCTCCCGGGTTCACGAGACCGCACGTGGATTCCATGAACGCGCGGATCCGGTGCCGCGCCCTCTCCAGCCGCTTGCGGTGCGCCGCCGGGCTGGTTTCGAGTATCCACGCCGCATCCGCCGATGAGAGCTCGAAGATGTCGCTGAGCACGAACGCTACCCGCTCGCCGCGCTCCAGGCACTGCAGCATCGACTGGGTGCAGGACAGCCGCACCTCCTCGGCCAGCACCGCGGCCTCCGGGCCCTGGTAGTCGGCGTCCGCCAGCCCGTCGGCCAGGTCGGCCCGGAACTCGTCAAGGCTGAGCTGCTGCGCCTCCCGCGGGGTCTTGCGGCGAAGGTTGAGCAGGTAGTTAACGCCGATCCGGTACGCCCAGGTCAGCAGCTCCGCCTCGCCGCGCCAGGAGGCCAGCCGCGTCACGACCCGGATCAGGATCTCCTGAGTCGCGTCCTCGGCATCGGCCGGCCGCCACGTCATCCGCAGCGCCAGCCGGTAGAGCGGATCCTGGAGGAGGCGGACCACTTCCTCCAGGGCTGCCGTATCGCCGTCGACGGCCCGCGCTGCCAGTTCGGCGCTGCCCGCTTCCGCGCTCACCGCCTCGTCGCCGCCTCCGTGACGAGCGCGTGCCGGCGCAGCCAGTTCGCGACGGCCGCTCCTATGGCCGCGGGCTGGTCCTCAGGTATCTGGTGGCCGCCTGGCCCGACCGACTCAACTTCGACACCGGCGAAGTTCTCCGCGGCCCAGCCGATCACCTCAGGCGACCCCAGTCCCACGCCGTCCTCCACCGCCATGATCAGCTTCGGCACCCCGGGAGTCCCGGCCATCCAGCGGCCGCAGCCGAGAACCACCTCAACCACGTCGGCGGGCTCGCCGTCGAGCGGGAACTCGCGCGTCCAGGCCAGCATCGGCTTCCGCGAGGCCGGCTCGAGGAACGGCGCCCGGTAGACGTCGAGATCGGCCGCTGACAGCTCGCGCGCCCCGCCGCGGGCCAGGTTGACCTCGATGACCATGTTGTCCTCCATGACCATCTTCTCGCCCTTGGGCGAGCGGTACGCGCGGAACAGCCCGGCGACCGGGGGCGCGAGTTCTTCCGAGCGCACCGGCCGCAGGAACGTCTCGGCCACCGCGATGCCCCGGACCCGCCCGGGATGCCGGGCTGCCCAGTCCATCGCGAGCGTGCCTCCCCAGTCATGGCCCACCAGCACCGCATCGTTCAGGCTCATCGCATCGAACCAGGCGTCAAGGTAGCGGACATGGTCGGCAAGACGGTACGCGAGATCGGGCTTGCCGGACTCGCCCATGCCGATCAGGTCCGGCGCCAGGCACCGGGCCTGGCCCGACACGTGCGGAATCACGTTCCGCCACACGTAGGACGAGACGGGGTTGCCGTGCAGGAACACCACCGGGATATCGCCGGTGCCAGCGTCGCGGTAGCTCATGAACGAATCGAGCACTTCTACGGTGGCCATGACGCGGATCCTTCCTCGTGAAAGCTACTCTCACCAGGTTGGACACACGCTGGCCGTCCACTGTGACCGCATCAACGCAGAACTCTCTTAATCCGCTCGCCCGTCGGGCAGTGCGGGGCCAGCATCATGTTGAGGACAAGCGTCCACGCCGCGTGCGAATCGCTCGCGGTCGGCGGTCAGTGCAAGTCGCCCGTCTGGCAAGGTGCCCAGGAGCGCGGTGCCCGGACGTCCCGCAGTGGCCGGTGGACCTCGCTGCCGTCAGCCATTCGGAGCGACACCGCCGACCCAGCAAAACCAGCTTCCGGCCGGTGCCGTCCGCGCAGCAGACCACCTCGCACGTCACGCATCGGGCGTACCATGACGACACGCCGTAAGGCACAGAAACCCGGCCCCTGCCGCAGCAGCCTCGACACGCAACGGCAGTCGCCGTACCGTTGCGGCACCGGGAAACTTAGGGCCAACGCGCCCCACCCAGGCTGACCAGCGCGATCGCCGCGAGTGGCCAACTACCCGAAGACTGGCCAAACGGTGGCCAGATGCACCGGCGAGTGGCCATACACGCGATCCCTACAGCACCCGTGGTAGGCAGCAGCCACAGGGGAGCTTCACCGGTTGCTCAGCGTGAGGAAGGATCCTCACCCCGGCCGACGAATCTGCCACGGGACGATGTCATGCGCCCCGCGACCAAGGTGAACGGCAAGGCGAGCTGTTGCGCCGCCAGAGCCGGGGAGTCTGGCAAGAGGCCATCGGCTATGTGCAGGCTCGCTGCGGTTAGCTCTAGTCGATCCAGGCAAGCCGAGTCGGCCAGTAGGTACCTTGTGGGTGAATCTGTCGTCAATGCGAACATCGCCGAGGAATCCGGCCGCCTCGCCATGCTGTACCTAACCCTGCCCAGGGTGGCTCTCCCTGGATAGGAACGGGTTCACTCGCTGAGCCGCGGGGCCGGGTTGCCACTGACGGGAAACTGATGGCGTCTTTGCTGTTGCGCGCGGAAAACCTCGGATCAGGGCACACTAACTACAGATTTCTTCGGAGGAAACGAAGGGAACCGTAGGTACCACCATTGTCTTCGCCGCGGATGCGCCGGCCGCGACGATCTCAGATCGAGTGTGCCGACAGGCTCGGCCTCCGTCGTGTCGAGAGTGTGGACAGGTCGATTCTGACGATCGACCTGTGCCGTCCGTTGCGGTTAGAAGCGAACCGGTCGGCGGCGTGGGAAATTGCACGCACCCCGAGTCCCAACGATGATCGGACCCAGCGGTTCGAAGGGAGTCTCTCATGGGCGTAACGGCGTGCCAGAGATGTGAACATGCGTTCGAACAGCTAGACTTGCCCTGATGACGCGTGAGGAGCAGGCCGCCCTCGTCGCGTGGCTACGACGGCCTGGGGTCGTCTGGTCCACGGTGACCGACCAGCTTGAGCAGCAGGGCAGCGTGCGGGCAGCCGCTGCCGCAGCGGCCCCTGCCCAGGGAGCGCTGTTCGGAGAGTTGGAACAGGACGACGTCCAACCAGTCACAGCCGAGCTCGAGCGGATGGAGCACAACGGGATCCGGATGGTCTCCGTCCTCGACCCCGAGTATCCGTCGAACCTGCGCATGATCCACCAGCGCCCGCCTGTCCTCTTCATGCGGGGAACCGGCGACGCGCGCGACGCGACATCGGTCGCCGTCGTCGGTACTCGTCAGCCGACATCCCATGGCGTAGAGCAGGCGCAACGACTCGCAACCGGGCTCGTCGCCCGCGGTATTCCTGTTATCAGCGGTCTTGCCGCCGGCATTGACAGCGCGGCCCACACCGCCGCACTCGCAGCCCGCGGCCGAACCGTAGCTGTCATCGGCACAGGGATCGATCGCGTGTACCCGCAGCAGAATGCCGACCTTCAGAACGAGATCGCAGCGAAAGGGCTCGTGATCTCGCAGTTCCTGCCAGGTTCGTCACCGACGAAGGTGTCGTTCCCCATGCGCAACGCGGTGATGAGCGGCTACGCCCTGGCGACGGTCGTCGTCGAGGCCGCATACCGCAGTGGAGCGCGCATGCAAGCGAGGCTCGCCCTCCAGCACGGTCGCCACGTGTTCCTGATGCGCAGCCTGCTCCAGCACGACTGGGCACGCGACTACGCACAACGTCCCGGGGTGACTGTCGTCGACAACGCCGACGACGTGTTCGACGGGCTGCAGCGTTTGGCGTCGGAGCCGACGGAACTCGTCTGGGCCTGACCGTCCGTGGCGACGGTCTTCGAGCTCAGCGAGCCATACCGCAACCACCTCGTCCCTATCGTCCCCCGCGGCCGCGGCGTATGCACGGTGTGCTGGACAGCAGTAGAGCCGACATTCAGCCTCTGCTACCAGTGCAACATCGCCCGCAGTACGTTCAGCCGTCGACGGCTCGCCAACGTTGTCGTCCCGATCGCGCTTGCGGTGAAGCGTGAGCAACTCGCACATGAGCTGTGGCACTACAAGTACGACACCGACGCAACGGTGAGGACCAGACTGGAAACTCGCCTTGCAGCTGTGCTCTGGCGCTTTCTCGGTGAACACGAGTCGCATATCGCCGCCGCAGTCGACGTCGCCGGGTTCGACGTCGTGACGACCGTTCCCGGGACTCGACAACGCGACGATGAGCATCCCCTCGTGCGTATCGTGGGTTCTACCGTTGGACAGACGAGGGATCGATACGAGCGGCTGCTCAAGCTCGGCCCTTCCACTGCCGGCGACAGTCGAGCTGTACTTCTCGACCGATACCACCCCACCCGCGAGCTGCCGGACCATACCAGCGTGCTGTTGATCGACGACACGTGGACGAGGGGCGGCCGTGCACAGTCCGCGGTGCTTGCGCTGCGTGACGCGGGAGCGGCGACGGTCGCCGTTGCCGTCATGGGACGCCACTTCGATAGGACCTTCGGAGCAGGTGAGGCCTACTATCAGCAGGCACGACGACGGAAATTTATGTGGGAACAGTGTTGCCTCGAGTATCGCACCGACGAGACACCACCCGAGTTATGCGGATGCTGTGCAAGGAGCGGCGGGCCGTACTGCTGGTCGATACCGCCTGGGGGTGCAGTCAGGGAGGCAGGCGTGGTGATGAGGCACTGCGCAGGTTGCTGGTCGCCGAACAGATCGCGGCATCCGAGGGTGCTGTGTCGGCCGATGGCCCAGGCCACGATCGCGGACCTGCTGCACCGCTGCTTGGGTGCGCCGCCGCTGCCGCTGGCGAACCTGGCTGAGCGGGCGGGAGTCCGTCTATGAGCGCGCGAGTGTTGTATGTCATCGTGTGCGGCGCTCCCCCGGCCCGGGACGTCGGCCTGCTTGTCCGCCGGGCACAAGACGACGGCTGGGACGTGTGCGTGCTGACCACTCCGTCGGGCCGGAAATTTGTCGATGTTGCCGATCTGAAGCAGCTGACGGGACATCCGGTTCGCAGCGACTACAAGAATCCGGGCGAACCTGATGTGCTTCCCTCCCCCGATGCGATCGTCCTGGCCCCGGCGACGGTGAACACGATCAATAAGTGGGGGGCCGGGATCTGCGACACGCTCGGGCTGGGGGTCCTGGTCGAGGCCATCGGCAAGCGGCTGCCCATCGTCGCGGTGCCGTTCACTAACCAGGCGCATGCGGCGCATCCCGCGTTCCCCGAGAACATCGCCAAGCTGCGTTCGTGGGGCGTGACGGTTCTGTCCGGCCCGGACGTCTATCCGCTGCATGAGCCTGGGACCGGGAGCCAGTACCTGGACCTCTTCCCGTGGGCGCTGGCAGCCGAAGCGATCGACACGCAGGCTCTGAAGGCTGAATCGCACGAGTCCTGACGGGTACGCGGGTCTGGGCAGGGGTCAGCGGGTGGGCCCGCGTGGGCGTGGCGGTCCTGGGCTGGGTCGGCGGCGGGGAACTGGCTGGATGTGCTCCCGCGTACCGGGCGTCTGGGTGGTCGCTGTCTGGGGCGGAAGGGGTGGCATGGGGAAGTCGAGCCACGCATGCCCGGCGGGTGTGCGGGCCCGGGTGCGCTGACCTGGCACGCGGGCGGCGTACCTCGCGTGAGCAGCGTGCAGATGCTCGGCGGCATGGCGGGCGGCAGCGGCCTGGGCGGCGTGGGACTGGGCTTCTCGCAGGCTGACGATGGTCTCGATCAGGGCCGCGAGGCGGAGCACGAGGGTGATCTGGGCGAGGTTCAGGTCGCCGGTGATAAACGCCAGGGCGGACAGTTGGCGGGCTGCGCGGCGCAGGCGCTTCCGGCCGGGGTGGGGTGGGGGACGCGCCCATAGGGGGCGCGGGCGGCCCGGGCGTAGGCATCCGCTGCCTGGCGTAGCTCTCGGCTGCGCAACGCGGACGCGGCGACGTGCAGGGTGTCGGCGACAGGGAGGGCTTCAGATAACCGCCGATATGCAAGCTGGCCACGGCGGCCTGCTTCTCCCTCGCGGCGCGCATGAACGCGTGTTCTGCGCAGCGCACAGCTGCCGGCCGCTGATCGTCATCGGCGGCTCGCAGGAGCTGCGCGGCATGGACCGGGGGGGGCGGCGGACTTTTTGGCGGTGGTGTGTGACCGGATTCGGGGCAGTCGCGTGTGACCGGGGATGCTGCTTATGATCTGCGGACCGGTCGGCGCAGGATGAGGGGGAGACTGGGGTGATGGCTGCTGATTCCCCGGGGCGGGTGACTCTTGCGGAGTTGGTGGCGATGCTGTCGCTTGTCGCCGATCTGGGGATGGGGCGGCCGATGGAGCGGGTGCTGCGTCAGACTGTCGTGGCGATGCGGCTGGGGGCGGCGGCGGGGGTGGGTCAGGCGGCGTGCACGTCTGCGTATTACACGTCGCTGCTGGCGTGGGTGGGCTGTGCTGTTGACACCGCCGAGCTGGCGGCGCTGTTCGGTGATGAGATCGGGCTGTACGCCGATACCCGCGGTGAGGACCTCGAGCGTGTCACGCTGGCGGTGTTCGTTGCCCGCCATCTGGGCCGCGGTCAGGCCGGTTTCCGGCGGATCGGGCTGGTCGGGAAGTTCCTGGCGACCGCCGGCCGGTCGGTGCAGCAGGTCATGGAGTCGCACTGCCGCGTGACGGGCGATCTTGCCGAACGGCTCGGGCTGGGCCCGGCGGTATGCGAGCCGCTGGCGCAGATGTTCGAGCGATGGGACGGGAAGGGGGTGCCCGGGGCGGCCGGCGCTGGTGATCTGGCCCCGGCGATCCGGCTGGTTCACCTGGCCGACGCCGTCGAGGCGTTCTATCACGCCGGCGGTGCCGGGGCGGCGCTGCAGGTGGCCCGGGAGCGGCGGGGCACGCAGTTCGACCCGGAGCTGGTCGACTGCTTCTGCGCCCGGCCCGCCGAGATCCTGGCGGGTCTCGGCGGAATCTCGGCGTGGGAGGAAGTGATCGCGCTCGACCCGCGGCTGGGCACCGTATTGAGCGAGGACCAGCTGGATCGGGCGCTGGCTGCCTTCGCTGATTTCAGTGATCTGAAGTCTCCGCTGCGCCTGGGGCAGTCCCGCGGCGTGGCCGGGCTCGCCGCCCGGGCCGGCGCGAAGCTCGGGCTCCCGGACGCTGACCTGGTCCTGCTGCGCCGGGCGGCGCTGGTCAAGGACGTCGGCATGATCGGGATCCCGAGCGGTGTCTGGGACGAGCCCGGCGACTGGAGCCTCGCCCAGCGCGAGCGGGCGCGGACCCACCCGTACCTGACCGGACGGATGCTGGCCCGGGTCCCGCTGCTGGCCGACGTCGGCCGCTGCGCGTCGCTGCACCATGAACGGCTGGACGGGTCTGGCTACCCGCACGGGCTGGGCGGCGACGCCATCTCGCTGCCGGCGCGGATCCTCGGTGCCGCCGACGTCTACCAGGCGCTGCGCCAGCCACGTCCGCGCCGTCCGGCGCTCGGTGCCGCCGAGGCCGAGCGGGTGCTGCGCGAGGAGGTGCGCGCCGGGCGGCTGGACGGCGAGTGCGCCCACGCGGTGCTCGAAGCAGCCGGCCACCGGGTCCGGCGCCGGGCCGGGCTGCCGTCGGGGCTCACCGGCCGCGAGGTGGAGGTGCTGGTGCGGCTCGGCCAGGGCCGGTCCAACCCCGAGATCGCCGCCGAACTGCACGTCAGCCGCAAGACCGTCTCCTCCCACCTTGAGCACATCTACGCCAAGCTGGGTGTCAGGACGCGGACCGGGGCTGCCTTGTTCGCCATGCGCCACGGGCTGACCGGGACAGCGGGCGAGCCCGGAACCTGACAGAAAGATCGGGCAGTTACCCGATTCGCCGCCGCTGGCCGGCCCGTACAACCGATTCATGACCACAACCC
>PMSU01000095.1 GCA_003168255.1 Actinomycetota bacterium
GGGTAGGGGATGGGATGGGGTACAGGATGGGATGGGTACTTGGCCCGGTGCGGTCGGCGGGCTGCCGGCGGGCTGCCACGACGTAGGTTTAGCGGAGTATTGATCTTGGTTCGGCGGGAGATGGGAGTGCTCGATGCCCGAAGGTCAGGCACTGGTCTGCGGCGGCGGGGGGGTCGCGGGAATCGCGTGGATGACCGGCCTGCTGGCCGGGCTCGCCGATGTCGGCCAGGATGTGACGGCCGCGGACCTGATCGTCGGTACATCGGCCGGGGCGGCCGTCGCTGCGCAGGTAGGCAGCGGGCTGTCTCTGGACGCGCTGTTCGCGCGGCAGACCGATCCGGCGCTACAGGCCAGGGAGATCTCCGCCGAGGTGGATATGCAGGCGCTCGCTGCCGAGTTCGGCGAACTGCTGAGCGGTGCGACTTCCGCTGCGGACGCGCAGCGGCGGGTCGGCGCTTTCGCGCTCGCGGCCGGCACGGTGTCCGAGGCGGAGCGGCGGGCGGCGGTGGGCTCGCGGCTGCCCTCGCCGCAATGGCCATCGCGCCGGGTGCTGCTGGTCGCGGTGGACGCCGAGACCGGCGAGGCGCGCGTGTTCGACCGCCTGTCCGGGGTGAGCCTGGTCGATGCCGTGGCCGCGAGCTGCGCGGTTCCTGGCATCTGGCCGCCGGTGACCATCGGCGGCCGCCGGTATATTGACGGCGGTATCCGGTCGAATGACAATGCCGATCTCGCGGCGGGTTCGGGCCGGATCGTGGTGATCTCGCCGCTGGGCTATGACTCGCCGTTCCCGTCACCGATGCCGCTGCGTGACGTCGTCGCCCGGCTTGGCGCGGACGGTTCCGCGGTCACCGTGATCACGCCCGATGAAGCGTCCGCCGCCGCCATGGGCGCCAACCCGCTCGACCCCGCCACCAGGAACCCGGCAGCCCATGCGGGCCGCGAGCAAGGCCGGGCCGGCCCGGGCTCGGTGAAGGAGAGCGGCACGCCGAACCGGTGACCCGGGTGTGCGCCTCGCTCGGCACCTCGGCCAGGCCGGCTTTAGTCATGGCGTACCGGGCGAGGCGGTCCATCCACTCCCGCAGCGCCTGGTCCGGCGGCCGGGTCTCGAGCAGCCGGGGCGCGGCATCGGCGACCTGCTGGGCCTCGTGCCGGTAGACCTCGAGTACGAGTGCCTCGCGGGTAGGGAATGGCGGTATAGCGTGCCCGGCCCGACGCCGGCCTTCTATGGGTATAGCGGCCGAACCCGCCTTGCTAACCGGACGACCCTCCGGTACAGTCACCATTGAAACGGACAGTCCTCCGTTTCGGCTCATCGTAGGGCAGGCAAGGCTGGCCACGGAGGTCGGCGGCGATCGTGGCCCGCACGCGGGAGACCCGGCAAATCGTGCCAGCCCGGCGCGATCGCCCGTCCCGACATCAGCGTGCCAGCCCGGCGCGATCGCCCGTCCCGACATCAGTCAGTTCGACCAGGAGCACACACCGTTATCCGTCGACGCCAGAGCGCGCCAGGTCGTAACGCAGGAACCGGGCCTTCGCGTCACCGGCGCGAGACCCGGGCGTGCCGCATTCCGCATTCGAAAGAAGGCTGAGCATGGCCCTATCGACGTCCACCACGATCACGCTTGCCATCAATGGCGAGAAGCACACGCTGCCCGTCGACAACCGCACGACCCTGCTCGACGCGCTGCGTGAGCGCCTTGACCTGACCGGGACCAAGAAGGGGTGCGACCAGGGGCAATGCGGTGCCTGTACGGTGCTGCTCGACGGCCGCCGCGTCATCTCCTGCCTCCAGCTCGCGGTCGCGGCGGAGGGGCGCGCGGTCACCACCATCGAAGGCGTAGCAGACGGCGAGCTGCTGCATCCGGTGCAGCAGGCCTTCATCGAACTCGACGGCTACCAGTGCGGCTACTGCACTCCGGGCCAGATCTGCTCGGCCATCGCGGTGATCGAGGAGCACGCGGCGGGCTGGCCGAGCGCCGTGACCGCCGACATAAGGCCCGAGGCGGGACCGCCGCCGCTCGACGCCGACGAGATCCGGGAGCGGATGAGCGGCAACCTGTGCCGGTGCGGAGCGTACGTGTCGATCGTGCGGGCGGTCGCCCAGGCGGCTGAGGCCGCCTGGCAAGCACCCGAACGTCAGGACTCCCGCGGCGGATCCGACGCTGCGGCGAGCGCCAGGACGGCGGCGACGGCATGAGGGAGTTCGGCTATCAGCGCGCGGATGACGTGCCAGGTGCCGTCGCCCTTCTCGCCGCCGACCCGGCGGCGCGTTATCTCGGTGGCGGCACGAATCTCGTCGACCTGATGAAGACAGGGGTGGAGAAACCCGCACTGCTGATCGACGTGCGGGAGCTTCCGCTCGACCGGATCGAGGTCACTGGCAGCGGCGGTCTTCGGATCGGCGCGACCGTCACCAACAGCGACCTCGCGGCTGATCCTGAAGTACGCCGCCGCTACCCGGCGCTGGCGCAGGCGGTGCTGGCCGGCGCTTCTGGCCAGCTGCGCAACATGGCCACAGTCGGCGGGAACCTGCTCCAGCGCACCCGGTGCGGCTACTTCGCCGACACGACCAAGCCGTGCAACAAGCGCGAACCCGGCAGCGGTTGCCCGGCCATCGCCGGCGAGCACCACAACCACGCGATCCTCGGCGCTTCCGCGCATTGTGTGGCCACCCACCCCTCGGACATGGGGGTGGCGCTCACCGCGTTCGACGCCGTCGTGACCTGCGAAACGGCCGACGGGCCGGCCGAGTTGCCGCTGGCAGGGTTCTATCTGCCGGTCGGTGACACCCCGCACCTGGAGACGGCGCTGCCGCCCGGTGCACTGATTACCGGCGTGACCCTGCCGCCTGCTCCGGTCGCCGCCACCTCCCGCTACCGCAAGGTGCGCGAGCGCGCGTCGTACGCGTTCGCCATCGGCTCGATCGCCGCCGCCCTCGACGTCCAGGACGGTGTTGTACGCGACGTGCGCCTTGCCTTCGGGGCGGTCGCGTCCCGGCCGTGGCGGGCCCGTGCGGCGGAGCGTGCGCTGACCGGCGGGCCAGCGACCGCCGAGGCGTTCGCGGCCGCTGCCGATACCGAGCTGGCCGCCGCCGAGCCGCTGCCGCACAACGGATACAAGGTGGCGCTGACGCGCAACCTCGTTGTGGCCATGTTGACCGAGCTGACCCAGGAGGCCGTCCGATGACCGCGATGACCGGAACCGTTGCGGCGGCCGGGACCGTCGGCGCGTCGCGCACCCGCATGGAGGGCCGCGCCAAGGTCACCGGAGCGGCCCGCTACGCGGGCGAGATCCCGTTCGCCGACCTCGCCCACGGCTGGCTGGTCGCGTCGACCATCGCCCGCGGCCGCGTCCGCTCGGTCGAGTCCGCTCCGGTACTGGCGATGCCCGGCGTCCTGGCCGTCCTGCACCACCAGAACGCCCCGCGCCTCGAAGAATTCGCGGGCATGCTCGGGCCCGACCCGACCATCCAGATCCTGCAGAACGACCGGGTGCCGCACGTCGGCTGGCCGGTGGCGCTGGTCGTCGCCGAGACATCCGAGCAGGCCAGAGAAGCCGCCGACGCGCTTGTCATCCGGTACGACCAGGAGCCCCACGACATCGCGTTCTCCGCGCAACATCCCGGTATGTACACGCCGGATGATTCCCCCCTCCTGGTGACCGAGACGGGGAAGGGAGACATCGAGGCCGGACTCGCCGCGTCCGCCGTCGTGGTGGACGAGGAATACACCACTCCGGAAGAGCACCACAACGCGATGGAACCGCACGCGGCGATGGCGCGCTGGGACAGCGGCCGGCTCGAAGTCGTCGACTCCAACCAGGGCCCCTTTGCCGTAGCGCAGGATCTCGCGAAGATGTTCTCCCTTGACCTGGCGTCGGTACGGGTGCGCTCTGAGCACGTCGGCGGCGCCTTTGGGTCCAAGGGCCTGACCCGCCCGCCGGTGGTGCTCGCCGTGATGGCGGCGATCGTCACCGACCGCCCGGTCAGGGTCGTGCTGACCCGCCGTCAGATGTTCTCAGTTGTCGGCTACCGCAGCCCGACGGCGCAGCGGGTCAGGCTCGGCGCCGACACCGACGGGCGGCTGCGCGCGTTCGATCACCAGGCGGCCAGCCTCACGTCGACCATTCACGAGTTCGTCGAGTCGTCCGCGGGGATCGGGCGGGTGATGTACGACGCTGACGCGCACCACACCAGCCACCGCGTCGTCCGGCTCGACGTGCCGACGCCGAGCTGGATGCGCGCGCCCGGAGAGGCGCCGGGCTCGTTCGCGCTGGAGTCCGCGATCGACGAGCTGGCACACAAGTGCGGCATGGATCCGATCGCGCTGCGCGCGCGCAACGAGCCGGCCGTCGGGCCCGTCTCCGGGCTGCCGTTCAGCAGCCGCAACGTGCTCGGCTGCTTCGAGGAGGGCGCCCGCCGATTTGGCTGGGCGGACCGGGACCCACGCCCCGGCGCGGCACGCGAAGGGCGCTGGCTGCTCGGGACCGGCACGGCGGCCGCGACGTACCCGGCGAGGGTCGCGCCGTCCACTGCGGCGGTAACGGCGGAGGCGGACGGCACCTTCACCGTCCGGATCACCGCGGTCGACCTCGGGACCGGGGCGCGGACCGCGCTGACCCAGATCGCCGCGGACGCGCTCGAGGTGGAGCTGGACCGCATCCAGGTGAAGATCGCGGACAGCGACTTCGGCCAGGCGATGATCGCCGGCGGCTCGATGGGTACCCGCTCCTGGGCCTTGGCGATCACCGCGGCGGCGACCGAGCTGCGGGCGCAACTGGCCCTGCCCGGCGACATCCCGAGCGATGGGATCACCGCGCGGTCCGACACCGCCGAGGCCATCGGCGCACTGGCGAGGCAGGAACGGCACTCCTTTGGGGCGCAGTTCGCCGAGGTCGCCGTCGACGTCACCACCGGCGAGGTGCGCGTGCGGCGGATGCTCGGGATATTCGCGGCCGGCCGGGTGGTCAACCCGCTGACCGCGCGCAGTCAGCTCATCGGCGGAATGACCTGGGGCCTGTCCATGGCGCTGCACGAGGAGGCAATCAGGGACCAGGCCTCAGGCGCCCACGTCAACGCTGACCTGGCCGGCTATCACTTCGCTTCGAACGCCGATGTGCCGGTCATCGAGGTGGACTGGGTGGACGACCCGGATACGCACGACCCGACCGGGATCAAGGGCCTCGGCGAGATCGGGATCGTGGGAGCCGCGGCGGCGATCGCCAACGCGGTCTGGCATGCGACCGGCGTGCGTCACCGGGACCTGCCGATCCGGCCTGACCGGGTGCTGCTTGCGGGATCCAGGGGGTGCTGAGGCCGGCCTGGGCCGGTGCTGCCTGTCACCGGACGGCGCACAGCAGGCGGTTCTCGCCGGCCTGGGCCGGCGCTGCCTGTCACCGGACGGCGCACAGCAGGCGGTTCTCGCCGCGCTGCCAGAGCGTCCCTGCCTCGGCGAACCCGGCGCCGCGGAGCGCATCGATGTGCGTGGCCAGCAGCCGGGACGCCCAGCCGTGATGATCGGCGTGATCCCGCCATGCTTCCCGCTCGGCAACCGGATCGGCTAGCGCCGGATCGGCGGCGACCGCGTCCCACCAGCCTGACCAGCTCTCGGCGTGCCCGTTCGGAAATCGTCGTTTCTCTTCGCGGTTGAGGAGCGCCTCGTCCAACCGGGCCAGCACAGGCGAGTCCGACTCGTCGATCCTGAGTTGATCACCGTTGAGCAGGAGTCCGCCGGGCCTGAGGGCCTGGCCGAGCTCGACGTACATCGCGGAAAGAGCCTCGGGGCTCAGCCAGTGCAGCGCGGTGGTGCTGACCGCGGCATCGGCGGGGCGCTCCAGATTCAGCTGACCGGACCAGCCGGGGCTGCGCAGGTCGACGGTGGCGAAATGGAGGCCGGCCCGGTCGCCGTATGCCGCCCTGGCGAGCGCGAGCATCACCGGATCGGCGTCGACGGCCACGATCGTGGCGCCCGGAATCCGGTCCAGCAGCCGGACCGACAGTGAGCCGGGGCCGCAGCCGAGATCGATGATCAGCGGGTCGGATCGCCCCGTCCCCGCTTCCACCGCGTCGATCAGGGCGGTGAACCTGTCTTCCCTGTCCGGCAGGTGGTCCTCCTGCTGGAGGTCCCAGCGGCGGATCCAGGCCTGGGCCGCGTCACGATCGAGCTGCGGCATGCGGTATCTCCTTGTCACTGGCTAGTATTATTTCGGCAGTTACAAAACTAGACCCAAGGATGTAACTGGTCAAGTGAGATTTAGCAGTCACCTGGACACCGTCGTGATGGTCGCGGTGGGACTGGTCAACGCCCTGACGGCCGGGGAGGCGCACGGCCGTTCCTACCGGCCGCCGGACGACGATTACCTTCCCGCGGCGGTCACTGCCGTGCTGCGCGCGGCCAACCCCGACTACGGTGACGTGCCGGCCGAAGACGCCGAGGAACTGCGCGGCATCGCGACCGAGTTCCGCACCGTCTTCGAGGCGGTCAGCCGCGACGATGTGGACACGGCGGCGAGGCAGGTCAACAAGCTGCTTGCCTGGACGGGAGCCCGCCCCGCGCTGGACCGCCACGACGGGGAAGGGTGGCACCTGCATTTCCACGGCACGCATGACGGGCTGGCGAACGGCTGGGCGGCGGGCTGCGCCACCGGGCTGGCCATCGTGCTCGGCACCGAGGATCGCGGCAGGCTCGGCGTGTGCACGGCGGCGCGCTGTGACCGGGTCTACGTGGACGCCTCGCGCAACGGCACCAGGAAATTCTGCTCCACGGCCTGCCAGAACCGGGTCAAGACGGCCGCGTTCCGGTCCCGGCAGGGCTGACCTGGCTGTCGCTTCCAGGGGGCGGCGAGTCCCGCCAGGTCACCCTCCGTACCGCGGGTACGGCGAGCAGCACGGCGCTGCCGAAGGCCGCCCATGCCGCACCGAATCCGAGCACCGCACGTGCGCTGAGCGCCGCGGCTACCGGGCCGGCCGCGGCAAAGGCAATGGGGCCGAACGCGAAGGCGCCGACCATGTTGAATGCCCCGACCCGTGCGAGGGCAGCCGCGGGTACCCGCTGCTGGGTCACGGTCGTGGACAGAGCGCCGGCTGCGGCTGAGCCCAGGCCGGCCATGAGGGCTCCGGCCGCCACCGCGGCAGCAGGCACGTGCAGGGCAAGCATCAGCGGCGGTAGCGGGTAGCCGAAGGTGGCCAGGGTGCTCACCAGCAGGGGCCGCCTGGGTCTGCGGCCCAGCACGAGCAGGCCGCCGAGGATCGCGCCGCCGCCGTAGGCCGCCATGATGGCGCCCCAGGCCCTGGCGCCGCCGAGGTACTGCCGCGCCAGTACCGGTCCGAGTACCAGGTAGGGACCCCAGGTAAGCAGGTTGAACAGCGCAAACTGGACGGTTTCCAGCCAGAGCCAGGTGTTGGCGGTGAACTGCGCCCAGCCCTCAGCCATATCGCGGAATAGCGACGGCGCCTTGACCTGGCCGGCGTCGCGAAAGCGGAGCAGGCTGAGCGCGAGCGCGCTGATGGCGTACGTCCCGGCGTCTACCGCGATCACCACGGCCGGAGTGGTGACGGCGATCAGGATCCCGGCCAGCGCGGGGCCTGCGACCCGGGCGGCAGGCTGCGCCATGCCGAACAGCGCGTTCGCATCGCCGAGCTGGTCGCGCGGTGCGATCTCCACGGTGAGCCCGGAGAGGGCCGGCTGGAAGAGCGCGTTGCCGGTGCCGACGATAAGGGCGGTGGCAACGAATAGCCACAGCTGCGGGCTGCCGAAGAAGAGTATGGCCGCGAGCGTCCCCTGTGCGGCGCACCGCGCCACGTCGGCCGCCAGCATGACGGGCCGGCGGCCTAGCCGGTCGGCGATTATCCCGCCGCCGAGCGTGAACACGACCATGGGAACGATGTTCGCGGCGAACACCAGGCCGAGTTCGGTCGCCGTGCCGCCGCTTCGCAGGACGGCGAAAGCCACGGCGACCGATGACATAGCGGTGCCGAGCGATGAGGTCGCGTACCCGACGTAAAACCGGCGGAAGTTGCGCTCGGCCAGCACTGCCAGCTTGCCGCCCGGTGGCCGGCAGCGCGCGGGCACGGAAGCGGGGACGGCGGCCGCGCCGGGTTCCCTCGCGTCGCCGCCCGTTCCGGCCATCGCATTTACCGCGGCTTTAGCCGCGATATCCGATGCTGATTTACTGCGCCTATTGACCAGCGAATACCGATTCTTGCGCACAGCATCCACCATGCCAAACAAAGGAAGAAAAATGCAATTGCCGAACGGCTCCGGCCAGGAGTGGCCACTTAAGTTCACCAGCTGACGCGAATTTACCGCAGTAAATGCGTTCTGCGGCAGAGTTATAATGGAGTCAGCTCCGGCAGACGGACCCATTTACCGCGGGACCGGGCGTGAATGGAGGGAGCCATGACGCTGCATCAGCTCGCGCTGGCGCCGGCGCCCGCTCCGGCGGTTATCTCAGCTCTGGCGCCGGTGGAGTACGCGGTCGCGGTGGAGGAGTATCTCGCCCAGGCCTCGATCGGCCTGGGCTCTCGCCGTGTCTACCGGATCTCCCTGGCTGGCTGGGCCTGGCCGCTGGTCGGAAAGCCGACACCGGCCGGCCCGCGGCGCCGGTGCGCGGCACCGCCGGTCGTGCCACTAGCGCTGCTTGACGACGTCGGCACCGGCCGCAGGCTCGCTGCCGCCATCACGGACCGGGCAGCCATGACCGATGCGCGGACGGTCAACCGCGAGCTGTCCGCATTGCGAAGTGCGGTTGGCTGGTGGCAGGACCAGCAGTGGATCAGCGCAGACCCGACGGCCGGCCTGCATCACCTGCCCGCCGGACCCGCTGCCGCGCCCGCACTCACCGCCGAGCAGGTCGACAGCCTCTTCCGGGTGACGCCAAGCCTCCGCGAGCATGCCCTCTGGCGGGTTCTCTATGACACGGCCGCGCACATCGGGGAGGTTCTCGATCTCGACGCAGACCGGCTCGACCTGTCCCGCAATCGCGTTCGGGTCCGGTCAGGGCAACGGCCGGGCGCCCCCATCGAGTGGCAGGAGACGACCAGCCAGATTCTTCGCTGGCTGCTGGCGGGCAGGACGTACGGGCCGGTCTTCGTCACCGACCGCAGGGCGCCCGCACCTACCGCGTCCGCGGACATCTGCCCGGTCACCGGCCAGGCCCGGATGTCCTACCGGCGTGCCGCAGAGATATTCGCTGCCGTCACCCGCCCGCTCGACCCCGCAGGCAACGGCTGGACGCTGCGCCAACTCGGTAGCGCGGGCCTGGCCGGATCCCATGCTGGTACTGAGAACTGCGACGGCAGGCGGGCCGCAGGCGACGTTGGTCGCCTGCGGCCCTAGTTACTACCCGTGCCGTGGGGCCGTGGGGCCGTGGGGCCGTGGGTCAGCCCGTGGAGGGGCTGGAACGCGGGTAGCCCGGGGGAATCGGCACTCGCAGCAGCGCCAGGTTGGCCGCGGTGGGCGGCAGGTAGGCGAAGTCCTGCTGGCTCACCTGAGGGGTGCCTGATCCGACGATCCATCGCAGTGGCAGGTGGGTCCGCGCGCTCACCCACAGCAGGACCGGCAGCGGGAAGATCGGCCCGGTGGAGTTCTCGCTCAGCTCGATGGCTGGCTGCCCGTCCAGCCAGGTGCGGCGCACGACCCGCCACTGGCCCTCGGCGATCTCCCGGGCAATCGCGGCCGGGCTGAGATCGCCCCCGGGGCCAGCGTCGGTGGAGCCCGCAGACTGACCGCTGCGCCGGGACCAGGTTCCGGCGGGGGTGTTAATGTTCCCGTACCCGCAAGCGGTCTGGCCGGTCCCGGCATAGCAGACCATAGTCAGCTGGCCGCGGGCCGTCCGGCCGGCCTGCGGGGCGGTGTAGGTGATCCCCCAGTCTTCGGTCAGCTTCAGCGGCGCGGCCGTGTGCACGGCTGGCTCGCTCGAGGTCTCCCGCATTCGTGCTTGCTGGCCGGGCGCCGGCGCCAGCGGCCAGGACCTGAACCGAGACTCGTCCACCGTCCGGCCATGGTCGCGGCCGGTCTGTATCTCGTACAGGATGTCGTCGTTGGCGGCCTCGAACGCGGTCAGCATGGCCTTCCCCACCGACGCCGCCGAGGGAAGCCCCCCCTGCGATACCGGGCCCGGCCGCCCGTCGCCACCGGGAGCGGCGCCCGACGGCAGCGCAATCACGAGGCCGGCCACGGCGGCGGCTGCGGCCACGGCGCCGATGCTCATGACCAGCCGCGGCCGCTGGAGCCAGCGAGGTGATCGTAGTGACCGGATCGGGCCGGCCAGGGCCGGCGCGGGGTGCCCGGTAGCGTCGTGCACCGCGCGCAGCACCGCGTCCGCGCTCGGGGCGCGGTGCTCCAGCGTCACCAGCGCTTCACGGATGTCGTCTGTGGTACGCATCGGCTCGTGGCCTCCGGTTCGCATCAGCGTTCCTCCTTGATCGCAATCGGTATCTGTAGCGGCGGTTCGGCCAGCTCGACCCGGAGCACGGCCAGCGCCCGGCAGGCGTAGCCGCGGACAGTGCCGGGCGTGCAGCCGATGGCAGCCGCGATCTCCGTGTCGGAAAGGCCCTCGTAGTAGCGGAGTACCAGCACCGAGCGTTGCCGCCGGGGCAGCTTCGCCAGCTCGGCGAGGATGGCTTCACGGTCGGCGTAATCGGCTGCGGCGTCTGGCGTGAGGCGGTCGTCAACGTCCGTGCCAGCCCCTGACGGCACCAGACGCCACGACCGGCGCCGCCAGGACAGGTACTCGTTGACGATCATCTTGCGGATGTAGGCTTCTGGCCGGTCCAGGCCCGCGATGGCCTGCCATCGCCCGTTCGCCCGGATCAGCACCTCCTGCACCACGTCCTCGGCCAGGCCGCGGTCACCGGTAAGCACGGCGGCGAACCTCAGCACCCCCGGCAGCCGGGCAGCCGCGAACTCCTCGAATGTCATGCACACCTCCCCCGTCGGGTCTCTATGCAATACACGCGCCCAGGCCACGATGTGCTGCGCGGCCAGCATCAGCAAGTTTCTACGAGCCAGGGAGATTGGGCAGTCAAGCCCCGCAACGTGCAGCACGCGATGCGGAACGCCGGCGACGAGCCCGCCCGCGTCATCGAGGTGCTCGTGGGCGGCGTGACGCGCATGACTGCGTGGCATGCGATAGCTGCGATAGCTGCGATAGCTGCGATAGCTGCGATAGCTGCGATAGCTGCGCTGGCTGCGATAGCTGCGCTGGCTTCCGCGGCTGGTCTGCCTGTTCTAGCCACCGGGCGAGTCTCGGGCGGGCAGCGGCCGGCTAGTCGCGCATGGTCGTTTGTAACGCGTCTGGGTGCGCTGGCGGCCACCGGTGCCAGCGAAGGTCGTCTCGTGCCTGCTGCGGCAGCCACACCTGATCGATCTCTGGCGGCTCGAACACCTGCTTCACGTGTGCGATCAACCGCCGCGCCCCTTGGTGCCGGGTGCCCGAGTGCCAGATGAGCGACCACGGGTAGAGCGGCGTCGGGGCGACGACGGGGATGCGCGCCAGGCCCAGGTGACCGGGCCAGGCGACCCGGCTCTTCGCACCGACGAAGGTGAGGAGCAACCGGGAGTCGGCGATGGTGTCGAAGAGTGACTCGGTCCCGGTGGGGTCGATGTCGATGGTGAACACCTCAGCGAGCTCTAGGTAGAAAGCCTCCCACTCGCTGCCGCTGACGATTCCTGGGACCCATGCTCGGAAGCGGGCCAGCTCCGCCGCTCGGACGCTGCGTGAGCCGGCCAGCGGATGCTGCTCGCCGACAATGACGTGGAGCGGCTCCAGGTAGGCATACGAGCGGTCGAGGCGCGGGTCGAGCTCGCTCGCCAGCCCTCGGAGGTAGACGTAGCCGGCGTCGATCTCACCTGCCAGGAGGGACTGGATCGTGGCCCCTGCGCCGCTGCTCGTCACCATTTCGATCGGCAGCGTCGGGTTCTCGCGGTGGAACGCACGCAGGAGTTCCGCGGAGGCGATGCGCCGTGACAGGACGTCGACTCTGAGCGGACGGGTCTGCGGCTGGACCGAACCGAAGGCTTCGCTGACTGCCGTGAGGATGGCTTTGGCGTGCGGGAGGAAGGTCCGCCCGTCCCGGGTCAGTGCGGCTCCGGTGGCCGTCCGCTTGAACAGCACCGTGCCGAGGCTGGCCTCCAGGGTTGCGATCCGTTTCGAGACGGCCTGCTGGCTGATGCCGAGGTGAGCGGCTGCGAGCTGGAACTGCCCTTCGTCGGCGACCGCGACGAACGCCCGGACCGCTTCCACGTTCATGCCGCACTGTAGTACTCCACAACCGTTGGTTGTCGAGCATCCACCAACTGTTGTTTGATCGGCCGGAACTACATCGTTGTAATAGGCTCATGCACCCCCTGTGGTTGTCCCCCCCGCAGACGCTGCGAAGCCCGCTATTTCGTCACGGTGAGGAGCTTCACGGTGAGGAGCTTCACGGTGAGGAGCTTCACGGTGAGGAGCTTCACGGTGAGGAGCTGGCCGCGGGCTGGGTTCTCGTCGGCGGTCTGCGGCTGGCCGTCTGCTCGCTTTGATCTCGCCGGTCAACGTGAGGTTGTTCGGGCGAGACAGCGAGGAGCGCGCTGGACATGGTGGCTAGGCAGTCGCTGGGGCGGCAGTTCGGGTGGCTCTGGGCGGCGTATGCGGTCAGCGCGTCCGGCACATGGTTCGCGTTCGGCGCGTTTCCCTTGATCGCGATCCTCGTGCTGCACTCCGGGCCGACCGAGGTGTCGGTGCTGGCGGCTGCGGGGCTGGCGGTGGGGGCGGTGGTGGCGGTGCCGCTCGGCCCGTGGGTGGAGTTCCGCCGCAAGCGGCCGGTGATGGTTGCGATGGACCTGACCCGGTTCGCGGCGTTGATGAGCGTCCCCGCCGCGTTCGCGCTCGGCTGGCTCACCTTCGTCCAGCTCCTGGTGGTGTCGGTCATCGTCGCCGCAGCCAATATCGCCTTCACGGCGGCCAGCGGCGCATACGTGAAAGCGCTCGTGCGGCCGCAGGACCTGCTCGTCGCGAATGGGCGATTCGAGTCCACGACCTGGACCGTCACCGCGCTCGGACCGCCGCTCGGCGGGGTCGCGATCGGGCTGTTCGGCCCGGTGACGACCGTGGTAGCCGATGCGGTTAGCTACCTGCTCTCGGCAGCAGGGATCCGCGCGATCGGGGGAAGGGAGCCGCACCGGGCGCGAACCGATGCGCCACGGCTGCGAGCCGGCGACCTAGTCGACGGGTGGCGGTACATCCTGACCCACCCGGCGCTGCGCCCGCTGTTCTTCAACACGATCGCTGTCAACGGCCTGATCATGGCGACCTCGCCGCTGCTCGCCGTTCTCATGCTCGGCCACCTCGGGTTCGCACCCTGGCAGTACGGCCTCGCGTTCGGAGCGCCCTGCATCGGCGGCCTCATCGGCTCACGACTGGCCCGCCGACTCGTCGCACGGTCCGGGCAGCACAAGGTCATGCTCACCGCCGGGGCACTGCGCGCGTGCTGGTCGCTCGGGTTGGCCTTCATCCGCCCCGGCGCTGCCGGGATCGTGCTCGTCATCGCCGTCCAGCTTGGCTTGGTCACCTGCATGGGGGTGTTCAACCCGGTGTTCGCCACCTACCGGCTCGACCAAACCGCAACCGACCGAGTCGCCCGCACCCTGTCCGCGTGGTCGGTCACCAGCAACGTCACCGTCGCGGCCATGACCGTCCTGTGGGGCCTGCTGGCCAGCATCACCAGCCCCCGCACCGCGATCGCGATCGCCGGTCTCCTCATCCTGTCGACCCCGCTCCTGCTCCCCCGACACGACCACACGCCACATCGCCGGTCTCCTCATCCTGTCGACCCCGCTCCTGCTCCCCCGACACGACCACACGCCACGCCGCGAGCGGGAACTGGCCCCGGAGCAACCTCAACGCGTCACCAGCGTCATGCGCGACAACAGCTAAGGGCCCGCGCAGAGAGGTAGGCGGCAGGTTTCGTGATCGTCAGGTCGGGTCGGGCCGGGGCGGGGGCGTCCGGCAAGAGCTCGGGAGCGCCCGCCCGGGCCGGCGGACCGCGCGCTTGGTTAGCGCGCGGAGGTAAGCCGGCGGGTGACCGTGCGCGGCGGTTCTGGCACGCCACCGCATGGAATCCTCGAACAGCCCGCACCCGCACCGGGACCGGGACCGGGAAAGCGGCCTGGGGACGCCTCCTTCCGCATCGTTTCCAAGATCGATGTGNNCGCTCCGGAAGACGTGGCTCACGGGGTCTGTGGTGCCGGTGTGACGGGAGTGATCCGGCC
The DNA here is from genome assembly GCA_003168255.1 of Actinomycetota bacterium. Lineage (GTDB taxonomy): Bacteria > Actinomycetota > Actinomycetes > Streptosporangiales > Streptosporangiaceae > PALSA-505. The sequence goes on from PMSU01000095.1 coordinate 14,250, forward strand.
GGCCGGGTCCGCGCGGCACCGCACGATCGTCCGGGATCAGGAAACGACGGTTTATGCCACGACGTGTCCTAACGAGCGGTCGGCGGTGTCATTAACGAAGATTTTGAGACACTTGGCTCGGGAGCACGGATCGACGCCCGGAACGCAACTCTCAATCAGGCAGCTAGGTGCGCGGCTGCCACCGATCACTGACCAGGCTCCGCGATCGCGCCAGGCGCGGCTACCCGTCGACGCTTTGAACATCCCGTCGCGGCATGCCTGCATGCTGGGTGCGAGGTCCTGACAGTCGGACTTTGTCGGCAGCGCTCAACAGTCCGCCCGTATCGGCCTCAGTTCGCGAAGTCGATCCGCATCACTACACGTCGCGGGCTGGGGTGGCTCACCTCGCTGAAGCCGGCGTCGGCGAAGACCTGGCGACTTCCGACGTGCAGTTCCCCCCAGGTGATCTCCTTGCCGGGGGGTGTGATCATCGGGTACGCCTCCAGCGCCCGGGCGCCTTGTTCCCGGGCGAAGTCGACTGTGGCGGCGGCCAGCGTGTAGGTGATCCCGCGCTTGCGGTACCCCTTGCGGGTCACGAAGCAGGTGACGGCCCACACGCCGTCGTCCGCCTTATCCTCCTGGCGGCCGCTCCAGACGGTCCTGGTCCGCAACAGGCGTGGATAGGCCGTGCGTGGTTCGACCGCCACCCAGCCGACCGGCTCCTTGCCGAGGTAGGCCACGAGTCCCGTGGTGGTACGGGCTCGCGGGTTATCGCAGCGGGTCTGCTCGCGGAGGCGGTTCTGCCGTTCTCGGTCGCTCATGGAACTCCAGTGGCAGTCCCGCGTCTTGAAGTGCTGGCAGTAGCACTTGCCGGGGTAGTCGCCGGTGCCGAAGATCTCCTGGAGGTCTGCCCAGGAGGCCTTGTTCGCACCCGCGATGGTCAGCTGTGCAGTCGTGATTGGCTCTCGTGTCGTTGTGCTGGGTGTCGTCACTCGGGATCCTCTCCGACAAGCCCATCGACCGACTCCCGGATGAGGTCGGCATGACCCACGTGGCGTGCGTACTCCTCGATCATGTCCATGAGGAGCCGTCGCAGGCTGGGGGCCCGGCCGTCGGGCCAGGCGCCGGAGGCGAGCCGGTCGAGGCCGCCGTCGGCGATCGCCTCGGCTACCAGGGTCCGGGAGCGGCCCACCGCTTCCCGCCACAGCGACAAGAGCTGCCCAGGGCTGTCCCCGGCAGCCGAGTGCCACTCCCAGTCTGGGTCGGCGTCCCAGTCCACGGTGTCCCAGGGCGGCCAGGGATCCCGGCCGTACAGCTTGACGGAGAACGTGTGGTCCTCGACCACGGCGAGATGTTTGAGCAGGCCGCCCAAGGTCATCGCGGACGGTCCGAGGGTCACCCGTAGCCCGGCTGAGTCCAGGTTCCCGCACTTCCAGGCCACGTACCCGCGCTGACGTTCAAGGGCACCCAGGAGCGTGTCGAGCTCATTGCCGGCGGCCGGAGGTTCGCGCAGGATCACCTCGCTGTCACTGTCCATGGCAGGCACGCTAGCGTCAGTTCCGGACGATCTGGTTCCGGGATTGGGGAGCGTATGGCGCACGACGTGAGCCCCACGGCGAGGGCGTTGCTCGCCTTGGAGGTGATCCAGAACAGCCCCGGCATCACGGCGCACAAGCTGGGGGAAAGACTCGGGGTCACAGAAAGGGCTGCCCGTCGCTACGTCGCGATCTTGCGGGAGGCGGATCTGCCGATCGACTCGGTCAGCGGCCCGCAAGGGGGCTATCGGGTGGGTCGCGGCTTGCGGCTCCCGCCGTTGATGTTCACCGCCGCTGAGGCGATGGGCATGGTCATGGCCGTCATGGAAGGCCACCGGAACGCGGCTAACCCCACGGACCCGGTGGGCAGCGCGCTGGCCAAGATCGTCAGGGTCTTGCCGGAGAGAGCGGCAGGGCCGGTCCGGGCTTTCCGTGACGTCTTCACTCCTCCCCCGGCACACGAATCCCCGGCCAGCCCGGAGCTGACCACTCAGCTGATCAAGGCCTGCACCGTGGCGCGGCGACTGCGCCTGGTGTATCGGATGGGCCAGGCCGCGGACCGGGTGATGGAGATCGACCCATGGGCGGTTGTGCTGCGACACAGCCGGTGGTACCTGCTGGGCTGGTCACACACCAAGCAGGCACTGCGCGCGCTGCGCGTGGATCGGATCGCCGTGATCGAGGCCTTGCCGGACACGTTCACGCCACCACCAGAGCTCGACGCACTGCGCACCCTGGAGGAGCACCTGTCCCAAGGCTGGGCCTACCCGGTCGATGTCCTGGTCGACGCCACCATCGATGAGACATCACGATGGGTGCCGAGAAGTCTGGGACGCCTGGAACCGGACGAAGAGGGCCGGACACGCCTTCGGGCGACGACTGACGAGCCGGACTGGTACGCCCGCCAGCTCGCCGCCATCCCGGCACCCTTCCGCATCATCGGGTCACCCGAACTCCAACGCGCTACCGCGGCCCTGGGCCAGCGGTTGCTGCAGGCCAGCGGGGCCAAGGTGTCGGCGTGACGCGAACCTCCACGACCGTCCGACCGGCCGGCGTGAGCTGGGAAGTCTACGGTCACTGGGACGACGACCCGGTGAAGCGGCGAACCGGCGTGTACGTCCTGCTCGAGCCCGTGAAGGGCTGCGCGGTACGGATCCCGGCGCTACAGGCGCACGGCACCGTGCTGGGGTCAGTCCCGGCCGCGGCAGCGTCAGCAGAATGGGCTGCCCGGCCAGGGAGGGGAAGTCTGGCATGCCTATCCGCCGGGATCGGCGTTCGGGGCGTCAAAACGGATCGGCGGGCAGCACCTCACACCCGTGCCGGATCGGCCCTCAGGATGCCGGAGAGGCATGACCAGACGTTCCCGCGGGAGCGTCAAATCTCATTATTCGGGCTGATTGCGTCCGTATGATGGGACACCGCAGCGGCCCGGCAGGTCAGAACGAGCATCATCCAGCATGAGCGCACTCCAAGACGCCGCCGATGATGCCAGCACCGCCGGATCGGCCCCTGCCGCAAGCCCCGGCACCGCCGATCCTCTGTACTGATGTGCCGCCGTGCCGTTTAACGGGGGTGACGCAACGGTCCTGGCGCGGCTACCGTCCCGGTATGACGACTGTCATCAAGTCGGTCTCGTTCGACGCCGTGGATGCCTTCGCGCTTGCGACGTTCTGGGCGGCCGTATTCGGGTCGGACGTGGACGAGGAGTCAACCGCCGACAAGGCGTTCGTGGAAGCCGCGGGCTGGGGCGGCCCCAACATCTGGTTCACCCGGGTACCCGAGGCAAAGACAGCGAAGAACCGGATGCACTTTGACCTGCGCGCCCCTGGCACTGTTGAGCGCGAGGTCACCAGGCTGGAGAAGCTCGGGGCCACCGTATGGCGGCGCCACCAGCACCACACGATCATGCGGGACCCGGAGGGCAACGAGTTCTGCGTCGAACCTGGCCCGGCGCACAGGCAGAAGTAGGTACGACGGACGCGCCGCTTATCCCCGCCGCGACATGACCGGATGTTGAGTGCTGTCTGCTCGTGCACGGTTTGCCCCGCGGCTGAGCGCTTCCGGTTCAGCTGAGGCCCTGGCATCATCGACACGTGGATGAGGCCTGGAACCAATTCGTAAGGGCCTGCCAGCAAGCCCTCGGCGAGTTGGTCGAAGGGCGGCCCGAGCCCTTCAAGGCGCTGTGGTCGCACGCTGAGGATGTCGTGATCATGGGCGCGTTCGGCGGGTACGAGCGCGGATGGGAGCAGGTCAGTGCCAGGCTCGACTGGGCTGCGAAAGGCATCGCCTCAACAGATCGCAGCGTGGAGAATGTGGTGACGGCGGTCGGCGACGACCTCGCCTACACCGTTGATCTGGAGCACATGACCAGGCACGCCGGCGATCGGCCGCAGCCAAGGACACTGTGCTGTACGCAGGCTTACCGCCGGGAGAGCGGTCAGTGGAAGGTCGTTCTTCGCCACGCGGACGAGCTTCCGCGTAAAGACGAGCAGCAGAGATGACCCGCCGCCACCGCAGGCCCGCTTGTCCTGAACGGATACGTCATTCCACCGGACCTGCGGCATGACGGTGGCCGGGCTTATCGCGGTCATGCCTCTTCGAAAAGGGCGAAAGTGAGGAGAGAGTACCCAGCCTGCGGAGCGACCAACTGGGATCTGCCCAGCACCAGCACGTACTACCCACCAGCGGCGTAAGCGATAAATGAGTCGATCTCGAGCCTGGCCCCGCCTACGGTGGGATGACTGGCCGACCTGGCGGTAAGGGCCAGAGTCCGGTTGTCCCCGCAAGGGTACAAGAAGCGTCAGGAAGTAGACCCGGCCTGGCTGCCAGTCCCCGCACTCGGGGCAGGAGTGCACGTCCGCGACCTTTAAGGCCTGCCGCTCGATAACGGTGAACTCACGTGCCGGAACTGTTCTCGCCGACAAGCGATCTGCACCGGTCCTGGCTTGCCTCGCGCGATGAGTGGGGGCGCGGGGTTCACCAGGATGGCGCTGGCTTGCATGCCGATGATGATGTGGATACCGCCGCAGGCTTTTCCGCGTGGGTTGACAGGCTGCTGCGTCAGGCAGATACCTCAATCCCGGCAGGAGAAGGCCGCGTGCATGCGACCTACTGGTGGGTGGTGGAGGGCGGCACCTACCTGGGGGCCATCACGGTGCGCCATGAGCTGAATGAGTTCCTGCTGCGTGCCGGAGGGCACATCGGGTACGGAATCCGGCCCTCGGCCCGCGGCCGGGGCCTGGCGACATGGGCTTTGCGCTCGGTTCTGCCCCAGGCGTCCGCGCTGAGGCTGGAGAAGGTGCTGGTCACCTGCGACGACGGGAACCTGGCCTCGGCCCAGGTCATCGAGAAGGCCGGCGGCGTGCTGGAGGATGTGCGTCACACGGAGCTAGGGCTTACCCGCCGTTACTGGATACCGCTCTGACCTGATCCGGCCCGCTGAGCCAGGCTCTTCACCAGACGCAGGTCAGATGCCGGACAGGCTGGACGTAGGTCCGACGCTGATCGTGGTGCCCGCGCGACATGAGGATCCTCAGGTCGAGTAGGAGGGCTGCCTTGGCAGCAGCTCTCCTCTCTCAGAGGGTCCGCCCTCTCCGTGAGCAAACGCGATAAGTAACCCCCCAGCCCGGCCAGCGCAGCGTCAATGCCGGGGAAGCACTCGGGCCCGTCGCCGACGGTGAACGTGTAGGGCTGGTCCGGCAGGACGGTCAGATCCGGTCCTGTGGCCAGGATCTCGTCACGCTGGCGGCTGGGTCCGGGTGCTTGGGAGCTGGGGGCTCTGGCATCCTCGGGCTATGAACAATGCACTGGTGCCCGTGCGCGACCTCACGGACTCTGATCAGAACCAGGCGGTGCTCGACGTGGCCTCCGCCCTGGTCGAGGGCCGCGCGGCGGCGGGGCATGTCGCGGGCAGCCACGGTCCGGCGGTGGCGGCCGAAGCGATTTCCGCGGCTCGCTCGCGGCGGCGGCTGCGTGAGCTCACCGGGCCGGTCCACCTGACCGTGGTGTGGGCCATGTACGGCGAGACAGGCCGCATGGTCCCCCGTGCAGCGCACCCGCACGGGGAGGACTTCGTACGGGCCAAGGTCCGCCAGCTCGATTGGCTGACCGGCGACCTGCCCGGTGTCACGTGGAGCATCATCGCCTGCGACGACGGATGCCCGGACCGGCCCTCCAGTGCCGACCTCATGACAGGCATCGCGGCGGCCGAGGACTACCCGGGGAAAGGTCACCGCAGCGTGACGGTGCTCAGATTGGCTGAGGTGATCGGGGGTGACATCTCGATCAGCCCCGCATTCGACCGGCTGATCTCGACCGAGCAGTCCCGCAAGGGCGGATCGATACTGGCCGGGCTAGCCGCCGCGATCGGGACCGATCCGGCGTGGGCGAACGGCGCCGGCCGGCATGTGGTCTGCTACACCGACGCGGATCTGTCCGCGAACCTGGCGCAGCTGGGCTCGCTGGCGGCGCCGGTGGTGGCCGGCGACAAGGTGGTCGGCGCGCTCGGCCAGCGTTACGGGATCGACGGGGCGGTGCTGGTCCGGCCCGACGGGCCGGTCACCGAGCCGCACAGCACCAGCGACAAGCCGGACAAGATCATCGTCCTGTTCCGCCATTTCGTCCGGGCCTTGCTCATCCCGCCCCTGGCCCATGTGCTCGACACCCAGGCCGGCTTCAAGGTCTTCGACGGGGCCGCGCTCGGCCCGGCCATCGCGCAGATGACGTCCTTCAACGAGACTTTCGACGTCGAGCTGCTCGTCCATCTCGCCCAGCACTACGGACCCCGTGCCCTGGCAGTCGAGCCGATCGTCTTCACCGAGGACTTCGCCGCGACGAACTTCCCCTCCGTCGAACCCGGGCCGCGCCACCTGACGATGGTTCACCAGGTCGTGGAACTATACGACCGGCTCGTCGCACCGGTCGCCCCCGTCACGGGCGAGGCGGCCGACCTGCTCACCCTGATCAGGACGCTCGACCTCGACGGCTATGTGACCTTGATCGAGCACCTTCGCGCCGAGGACCGGGACGACCCGACACTGTTCGACCGGCGATGGCCCCTGCAGCACCTTCGCGGCATCCTCCGCCGCTGACACCCGCCATGCGCATCCGGCACGATCGCACCTCCGGGAACGAGCGTCATCGCGGTGTGAGCAAGCCGCGCTGGAGTCAGAGTCGTTCCCCGGTTGCCCGCCCGGGCCGTTAGCCTCGACGCGCGCGGCCAGCGCCGGGCTGGAGGCGGGTGCAGATGGCCTCGCTGACCTGGTGCTTAAGCGCACGGAGCGCTTCTGAGCCGGCCTTGCCCCCGGCGGCGCCGATATGCGTGGTCACGGTCGCAAGGCGACCAAGACATCGACGTCCCAGATCTGGATGTTCTGCGGCCGCCCTAGGCTGGCGCGTCAAAGAACCCGCCCGCAACTTCTGCCATGCCTACAGCCAGGCAATCTCGAGCGCAACCAGCTGCACCAGGAAGACGCGTCGAGCAGTAACTGCTGGCCGCGGCGGGCACCCAAACACCCACACGCCGCAGCAAAAAGACGCTGATATCGATCTAATCAGGAAGCGGGTGGATGCTTGCCGTACCGTCGAGGTGATCCACCTTGTAGATCTGAAGCGCCGGGAAGACTTCTCTCTCCACGTACCTCGCCGCCTGAACAGTGGTAATCGACTTGGTCTTGAAGTTCTGCGGTGAATCCGGGGCGACACCGACTTCCGGCACGAATACCGTGAAGGTAGTTACAGGGCTACCTTCAATATCACCTTTGACAAGAGCGACCGAGATCAGTGCACCGACATTCTCGATTTGCTTGACATCCACATCTTGCTCGCCAAATACCTTCGACGCATGGTGATCCTGAAAGGTAAAAAACACCTCCGGCCTACCTTCAACCAGCGGACCTCCGGCACCACCCGGGAAGTACGATGCTGTAATACCCTCGCCCTGGAACGTGTATTCCGTGGCATTTAATAGAGCCATCGTTCCGATCCTCTCCGGGAACCGCATCCATGCTCACCGCACTGGCCAGTCTAAGTCGATCATCGCCTGGCGTACCAGACATGGATAGGAATTTTCTCAGCCGCCCAGGATCGCCCGCCGCTATCCCGTCATGGCATCCAGCCGGCCGGGCGGGCGGCCACGGCAGCATGATCCCCGACCTACCGGGCCGGAGCTTTCTGAGTGCGACAGCGATCAGCGGTCCAGCACTGGGCACCGCCCAACAACGCAGCGACTTCACGTTCAGTGGCGAGCCCTCAACTCGTCCAGGTGCCGCTCGGCTTGCCCGATGAGGCAGCTCAGCAGAGCCCGGTCCAGCGGCTTGCCGGCGAGTTCCTCGGGGAAGCGGGTCGCATACTGCTCGGCCACGGCGTCGTAGCTTCGGCGGGACAGTCGTGGTTCCCGTTCCCGGAAAGTGATCGACAGTCACAAGATCAAAGCAGGCATGCGATAATTCGGCTGGTGTGGCCAGCTTTCCGTAATCACTGAGCGGAGCGCGGGATGAGGTTGGGCGTTGCTCCGAAACGGAGTAGGTTCGGGGCCTTGACGTGCACGCTCGCTTGCGTGTTGCTGTTCGCCATGTCCGGTACGTCCGCTGCCAGTCCGTCAGCCACTTGGCCAGCCCGGCCTGGCGGATCGGCCTGGAAGCTAGCCACGCGCTACCCCGCAGGCATAGACCTTCTGGAAGGCATCGACTGCCCAGCCACGACGACCTGCTATGCCGACGGAACGAACTCCAACATCGCAGGCACGATAGTCGCCAGCACCAATGGGGGCGCCACCTGGGCGGCGACCGGCAATGTCCCTCCGCTGATCCAGACATTGGACGCGATAGCCTGTCCAACCACTACCGTCTGCTACGCCGCTGGCAACAGTTTCGCCAGCAGCACCTTTCTCGGCGCAATCGTGGCCACGACTAACGGCGGCCGAACGTGGCGGCAGCAGAAAGTCTCAAGTTCCGTCCAGCAACTCTTCGCTATCGCATGCCCGACGACGAAGACCTGCTTCGCGGCGGGAGACAACCAAGGGGGCGGCGGCGTCATCCTGGCCACCACCAACGGAGGCGAGACCTGGGTCAGCCAGACCCTCCCGGCCTTGCCGCCATCCATGGTGGGCGTCTCATTCCTTTTCGGCCTCGCCTGCCCGAGTACCACGGCCTGCTACGCAGCCGGCGTCGACGCCAACATCAACACCCCCGAAGGCATCATCCTGGGCACCACCGACGGCGGCAAGACCTGGATCAGCCAGCAGGTCCCTGCCACCGTCGCCAAATACCAGGCCATCGCCTGCCCGGCCATCAGCGCGTGTTACGCGGTCGGCCAGGACACCAACGGCGGAGGCGTGATCCTCGCCACCACCGATGCGGGCCGACGCTGGGCCCGCCAGGGCATCCCGGCCGGGAGCAACAACCTCGACGCCATCGCCTGCCCAAGCGCAGCGACCTGCACGGCGACGGGCGGAAACGCGGGTGAGGGCGTGCTCCACACCACCGACCGGGGCGGGACCTGGAGCCCCCAGGCGGTCCCGTCAAAGAGCCTCGACGCGTTCGATGTGGCTTGCCCATCGACGTTGGCTTGCTTCGTGGCGACGGGAAAGACAAGTGGAAACGCGGCGGTCTACCGCACCGTCGACGGCGGCACGGGCTGGAAGGTAGAAGCGATCCCGCCTGGGATCGACTTCCTCTTCGGCGTGGACTGCCCTTCGACCATGGCTTGCTATGCGGCTGGCAGCGACTCTGCGGACCGCGGGGCAGTGCTGGTTAGCAGCGACAGCGGACGTACCTGGATTAAGCACGGCCTGCCCGCCAAGATCTACGCCCTCAACGCCATCGCTTGCCCATCGGTGAAAATCTGCGTGTCCGCGGGGTTCAATCTTGCAGGCGTGGTGGCTGCCACCTCCGACGCAGGCACGAGCTGGACCGAACCACCCGTGCCCGCCGGCAAGAGCGGCGACCTCTACGACGTCGCCTGCCCTGCCACAGAAGATTGCTATACCGTCGGATACGCGGACGAGAACGATCAGCGGGCACTTCTGCTGGCCACTACGGACGGCGGCAGACAGTGGCACCGCCAGTCCATCCCCGCTGGCATCCCATTTCTCGCCGGAGTCGCATGCCCGTCCACTTCCGTCTGCTTCGCTGTAGGAGATGGCGTGGTGCTGTCCACCATCAATGCAGGCCAGACGTGGAGTCCCGAGACGATCTCCGCCGATCTTTCTGGCATCGCTTGCCCTACACCGGCGATCTGTTACGCCACAGGGGCGACGGGCAACGGCGCCTCCACCGTGCTCACCACCACCAACGCGGGCAAAACCTGGACCAGGGAATCGATCCCGGCTGGGATCATGAACGTGGGCAACCCAACCTGCCCGACCATCTCTACCTGCTACATCGCCGGGTTCAACAAAAGTCTCTCAACCGGCCACATCCTGGCCAGCAGCAACCGAGGGCATACCTGGAGCGTTCAGACCCTCCCGCCCGGCATCAGCTCCGTCGGCAGTATCACCTGCACCTCTGAGAATGCTTGCCTCGCGGTCGGTGAGGGCGAGGGAGCCATGGGCGGAGTGATCCTGAAGTCGCCCGGCGATGGACGCTAGCCTGCTCACTGGGCCACCATGGCGGCAGCCCAAGGACCCTCCGTCATATGCGCCTGGTCGCCGGTTTGCCGGGCGCCGCCATGCGAGGTCCGCAGGACCGTGGGCACGAGGCCATGATCATGGCCCGACATTCATGCTTGACGAGCCTCACCGGGACCCCGACTGCACCGAGTGCGGTGCTGGCCCCAAAGGGCGACTCGGGGCCGGAGTGAGCACGCACCTCCCCACTCGCTGACTCCAGCACGCACAACGAATGCTCGCGTGGCCTCGGGTCCAGGGGCCGTGCTGGCTGCTGATCAGTTTTATGTGGATGCTCGAGAGGCCCGCACCACTGGCGGGCGCCGCACGGAAGAGAAGATCATGAATGAGTTCATCGCCCTGGAGACCGGCGAGTACCGGTTGTGAACGTACGACCCAGGCCGCCGCGAGATCCGGGTCCGGATCGACGGCGTTCCGTCCAACACCGCGTCCAGCACACTGTGCCCGCTCGGCGAAGCCAGGATCGAAGTCGAACTGGAGCTGGCCAGGGGCACGGTGATCACCACCGAACCGGGGAATGTCCCGTTCGTCGTCCGCACGTTGGACGGGACGGTGGTGTACGACACCACGGGTGAAGCGCGCTTAAGGGGCGTTCCGATTTGATGCACCTGGAGCGGTGTGATCGGCAGCCTTGCAAGGCGTGCCTGCCTGGCTCGGGCTTGCGGCGACCCGGGCTGGGTTAGGCTCGGTGACCTGTGAGTGCATGTCAGGGCGAGGCAGGGGGGCGGAATATGAACGGCGTTGAGAACGCCGGGCGCGTCGAAGACGCCATCGCCAGCAAAAAACGGGCCGCCGCCGATCGCGAGCGTGCCCTCGGCGCCGACCACCCTGAAACCTTGGCCGCCCGGCGCAGCCTAGCCAGCTCGTACCGTTCGGCGGGGCGCATCGCCGATTCCATCGCCATCGAAGAACCGCTCGTCGCCGACCTCCAGCGCATCCTCGGCCCCGACCACCCTTACACCCTGGACACCCGGGCCAGCCTGGCTGCCTCCTACCGGTCGGCGGGGCGGACCGGCGAGGCCATCGCCATCGGGGAACCCCTCGTCGCCGACCTCGAGCGCGTCCTCGGCCCCGACCGCCCTGACACCCTGGCTGCGCGCGGCAATCTGGCTGCCGCATATCGCTTGGCGGGGCGGACCGGCGAGGCCATCACGATCGGGGAACCGCTCGTCGCCGACCTCCAGCGCTCGCTCGGTCCCGACCACCCTGACACCCTGGCAGCCCGGAGCGAGCTGGCTGCCTCCTACCGGTCGACGGGGCGCATCGACGAGGCCATCGCCATCGAAGAACCGCTCGTCGCCGACCTCCAGCGTGCCCTTGGTCCCGACCACCCTTACGCCCTGGCTACCCGGGCCAGCCTGGCTGCCTCGTACCGGTCGGCAGGGCGGCCCTACGAGGCCATCGCCATCGAAGAACGGCTTGTCGCCGACCTCCAGCGCGTTTTCGGTCCCGGGCACCCCAATACCCTCACCGCGCGGGCCAGTCTGGCTGCCTCCTACCGGTCGGCGGGGCGCACCGGCGAGGCCACCGCCATCGAAGAACCGCTCGTCGCCGAACTCCGGCGCGCCCTCGGCCCCAAGGCCCCACCATTCCCTGATCGCCCGGGCAATGGCAATGAGGAGTCTCCAAGGGACTGACGGAATCCAGCCCTTGGACCGCCAGCCGGTCCTGTTCTTCCCGGACGGGGCGTTCAGCCAGGTAAGACGGGACCCGTCGGGCAGCGAGCCGCCGCCGGGCTCCGCCGGGAGGCTGATCCTGGCCTTCACCCGCGCGACGACGTGCCCGCCCGCGTGCACGATCGCGGTGATCAGGTCATAGCCCGGGAAATTCCGGTCGAAGCAGATCACTCGGCCGGCGACCAGGTCCGGGCGGCGGCGCACCAGCCGGGCCAGCAGCGTCTGCTCTGCGGCCCGTGCCCGGCCGCAGATCGCTCCGAGCGCGGCCCGGCCTGCGCGGGCGGTCAAGGCAACCATCCTGACCTGCGGGAACGGCGCAGGCCCCGTCGCCGTCCTGGCTGGCGGTGCCGCTGCAGCCGAACGCCGTCCGGTTCGCCTCCGTATCCGCGATGTTCACCAGCATCCCGTCGGCGGCGCACACCATCATCCCGGCCAGCAGCACCGCCGACGGTTCATCAGCGGGCGGCAGCACCGCCAGCTCGCCAGCCGACGGCATCGCATCTCCTGCTTTCTCATCTTTCGAATGTTGCTGATGCCAGCTGGGCGCCGGAGTCCCCGGAGGCAGGGCCATCAGCGGGAACGATCGTGGCGCGGATCTGTGACCTGCGGGTTCACGGCGGGCTGACGGTCACGGCACGGCGGCTCCTGCGATAAGGCAGGGATCGGGCACTCAGGCGCCTGTCGCCGGGCTGCTCAGTGGTCGGAAAGGCCGGCCGGGTAGGTGGCTTCCGGCTGGCTCTTCGTGCTGTGCATGGTCCAGAGAAGGTCGGCGAGATCGTCCGGGTCAACCTCGGGCATGTCCGGCACGGGGGTTCCGGCCGCCCTTTCCGCCTCCCGCCGTTCATAGAAGGGGGTGTGCTTGATAGCCGCGCCGATGTAGAGACCGCCGACATAGACGCCTTTGCCGGCTACCGCGGCGTGCAGTGACTGTAGGTAGTTGCGCTGCGCGGCCAGGGCGAACCCGCCGGAGATGTGCGGCATGCCGCGCACGGCGCTGGCGCCTTGCGCGCTCAAGATGGCGCCGTCTCCTCGTTCGAGCATGGCCGGCAGGAACTCCTGCACCAGGGCCAGCAGCGAGTAGAGAGCCAGCGGCATGAGCGCCTGGGCACGCTCGGGGGTCAAGGCGGCGACCGGAATGAACCCGCCGGCGGAGACACCGTAGTAGAACGCGCCGGGGTCGCCGACCACGCCGCGGATCTGCCCGGCCAGCTGTGGCACGGCGTCGGTGTCGGACAGGTCGGCGGTGAAGACGTGCGCGGTCGCGCCGATGCTGGCCAGGTCTGCGGCCAGCTCCTTGAGCGGCGCCTCGCGGCGGGCCACCAGGACGACGGTGTAGCCGGCTCGCGCGTAGCGGCGGGCGACGGCCCGGCCGAGGCCGGGACCGGCTCCGAACACGACGATGGATGGGGGCATGGGCGGCCTGCTCCTATGCTCGACTCTGTGGTTAACTTGACCCGATGGTTAAGTTAACCCTACGGTCAAGTTAACTCTGGAGTCAAGTTGTTCAGGACGGACGGATGAGCCCGAGGACTAGCCCGCCGGGAGACCGGGAAGCCGCCCAGGTGGCGGGCGCGCCCCTGCGCGCCGATGCCGCCCGCAACGTGGCCCAGATCCGCGCCGCCGCCATCGCCGCGTTCCGCGGCCGCGGGCTGGACACTCCGCTGGAGGAGATCGCCGCTGCCGCCGGGGTCAGCAAGGCCACCATCTACAACCGGTTCGGCGGCCGGGCCGGCCTCATCGACGCCGTGATCGGGAAGCTCGTCGCCGCCGAGATGTACGCGATCATGGACAAGGCCCTGCAGGTGGCAGACCCCTGGCAGGCAATCGCCACCTACGTCACCGACAGGCGTGACCTGCAATACCGCGAACCCGCCTTCACCGACGCACTGCTGATGACCTACCCAGATTCCGGGCAGCTGGCCGCGATCGCTACGGCAGCCATCGACATGACCATCAGCCTGGTCCAGCGAGGCCACGATGCCGGGGTGATACGCCGGGACTTCACCGCCGAGGACCTCTACTACGCCGATGTAGCCAACGGACTCGCCCTCCGCAAGCTGCCCAGACCTGCCCGTCAAGACTACGACCGGCGCATCCGCTTCTTCCTCGACAGCCTCCGCCCGCGCTGACCAATGCCGCAAGCAGAACAACGGCCGGTCGCACAAGAGGATTGGCGGTCGCTCTAAGTCCGCGGGTTGACGTATGACGGCTTCAGTGTTCTGCGACATGTCAATCGGACCGAAGGGGAACGCATTGACCTTCGAGGGTCGTATGCGTGACATTCGGGAGCGTTACGGGAGTCGACTGTGACACGGGATGCGCAGGGCGGCTCGGTCGGTGTGTCCATGACACGCCACGGAGCGATGGAAGCGCTAGCCAAAGCGCTGACCAGCGCAGACAGGAAACGGTGAAAGTCGGTCGGTGTGCCCGTGGATGACAACGCATGCCGATAACTCGGCGAGCATGCTGTTGACCGGAAATGCCGCCGCCGCATTTCTGTCGCGCCCGCTCAGCTCAGGGCAGCTGCGTCTCGGACTGGTCACCGTCATGGCTACCGGCGCCATTGGTGGGCAGGCAGGCGCGGCAGAAATCGCGGCCGAAGGTCGTGAGCTGGATGCTGCGGTAGACGATCTTGGGTATGTGGCCGGCCTGGGCGAGCGCGTCGGTGACGCGTGGCTGGGCTTCGATGAGCTGGTAGCGGTCGGGATCGTCGACTTTCTCCTTGGAGAAGGCGATCAGCCCTTGCCGGTTGAGATTGGTCAGGTAGGGGTGGATACGGTCCATGCGACGTAGGCCCGCGTGTTCGGCGATCATGTTCAGTCCCCCGGCGACGAGTTCGGAGCCAATACCCAGGGGGCGGTTGGTGCGGACATCGAGGGCGGGTTGCGGCCCGTCCTCGCGCAGCAGTCGCAGGATGCGGGCCTCGTCGGGGGTGATCTCGGAGAGCATCCGAGCGTAGGCTGGGTGGCCGACGTCGTCGCCGGTGGCACTGACATCGGCGGATTGTTCCAGCAACGCCGCGCCAAGCGCCCGCAGCTCGTCTGGGGTTGCCGAAGGCTCCGACGCCGCAGCGTTACGATGTGGCGGCCCGGGGGGGCCGTCCCACCCGCTCAGAGTGGTCACCACTACGTCACGTATCTCCGCGGCGATGTCTTGCAGGATCACCACTGGCGGGTCCCCGTCCAGGGTGCGGGTGAACATCTCGGTGCCGGTGTGCAGCGCCGTACTGGTACTCCAGAGCAGGGCGCGCCAGCCGGTGGTAGCCGTGAGGCGAACCAGGCCGGGCAGCCCGGCCATCTCGAACGGGGTCGGCGGCGGCGATGACGCGGGCGGCGGATCGGCCTCGCTGCGGTGCCCTTCGGTGCTGGTCATGGCCGGTTCAGACTCCGAAGATTGCCAGGTGCAGGAGTCCTGCGAGGACGCCGAGCACGCCGCCGTGGACGAATAGCAGCCATTCGTCCTGCTTGATCGCTGAGCGCAGCATCTGCACGAAGTCGTCCGGGCCCATTTGCCGCATCTGGCGGGCGATGAAGTCGTTGATCCGGCGGGCTTGGCGGCGGTTGAACCCGCTGTCGGTGAACGCCAGCGGGGCCATGTCGGCCGCCTCGCGGGCCAGTGACGCGCGGATCCGGTCGTAGTGACGCGGGCCGAGGGCCGCTTGCACGGCAATGCGGGCCGGCCCCACGGCCTGGTCGACCGCGGGCCGCAGGGTGTCCTGAAGCAGCCGGCGGGTACGGTCGGCGCGGGGGCCGTTCAGCAGTTCGTGCCCGATGTTCTCCAGGGTGATGACGTGCTCGGAAATCAGGGCAGCGTAGCCGTCGGTGACCTCGCCCTGACGTTTGATGAACAATCCCTGCTTCCACGGGATATAGGCCTTGGGGAAGACCGGTTCGAAGATCATTGTGATGCCGAGGTAGTTGACTGTCCAGCCGATGATCGCGCCGCCGACGGGCAGCACCCACGCGGCGGGATAGTAGTGCAGCACTACGAACAGCACCAGCCCGAGCGGAACCCCAAGATAGAAGCCGAAGTTCTGGATGAACCGCAGTTCCTTGCTGCCCAGGCCCTGGAAGATGTCGTTGAGCAGGTCGCGCCGCTTCTGCAGATGGGATATCACCATGAGCTTGGCGTCGATGAGCTGATCGATATGCTCACCGATGCGCGCGGTCAGCGTCTGGACCAAGCCGGGGAGTTGCTGCCGTACCCGGGCGTACACAGCGTCTTTGAGCAGCGGCGGCAGGTCGGCCCACAGCTGGGGATCCTCGGCCCGCATGATGGTATCGACCATGCTGTCTAGCTGCCCGTCGACGGTGACGGTGAGGTGCTCGGCGATACGGTCTGGTTGCAGCTCGCGGTAGAAGTCGCCGATGCTGCCGAGTTTGGCCAGGCCCTTGTCGACGGCGAGGCTGGCCATCTTCGCCGCACGGGAGGGCACGATGCCCTGCCAGCCGACGTGCCCGGTATAGCGCAACAGGGGCAGCACCTGCACCCGGCGAGGAAGCAACGGAAAGACCACCACCAACCCAGGCACCCGCACACCGCGGAAGTTAAGCGGCCGGAACAGCATCAGCACGCCGGTCCAGTTGGTGATGTAGCCGATGATCCCGGTGAACAACGGGATCGTGATCAGGTCGCTCCACGTCTTGCCCAGCCCGGGAATCACCACAGAGGCGAGGGAGAGCGGCTCCGTCAGCACGGATCCGGCGCCCCGTCCGGTAGCTCAATTACCAGCTTGCCCGCCATGTTGATCACCTTGCCATGCCGCGGAGCGCCGCGCGATGCGCTGGGCGAACGAAATCATCGGCTGACCGTCAGATCGATACCTGCCGGTTTGAGCGTTTCAGGTGCGATAGTCCACTTTCTGGCATCTCCTCGCGCCTCCTGTGGTTGACTTTTTAACGCCGGAGCGGACACGCTCGGCGGCCTGGCACAGGACACGTACTGCCCCCGAGGAGCTGGTCGATGAGCTCGCTGTTCGCCTCCCTCGGGCGCTTCGCTATCCGCTTCCGCTGGCTCGTGGTCGCCAGCTGGGTCGTCGCCGCCATCGCCTCGGTAGCGTTCCTGCCGTCGCTGGCCGCGGCGGTGAACAACAACAACACGCGGTTCCTCCCGGCGAGCACGCCGAGCAACGTCGCCTCGCGCCTTGCCACACCCTTCTACGGCGCGTCCAACAACGACGATGCCTTCGTGGTCGCCGCCACTCGCGACCACCGGCCGTTAAGCAAAGCGGACGATGCGGCGATCGATCGCCTTACCGCTAAGGCGGCGCTGCTGCCGCACGCCCGCGCCGCGCGGATCGCCGAGTTCTCCGGCGACGGCCAGGCGGCCCAGATCGAGATCCGGGCATCGCTCTCGCAGGTGACGAACGCGCCTGACGTCGCCTTCACCCGCTCGCTGCGGGCGCTGTTCCCGAGGGTGGGCGCGCCGCCTGATCTCGCGCTACACACGGCGGGCGATCTGGCCATCACTGCCGACCAGGCTAAGCAGGCGAGCGGACTCGGGTCGAGAACCGCGTACCTGTCGATCCTGCTCATCATCGTCATCCTGCTCGGCGTGTTCCGCTCACCGCTCGCCACGGTCGCGACGTTGCTGCCGGCCGTCATCGTCCTGTTCACCGCAGAGTCCGTGGTCGCGGAAGTGGCGAGCCTCGGGATCGGCATCTCGAGCATCACTCAGCTGCTGCTCATCGTGCTCATGCTCGGCGCGGGGACCGACTACGGACTCTTCCTCGTCTTCCGGGTGCGCGAAGAGCGCCGGCGCGGGCTCACCCATCATGAGGCCATCGAGCGCGCCGTCGAGCGGGTCGGCGAGTCGATCGTCTTCTCCGCCGCGACGGTGATCGCCGCGCTGCTGAGCTTGCTGCTCGCGACGTTCGGCGTCTACCACGGCCTGGCCATCCCGCTCGCCATCGGGATCGCCCTGATGGTCCTCGCCGGGGTCACCCTCGTCCCGGCGGTGCTGGCCCTGTTCGGCCGGGCGTTGTTCTGGCCCGCGCAGCCGACCGTGGGCCAGCGCGCCAGCGGGGCCTGGGGGCGGCTGGCCGGCCGAGTGGTCGGCCGGCCACTGCTCGCACTGCTCATCGGCGTGGTGGGGCTCTCGGCGCTCGCCGCGTTCTCGCTGGCCGACCGGGCAACGGACTTCGGCGGCGGGATCTCCGCTCCCCCCGGAAGTGACTCAGCGAAGGGCCAGGCACTGCTCGTCGAGCACTTCTCGCTCGCGAGCAGCAACCCGATCAACCTCGTGCTGAGGTTCGACCGACCGGTCTGGTCCGAACCGGAGGTCCTCGCCGAGGCGGGAGCCTCCCTCAGGCGGAGTTCGCTGTTCTCTAGCGTCATCGCGCCGCTCGACCCGAACGGTACGGCGATCGCGCCCGCCGAGCTCACCCGGCTGTACCGTCTCCTCGGTCCGCCGGGTAGCGTGCCAGCGGCCCAGCCGGCGCACGGACCGGCGGCTGAACTGCCGCCTTCCCTCTACCAGGCGTACCGGGCGACGGTGCAGGCCATCGCGCCTGATGGCCGTACCGTGCAGTTTCTCGCGAGCCTGCGGGTGGGTAGCCCCGACTCGAACGCCGCCATCTCCGAGGTGCCGGCGATGCGGTCCGCACTCGCGGTGGCAGCCACGCGGGCCGGCGCATCGGCCGAAGGGGTGGCCGGCGATTCCCCCTCCCTCTACGACGTCCGGTCGGCCTCGCACAGCGATCTCGTGCGCCTCGTGCCGGTCGCCGTCCTGGTCATCGGGCTCCTCCTTGCGATCCTCCTGCGCAGCGCGATCGCGCCGCTCTACCTGGTGGTGAGCGTGGGCCTTTCCTACCTCGCGTCGCTCGGCGCGTCGGTGATCGTGTTCCAGGAGTTCGGCGGAAGCTACGGGCTGAGCTTCGTGCTGCCCTTCCTCATGTTCGTCTTCCTGCTGGCTCTCGGCGAGGACTACAACATCCTGGTCATGTCGCGCATCCGCGAGGAGGCCCATGACCTTCCGCTGCGCGACGCCGTCGTGCGGGCGATCGAGGTCACCGGCTCGACGGTCACCTCGGCGGGGATGGTCCTCGGCGGAACCTTCCTCGTCTTCGCCATCGCCGGGGGGTCCGGCTCCGAAGGGGCGCAGATCCGTGAGATCGGCGTCGGACTCGCCATCGGGGTCGGGCTCGACACCTTCGTCGTCCGGACGCTCATCGTCCCGGCGATCGTCGTCCTGCTCGGGCGGTGGAACTGGTGGCCTGCCTCGCTACACCGTCGGCACGTCGTCCTGGAGATGGGCAAGCACCAGCCGACCGGCGAACGGATCGAGATTGCCGGTGAGCCGCCTGGCGGCTGAGCGAGCACGCAGCCGCCGGGGACAGGGTGGGACGGCCGGATCAGCTCGCGGCTTCGGACATCAGCGTGGCAGAGCCGGATCAGCTCGCGGCTTCGGACATCAGCGTGGCAGAGCCGACACCGATCGTCACGAAGGCGACGGCATAGGCCGGGTAGCTCGGCCAGATGTGCAGCAGGGAATGGCTGAGCGGGCCACTTGTTGTGCGGCTAGCTGGCCGATGCAAGCAGGTCGTGATGGTGGGTTTCGCACCAGGTGCGCGCGCGGGTCATTATTCCGCCGATATTGTTCCAGCAGTCCGTGAAGCCCGGGTGGCCGACGTCGACCGCGTCCGTGATGATGGCACAGCTCCAGTCGTGGTTATCCAGGATCGCCTCGGCGACCTCGCGACGCTGGGCACGGGCCAGCCCGTAAGCGTCCAGGAGGAGGCGGAACCGCCTGAGAACCTGGCCTTGCCTACAGTCGGTGATGTCGCGCTCATCGTAGAGTGGGGACCAGTATCGCGCTGCGGACGCGAGGTCCCAGGCGACGCTGCCCGGCCCGGCCAGATCGAAGTCGATGAGGGCCGCGGCTCGGCCATCACGGAAGATCAGGTTAGCCGGGTGGACATCGTTGTGGCTGACCAGCCTGGTGGTGAAGCGGGCCGGGACCCGGCGGGGCCACTGGTAGGCCGCCGGCTCGAACGATGCCACGGCATTGTGATAGCGGCGCAGCAGCTCGGCGACGCTCACCAGGGCCTGGTCGGTGAGCATGTCGGCCCGCAGCGGCGGGACGGCGGCCCAGCCATCGATGTACGTCAGCGTCTCGGTGGTCGCGTCGGTTGCCAGCACACGGGGCGCGCCGTCGAACCCGACCGCCGTGAGGTGGGCGAGGAGGGCGTGGGTCGCGGCCGTGGCGGGCGCGAGCGGCCTGCGGACCACGGCGCCGGCCCGCACCACGAGGCCGCGGTTGGCTGCGCCGCCGTGCATCGGGCCGTCGGCGCTCAGGTCGGCTGTCGGCACTCTGGCCTGCGGCACTGTCGCCTGCGGCACTGTCGCCTGCGGCACTGTCGCCTGCGGCACTGTCGCCTGCGGCACTGCCGGTGCCGCGGTCGGCATCTTGAGCTCCGGCACGAATGAGGCTTGGACAGCTGGCCAGCCCACGGCGAGTCCTTCCCTGACCGCTACGACGGAGCCTGGCCGAGCAAGGCGCGCGCGAGGCTTGCGTGCGTGACCAGGCCGTGGATCATGCCGCCGCGGAGGGCGGCACGGACCGCGACGCTCTTGGAGACGCCGTAGGCGAGCGCGATGACGCAAGGGATCTTGGCCAGCGCCGACCCAGGTGTCACGATCATGCGGCTGTCCAGTGCGGTCTCCACCGGCCGGCCGTCCTCGCCGAGGAATACCCCGGCCATCTCCGCGCACACGCCGAGCCGGGCGATGGCGTCCCGCTCGCTGGCATTGAAGGCGTCATAAATCGTCGACAGGCCGGGCGCCCACGCCCCGATGGCGAGCATCGTTATGGTCACGGAGGGCACCAGCGCGAAGGCACCGGCGACGTCTGCCTGGCGGCGGATGGCGGCGGCGGTCTCGGCGTCGTCCACGATCATCGGCGCGTAGAAGACGTGCGCGGGGCCGCCGCCGATCCGCGCGACACTGCGAACGAGGTCGAGCAGATCCCTGCCGTCGGGCGGCGGCACCGCCCCGGTCAGCTGAACGATCGGGCACGGGGGCATCCGGGTCAGCGCGGCGGCCAGTTCGCTCAGCGAACGCGACCAGGACATGCCGAGGACGTCGCCAGGCGTGACGATGTCCATCAGCGCATGGCCTGCCGCCTCGCCAAGGCGGCGCCGCAGCGACGGCTCGTCCTGGTCCGGAAAGTTGAACGCGAAGGCCTGCTTCAGGCCGAACGCGGAGCAGAGTTCGGCCGACAGTCCTGCGTCCAGGGTGCCTCCGGGCAGCCCGATCTCGATGCGCACCATGCCAGTCTCGCGAGCCGAGTCGAGCAGCCGGGCGACCCGGAACCTGCTGATGCCCAGCCGGTCGGCGATGTCGACCTTGGAAACGCCCTCGAGGTAGAACTGCCGCGCCACCCTGGCGGCCAGGACGACTTCGGACGGCCGATCGGCCGACAACCCGGCCATGCGTTTCTCCCATCCAGCCGAGCTGGACGCTCATTTGAGCGTCCAGATCTCATATTTGCAGCTTTCCTTGACTTTGCCTAGCGACGAGATCAATGTGTCCTCATAGTACGTATGAGCAATGCCCGCTCAGATGAGCAGGTCGCACGGATGCGGTCACGGCTGCTTGGAGGCTCTCCATGAGGCGTTGGTGCGGGCCCGGCGTACGCCACACCATTCTCATCGTTGCGGAGGTTCAATCATGAGATCGTCCCCAGTCAAGCTGCGCGTGCTCGCGGCAGCCGTTTGCGTGGCCGCCCCGCTGGCGTTGACCGCCTGCTCAAGCGGCGGCAAAACTAGCACTAGCAGCAGTACTGGCACGGTGACCGTGGCTGTGGTGTCCAACCCGCTGATCACCGGCCAGATGGTGCCCCTGACCGCGTCGGTTTTCGAGAAGAAGTACCCGGGAATCAAGGTCAAGTTCGCCACATACACCGAAGGTGACCTGCGGGCGGCGATCGAAAAAGACGTCAGCACGCACAGCAACGCGTTCAACGTCATCATGATCGGGCCCTACGAGACCCCGCTGTTCGCGAAGAACGGCTGGCTGGACAACCTGTCCACGCAGTTCATCGCGAAAGACCCAAGCTACGACGCCGGTGACCTGCTGCCGCCCATCGCGAAGGCCCTGTCCTACCAGAGCGGCCTGTACGCGGTGCCGTTCTACGGCGAGTCGTCGATGCTGTACTACCGCAAGGACCTGTTCACCAAGGCCGGGCTCACCATGCCCGCGCACCCCACCTGGACGCAGGTGCAGAGCCTCGCGGCCAAGCTCAACCAGCCCGGCAAGGTGGCGGGGGTCTGCCTGCGCGGCCTGGCCGGCTGGGGCGACAACATGGCGTCGCTCGACACGGTCGTCAACACCTTCGGCGGCGAGTGGTTCAACCAGCAGTGGCAGCCGCAGCTCACCTCGCCGGCGTTCGAGAAGGCGACCAACTTCTACGTCAACCTCATCCGCAAGTACGGCGAGTCCGGTGCCTCCAACGACAGCTTCAACCAGCTGCTGACGCTGTACGGGCAGGGCAAGTGCGCGATGTGGTACGACGCCACGGTAGCGGCGACCTCCATCGCGACCACCTACCCGTCCATCGCCGCCAAGACCGGGTATGCGCTCGCACCGACCGACGTCACCAAGTCCTCCGGGTGGCTGTGGTCGTGGGCACTGGGCATCCCGCAGGGCACCGACAACCAGGGCGCCGCATGGAAGTTCGTGTCCTGGGCCACCTCGAAGTCCTACGACCAGCTGGTCGCTTCCAAGTACGGCTGGGCCGCGGTCCCGCCGGGCAGCAGGACCTCCCTCTACAACACCCCGCAGTACCAGGCGGCCGCCAAGGCGTTCGCGGGCATCACGCTATCCTCGATCGACTCGACGGACCCGGATCACCCGACCGTGAACCCGGTCCCCTACGTCGGCGTCCAGTACGTTGACATCCCCCAGTTCGAAATCCTCGGCGTGCAGGTCGGCCAGCAGATCGCCGGTGCGATCGCCGGCACGGAGACCGTGAGCCAGGCGCTGAAGAACAGCCAGGCCGATGCCGCCGCGTACACCCCAGCGGAGCTGTCCGGCAGTTAGCACGCACCTGACGGGGGCCCCGGGAGGGACCGGACCGGACCTGCCGGGGCCCCGTCGATCGCGGCAGTGATGAGGAGGGCTTCGGAGTGGCAGTAGTCGAAGGAGTGGCGGCACCAGCGCCGAAGGTCAGGCTCCGGCCACGCGGGGTGAGCCGCCGTGAGCAGTGGCAGCGCCGCCTCCCCCTGCTCCCCGCCCTGATCTACATCATCGTCGTCACCCAGATCCCGTTCGTGGTGACGCTCTGGTACAGCTTTCAGAACTATTTCTTCGACATCCCTGGTGGCGCGCACTTCACCGGGCTGAGCAACTACACCACGGTCTTCACCAACGCGGCCTTCCGGGCCTCGCTCGTACGCTCGGTGGTCATGACGGCCAGCTCCGTGATCGTCGCCATGATCCTCGGGATGGCTTTCGCGCTGCTGCTGGACCGCAAGTTCCTCGGCCGGGGCGTGGTCCGGACGCTGATCATCACCCCGTTCCTGGTCATGCCGGCGGCGGCGGCACTGGTGTGGGCGGGACCGATGCTCGACCCGAACTTCGGGCTGCTGAACTACCTGCTGACGCCGTTCGGGGTCCATCACGTGGCCTGGCTCAGCACGCACGCGCTGGGCTCGGTGATCGTGGTCATGATCTGGCAGTGGACGCCGTTCATGACCCTGATCGTGCTCGCGGGCCTACAGGGCCAGCCGGCCGACACCCTGGAGGCGGCGAAGGTGGACGGGGCCGGGGCGCTCGCCACGTTCCGCGAGCTCACGCTCCCGCACCTGCGGCCCTACATCGAACTCGGGATCCTGCTCGGCTCCATCTACCTGGTCAACGCGTTCGACGCGGTCAGGCTGATGACCAACGGCGGCCCGGGGACCGCCACCACGAACCTCCCCTTCTACCTGTATCAACAGGTGAACTACGCCTTCGACGTAGGCGGGGCGGCCGCGGCAGGCGTGGTCACCGTCATCCTGACGATCATCGTGGCCACGTTCGCGCTGCGGATGTTCGCCAGGGTCTTCCAGTTCGACGAGGCAGCGGGATGAGCGCCCCGGCGCTGCGGCGCGGGCCGCGCAGGCTCCGCGAGCTGTCGGTCCGGGTGGGCTGGGGGGTCATCGCGTGGGTGGTGGGGATCGCGTTCTTCCTGCCGGTGCTGTGGATGGTGATCACGGCGTTCAAGCCGGAATCGGCCGCGGAGACCTGGCCGCCCAAGTTCATCTTCACCCCGACCCTGTCCGAGTTCCACCTGGTCTTCTCGGGCATGGGCCCCTTCCTGACCCACTCGGTGGTCGCGACCGTCGGCTCCACGATCCTGGTGCTGCTGCTGGCCATCCCCGCCGCCTACGCCCTGTCGGTGTATCCGGTCAAGCACTGGCGCGACGGCCTTTTCTTTTTCATCTCCACCAAGATGCTGCCGATCGTGGCCGCGATCGGCCCGCTCTACGTCATCGCGCTGCACCTGCACCTGCTCGACAGCATCTGGCTGCTGATCGTCCTCTATACCGCGATGAACCTGCCGCTCGCGATCTGGATGATCCGTTCCTTCATGCTCGAGGTGCCCAGCGAACTGCTCGAGGCGGCCCGGCTAGATGGCGCGGGCCGGATCCGGGAGATCGGCGGCGTGATCCTGCCCATCATCTCGCCCGGGCTGGTATCGACCGCGCTCATCTGCGTGATCTTCGCGTGGAACGAGCTCTTCCTCGCGCTCAACCTGACGGTCACGAATGCCGCGACCATGCCGATGTTCCTGATCAGTTCCGTCCCCCAGGAAGGGCTGTACATCGCGCACTTGTCAGCGGCGGCCACGGTTGCCTCGGTCCCGGTGATCATCGTGGGCTGGATAGCCCAGCGCTCGCTGGTCCGCGGCCTGTCGATGGGAGCAATCAAGTGAACGGTCGCGCATCCCGCGCCGCACCGGGCCGACTAGCACCGGGCCGACTAGCACCGGGCCAACTAGCACCGGGCCAACTAGCACCGGGCCGACTAGCACCGGGCGGAGGTCCCCGATGGCTAACGTGAAGTACATATCGGCGAGCCGCGTGTACGCGAAGGACACGCCGCCCGCGGTGGACGCCCTCGACCTGGATATCAACGACGGTGAGTTCATGGTCCTGGTCGGGCCGTCCGGTTCGGGCAAGACCACCGCCCTGCGCATGCTCGCCGGGCTTGAGCCCCTCGACGGCGGGCGCGTCGAGATCGGCGGCCGGGACGTCACCTTCGTCCCGCCCAAGGACCGGGACATCGCGATGGTGTTCCAGAACTACGCCCTGTACCCGCAGAAGACCGTCGCGGAGAACATGGGCTTCGCGCTGAAGATGCAGCGCGTCCCCCGCGCCGACCGGGACCGGCGGGTGCGGGAGGCAGCCCGGCTGCTTGACCTCGACGACCAGTTGCTCGACCGCAAGCCCAAGCAGCTGTCCGGGGGGCAGCGGCAGCGGGTGGCGATGGGACGGGCCATCGTGCGCGAGCCACAGGTCTTCCTGATGGACGAGCCGCTGTCCAACCTGGACGCGAAGTTGCGCGTCCAGACCCGCAGCCAGATCGCCGAACTACAGCGCCGGCTCGGGGTCACCACCGTCTATGTGACCCACGACCAGGTGGAGGCGATGACCATGGGTAACCGGGTGGCGGTGCTGACCGGGGGGCACTTGCAGCAGTGCGCCACGCCGCGCGAACTGTACGACAACCCGGTGAACCAGTTCGTGGCCGGGTTCATCGGTTCCCCCGCGATGAACCTCCAGGCTGTCCCGCTCGCCGAAGGCGGCGCGCGGCTGGCGGGCGGCATGCTGCCCCTCCCGGCCGCGGTCCGCACCGCCGCCCTGAAGGCGCGCCTGTCCGAACTCGTCATCGGCATCCGGCCAGAGCACCTGCACCTGACGAACGGTTCCCCGGATGCTGACGGCCCGCAGCAGCCGCGCGCGACGGACGGTTCCTGGGAGCTGTCGGGAGAGGTGATGCTGGTGGAGGAGCTTGGCGCCGACGCCCTGCTGCACGTGCGCCTGGCCGACGGCGGAGACCCGGTAGTGGCGCGCGCCGAAGGGCGCAAACCGCCGGCCCCGGGGCAGCGGGTAACGTTCCGCGTCTCGCCGGATGACGTCTTCGCGTTCCACCCGGAGACGGGCGCCCGCCTTGCCGGTTAAACCGCAACCGCTCAACGCGCGGACGCTGGCGTACTGGAGCGGCCGGCTGCCGGTACCGGCATACGACCGCGGGCTGGTCACGCCCGGTGTCGTCCACTTCGGCGTCGGCGGTTTCCACCGCGCCCATCAGGCGATGTACCACGACCGCCTGATGAACGAGGGCACGGCACTGGACTGGGGCATCTGCGGGGTCGGGGTGATGGCCGCGGACGCGAAGATGAAGGAGGCGCTGGACGCACAGGACGGCCTCTACACGCTGGTGCTCAAGCACAGCGACGGGACGTACGAACCGCGGGTGATCGGATCCATCGTCGAGTACCTGTTCGCGCCGGACGATCCGGAGGCGGTCATCGAGAAGATGGCGGCGCGGTCGACCCGGATCGTGTCGCTGACGATCACCGAGGGCGGGTACAACATCCAGGACGCCACCGGCGAGTTCGACGTGGCCAACCCTGACGTGATCGGTGATCTCGAGCCCGGCGCGGTGCCGCGGACCACGTTCGGCCTGATCACCGAGGCGCTGCGGCGCCGGCGGGAACACGGTCTCGCGCCCTTCACGGTCATGTCCTGCGACAACCTACAGGGCAACGGTGACCTGACCAAGCGGGTGTTCACCACCTTCGCCCGGCTGCGGTCCGCCGAACTCGGCGACTGGGTCGAGCGCGAGGTGAGCTTCCCCAACTCCATGGTCGACCGCATCACCCCGGTGACCACCACCGCCGACCGGGCAGAGGTCGCGGAGCGGTTCGGGATCGAGGACCGGTGGCCGGTCGTGTGCGAGCCCTACACCCAGTGGGTGCTCGAGGATGCCTTCACGGCCGGGCGGCCGCGGTACGAGGACGTCGGGGTGCAGCTCGTGGACCAGGTGGAGCCCTACGAGCTGATGAAGCTGCGGCTGCTCAACGGGAGCCACCAGGCCATGTGCTACTTCGGCTACCTGTGCGGCTACCGGCTGGTGCACGAGGCCGCTCAGGACCCGCTGTTCCAGGCCTTCCTCCTCGGTTACATGGACGAGGAGGCCACCCCGACCCTGGCCCCCGTGCCGGGGGCGGACCTGAACGGGTACAAGCACACCCTGATCGAGCGCTTCGCCAACCCGCAAGTCCGCGACACCATCGCCCGGCTGTGCGCGCAAAGCTCCGACCGGATCCCGAAGTGGCTGCTGCCCGTGGTCCGCCAGCAGCTCGCGGCCGGCGGCGAGATCCGGCGCTCGGCCGCGGTGGTGGCGAGCTGGGCACGCTACGCGGAAGGTGTCGACGAGCAGGGCGAGCCGATCGAGGTGATCGACCGGCTCGCCGACAGCCTCACCCGGCTCGCCCGGCGCCAGTACGAGGACGCCGACGCGTTCATCGCCAACCGTGACGTGTTCGGGGACCTGGCCGACGACAAGCGTTTCGTCACCGCCTACCGGTCCGCGCTGGCCTCGCTGCACCAGCGCGGGGCACGAGCGACGCTGGAGTCGCTGGTCTGACGAGCGGCAGGCGAACTGGCCGGCGGCGGGTCAGCCGAAGAAGACCTCGGCCTCGGCGTAGCGCTCCTGGGGCACCAGCTTGAGCTCGCGGGTGGCATCGGCCAGCGGCACCCGGACGATGTCGGTGCCGCGCAGCGCCACCATCGTCCCGAACGCGCCGTCGCGGACCGCGCAGATCGCGTGCACGCCGAACCTGGTGGCCAGCACCCGGTCGAACGCGGTCGGCGTGCCGCCGCGCTGGGTGTGGCCGAGCACCGTGCAGCGGGCCTCCTTGCCGGTCCGCTTCTCAATCTCCTCGGCCAGCATCTGGCCGACGCCGCCCAGCCTGATGTGGCCGAACGCGTCGAGCTTCTGGCTGCCGATCTCGCTGTCCTCCTCGATCGGGTGAGCACCCTCGGCGACCACCACGATCGGCGCGTACCTGGTCTGGAAGCGGTGCTGCACGTAGGCGCAGACCTTCTCGATGCTGAACGGCTTCTCCGGGATCAGGATCACGTTCGCGCCGCCCGCCAGGCCGGCGTGCAGCGCGATCCAGCCGGCGCTGCGGCCCATCACCTCGACGATCAGCGCCCGGTGGTGGCTTTCGGCCGTGGTGTGCAGCCGGTCGATGGCCTCCATCGCGATGTTCACCGCGGTGTCGAAGCCGAACGTGTAGTCGGTCGCGCCGAGGTCGTTGTCGATGGTCTTCGGCACGCCGACCACGCTGATGCCCTCTTCATGCAGCCGGGTCGCCACCCCGAGGGTGTCCTCCCCGCCGATCACGACCAGCGCGTCCACGCCGAGGCCGGACAGGTTGTCCTTGATCCGCTCCACGCCGGAAATCCCGCCGTCGACCGCGTCGGGGCGCAGCGGATTGGTCCGCGACGAGCCGAGGATCGTCCCGCCGCGGGGCAGGATGCCGCGGACCGACTGGACGTCAAGCGGCACGGTGTCGCCCTCGAGCGGCCCGCGCCAGCCGTCACGGAAGCCGACGAACTCGAACTCGTAGTCCTGCACCCCCCGGCGGACCACGGCACGGATCACTGCATTGAGCCCGGGGCAGTCGCCGCCACCGGTCAGCACTCCCACTCGCATGGGGAGAACACTAGTGCCCATGAGCGTCCTCGCGATTGATGCAGGCACAACAGGTGTGACCGCGCTGGTGATAGAGGCGGATGGATCCGTATCCGGCCGGGGATATCAGGAATTCAGGCAGTATTACCCGCAGCCGGGCTGGGTGGAGCATCTTCCCGAGGGGATCTGGCAGGCCACCCTGGCAGCTTGCGATTTTGCTACCGAACGGGCGGGCGCCCATGATCCGGGCAGCTCGGCCGCCAGCACAGCGGTCAGCTGCATCGGCATCACCAACCAGCGGGAGACCGCGGTGATCTGGGATCGGGCCACGCTGACCGCGCCGCGACGCGCGATCGTCTGGCAGGACCGCAGGAGCGCGGAACTCTGCGAGCAACTGCGCACCGGTGGCCACGAGCCGCGGATTACCGAGCTCACCGGCCTGCGGCTGGACCCCTACTTCACCGCGACCAAGCTCACCTGGCTGGCCACCCGCGAGCCGGACCTGTGGGCCAGGGTACTCGACGGCTCGCTGGCCGTCGGCACCGTGGACTCCTACCTGATCGCCCGGATGACCGGCGGGCGCCGCCACGTGACCGACGCCTCCAACGCCTCGCGGACCCTGCTGTTCGACATCCGGGCAGGCCAGTGGTCGGCGGAGCTGTGCGAGCTGCTGCGGGTGCCGCTGTCGGCGCTGCCCGAGGTGGTGCCGTCCTGGGGGATCGCCGGGCATACCGATCCGGCCTGTTTCGCGGGACTGTCGGTGCCCATCGCCGGCATCGCCGGGGACCAGCAGGCCGCGATGTTTGGGCAGGCGTGCTTCGCCGAGGGTGACGCCAAGTGCACGTACGGGACCGGGTCGTTCGTCCTGGTCAACACCGGCCAGGTCGTGGCGGATCCAGGTCCTTCGCTGCTGGCCACGGTGGCCTGGATGGACCCGGCCGGGGCCATGACCTACGCGCTCGAAGGGTCGGTGTTCGTGACTGGCGCGGCGGTGCAGTGGCTGCGGGACGGCCTCGGCCTGCTCGACAACGCCGCGCAGAGCGAGGCGCTGGCCAGGTCCGTGCCGGACAGCGGCGGCGTCGTGTTCGTGCCCGCGCTGACCGGCCTCGGCGCGCCAGACTGGGATCCGGACGCCAGGGGCGCGATATTCGGGATCACCAGGGGGACGAGCCGGGCGCACCTGGTCCGCGCGACCCTGGAGGCGATCGCCTTCGAGGTGCGGGATGTCTGCGACGTCATGGCCGACGCCGCCGGGGGCCGGCTGCGCGTTCTCAAGGTGGACGGCGGAGCCAGTGCGAACGACCTGCTCATGCAGATGCAGGCCGACCAGCTTGGGCTGGCGGTGGAGCGCCCGGTGATCGCGGAGACCACGGCGCTGGGAGCCGGGTTCCTGGCCGGCCTGGCAACCGGGGTCTGGTCATCGACGGCGGAGCTGGCGGCGACCTGGCAGCTTGATCACAGGTTCCCGGCTGGTGATCGCGACGAGGCCGGCTACGACCGGTGGCGCGAAGCTGTCGGTCGGAGCAAAGGCTGGGCCAGCGCCGTTCGGAATCCTCGATCTTAAATCTGGCGACGGACCTGATCGTCACGACGCCTGGCGCTGCGGCGGGTCCTCGCTGCGCCGCGGGATGTGGAACCGGTGCTGGGCCGCCTTGGCGTTCGCGGCGTACATGTCCACATACTCCTGGCCCGACAGGCTCATCAGCGCGTACATGATCTCGTCGGTGACCGCGCGGAGCACCAGCAGGTCCGACTCCATGCCGTAGTAGCGGGAGAAGTCGAGCGGCTCGCCGAATCGCACTCCCGGCCGGAACTGGAGCCTGGGCAGGATCTTGCCGGGCGGCTGGAGTTCGAAGGTACCCACCATGGCGCAGGGGATCACGGGCACGCGGGCTTCCAGGGCGAGCCTGGCGACCCCGGTCTTGCCGCGGTAAAGCCGGCCGTCGGGAGTCCGGGTTCCTTCCGGGTAGATGCCCAGCAGGTTGCCCTCCGCCAGCAGCCGCAGGCCGGTGCGCAGGGCGCGCTCGCTTGCCGCCCCGCCCGCCCGGTCCATGGGTATCACGCCCATGCCACGCATGAAGCCCTTGCTGAACAGGCCCTTGATGCCCCGGCCGGTGAAGTACTCCGCCTTGGCCAGGAAGACGACCTTGCGCGGGAGGGGCAGCGGCCCGAAGAAGTGGTCGGAGAACGACAGGTGGTTGCCCGCGATGATCGCGGGCCCCTCCCGGGGCACGTTTTCGGTCCCCTCCGCCCAGGGACGGAACACAATCCGCAGGAATGGGTAGAGGATCGCCTTTACCACCCAGTAGAACACGCCCACATGCTCCCACGTGGCCAGGGAATATGGCACCATGACGGCGCTGTTGGGTCATCTCGTGATGGCAGGACCCGGGCCGATCGTGCGACTATTCCAGGCATCGGCGGCCAGCCACCCCCCGAAGGGATCGGACCCGATGTCAGTGACGCCAGGCGCGGAAGCGTTCAGCCACGACGCAGGACCCGTAGGCGTCCTGCTCTGCCACGGCTTCACCGGGACACCGCAGTCGTTGCGGCCGTGGGCGGAATTCCTCGCTCAGGCGGGCCTGACGGTGTCGGTGCCGAGGCTCCCCGGGCACGGGACGACGTGGCAGGAGATGAATCGGACGCGTTCGGAGGACTGGTACGCGGAGGCGGAGCGCGCCTTCGCGGTACTGCGCGGTAAGACTGACGAGATCTTCCTGATGGGGCTGTCGCTCGGCGGCTGCATCGCGCTGCGGATAGCGGAGCTGCGGCCAGACGCGGTCCGCGGGCTGGTCGTGGTCAACCCGTCGATCACCGCGGACACCAGGCTGTTCGCGCTGGCCCCGGTGATGAAGCTGCTGGTGCCCTCGCTGAAGGGAATCGCGAGCGACATCAAGAAGGACGGGGCGCACGAGCTCGGCTATGACCGGGTGCCGGTGAAGGCCGCCGCGACGCTACCGCGGCTGTGGCGCGCCACCCGGGACGGCCTGGGCCAGCTCAGCCAGCCCGTGCTCGTCTACCACAGCACCGAGGATCACGTTGTCGGCCCGGCCAGCCTCCGGCTGCTCCGCGCGGCGCTTCCGGCCGATCAGGTTACGGTCCGGGATTGCGCGAATAGCTATCACGTTGCAACCCTGGATAATGACGCGGCGGCCATCTTTTCGGGCAGTCTGGAGTTCGTGCGGGCGCACAGCGCCGTGCCGAAGGAGTGACGTCGGGGCCGGGGACCACAAGGGATCCGGCCAGACAGTGGCAGGGAGGTGAGCCCGAGAGCCGTGACCGATGGCAACAGCGAAGAAGTAACCCACGGCGGCAGCGAGGAAGACGCCGTGTGGCGCGAGCTGATCGGCCGCTTCGATGCTCCCGCCTACGCCGCGGATGGTCCCGCGCCATGGCCAGAGCGGGAGAACCTCGCGGCGCCCGCACCCGCGGCGCCGGCACCCGCGGCGCCCGCGGCGTCCGGGCCGGCCGCTGACAGCCCCGCGGCGCCCGTGTCAGCGGCTGACAGCCCCGCAGCGTCCGTGCCAGCCGGTGACAGCCCTGCGGCGCCTGCGGCGCCGCCTGAGAGCCCTGTAGCGGCCGCGGCGGCGCCGGAGAGCCCTGGCACCATCCGCCCGGAGGATTCCGCCTCCGGCCGTCCCCCTGGGCCCCGGACCTGGTCGGTCGCTCCCGCCGCTGAGGACGAGCATTACATTCCGCCGCCGCCCCCGCCGCTGCCCGCCCTTTCCCCTGCTACCAAGGGCGCATGGGCCGGGCTCTTTGGCGGCCCGGGCTACCTGCTGGTGGCGACGCTGGTGGGCTGGTCGGTTCCCGGCTGGGCGCTGTTCTGCGCGGTCGCCGCGTTCATCGCTGGCTTCACGGTCCTGGTCCTGCACCTGGGTGACGAGTCTGACCGGGATCAGGGTCCGGACGACGGTGCCGTGGTCTGATTACCGCAGCCGGGCCAGGTCGGCCGCGCCGACCAGGCCGGCGTCCGAGCCAAGCTCGGCAACCCTGACGTCGGCGAAGCTGCGGTGGCCGCGGCCGGTCAGTGCCTTCTCGAACGCCACCCGCGCCGGAGCGAGCAGCAGTTCGCCAGCCTCGGACACACCGCCGCCGATCACGAAGCAGCCCGGATCCAGGATCGCGGCAAGATCGGCCATGCCCTGTCCGAGCCAGCCGCCCACGATCTGGAAGCACCGCAGCGCACCCGGGTCGCCCTCCAGCGCTGCCTGCGTGACCTGCGGCCCGCCGATTCCGTCCGGGTTCCCGCCGCCGAGCTGGAGCAGCCGGATGGCTCCTTCCGGCCGCCGCCTGGCGAACTCGCGCGCCTCTGCGACCAGGGCGCTCCCGCTCGCGTACTGCTCCAGGCAGCCGCGGTTACCGCAGCCGCACAGGCGGCCGTCCGGCACCACCCGGTAGTGGCCAGGCTCCCCGCCCATCCCCCACCTGCCGCGGTAGAGGCTGCCGCCGAGCACGATGCCGCCGCCGATTCCGGTGCCGACCGCGAGGAGGACGACGTAGTCGTGGCCGCGGGCGGCCCCGAACCTGACCTCCGCCCAGGCGATGGCGTTGGCGTCGTTCTCCACGACGACGGGCAGGCCGACAAGATCTTCGACCCGTTTCTTCAGCGGCTCGTCCCGCCAGGCGAGATTAGGGGCGAACATGACGGCCGTACGTGACTCGTTCACGAACCCGGCCGCGCCGAGACCCACTGCCTCCACCGGATGGCGATGGCACAGCTCGGTCACCACGGTGCCGATCACCTGGGCGGTGTGTTCCGGGTCTGCCGCGGGTGTGGACCGCCTTAGCTTCTCGACGATCCTTCCCCGGTCATCCACGACCCCCGCTGCGACCTTGGTGCCACCGACATCAAGGCCGATGGTCAGGCTCATCAGGTGCCGCCCTCTGGCCTTCCGCTGAGCCGGCGGCTTCGCCGGTCGAGCCGACATCGGTTTCCGCTGGCCAGCCGGTCCCCGCCGATGCTCCCTGAGCTGGCCCGGGCTGGGCTGGGCCGGGTTGGGCTGGGGCGGGGGCGGGCTGGGGCGGGCTGGACGGGGCCGGGCGGGAAGGGGCTGACCCGGACTGGGCGGACAGCGTGGCCTCGAAGGCGGCGAGGGTGTCCTGGGCAACATTTAGCAGGGCATCCCCGGCCCCCGCGACCTGTGATGCCAGGCCAGGGCCCGACTGCCTGAACTTGCGGGCGGCCCGGCACACCGGGCACCAGGCGCACTCCGGCGCCTCGTCCGGGAGCGGCTCGGCCGTGGCGGTCTCCCACACGTCGCCGCGATCGGAACTGTTGCCGCCGATTGTCCGGCGGACCTGACCCTTCAGCTGACTGCCGAGAGTCTTCGCGCTCGACCGCATGAGCCACCGCTGGAAGTCGCTGATCGGGTCGCTACCTGAGGATCCGCTGCGCTCGGTCACCTGGCGCCTCCCGTGCTTGCACCGTCGCCGAGGGACTCGGCACGCGCCTTGAGGCCCTTCAGGGCGGTATCGATGATCATTTTTTCCGCCTTGCGCTTGAGCAGTCCCGGCATCGGTATCCGCACATCCACCGTCAGCTCGTAGTTGACCCCGGCGCCTGAGCCGCGGTCGAAGAGGTGATACCCGCCGGTCATCTCTGCGATGACCGATCCAGGCTCGGCAAGCTGCCAGCTCACCCCCGTGTCGCCGTCCCATACGTAGGCAAGGACGTAGGTGTCCCGCACCAGGCCCGCGTCGAGCGTGAACCGCACCTTGCTCGCCCGGCCGCCGGGTCCGGTCTCGAGCACTTCAGCCGATCGCAGCGCAGTTGCCCACTGCGGGTACTCGGCGAAATCCGCGATCACGTCCATGACGTCGGTCTTTGGCGCCTCTACGTTGATGCTCGAGGCGGTCCTGCTGCCCATGCTCGGAGCGTACCGCCATCGAGACAGTACTCGGTGAGCCGCTACCACTCCAGGACGTATGGGGTGCCGGTCGCGGCGAAGTGCCCGACGTTGACGCACTCGGTCCGGCCGACCCGCACCCGCCGGGCGAGCGGCTGATGAACATGGCCGAACAGGGCAAGCCTGGGCTGGGTCTTCCTGACCGCTGCCAGCAGCATTTCGCTGCCTCGCTCCAGCCTGCGCGCCACCGTGTCGTACAGCAGCTCGGGAACGGCCGGCGGGATGTGCGTGCACAGCACGTCCACTTCTCCGACCGCCTCGATCTTGGCGGCGTAGGTCTCGTCGTCGAGTTCATAAGGCGTCCGGTAGCGCGAGCGAAGCCCGCCGCCGACGAAACCGAAGGTCCATCCGCCGAGCTCGGCACGTTCGCCGTCAAGCACGCGGTGCCCGGGCCTCAGGTTCGCCGCCCACATGCCAGGCAGGTCGACGTTGCCGTAGGTCAGGTACGCGGGCTCGGGCAGCGCGGCGAACAGGGCGGCGTACTGGCGAGCCGCCGCCGCCCGGAAATGCTCGGCCGGATCTCCGCCCAGGCTGGCCATCAGCGACGTAGAGAAGGCCCGCGCCTCGTCGAACCGCTGCGCCGTCCGCAGCGCGATGAGCTTGCTCGCCTGGCTGGCCCCGAACAGCTCGGCGAAGATTCCGCGCCCGCTGTCGGCATAGTCCAGGAACTGGAGCAGGTCGCCGAGGCAGAAGACCGCATCCGCGCCATCGCCGGCATCGGCAAGGGCGTCCGTCCTGCCGTGCACGTCGCTGACCACATGGACCCGCATCTGCCCAGCCTAGGAGTTCGGCCGAGAGCTACCCACCGGTAGCCAATGGATGTACCGTCCATTTCAGGCATCGGCCGCTGCCCGGGACAGGGCGCGGCCGGGGCGCGCAGCAGCATGGGATGCCTGGCCGCTACCATCTCCACCTGGCTCCCAGGCGGACCAGCGACCGGCCGGAACCTCGGTCAAGGCACAGTCTGACAAGGAGGCGTCGTGCGCGAGTACAGCACTCCGGCCCTGGTGGATATCCCGGCGTCGGCCAACCTGGCTGACATGATCTTCCATCGCGCGGCGGAAGACCCCGATGCCGTCATCATGCGGCGCAAGGTCGCGGGCCAGGCCGGCGGCTGGCGGGATATCACCGCTCGCGAGTTCCGCGACGACGTCGTGCCGCTCGCCAAGGGAATGATCGCGGCCGGCATCGCGTCCGGCGACCGGGTCGCCATCATGTCGAGGACCCGCTATGAGTGGACCGTGATCGACTACGCCATCTGGTCCGCGGGCGCCGTCACCGTGCCGATCTACGAGACATCCTCGGCCGAGCAGGTCGAGTGGATAATCGGTAACTCGGGGGCGCGGGCCGTGTTCGCGGAGACCGCGGCGCACGACGAAACCATCGAGTCCGTCCGCGGCCAGCTGCCTGACCTGGAGATGTCCTGGCTGATCGAGGGCGCCGCGGCGGCCGACCGGTCGCTGGCGGCGCTCACCGCCCAGGGCACGGATATCGGCGACGAGCAGGTCGAGCAGCGGCGCGAGGCGGTCGCCGCGAAAGACGCGGCGACCATCATCTATACCTCGGGCACCACCGGCCGGCCGAAGGGCTGCGAGCTCACCCACGCGAACCTGCTCGCCGACGCGCGCAACGCGACCGAGGGCGCCCTGACCGAGGTCTTCGACCTAGCGAACAGCTCGACGCTGCTGTTCCTGCCGCTCGCGCACGCGTTCGCTCGCATCATCCAGGTGGGCTGCCTTGATTCGGGCGTGATACTCGGCCACACCGCGTCCATCGCGGACCTGGTGCCCGACCTGGGCGCGTTCAAGCCCACGTTCATTCTCGCGGTACCCCGGGTATTTGAGAAGGTCTACAACAGCGCGCAGCAGCAGGCCTCGGAAAGCCCGGCCAAGAGCCGGATCTTCCAGGCCGCGGCCGATACGGCAATTGCGTACAGCCAGGCGCTCGATGCCGGGACACGCGGCGGCCGCGGGCCCGGCATCGCACTGTCCCTCAGGCACGGCCTGTTCGACCAGCTGGTGTACGGAAAGCTGCGCGGCGCGATCGGCGGCCGGGTGCAGTTCGCGGTCTCCGGCGGCGCGGCGCTCGGTGAGCGGCTCGGTCACTTCTTCCGCGGGGTGGGGATCACGATCCTCGAGGGTTACGGGATGACGGAGCTCACCGCGGCCGCGACGGTCAACCGGCCGAGCCGGAACAAGATCGGAACGGTAGGGCTGCCGATACCCGGCGCCAGCGTCAAGATCGCTGATGATGGCGAGGTCCTGGTCAAGGGCCCGATGGTCTTCCCCGGCTACTGGCACAACGACGCCGCTACCGCGGACGTGCTGGATCAAGAGGGCTGGATCCACACCGGCGACATCGGTTCGCTCGACGATGAAGGCTTCTTGCGGATCACCGGCCGGAAGAAGGAGCTGATCGTCACGGCGGGCGGGAAGAACGTCTCGCCTGCGGTGCTCGAGGACAGGCTGCGCGCCAACGCGCTGATCAGCCAGTGCATGGTGGTGGGCGACAACAAGCCGTACATAGCGGTGCTGGTGACCATCGACGAGGAGACGCTGCCGTACTGGAAGAAGCAGCACGGCAAGCCGGCCGACGCGACGGTGGCGGACCTGAAGGACGACCCGGAACTGGTCGCCGAAATCCAGGGAGCGGTCGACGAGGCGAACAAGGCGGTATCACGGGCCGAGGCGATCAAGCGATTCCGCGTGCTCACCATCGACTTCACCGAAGCCGGCGGGCAGCTAACGCCGTCACTCAAGCTGCGCAGGAGCGTGGTCAGCAAGGAGTGCGCGGCCGATATCGAGGCGCTCTACTCCTGACACGCCTGGCCGCGGAGAATCTGGTCGAGGCGGTCGGCCACCAGGTCCCAGCGCCACTCCTGCTGCACCCAGGCCAGGCCCTTGCACCCCATCGCCGTTGCCCTGCCCGGGTCGGTGATCAGCTCGATGATCCGGTCCGCCACGCCGGTGACGCTGCGGCCTGGCACGACGTAGCCCGATTCGCCGTCGCGGATGGCATCGGGAGCACCGCCGGAATCGCCGCCGATCACCGGCAGGCCGGTCGCTGATGCCTCCAGGTAGACGATGCCCAGGCCCTCGACGTCGAGTCCCCGCCGGCGCGTTCGGCAGGGCATGGCGAAAACATCGCCCGCGTCGTAATAGGACGGCAGATCCTGCGTCGGGACGGATCCGGCGAAATGGACGGAGTCGGCCACAGCGAGCCGTTCGGCAAGCTTGCGAAGATTTTTTCCGAACGGCCCCTCGCCAACCAGGAGCAGCGTGGCCTCAGGCGCCGCGGCCAGGACCATGGGCCAGGCGCGGATGAGCGTGTCCTGACCCTTGCGCGGCACCAGCCGGGACACGCACACCACCACCGGGCGGCCGTCAAGGCCAAGCCGCCGCCTGATCGCGGCACCGCCCGCGCCAGGCCGGAAGGCTGTGATGTCAACGCCGGGCGCCAGCCGGACCATGCGGGCCGCCGCCTCAGCGGACAGGGCAGCGGCAAGCCGCACCCGCGTGTACTCCCCCAGGTAGGTCAGCACATCCACGGAGTCGCCGATCCGGCGCAACAGCCCGCGCGCGCCGGGTAGGGCTGCCCAGCCGGCCTCATGCCCGTGGGTGAGCGCGACGATCCGCTTCCCCCCTGCCCTGCGCAGCGCGGGTGCCAGCAGCCCAAGCGGCGCGGCCGCGCCGAACAGCACGCTGTCGCAGCCGTGCTCCTCGAGCGCGGCCACGGCCCGGCGGGCTACCGACGGCACCGGCAGCATCAGCGATGTGGGGTGGCGGATCACCGGCATCGGCTGGCGGGCATCGAACTCGGCGGCGCCGTCCCAGGACGGCGCGTAAACGACGACGCGGCCGGCCGGCAGCCGGGTGGCGAGTGCGTGCACGAACGACTGGATCCCGCCCGACCTGGGCGGAAAGTCGTTCGTGACCACGAGTGTCTTGCCCATCGCCGTTCGATACTAGGCCGTCTGCGGGGCAGCGGGCTGCCGACAGCTAGCCGGCGGGTGACCGTGCGCGGCGGTTCTGGCCCGCCTTTCGCTTGGAGTCCTCGAATGGCCGGCGCCCGCCCCGGCACCGGGGAAGGCGGCCCGCAGGCGCCTCCTTCCGCGTCGTTTCCA
>PMSU01000037.1 GCA_003168255.1 Actinomycetota bacterium
GCCGCCCGGGCCCGCCCGCCGCCCGGCTCGTCTCCCGCCGAGGACCCGGCCGGCCATACCGGCTCGCGGGCGGCTGCGGGGACCGCCAGCAGCTCCGCCAGCTCCCCGTCCGCCAGCCCGGCCAGCTCCGCCGGGCGGCCGCTGTCCGGGTCGGGCCCGCACCAGGCGTCCTCGTCAGGGATGTCCGAGCGGGTGAGGGCGTCCAGCGCGGCCTCCAGGATGTCGTCCTGGGATGGCGGCTGGCGGTCTGCGGGCACGGGGTCACCTCCGTCCAGGCGCGGTCAACGGGTCAGGCTGTTCAACGTTCTTCGAACACTATATCGTACGCCTACGACAGTCCGCAGCCAAAACGATGCCCGACACGCCGACGATCAGCCGCAGGAACCCCGGCGGCGCAGGGCGAGTCCACCCCCACCCCACCCCGGGCAGAGCGGGAGCCCGCCGCCGATCCGCCCGAGGCATCCGATCCGCCCGAGGCATCCGATCCGCCCGAGGCATCCGACCGGGCCGGGGCACCCGATCGGGCCGGGGCACCCGATCGGGCCGGAGCACCCGGGGTGCCGCCCGGGGTACCCCCGGGGCGCCTGGCCATACCGGTCGCAGACTCTCGCCCAGCCGCCGACCACGCCACGACGCTATGCCGACGAGACATGCTCACGACTCCGGCCCTCACCGTGCCCGACATCCTCGCCATGCCCGACACCCTCGCCATGCCCGACATCCTCGCCATGCCCGACACCCTCGCCGTACCCCAGACCCCCGCACGAGGAAGGAGCACTATCCGCACGGTCACCGAGACCCGGTTCCTGAGCCAGCGAAACGCGCGGCATCCATTCCAGCCACCGCGGCAGGTACCAGGCTCGCTCCCCGAGCACGGTCATGACCGCAGGCAACAGCATTACCCGGATCACCGTCGCGTCGAGCAGCACGGCGACGGCCAGCCCGACCCCGAGCTGCTTGAAATCCTGCATCGACAGCGTGCCGAACGCCGCGAACACCGCGACCATGATGGCCGCCGCACTGGTCACGGCCCCAGCGGTCGAACGGATGCCATGCGCCACGGCGCGAGCCGTAGGCAGCCCGGCATCGCGTGCCTCCCGGATCCTGGAGATCACGAACACGTGGTAGTCCATCGACAAGCCGAACAGGACCACGAACACGAACAGCGGGATCCAGGACTCGATCGCGCCCACCGGGTGCGTTCCGATCAGGCCCGCGCCCCAGCCGTGCACAAAGACGGCGGTCATCACCCCGTAGGCGGCGGCCACCGACAGCAGGTCGAGGGCGATCGTCAGAGCCGCGATCACCACGGACCCGAAGGCCACAAGCATCATCAGGAACGCTGCGGCCAGCACGAACGCGAAGGCCGTGATCGCCGCGCGCCGCATCTGGGCGTTGTAGTCAACCGAGGACGCGAGCTGACCGCCGACCAGGGCCAGCGTCCCAGGCACCCGGCCGAGGGTCTGCGGGATCACCCGCTGGCGCAAGGCGGTCAGTGCCCGCACGGAGGTAACGTCGGACCCGTTGCCAGGCAACGGAGCGTCGATCTCGGCGATGTTCGCGGCCCGGTGCACGCTCACCTCGACGGGCGGACGCAACGATCCTGACCGGAGCGCCGCGGCCGTAAAGGAGGCCAAAGCCCGACGCGCGACAACCCCCTGGATGTCCCTGGACACCACGACGATCTGCGCCGGGGCGGGAGCGCCGGGGAAGGCCGCGTCGATCTGCCTGGAGGTAGCCGCCATCGGGCTGTTCCAGGGCAGCAACTGGCCAATGCTGAGCGTCTGGGTATGTATGCCGAACGCAGGCACGGCCAGCCCCAGCATGATGGCAGCCGCCACCGCCCCAAAAAGCTTCGGCCTGGCCATCACCCGAGCCAGCGTCCCGTTCCACACTCCGCCACCGCCCGACCCCCACCGCCGCGCCCCCGACCGGCCACCAGACCGCGCCCCAGACCGCGTACCAGACCACGTACCAGACCGGCCACCACGCCGGATCCGCCCCAGCATCACCCGGTCGCCAAGCAGCGAAAGCACCGCAGGCAGCACCGTGACCGAGCCGAACATCGCCGCGCATACCACGACCATCGCGGCCAGCCCGAGCCCCTCGAACGTCGACATCCCGGACAGCAGCATGCCCGCCATCCCGGTCATCACGATCAGGCCGGAGACAAGCACGGCGCGACCCGAGGTGGCCGCCGCCACCCGCAGCGCATCAGGCGCAGCAAGCCCGGCGGAACGCTCCTGACGCACCCTGCGCAGGTAGAACAGGCTGTAGTCGACACCCACCGCGAGTCCCATGAGCAGCATCACCGAGTTGGCATAGTCGCTCAGGCCGATCAGATGGCTGAGCACATCCAGCAGCCCGATGGACGCAATAAACGCGGTGAACGCGAGCAGCACCGGAAGAACCGCAGCCACCAGGGCGCCGAAAGCCGCAAGCAGGATCCCCAGCGCCAGCGGCACCGCCGTCCACTCAGCCCTGGTGAAGTTCGTGCCCAGCGTGTCGTTCAGCGCCTGCTGGCCACTGGCATCACCAAACTCCTGCATGCTGAACCCCGGGCTCGCCGCCTGTGCCCTCGCCACGGCCGCCAGCACCGCGCTCACCCGGGAGTCCGCGACATTGGCCAGGTCGAACCGCACCAGCGCATCGCGGCCGTCGGCCGAGATCACCGGAGCCCGGATGTCACGTGCCAGGCCGGTGGACCGCACCCGGGCCTCTAGTGTCGCCACGGCGCGACGGAACGCCACCGCCCGCGCCGGAACCACGCTACGCACGAGCACCATCTCCGCGGCCGGCTGGCCGATGCCCGCGCCGGAAAGGATCTGCTGCGCCCGGGCCGAATCGCCCGCGCCCTGCTGGAAGTCGGTCAGGCCGACCCGGCCGGCCGCACCGCCGATAACGGAAGCAGCCGCGACGAAGACCAGCCAGGCCAGGATCGCCGTCTTGCTGTGCCGCGCGCTCCACCCGCCGAGCGCCGCCGCGAGGTTGCGCCTACGTGCCATCACAAGCCTCCAGAGAGTCACCAGGGCCGACGCGATTCGCCGGCCAAGGCAACGACGCTATGCAGACCCCCCCGCGCCGGACATACGGCTTGCTGGCGTCTTCGGGTAGACCTAGATACACCACCGATTTCGGGTGCCAGCGTCACTGCGGGCCATGCCGTCCGGCCTGCACACTGACCGGAGTGAACAGTGACGCGAGGGAGACATGACCATGACCAGCGGGACGACCACGCCAGGCGATTCGATAGGCCAGCCCCAACCGGGCTCATGGCACGCCCGGGGTCTTGTCGCCTCCGCCCGCGGGCTCGCCTTCTGCGGGCTGATGCTTGCCGAGACCGGGCTGTGGCTGGCACTGGCCATCGAGGTGACCTTCGCCGTGCTCGGCGTCGGTCTGCTCCCCATCCCCGCCACGCTGCTGGCCAGCCGCAGTCTGGCCACCCGCACCCGGCAGCTGACCGGACGGTGGTGCGGCGTGCCCATCCCGGACCCCTACCTCCCCCCGCCAGCGGCCGCCCCCGAAACCGGACCCGAAACCGGAACCGGACCCGGAACCGAAACAGGACAGCCAAGCTTCTGGCGGCGGTTCGGCTGGCTGCTGACCGATCAGGCCACCTGGCGCGACTTGCTATGGGATCTAGTAGACCCGTGTGTGGGCTGGGTGATTGCCTTGGCCCCGGCGGCGCTCATCTTGTGGGGCCTGTTCGGCGTGATCATGCCGGCCATCTGGGGCCGTATCGTCCAGGTCGGCGGCAACAACTGGTACGCGTTTATCCGCGTTGACAGCACGCGCACCGGCTGGCTCTGCGTCCCGCTCGGCGTCGCGTTCGCGGCGCTCGGCCTCTACGCGGCCCCCTGGCTGCTCCG
Organism: Actinomycetota bacterium; assembly: GCA_003168255.1. Classification (GTDB taxonomy): domain Bacteria; phylum Actinomycetota; class Actinomycetes; order Streptosporangiales; family Streptosporangiaceae; genus PALSA-505. The sequence continues at coordinate 3,870 of PMSU01000037.1, forward strand.
CCGGTACGGCCTGCTGGCCGCCACGATGCTCGCCCCGACCCGCACCGCCGAGCTCGCGCTCAGGGTGAGTCACCTGGCGCAGACCCGCGCTGACGCCGTAGACACCGGCGCTGCCGAGCTGCGCCGCATCGAGCGTGACCTGCACGACGGCGCCCAGGCCAGGATGGTAGCGATGGGCATGACCATCAGCGCGGCGGAGCAGATACTCGAGCAGAACCCGGCCGCCGCACGCGCCCTGCTCAATGAAGCCCGCGACAGCTCGGCAAAGGCCCTGGCCGAGCTCCGCGACCTAGTCCGCGGCATCCATCCGCCGGTGCTCGCCGACCGCGGCCTGACCGACGCGATCCGCGCGCTGGCGCTGGACAGCCCGCTGAAGACCGAGGTCATCGGCGGCCTGACCGGACGCCCGCCCGCCCCGGTCGAATCGGCCGCCTACTTCGCCGTGAGCGAGCTGCTGACCAACGTGGCCAAGCACGCCCACGCCCAACATGCCTGGATCGACCTGCGGCACGAGCGCGGGCTGCTGCGGATCGACGTCTCCGACGACGGCCAGGGCGGCGCCGACGCCGCGCGCGGCACCGGCCTGAGCGGCATCGAGCGGCGGCTCGCCGCGTTCGACGGCATACTCGCGCTAAACAGCCCGCCCGGCGGGCCGACCGTCATCACTATGGAGCTGCCGTGCGGGTTGTCATCGCCGAAGACCTCTTCCTGCTGAGAGACGGCCTGACCCGGATGCTCCAGGCCCACGGCTTCGAGGTCGTCGCCGCGGTGGAGGACGGACCCGGGCTGCTGGCGGCCATCAGCAGCGAGCGGCCGGACGTGGCGGTGGTGGACGTCCGGTTGCCGCCGACCTTCACCGACGAGGGCCTGCGGGCCGCACTCCAGGCAAGGCGCGAGATACCAGGCCTGCCGGTGCTGGTGCTGTCCCAGTACGTCGAGCAGCTGTATGCACGCGAGCTGCTGGCCGACGGCTCGGGCGCAGTCGGCTACCTGCTCAAGGACCGGGTGTTCGACAGCGACCAGTTTGCCGACGCGCTGCGGCGGGTCGCCGCCGGCGGCACCGCGATGGACCCTGAGGTCATCGCCAGGCTGCTGGCCCGCAACTGTGATGACGGCGCCGTCGGCGGCCTCAGCCCGCGCGAGCGAGAAGTTCTCGGGCTGATGGCCGAGGGAAGGTCGAACGCGGCCATCGCGGCCCGCCTGTTCGTCACCGAACGGGCGGTCGCCAAACACACCTCGTCCATCTTCACCAAGCTCAACCTGCAGCCATCAGACGACGACAACCGCCGGGTGCTCGCCGTGCTCGCCTACCTGGGCCAGTAAGAACCCAGAAAGCTAGCCGCCCACCGCGGCGCCAGGCGCGTCACCCGCGGCGAAGGTGCGGTTGATCCGCCCCCGCCAATGCTCGAACTCGTCCTCGTTCATCACGTACACGATGAACAGGGCGCGCATCGCCTCGAACAGGGCCTTCGCGTCCGCTCGCTCGTTGCCCGGCCTGGCGACCCGGTGCAGCAGGAAGCCATCGATCAGGGCAATGAACACCGGGGCGGCCCGCGCGGGCTCGCGGGCGCCGAGATAGGCGAGCACGGACTCGGCAACCTGCTCGAAGGCGCGCAGCGTCTGATCGACTTGGTGGCTCAGCTCCGGGTCGCGCCCGGCCTGCATGTACACCTCGAACTGGGCGATGGCAATGTCCAGTGACCGGGTCATTAGGGACTCGGCAATCAGCCTCGCGACCTGCTCGGTATTCTCTGCGTTCTTTGTCGCCGAGCCGGTCATCGCTTGCAGCTCGGCCTTCCGCTCGGAAAGATGCAGCCGGAGCGCCTCGTCGGTGAGCTGCTGGATGGACTCGAAGTAGTAAGTGGTCGAAGCCTGCGGGACACCCGCCCGGGCCGCGACCGCCCGGTGCGTGACGGCTCTGGGACCGCCTTCAGCGAGGAGTTCGACCGCCGCGCGCAGGAGCAACTCCCGTCGGCTACGGCTGCGCCGCTGGACCGGTTCCACGCGACTGGTCATTGACGCACCGTAACAGGGTTGGTACGTTCTTCCCAATCCAGAGATCTGGGCAAATGTGCATGTTTTGGCTTGATCGGACGCCTCACGTGCGGAAACGGACGAAGCTCAAGATAAGACATGGGTTCGCCGCCGCGATTACAGTGCCGATGATTACCGCTACGACACTCGCGCTCGCCGGGGCCCAGGCAAGCGCGCAGCCGCTGGCCCGCAACCCCGAATCGTGCACCCCGCCGCGTCCGTACCCAAGCCAGGCAACGACCCGCAAAGCCGCCCGCCCGGCTGCGGGTCCGCGGCTCATGCATCGGCCCGGGATTTCCCGGGTTTCCCCCGATGCATGAGCCGCCGGTCCGTACAGCCCTTACCCCAGATTTAGCCGAACGGCGCTGCGCGACCCTCAGCGCCCGGCCGGATGGCTGAGCACGAAGTCGGCGATCACGGCGCCAAGCTGCTCGCCCGCATCCTCTTGCAGGAAGTGTCCCGCGCCCTCGATCACCGGGTGCTCGATGCCGGCCGCGCCCGGCACCACGTGCTTCAGGATGGGCGCCATCGCGCCGGTGATCGGATCCCGGTCGCTGAACGCGACGAGGAATGGCTTGTCCCACGCAGCCAGCCGCTGCCAGGCCGCCCGGTTAGCCAGCGCTGCCGGATCGTCCGGCGATGTCGGTACCAGGCCAGGCATCGCGCGAACCGCCGCCATGAAGCTCGGGTCCGGGAACGGCGCCTCGTAGCCGGCTATCACCGCGTCGGTCAGCTTGGTTTGGCAGCCAGACTGAATCAGCCGGCGTATGTCCAGCGTCGGCGCCGTGCGTACCACCTCGCGGAACCGCAGCCAGACCTCGGGCATCGGCTGATCGCCGGTGGGCAGCCCGGTGTTGGCCGCGACCACGCGGGCGAACCTGCCGGGATGCTCGGCCACCAGCCGCAGCCCGATCAGCCCGCCCCAGTCCTGTCCGACTATGGTCAGCCCGCGCAGGTCAAGCGCATCGAAGGCGAACGCCCTGACCCATTCGACGTGCCGCGCGTAGCTGTGATCATCAATCTCGGCTGGCTTGTCCGACCGGCCGAACCCGATCAGATCCGCCGCGATCGCCCGCAGCCCGGCGGCCGCCAGCACCGGCATCACCGTGCGGTAGAGGAACGACCAGCTCGGCTCCCCGTGCAGCAGCAGCACCGGCTCGCCGTCGGCGGGCCCAGCCTCGACATAGGCCATCCGCACGCCGCCAGCATCCGCATACCGCGGCTCATACCCAAAGCCAGGCAAACCGGCGAAACGATCCTCAGGTGTACGCAAGACTCGCACCCGATCATGGTGCCACGGCCCCGCCGGGCCCCGCGCCCCCGGGTGGCGCGCCCCCAGGTGCCGCACGCACGAGCCCGGATCGAACAGCGTCGATGTGACAGCTCTGCTACTAGGACACGTCGTGAAATAAACTGTCGTTCCCTGATCCCGGACGATCGTGCGGTGCCCGCGGACCCGGCCGACCGGATTACTCCCGTCACACCAGCACCACCGACCCCGTGAGCAACGTCTTCCGTAGCGCCGCCGAAGATCGATGTGACGTAGCCCCCCACCGGTGGTGGGCTCCGTCACATCGATCTTGGAAACGACGCGGAAGGAGGCGCCTGCGGGCGCTTTCCCCCGGTGCGGGCGCCGGCCGTTCGAGGACTCCAGGCGGTGGCGTGCCGCGGGCGGACCTGGCGCACGTCCGCGGGCGGACCTGGCGCGCGTCGGCGGGCGGGACCCCCCGCGCGTCGGCGAGTCGATTGTTATGGAACTGGGGGGCGGTGTCTGGACAGGATAGGTATGTGGAGTCGAATCTGCGTGCCCGTGTGCGTGCTGGCGACGCGGACACATTCGAGGCGCTTTTCGAGCAATACGCCCGAAAAGTGTATAACCATGCTTTCCGGCTGACCGGCAACTGGTCGTCCGCCGAAGAAGTCGTCTCGCTGACGTTCTTGGAAGCATGGCGATTGCGGGAGACGGTGAACACGGAGGGCGGGTCGCTCCAGCCGTGGCTGCTGGGCATCGCCGCCAACGTAGCCCGCAATGTCTCACGGGCAGCTCGTCGGCATCAGGCAGCCATGAGCAGGCTGCCGCCGCCGGTCGCGGTCCAGGACTTCGCCGAGGAGCTGGCCGGCCGCCTCGATGACGCTGCCCAGGTGGCCGCGGCGCGCAAGGCGATGCGCAGGCTGCGTCAGCGGGAGCGGCAGGTGATCGAGCTGTGCGTCTGGTCCGGGCTGGACTACGCTGCGGCGGCCGAGACGCTGGGGGTGCCTGTGGGCACGGCGCGCTCGCGGCTGTCACGGGCCCGCAAGAGGTTGGGGAAGCTCGTCACGCCCCCGCGCACCAGGGGGCCGGAGTCACGCGTCGGACAGGCAGACAGGAACGGCCAGGACATCGTCAGGCCGAGGGAGGACAACTGCGATGAGAGCCAGTCGCTACGCCAGGAGTGGGGTCGCCGAACTGGCCAGCCTGCTACCGGTCCCCGCTGACCGGGATCTGCCAGCCGGTCGTCAGCACGTCATCGGGGAGCATCTGATGAGCGAAGTCCGCGAAGCCAGCGTCGTCACGCACTCACCTGGTGATATACGGCCAGTTCGCGCGCGTGGGGGCCCGCCCGTCATCGCGGCCGCCGCGACGGCGACCGCGCTAGTGGCTGTCGCTGGCCTGGTGATCAGTATCGTGATGACGAGATCCAGCCCAGCGTCCACCGGACAAGCGCCCGGCGAGCCGCCGACGAATTGGGCACAGCCGCTGATTCACGGGGAGAAGACGACGGTCGCGGGCGCTCAGGCGGCAGTCGGCTTCACAGTCGCGGTGCCGAATGACCCGGCGGCTAGTCGGGGCGACCTGACGCAGACCTGGGTAGAGGCGCAACCGCGGGAGGTTGCCCTGGTCTTTGATAGAGGGAAAGTCGATATTATGATGGGACCCGCCATCTATCGGGATCCCGCAAGCTTTTTCAAGAAATTCAGCGCGGGAATGGACGCGAAGACCGCGATTATGCAGGTGAATGGCCATCCTGCGCTTGTCATCACTCCGCACACGGACCCTAACAACCCAAATCCGGCGTGGGTCGAATTCGATCGGAACGGTATCGATATCAACATAGCCAGCACTGCGTACGGGACAAGTGTCCTGCTCAGAATTGCGGACAGCATGCATTAACGGAACGCCGCACGAGCGCAGGTGGCGGCAGCTGGGATCAAATACGAGCCGGATCCCAGCCAGCTTCCACTGCTGACTGCCGGACGCGGTTACGCTGTGCATCCTCAATCCCATGACGGACAGCCAGGCGGATCACCCAGTAGAGGACGAACACCCCCACTACAGAGGACAAGATGCCTATTAACGCTAGCAGGAATCCGATGCGGATCACCCCTCTCCGATGAGCTCAGGAAATTGACGGTACCCACAGTTTCGTTGATGTGAACACCCGTCCGCAACCACCACGGCGAAAGTGTACGGACCCACCGCAGAACCGCCACGCGTGGCCCGATGCTCGATCACCACGGTCGGCAGTCGATGCCAGCGTCGTCCAGCGCGCCTCGCAGCGCGGTGGCGAGCGCGACGGCTCCTTGGGTGTCGCTGTGCACGCAGATCGAGTCGGCGTTGACGACGAGCGGAGTGCCGTCGTGCGCGGAGATCGGCTTTCCCGTGGCCAGCCGCACGCCGCGCTCCGCGACGTCGGCCAGGTCGGTGATCACGGCACCCGGGGTGCTCCTGGGCAGCAGCCAGCCCTCGGGCGTGTAGGCCCGGTCGGCGAAGCCCTCGCCGATGACCCGGACGCCGCGTTCGCTGATCACTGCGGCAGCCAGGGATCCGGCGAGCACCAGGGCGGCTATCCCGCCGCCGTAGCCATCGATGGCCTCGGCCAGCGCCGCTGCCAGCCTCTCGTCGACGGCTAGGTCGTTGTACATGGCGCCGTGCGGTTTCACATACCTGACCGCGGTTCCGTGCCGCCTGCAGAACGCGTCGAGGGCGCCGATCTGGTACAGCACGTCGGTGGTCAGCTCATCCGCGCTGACCTGAATGTGGCGGCGACCGAACCCGGGCAGGTCCGGATAGGAGACGTGCGCCCCGATGATCACCCCTCGCTGCGCTGCCTGCGCCACGGTGGCATCCATGATCCGGGGGTCACCCGCATGAAAGCCGCAGGCGATGTTGGCGCTCGTGACCAGCTCAAGGAGCTCTCGGTCTGGCCCCATCACGTAGCGGCCGAACCCCTCGCCCAGATCGCTGTTCAGGTCGACGCCCGTCATGTGCCCGCTGCCGCGGCCGAAAGGTAGCCTGTCATTCTCATGATCCTCAATGTGACAGCCCGCTGTGACCGGCGGCAACCGTTCGCGCGATGAGCGGCTTGCGAGGGTAGCTCGGTGAGGTTCTTCCCAGTCGGCGCCAGCGCACTGCTGGTCGAGCTTGACCACCCGGATGCCGTGCTCGGCCTGCACGCGGAGATCGAGCGGAGGAGGGCGCAGGGCTGGGGGCCGTCCCTGACAGATGTGGTCCCGGCCGCGCGAACGATTCTGCTCGACGGCGTGGCCGACCTCGATGCCGTCGCCGGCGAGCTCAGCGGCTGGGTAATCCCGGCCGCAGTCCCGCCGGACGGACCGATCGTGGAAATCCCGTGCTCGTACGCGGGTGCGGATCTGGCGACGGTGGCCGCGCTGTGGCGAGTGAGCGAGGCCGAGGTGGCACGCATCCATTCCGGTGTGGCTTACCGGGTGGCATTCTGCGGCTTTGCGCCGGGCTTCGCGTACCTGTCCGGGCTGGGCGAGGAGCTGGCGGTCCCGCGCCGGACGAGTCCGAGAACGGCCGTCCCGCCGGGGAGCGTGGCCCTAGCCAGCACCTATACCGGGATCTACCCGCGCTCGTCACCGGGCGGGTGGCAGCTCATCGGGCACACCGAAGCGAAGATCTGGGATCCGGACAGACAGCCACCGGCCTTGCTGTCACCCGGCACCCGGGTGAAGTTCGTGGACGTGACCTGATGCCGGGCTCCGCGACGATCCGCGTCGATCGCCCCGGCGCGCTTACGACCGTGCAAGATGCCGGCCGTCCCGGACTTGCCCACCTGGGCGTGCCCCGCGCCGGAGCGCTGGACCCGGCGGCTCACCGGCTGGCCAACCGACTCGTCGGCAACCCGGCGACAGCGCCCGTGCTGGAGACCACCCTGGACGGAGTCGCCCTCAAGCTCTCGGAACCGTCGGCGGCAGCAGTGACAGCAGCGGTGACGGGTGCGGTCGCGCCGGTGCGGCTGGATGGCCGCGCGGTCGGCTGTGGTGTTCCCGTGCTGATGAGGCCCGGTCAGGTGCTCGACGTCGGCCGGGCATCAGCAGGCGTCCGGTGCTATGTCGCCGTATCCGGCGGGTTCGCCGTCCCGGTGGTGCTCGGCAGTGCTTCGGCGGATCTGCTCTCCGGCCTGGGGTCGCCGCCGCTGTCGGCTGGTCAGCTCCTGCCGCTGGGACCGCCGGCCGGACCGCCCGCCGTGATCGACGTTGCCCCCTATTCCATCCCCTCCGGGCACATCGATCTGCGCGTCCAGCTAGGTCCTCGAGACGGCTGGCTGTCGGCGGCAGGGCTCGCCACCCTTACCGGGGCGACCTTCTCTGTCATGCCCGCGAGCAACAGGATCGGCCTTCGTCTCCAGGGCCCCCCGGTCGGCCAATCTGACCATGGCGAGCTGCCTAGCGAGGGCATCGTGTGGGGAGCGGTTCAGTTGCTGCCCAGCGGTGGCTTGGTGATATTCCTGGCCGACCATCCCACCACGGGCGGGTACCCGGTAGTCGCAGTCGTGGATCCGGCCGGATTCGGTGCCTGCGCCCAGGCGGCTCCCGGTACCGCGGTCAGCTTCCACCCGGTACCCAGGGGCCAGGCCCCTGCCTAGCGCGCGCCTACACGTAGATGTGCAGTGATGGGCCAATCGCTGTCACGCCGGGAAGGGCTGAGGTGTCTGAAATGGTGCAGACGTTTCTAGCCGTGGAAAGGACACTGTCATGGCGCGCATCTCGGGGCACAACATGCAGGTAGGGCGCTCGTATGCGATCTTCGAGATGCAGGTCAAGCGGTGGCACACGCTGGATCGAGGGCTGCAAGACATCGCCGTCCTGGCAGCGGCCACCAGGATCTGCTGCGCGTGGTGCCTGGACTTCGGCTACTGGGAGGCCACGATGAATCATGACATCCCGGCCGAGAAGATCCGCGCCGCCACCGGCTGGCGGGACAGCGACGTGTTCACCGAGTGGGAGCGGCTGGTGCTTGACGAGATGGTGGCACGGCTGAGGGAGCACCTGAGCGAGGCGGAGCTGGTCGAGCTCACCGCGCTGGTGGCGGTGGAGAACCTGCGGTCGCGGATCAATTCGGCGCTGGGCCTGACCGCGCAGGGGTTCAAGGACCGGTGCGATGACCAGGTCCCGGGCCGCGCGGCGGCGGCTGTCAAGCCGGCGGGCCGGTAGTGCCCGGCGCGCGTGACACCGAGGTGTTCGAGGAGCACCGTGACCTGATGTTCGCCGTGGCCTACCGGATGCTCGGCACGATCGCGGACGCCGAGGATGCCGTGCAGGATGCCTGGCTGCGGTGGTCAGCGGCGCCGCGCAGCGATGTGATCCAGCCGCGTGCCTACCTGGCGAGGGTCATCGCCAACACCGCGCTGAACAGGCTCCGTTCGGCGCGCGCCCGGCGGGAGGCATACGTCGGTCCGTGGCTGCCCGAGCCGCTGCTGACCGAGGCCGGCCCGGACACAGCGGAGCGGGCCGAGATGTCCGAGTCGGTGTCGGTGGCCATGCTCATCGTGCTCGAGTCGCTGACCCCCGAGGAACGCGCGGTCTTCGTGCTGCGGGAGGTCTTCGGTTTCGCCTATGCCGAGATCGGTGCCGCGCTCGGCCGTTCCGATGCCTCGGCACGCCAGCTCGCGCACCGGGCCCGCGAGCACGTCCAGGCGCGGCGGCCGCGGTTCGGGGTGGATCGCGGTCAGCAGCGTGCGGTGACCCAGCGGTTCCTTGAAGCCGCGGTCGGCGGCGACATCGATGAGCTGATGACGGTGCTCGCCCCTGAGGTGACCCTGCTTACCGATGGTGGCGGCAAGGCGAACGCAGCGCTGCACCCGGTCATCGGAGCGGCGAAGGTGGCCAGGTTCCTCGCGGGCATCCCCGGCCGGCCTTACAAAGGCTTCGAGAGCGACGAAATGACGTTTGACCTGGCCGAGATCAACGGCAGCCCCGGCGTGGTGGTGACGGCGGGGGGCCGGGCCATCGTGGCGATCACGGCTGCCGTGACCGGCGATCGCATCAGCGAGATTCAGCTCATGGTCAACCCGGACAAGCTGGATGCGATATCGGCGGGCCGCACGCTGGCCATGTGACCCGCGGCGCACCGGTGAGTTCGCGGGCTCGCCCGAAGTACTGGTGATCTACGATCCCGCGAATAGCGGCGTGCACGTCGGGACGGTCGTCGATGAAGTGGGCCAGGGCGAGTTGCTGGCAGTGGATCCGCTTGTCCGGGCGAGCCCGGACAAGCGGACGTGCTCTGGTGGCAGGGCGGTGCGCCGGTAGAAGTCGTGACCCTCGAGCCAGCCGATGGTGCGGGCCTGCACCCGGGGTCCGCACTTGGAGATCAGCCATACCCGCCCGCCGAACGGTTCCATCAGGCGCCCGATGGCGGCGACAGCACCGTCCATTTCGGGGGTCGCGAGCATGGTGGCTTCGTCGCCCTGGAAGAAGGCAGTGTCGCCGCCGCTGGGGTGCGCCGAGCCGTCGATGATGACCCTGCCGATGCCCAGGCGCGGTTCGCGTCGATGCTTAGGTGTGCTCATGAGAGCCAGTGTGTAGCGGCAGATGGTTCGCCGGAACTATAGAAGTGCCACAGAGGTATAGTCATAAGCTATGAATGGCCGGGATCTGCTCGAGCCTGATGCGCTGCGTTCCTTCGCCGCCTTCGCCGAGCACCGTAACTTCACGACCGCCGCCGGCGCACTGCACATCAGCCAGCCATCGCTGCATGTGAAGATCAAGAAGCTCGCGGCGGCCCTGGGTACCGACCTGTACGAGCGCCAGGGACGGACCCTGGTGCTCACCGCGTCGGGGGAGCGGCTGGCGGTGTTCGCGCTGGATGCCCGGGCACGCGTCGATGGCTTCCTTGGCGATCTGCAGCATCCGGCGCCGGCCCTGACGATCGCCGCGGGCCGGGGCACGTTCCGCTGGGTGATCCCGGGCCCGATCCGGACGGTCAGCCAGCAAGGCCGCAGGGTTCAGGTCATCACGGCCAGCCGGGACGCGGCCGTCGCCGCTCTGGCGGCAGGCCGCGCCGATGTCGCGGTAGTCGGCTATGACCCCCCGCCCCGGCGGTTCCAGCTGATCCAGATCGCTGCCTTCCCGCAGGTCCTCATGATCTGCGACCAGCACCCGCTGGCCGACCGGGACCAGGTCAGCCTCGGCGATCTCGCCGGACTGGACCTCATCGTGCCGCCACCAGGACGAACTCACCGGCGTGCCCTCGAACGGGCACTGCTTGACGCCGGTGTTCAGTGGCAGCCGGCCGCCGAAGCCGACGGCTGGGACCTGCTCGTCCACTTCGCCAGCCTCGGCATCGGCGCCACTGTTGTCAACGGGTGCGTCGGGACGCCCGACGGGCTCACCGCCATTCCAGTGACGGGGCTGCCCGCCGTCCGGTACTGGGCCGCCTGGCGATCGCAACGCCAGGAAAACATCGCGGATTTGCTGACCTGTTTCCGGTCATGACCAGCGACCTCATCGCCACCAGCCGGTTCCTGTCCTACGTGCTGCGGCACAATCCTTCGGCCATCGGAGCGACTCTTGATGACAGCGGCTGGATAAGTATCGACGGGCTGCTGGCCGCCGCGACCGGGCATGGCCGCGACATCAACCGCGAGACGCTGGACCGGATCGTGAACGCCACGGGCAAGCGTCGGTTCGAGATCCGCGGCGAGCAGATCCGGGCGGCCCAGGGGCATTCCATCCCTGTCGACCTGGGCCTGGATCCCCGCCAGCCGCCCGCCCTGCTCTACCACGGCACCGTGCAGCGATTCCTGCAACGCATCCTGGCCGAAGGGCTCAAGCCGGGGGAGCGAACTCACGTTCACCTCTCCGCGGATCCGGCCACAGCCGCCGCGGTCGGCGCTCGCCGCGGCCGTCCCGTCATCCTGGCCATCCAGGCCGCCGCCCTGCACCGCAGCGGCCAGCAGTTCTACCGTGCTGCCAACGGCGTCTGGCTGACCAGCCATGTTTCGCCCGAATGGATCCGCCTTCACATCCAGGACTAGGCAGCCGTTCTGCACGTGGGGTTCACGCGTCCTCGCGGTCCTTGCCGACCATGCGTTCCGCGATGATTCGCAACCCTTCAGCGAGCTCGTGCGCGGGCAGCGCCTGCTTGGGGTCGATGAACCACTTCACCATGACGCCGATGAACAAGGCGTGCAGGACCGAGCCGGCCATGCGTGCCGACTCCGGGTCCTGGGCCGGGTCGATCCCGAGGAAGAGCTCTGCCAGTCCCATCGCTGCGTCGCGCTGGACCCCGGCGAGGAACGTGCGCAATTCCTCGTTGTCCTCCTTCAGGCTCAGGAGTTCCAGCTGCGCGGCCCAGAGCCCGCCGTCCGCCCCGCCGAAGGACTCAATCGCCTGTCCCATGATCGATTCGAAACGCCGCAGCGGCTCCGCCTCCGCCGCCAGTGCGCCCTCGGCGGTCGAAGCGCGCTGTAGCTGGTCGGCCCACTCGCCGACCGACTCGTAGACGGCCTGATTCATCAGGGCGTCCTTGGAGCCGAAGTGGTAGCCGATGGCCGCCAGGCTCACGCCCGAGGCCGCCGCTATATCGCGTGCGGTAGTGCGAGCGTAACCCTTCTCGATCAGGCAGCGCTTTGCTCCGGCGATCAGGTCCTCTCGGTTTCCCATGGTCAGCAGCGTACTCCTGTATCAGACAGTTGTCTAGAACAAACGTATTAGACATATGTATCAGACGTGTGTACAGTCCCTGGCATGACTACTCACACGACGCCTCAAGCACTGCACGCAAGGGCTGGACGCAGGGAATGGACCGGGCTGGGCGTGCTCATGCTGCCGCTCCTGCTGGTGTCCATGGACGTATCGGTGCTGTACTTCGCCGTCCCCTTCATCAGCAGGGACCTTCAGCCGAGCAGCACCCAGCAACTGTGGATCTTCGACATCTACGGCTTCGTGCTGGCTGGCCTGCTGATCACGATGGGCTCGCTGGGTGACCGGATAGGCCGGCGGCTGCTGCTGCTGATGGGCGCTGCGGCATTCAGCCTCGCGTCGCTGGGGGCGGCCTACTCCCGGGACGCCGGACAGCTCATCGCCGCCCGTGCCGTGATGGGGATCGCCGGTGCGACGCTGATGCCCTCGACGCTCGCACTGATCCGCAACATGTTCCACGACGAGAAGCAGCGACGCACCGCGATCACCATCTGGACCAGCGCCATGATGAGCGGCGTCGCGCTCGGGCCGGTGCTCAGCGGCTTCCTGCTGAACCATTTCTGGTGGGGCTCGGTCTTCCTGATCAACATCCCGTTCATGGTCTTGCTGCTGGCCCTGGCCCCGGTGCTGGTGCCGGAATTCCGCGCCCCGCAGGCCGGAAGGTTCGACCTGATCGGTTCCGTGCTCTCGCTCGGCACCGTGCTGCCCGCGATCTACGGCATAACGGAGATCGCCGCCAACGGCCTGGACTTCACCCGCGCTGCGTCGATCGTGGCAGGCGTGGCCGTCGGCGTCGCCTTCATCGTGCGGCAGGCACGCGGCGCTGCGCCGATGATCGACCTGAAGCTGTTCCGCAGCCGGGGCTTTACCGGGTCAGTCGCGATGAACCTGGTCGCGATGTTCGCGATCGTCGGGTTCGCCATCTTCACCACGCAGTACCTCCAGTCGGTGCTCGGGATGAAGCCGTTCACCGCCGCGCTGTGGTCCCTGGTGCCCATGACCGGGACCATGGTGGCCGCGCCGGTCACCCGGGTGCTCGTTCAGCACGTGGACCGCGCGTACATCGCCGCGGGCGGGTTCCTCATCGCTGCGGCGGGATTCGCCGGGCTCACGCAGTTGCACGCGCATTCGCCGATCTGGTTCATCCTGATCGGGGCCACCATCTATGCCGGCGGCATCGTCGGGGTCATCTCGGTCGGCAACGAGCTGATCATGGGCGCGGTCCCGCCGGAAAGCGCGGGCGCCGCGGCCGCCATCGTGGAGACGGCGTCAGAGTTTGGCGGGGCGCTCGGCATGGCGGTGCTCGGCAGCATCGGCATCGCGTCATACCGGTCCGGCCTGGCGGCCGCCGCGCCCGCCAGCACGCCGCCGGCCGCGCTGGGTGCCGCTCGCGACACCCTCGGCGGCGCGGTGACCGTGGCCGACAGGCTCCCTGGGCGCGTCGGCACCGACCTGCTCGAGGCCGCCCGCACCGCGTTCACCCACGGCTTGGACCACGCCGCCCTCGGAGCCGCGATCGCCACCGCCGTAGCGGCCGTTCTCTGCGCCGTATTCTTCCGCGGCGTCCGGGTGGAATCGCCGGTCACCGTGGCCGAAAACCGGCAGACACACTCCGAGATGGCAGAGGCGACGATCCCGTACCGGACCTCCCAGGTCCACCACGCCCGAAGGTAGCAGGGACCACGCTCATGGATAGGACCGGCCGGTGGCCAACGCTTCGCCGTGGCGAGGTGGGTTCGCCGGCCTGTTCACTGCCCTATGCGAGCAGCAACCCTGCCTGTCTTTACCTGTGGGTCCGGATCCAACTGCATGTACGTCTTGAGTCTTGTGCGGGCTGCTGAGCGGCCGGGTTTCCCGCTGCGCCGCCACCTCAACGGCGGGCCGCCCGCACGGGGCAGTGCAGCAATGGCTTGACCGAGCGACTGGCGAGTTGGCAGTTGCTCGATATGGCGCTGCCATCGCTCCCGGTCGTCTGCCCAGGCCCGGAGGTAGCTTTCACACAAGATGGGGGTGATGAGCGCCAGACGCCCTAGAGAGCCTTTTAGCGCGGCGATCCTGCGGGCTTTGTCATTTGGCTCGATGGTGTCGCACCCCTTCACCATCTCCACCACACCTTCAATGAAGCGGCGGCGCTTCATCAGGAACCCATTCCAGTAATCTTCATCCGCGTCAATAATCGGCCGGTCCTGGTCCAGCAGCCAGTAGATCCCCTCGGCCAGAACATCGCCGAGCTCCTCGGCGCGGGCACGATCGGGACTCCTGAACGGGTCATAGGGGTACTGGACGGCCCCGCCGGTGACTGCGGTAGGCTGCAACGATTTTTTGCCATCTAGTAGGAAAAACCAGTCGTCGTTGTAGATGTCGGGGAAGAACGAATTACTGCGATTTACCTCGACCGCCAGCGCTCCGCCGCCTATGAACGACTCCTGCTTTCCGCCCGCTTGCAGGTAGGCGTGACACACGACCGAGTGGTCGGGAAAGCCGCCGATCTGCAAGCCAACCGCATTGTGGATATTCAGCAGGCCGCTTGCCTCCCGCACGTCGTCGGGGTTCAGCCCGGTGATGTCATCATCGAGGAAGAGAATCCGCGACCAGCCGGCCACATGGCTGAGCATGAGGGCCAGATTCCGTTTCGTGCTCAGGTCGGTCCGGCGGGCAAAGACAGATCCGGCGAGCAAGCGGGAGGTTTCCCAGCACGGCAGATTCAGTTCCGTTGGCTCCGGAATGTCAATGGCGATCAGCTTGACGTCAGCCGGAAGCTGCTCTGCCGCCTTGGCCGCCGTCGTCCATCTCCCGCTGTGCAGCGTGACCAGGATGCAGTTCAGAGCCCTGGCCAAGTTCGCGGCCTCGGCCAGGTAAGCCGGGCGCCGAAAGGTCGGCACGATGATGGCGTTGATTCTTCGCTGGGCGGACGAGGAGTCAACCGGCGGTGACGCCAGCAAGCCCCGATGCGATCCATGGTGATATGGGGTCTCTCTACCGGACACCGTGCTTACCCAGGCCATTCGAAGAGCGTGTAGTCGCCGGTTGTCCAATCCGGTGTCAATGTCGCTCCGTTGACGATCGGCACGCGGGTCAGGATGCAGTAGGAGTCGCTGTCACCGAATCGTGATCGCAAATACTCTGCATTGCGATCACGGAAGTAGGCATCTGTTAGCGCGCGGACGGCCCCATAGGTCCCGCGGGCGTACATGCCATTGCAGATGGTAATAGTCCGCTTCCGGTTGAAGGGATTCACCGCGCGGGCAAAGAGCGCGACATCTTCACGGAGGATCGTCCGGTCGTCTGGTTTTTCCAGGACTGGCCTATGCTGTGCCATTTCCCCCGTTCCCCCCACTTCGAAGTACTGCCCGCCCTCAGTATTCCAGTCGGCTACCTGTCGCACTGGCAACTCAAGCATTCTCAGCGCTGAGCTTGTTGCAGTGTTCCAGTCGATACCACCCAGCGTTATCAGATGCCGGGAGTAGTCGTCGGATTCAAGTTTGTCGGCAGTGCGCAGATTAACCTGGTTGGTGGGGTTGGCGGCGCGGAGGTGTCCGTACAGTTCGAACAGCGTATCGAGCTCCGAGTAGGTCAGCAGCTCAATGTAGTCTGGGTCATCGATTTTCGTATACGGGATCTTCTCCAGCATGTCCGGCGGCCATGGGGGGCAGACGATGGTGATGTCATTCCCGTCCTTAAAGCGCCAGGGCCCGGTACTCAGCGACTGACTGGTCTGATCGGTCAGGCCAGACTCCGGGGGGGTGGCGCCGACGTGCATCGCGGCGTTGCGCAAATGCGTCAGCTCCTGCCGCAGTTCGCTCATGGCCCGCTGTTCCTCATCACTCATGTCCTGCGGGCTGATGAGACGGCCTGGATCCTCGTCGAAGGAGCGAGCCGCGGCGAAGAGCGCAGCGTAGGCGTCCAGCCGTGACAGCGGGGGGATCCGTGGGTTGGTCTGCGACTCCCATGACGAGATGAGGGGGACGCTGACTCCACCGAGCGCCTGCGCGAGCTGGGGTTGGGTGATCCTGCGACCTGGCCATCTGTCTTCCCGGAGTGCACGCAAACGCCGGGCGAGAAGCTGCCTTGGCTCCTGATCGTCCACACCTGGCCTCATTTATCTGAAGTTCACACACCATGTTAACTACTTCATACCAAGGTACAGGCATGGCAAACCCCAAGGTGAGAGCCCATCCAAGCGTCACAGGGCCCAGGGTCAAGGGGGTCGCCCCCCTTGAAGGTCCCGTCAGAGGTCAGAGCCAGCGATTGGTTCAGCGACCACGAATGAAGGGTAAGTGAAACTTAACGAGGATGCTCGGACATCACTCGAGATAGGAGTGCACTTTGAAACTTAACTTGAAGTTAAGCTGAACGATCCAAAGTCGATCCGTCCTGTCGCTGCGGACACACTCCAGCGGTCCCTGCCCGCGCCAGTCGCGGAGACAATGCGGGCATCCCTGCGCTAACAAGGATGCCCGCGAATCGGAACCCCAAGGTCTCTCGAACACGAGGGAAGTTCCATGAATACAATAGCCCCCCACCTTACAGTGGCAACTGTCCTCGCCGTACGTCATCTCAGCTATGTCCAGTCTTTGGCCGCCGCTCGGACGGGCGCCCAGGCGGCCGGGGCGATGGGTCTCACCTTCGTGATTCTCATCGTCGCCTTCCTCGCAGTGATGGCCTGGGCCGCACGTGGTCTAGCGGTCCTGATTACCGGATTCCTGCGGGTCGCGGCCTCAATGACGTCCGTCTTGTTCGCGATGCTGATAGCGGTCGTGGTAGCCGTAGCTCTGCTGGCTCACCACTAAGCGCGGGCTCCTGTGCCGCTGGATCGCGGCCGCGACGGGCACGGCCCGTGGCGGCCGACGGTCGATGGCACGGCGAGCCCCATGATGGCAAGCAGATCCCTGGCACCCGGCAGGACATGCGCCGATCGCGCGCGCGCCGGGTAGCCAGCTCCACAGGGTCTGGCGTCGGCGCAGCCAGGGATCGCGGTGTATCAGCCCCTGGCGCATCTACCTTAACGCAACATCTAATGAATCCCTACAAACTTTACTATAGGGAATGAATGTGCCCGGAGTGCGCCTGGTCGAGGCCCCAAACTTGCCCGTTCCGCTGACAACGTGTCAAAATCGAGGCTTATGCCTGACATTAGGCTGCTTGTTCCAGGCCAGTGGCTAACGCTACGGGATATTAGGCTAGCCGCGCTGCGTGACTCACCTGACGCATTTCTATCCACACACGAGCGGGAAAAGGCGTACGGTGAGGATCAATGGCGAGCTGAGTTTACCCGGGGCGACTGGAACGTCGGGATCCTTGACGGCAGGCTAGCAAGCCTCCTGGGCGTTACCCGTGATCCCAATACGCCTGCTGACGCACGCTATTTGGAATACTTGTGGGTCACGCCTGGATGCCGTGGTCGTGGCGTCGCACTCGACATGCTCACCGTTGTCCTCGACCACCTGCGGACCGCGGGGGTGCGGACCGCCTATCTGTGGGTACTAGACGGCAATGAAGTCGCTATGCGCCTGTACAAACGGGCTGGCTTCATCCGCACCAATCATCGCCAGCCGCTGGCAGCGCGCCCAGGACGCACCGAGGAACGGCTGTATCTGAATCTGGGCTGACGCCGGAATCGGCGGCTCCTGCGTGGCAGCGTTAGTTATTGCCGGGGATGTCCCGAGCCATCCGGTCAGGACACCGGGTCAGCAGTGCTAGCCGCATCAGGCGAGTGCGTCTGCTTTTCAGGGTCCGTCCCGGCTTCGGCCGCCTCGTCCTGTACTCCTCGTCGCAGGCCGAGCAGGGCGACGAGTGCCGCCACGGCCATGATCCCCGCCATGGCATACAGCACGGTCCGGGTGGCGTAAGCGAAGTCGAGCCGGAAAAAGTGGGGAATGGACGCGGCGCTGCCGCTTCCGCCTCGGGACTGGGAGAGGCTCGAAGCCTCGGCATGCGCCCGTCCGCTGGGCAAGCCCATCGAGATCAGCGATGTGGTAAGCCGGTCGCGCATCTCGGTGACCAGGATGGTGCCGAGGATTGCGAGCCCCAGGCTGGCGGCGTAGTTCCGGACCGTCTGGGTTATGCCGGTCGCCTCGCCGTAGGTGAGCCTGGAGGCCCTGTTGACGGCGTCCGTGCTGGCGGGGCCGAGCATGAATCCCATGCCGGCTCCGGCGAGGACGATGTACCACTGCTGGCTGCCGAAGCTGAGCCCGGTGACTTTCCCTGCCCACAGCCAGAACCCGACGGCGGCCAGGGCGCAGCCGATTACCACCGGGCGCTTTGCGCCGCGGCTGTCGAGCATCCGCCCGCCGATCTGCGCGGCGATGACGAAGCCGATGAAGAAGAACAAGAGGAAGAGGCCGGCCTGCGAAGCGGACTTTCCCAGCGCGATCTGGGCGTACTCGCTGGCGAAGAAGAAGACCGGGACGAACACCAGCATGGCAACGCCGAGCACGATGTTCTCGATCAGGAAAGGCCGGATGCGGAAGATGCTCAGATGCATGAGCGGAGACGTTGTGCGGACCTCGACGAAGTAGAACACGACCAGGAGCGCCGCGCCCACGGCGATGCACGCCCCAGTGCCCGGGTTCCGCCAGCCCCAGATGCTCGACTGCTGGAAACCGAACACGCTCAGGGCGACGCCGGCGGCGATCAGGACCAGGCCCCGGTAGTCCATCCGGGCGGGCTGGTGCTCCGTGACCGGCTTCGAGACGACGATCAGCACGAGGGCGATGACGGCGACGGGAATATTCACCCAGAAGATCGCGCGCCAGGTCCATTCCGTGAGATAGCCGCCCAGGATCGGGCCGATCGCGGTGAGGCCGCCGGCTATGCCGAAGAAGATCGCCAGGGCCCTCCCGCGCTCGCGCAGGTCGAACGTCTGCACCACGATCGCCAGCGCGGCCGGGAACATGATCGCGCCGCCGGCGCCCTGGACGACTCTGAACGTCACGATCCAGGCTTCGGCGAGGCTCCCCTTCGGGGTAAGTCCGCACATCGCCGATGCGGCCGCGAACACGATGACGCCGAGCGTCACCATCTTCCGGTGCCCGAGCGTGTCAGCTAGCCGGCCGCCGAAAGCGAAGAGCGCCGCCAGCGACAGCAGGTAGGCGTTGACCGCCCATTGCACGCCGGTGCTGCTAAGGCCCAGCTCCCGCTGTATCTGGGGCACGGCGATGGACACGATGGTCTGGTCGATGAATGTCATCGCGACGGCGAAGATCATCGCTGCCAGGATCAGGTTCCTCGATCGACCGCCAGTAGCGTGGCTGACTGTCATGGCCCCTCCCCCGAAGGTCTGGTTAGCACAACCGAGACGATAGGGGAACTAGGCGAGGCCGCGCTATGCACCACGGGGCTCCCGGCGATGAATTCAGGAACCGGTGCCGGCCCGGTAGCGCAGGCCGTCCATGAGCAGGTCGAGCAGCCGGCGGGCCTGATCGCGCTGGGCCGGCTCGCCGGCGGCGAGTGACACGCCAGACAGGCTCGCGAGCACGTCGCCCGGTTCGACGTCCGTGCGCAGCGTGCTTGTGGCGGCGCCGGCCTGAAGCAGCGTGGTGATCGCGGTGACCAGCCGGCCGCGGCTTTGCGCGTAGGGGCTCCCGCCGGACGCGATGACAGCCCGGAGCGCGTCGGCCATGCCCCGCTTGGTGGTCATGTAGTCGATGTAGCGGTCCATCCAGGCGCGCGTCGCCTCGTCAGCGGGCATGGCCAGCAGGAGATCCGGCACGGCGTGGCACAGCCTCGCCAGCTCGTTGCGGTAGGCCGCTTCGATCAGGGCCTCGCGGGTGGGGAAGTGCCGGTAGAGCGTGCCGATGCCGACGCCCGCGTCCTTCGCGATCGCGTCGAGCGTCACGTCCGGCCCGTCCTGGGAGAACGCGCGGACGGCGACGTCGAGCAGCCGGTCGCGGTTGCGCTGCGCGTCCGCGCGCAACCGGCGGCTGCCGGTGTCCGGCACGGCTCCTCCTCTCGGGTCCTCGCGTGCCCTGTATGTCGTGGCGTGCGCGGGTGGCTCCCGGGCCAGCGGATTTGCTAAACGGAGGAAGCTCCGCTTATAGTAGCCCAGTAGTGGAGGATCCTCCGTTTCTGATCTTACCGGTTCGGGGCCCCGATCGCATCGTCAGGTACAGACGGGAAGAACATGACTACCAGCACCGCACGCATCAGCACGCCGTTCAGCGCCGCATCCACCGCCGCCGAGGTCGTGGCCGGGATCGATCTCGCCGGCCGCCGGGTCATCGTCACCGGCGGGGCGTCTGGCATCGGTATCGAGACCGCCAGGGCGCTGGCCGGCGCGGGCGCCGAGGTCACCCTGGCGGTCCGCAACCTGGAGGCAGGGGAGCGCACCGCCGAGGACATCATCGCGAGCACCGGCAACAAGCAGGTTCTCGTCGCGCCGCTCGATCTCGCCGACCAGGCATCGGTCGCTTCGTTCGTCGCCGGATGGGACGGCCCGCTGCACATTCTCGTCAACAACGCCGGCGTGATGGCGTCGCCCTTGATGCGCACGCCGGAGGGCTGGGAGATGCAGTTCGCCACCAACCACCTCGGCCACTTCGCGCTCGCCACCGGGCTGCACCGGGCGCTCGCGGCGGCCGGCGGAGCGCGCGTCGTGTCGGTCAGCTCGACCGGGCACCTGAACTCCCCGGTGGTCTTCGACGACATTCATTTCCGGGAGCGCGAGTACGACCCGTGGCGCGCGTACGGGCAGTCCAAGACCGCCAACGTGCTGTTCGGGGTGGAGGCCACCAAGCGCTGGGCCGCCGACGGCATCACCGCCAACGCGCTGATGCCGGGCGCGATCCGGACCAACCTTCAGCGGTACATCACCGATGAGGAACTCGCCCGGATGCGCGCCCAGCTCGGCGGCACCGACCCGTCGTGGAAGACCCCGGAACAGGGCGCTGCCACATCCGTGCTGCTCGCGACCTCGGCACTGCTGGACGGCGTCGGCGGCCGGTACTTCGAGGACTGCAACGAGGCGGAGCCGCACCAGCCTGGCACCCGTCACGGCGTGGCCGAGTACGCCCTCGACCCCGAGGCGGCAGCGCTGCTCTGGCAGGTCTCCATCGAGACGCTGGCCTCGTAACCTATCGGGCCGGATCCAGGCTCTGGTCGATGTCGGCGATCAGGTCTGCGACCGGCTCGATCCCGGCCGAGAGCCGGATCAGTGCCTCGGGAGCGGTTTCCCCTGTCCATCGGGCTCGCCGTTCCCAGGTCGACTCGACGCCGCCGAAGCTGGTAGCGGGCAGGATGAGCCGGGACGCGGCGACGACGGCATCGGCGGCGGCCGCGTCGGCGTCGAGCTCGAACGACAGCAGCGGGCCAAAGCCGCGCGGCATCTGCTGCCGCGCGACCGCGAGGGTGGCCTGCTCGGTGCCGGGGTAGTGGACGGCGCGCACTCGCGGATGCGCGCCAAGGTGCCAAGCGATCGCCAGCGCGTTCTCGGACTGGCGGGCGATCCGCAGCGGAAGGGTTTTCAGGCCGCGCAGGGCCAGCCAGCTCTCGAACGGCCCGGCGATGCCGCCGCCGGTGGTCCGCCAGCCGCGAAGCTCGGCCAGCAGGTCCTGGTCGCGGGTGATCACCGCGCCGAGGATGAGATCGGAGTGACCCGAGCTTGCCTTGGTGAGCGAGGAGAGGGATGCGGTCGCGCCGAGCTGGAGCGGCTGCTGAAGTATCCCGGTGGCGACGGTGTTGTCCACGACCATGGGCGCATCCGCGGCGGCGGCGAGCACCCCGAGGCTGGCCAGGTCCGCCACCCGCAGCAGCGGGTTGGTCGGCGTCTCCGCCCACAGCACCGCCGGCGCTGCGGCCAGTTCCCGCTCGACCGCGCCAAGGTCGGCCAGGTCAACTGGCACCGGCTCGACATTGCGGGGGCGCAGCCGGTCGGCGAGCACCCGGGTGTTGTAGTAGCCGTCGGCCGGCAGCACGATTCGCTGCCGGCCCTGCGCCAGGGCGAGCATCAGCGCCATCGAGGCCGCCTGCCCCGAGGCGAACACGACCGCGTCAGCCTCCTCGACGGCTCCGAGCGCCTCCTCCAGCGCCTCCCAGGTGGGGTTGCCGCCGCGTCCGTAGCTACGGCTCGGCTCCGGATCGTCCAGGGAGACGAAGATGCTCGCTGGCACCAGCGGCGGGACCGCCGGAGCTCCCAGCGCACGTGACGTTCCCGCGTGGATCAGCGCCGATTCCGCCGATATCGATCGTTCAGGCATTCAGCCCCGCCTCCCCATGCTTCCCGAGCCCAGTCTCCCGCAGTCGGTCAGGCTCGGGCCCGCAGGCGGCGCAGCATCCGGGCGTCTTCGAAGCCTGCTGCCCGAGCGGCTGCCTGCACCGTCGATCAGGTCCTGCACCCGGCGAACCGAGTCGCTGAGGTGCGAGCGGTGCCGCAGCATCGCGCTCGCCTGCGGCTCGTCGCCGTTGCGGCGGGCGTAGACCACCATCTCGCGGGCGATCCGGGCGGCGGCGCCCGGTCCGTGCCTGGTAGCGACCAGGTGCAGCGCGAGGTTCGCGTGGTGGTCAGATCCAGCAGGTGCAGCTGCGGGACGAGCAGGAAGACGACCCTGGCCACGATCTGGTCAGCCCCCTACCGGGACCCCGGTCGCGGTCAGCTCTGCGACAGTGTGGATGGTCGCGAAGCGGCCGGCCAGGGCGTACTCAGTGCGGGTGATGATGTCATCGGTGGACAGGGTCAGGGGGTCAGCGAGGATCTCGGCCACCGGCCGGCCGGCTGGCGCGTCCCGATGCTCGATCGGCGAGGTCGCGGTCGCGTCTGTGACGAAGGTGACGTCGAAGCCGAGGTCCGAAGCGACCCTGGCGGTCGTCTCACAGCACTGCTCGGTCCGGATGCCGCAGATGGTCAGATCCCTGATCCCGCGGGTCGTCAGGAGCTGCTGGAGGTTCGTCGTGGTGAAGGCATTGTGTGACGTCTTAGTGATCACCGGTTCACCCGCCCCGGGGACTAGCCCGTCCATCAGCTGAACGTACCCGCTGGCCGGGTCGAAGAAGGTGCCGGTGCCGGGCTCGGTATGCAGGACCCAGACGACGAGGTTGTCGTGGGCCCTGGCGGCCGCCGCCAGCCGGTTCACCTGGCCGGCGATGCCGGGATTGGAGATGGCCGCCCATTGCGGCTGCTGCCGGAAGGACTCCTGGACGTCGATGACTATCAGTGCCGTGGTTGTCATGCCTCCACCCTGCCGTGGCACCGGGCCCGGCCGTAAGACGCGATCGTGTCCCGATGCGGACGGATCTGGTCACCGCCGCCGCCACCACCGCCACCGCCACCCCCGCAGTCAGTTATCGGGTGCAGAGAAGTGGGTCACCGGCCGGTCGAGCTGCTGCCCGTCCAGGAAGGTGTCGACCTTCTCGTTGTAGAAGGCGACCAGTCCTGCGATGGGCAGCAGCTGCCTGGTCGGGAAGTCGTAGGCCCACGCGAGGTCCTCGTGCACCGCCCCGGCAACCCGAACCGACCAGTAGCCGCTGGTCATGCCCTTGTAAGGGCACGAGGTGACGGTGCCGGAAGGGACTAGGCGAGTGAAGTCGACATCGGTCCTGTTGAGGTAGTAGCGGGTGGGCAGTCCGGTCTCGAAGACCATGACCGGTGACGACGACTCGGCCAGCACGGTCCCGGCCAGCTCGATGCGCACCGTGCGCGTCGACCGCAGCGCGTCCACTCGCGTGTAAGGGCTGCGCGGGTGGACGAACACCTGCTCGTCTTCCTCGAACCAGGCATCCAGCGCACCCCATTCGAACCGGATGGTGCCGGTCAGCCCGTCGACCGGCGACTGGCTGAGCACCCGGGCGGCGTGCGCCCGGTGGGTATCGCCGACCTGCAACCCGTGCAGGTCCGCCGTGCCGCGCCGGCTCTGCCGGGTCTGGCCTTCGGGTACAAGCAGCTCGCTGCGCACGTCGGCGGCGGGAATGTAGTACTGCGGGTAATGAACCCACTCCCATACGTATAGCGCCCGGGTTGTATCGAGCACGGTCTCGCCCGCCAGGACGGCCCGGACCCGACGCGGGACGGGCTCCACATGGTTGACCTGGGTGATCATCGCTGGGTAGTCGTTCACTGGTCAGCTCCTCAGGGACCAATCGGTTCTGCCGACAGAACCGAATGTATTCAAGGAGCAACCGCCGCCGCCCCGCATCGACGCGACCTGACGTGTTCAATTTCAGAAACCGCCGTCCCGGTGAGCACCAGGTGCCCCCCGCTCCTCCGGTTTCGGGCCAGGGCGGGCCAGGGCCAGGCCAGGGGCCCGCAGGGAGCCGAGCGCGCCGCCCCGGCGGCGCGATGGAGTGTCGAGGCGGCCTTCCGCGGGTGAATAGTCACGGCTAAGCCAACGGCTAAGAGTCTCTACCGCGGCGCAAGAAATTCGTAACCTCGCCTTACGGCATGGTGACGCCGAAGGGTCAGCTATATCCAGGCGGGCGTGGCCAGCCATTTACTTCAGTGGGGTCCCCGGATCAACGCAGATCACCCCTTAGGCCAAGGAGAAGGAATGCGCAAGCGCACTTGCCTTGCAGCCGGCGGCAGCCTGCTGGCGGCAACGATCAGCCTGTTCGGCGCGGCGTCCGCCAGCGCCAGCCCGCAGTCACCGGTGGTCGGTCACACGTACGTCAATGACAACACCGCCACCGCCAATACCATCGCGGCTTTCGACCGGCACGCGGATGGGTCGCTCACTCCTATTCCCGGTTCGCCCTTCAACATCGGCGGCGCTGGGCTGGGTGTGGGGCTGGGCTCGCAGGGCGCGATCCAGGCGAGCCGGAACGGTAAGTTCCTGCTGGCTGTTGACGCCGGGAGCAACCAGATCTCGGTCGTTCATCTTGCCGCGAACGGCGTCCCGGAACTCGTAGGTCAGCCGGTCTCCTCCGGCGGGGTCGAGCCGGTGAGCATCGCGATCTCCCGGTATGGCCTCGTCTACGTCGCGAACGTCGGGGCCGGAGGCAGCAACTACACCGGCTTCCGCTTGCACTCCAACGGCACGCTGGCTCCGCTTCGTGGCTCGACGATTTCAGTTCCCGAAGGCTCTGGGGTGGGCGACGTGCTCTTCAACGCCACCGGCAACCGCCTCGTCGGCACCCGCGATAACACCGCGCTGATCGACAGTTTCGCGGTGCTGCGCGACGGTCGGCTGCTGGCCGCTCAGGGCTCTCCCTTCCCGGGGCAGGGTCTCGGTCAAATCGGCGCGGAGTTCCGGCCAACCAGGCCGTGGCAGCTGTTCGTCACCAATGCGCACAATGGCACCGGACTGGGGACGGTATCTGCGTTCCGCGATAACTACCTCGGTCAGCTCCATCCGATCGGATCATCGCCCTACCCCGACGGGCAGACCGCGCCGTGCTGGGTAGAGATCACCCACGATGGCCGGTATCTCTTCGCCGTCAACACGGCGTCGGCCAACATCTCCCGCTACTCCATCAACCCGAACGGCTCGCTGATCCTGCTCGGCAGCACGCCGTTCAGCAACGGGGCAGGCTCGTTCGACGCCCGCCTATCTCCTGATGGCAGCACGCTGTCAGTGACCGGGAACGGCACTCATGTCGTGAGCGTGTTCGCTGTCAACGGCGGAAACCTCACTGAGCTGCCCAGCTCTCCGACGCCGTTGCCTGCCGGGTCCGCCCCGACCGGGATCGTCGTCCTCTAGGGAGGATCTGCCCGCCAGTGCGCCCGGGACCGCCGCTACCGGCGGTCCCGGGCTACCTGCTTACCGGGGGCTGTTCCTGGGAGATGCGGCGATGCTTGTCGGCGGCTACGTCACCGAGCTTGATACCGGCTCGCGGGCGGCGGCCGGCGCGGCCGGCCGCCAATGTGCCCGGCCAGCGAAGAAGGCCAGCCCGTACAACACGGCGACCAGGATCAGCAGCCACTGGTAGCCAAAGATCAGTGAGAGGTACTCGAGCATCCCGCCCACCATCGCACCCAGCAGGTTGG
Organism: Actinomycetota bacterium; assembly: GCA_003168255.1. GTDB lineage: Bacteria > Actinomycetota > Actinomycetes > Streptosporangiales > Streptosporangiaceae > PALSA-505. The sequence goes on from PMSU01000037.1 coordinate 29,743, forward strand.
ACCCGAAGGCCACGGTCGAGTCACCGGTGTTGCGGAATCGCTGGGCGAACACCACGTTGGCGATGAAGATCGGGGCAAAGGCGATCAGCGTGGCCAGCACGAAACGGGGGATAGGCGAAAAGGACAGCAGCTTGTCGGGCGGGACGACCCACCCCACGACGAGCGTCGCGAGCAGCACCCCGTACAGCGGCAGCGGTCGTCGGATCACCACGTGCCGGGAGATCTCCACGGCGGCCAGCACCGCGACGAGAACCCCCGCCGTCACCAGCGCGTTGACGAACCACGTGGTCCCGAACAGGAGCGCGAACTGCACGATGGACTTCGTCTCGAGCAACATGAACGCTGCGCCCATGAAGAAGAGATCCAGGTACCCCTTCGTCTTGCGCAGTGATCCGGATGTGACGCGCACCGACAGGATCGACGCCAGCAGGATGAGGGCCAGGGTCAGCAGGTAGAAGCCGGGAATGGAGTTGCCGTCCAGGTACACGAACGGGTGGTCGTCCGATGCTGGCGCCAGCACGTTCGCGGGGCGTTGCCAGGCCTGGCCATGTGCGCAGGTCAGGGCGGCGGGGTTGTCGCTGCTGGTGAGCATGGACAGCGAGTCACCGTCTACAGCGAGGCACGGGGCATGTCCGAAGGCCACCTGGAGGGTATTGGCCAGGCGGTTCTTCAGCCACGCCGTCCGGTAGTAGTTGTACATGGCGAAGACACCGTCGCTCGGGTTGAGGTCGGCCTTCGCAGCCTGCACGGCTTGCAGCGTGAACAGGTAGCTTTCCAGCCTCAGCGACGACTGGCCGGCCACCAGAGTCAGCGAATCGGGCAGCGCGAACAGGATCATGTCGTACTTCGTCTTGGTGTCCTCCAGGAAGGTCCGGCCGTCGTTGATGTGGACCGAGACCCGGGGGTTCTGATACGGGTGATCCGGATTGAGCTGCACCCCTAGCTTCTCGATTTCCGGATCGATCTCCACGGCGTCGACGTGCTTGGCCCCCGCCTTCAGCGCGGTCGCGACGTCGTCACCGGTTCCGGCGCCGATTATCAGGACGTTGTTGAGTGTGTTGGACGGCGCCTGCTCAAAGGGAATGGAGTAAAACGGCGACCGGAGGGCAGCCGACACGACGGTCTGGTGCGGGACTCCGTTGGCGTCGATGACGTACGAGTTATTGTGCTTGATCTTGAATACCGAGATGCGGTAGTACGGCGACCACAGGTCGGTGGACGAGAACGTTTCTGCTCCGAGCATGCCCACCAGGCCGAGCAGCGCCACGCACTGAAGGATGCCTACGCGCTTGCCGTGCAGCGCGAGGAAGATCAGCGCGACGACAATTCCCCACACGATCGGCTTGGCGTCGACGAACGCGAGGATCGAGAACACCACGATCCCGGCGAGGCTCCCCAGGATGTCCAGCCGGTAAGCCTCAAGCGGCCGGAACTCGATGAACGTCCGGGCCACGCCCTCGGCGATCATCGCCATGACGGCGGCGACGACCAGGAAGATGATGGGCAGCGTCACCCAGGTGGGCAGGCCGGTCGTCTTCAGGGAGGTGAAGAACAGCAGCTCGTTCCCGGCCCTGTTGATCTTGACTGGGAACACCAGCACGTAGAGGACGAGGAGCGCCAGAGCCGCCGGCGCCCAGGGAAAGAGGTTCACTCGCGACTTGGCGCGCAGGAATCCGATGCCGATGCCGAGGAAGCTCCCCAGCAGCACGAAGTTCGAGAAGTACGAAAGGTAGATGATGTTCGCCCCGGTCCACCGGATCAGGGCGAGCTCGACGAACAGCATCAAGAAGCTCAAGGCGAATAGCCGCAGCGATTTCGCCGGCGGCATTCGCTTGCCCGCCGCGGGCGGCTCCTTGTCGGTGACACTGCCAGGAGCCGGGAGCGCTTCCCTGCCCAGGAGCACGGCAAGCCTCCGGCGGAGCGGGGACTCCGACAGTCGCGATGATGGGATGACCGGTTTGCGGTCGCTGTCGTCCGTCATTGCCGGCACGCCCTCTGTCTTCTCGTAACCTGTACGGCCCTAGGCCGCAGAGTCCGGATTGCTGACTACCATGATCGCTAACAAGTCGCCGGACCGCAGGGCGATCCGGATCTGGTTCAAACTACACGTCGCAGCCGCTGCCGAGGAGCTGTTGTCCGCGAACGAGCCAGGGTATCCAGGCCGCGGGCGTCCTGTCCCGGTATGTCTGCATCCCGCCGAGTCGCCGGCGCGGGAGCAACGATCACCCGTACATGGAGTCGAACAGTTCGGCGTGGCGCTCGTATACGACCATGCGCTTCACCTTCAGCGACGGGGTGAGCTCGCCGCTCTCCACCGATAGGTCCCGGCCGAGGATCGCGAATTTCTTGATCTGCTCCACCTGCGCGTAACGGGCGTTGGCCCGGTCGAGCTCTGCCTGCACCATGTCCCGCACCTGGTCGTCGGCCGCGAGCTTCCCCGGGTCGGCCGGCAGGCCGCGCTGCGTCGCCCACGGCCCGATCTCCTCCTCGTCGAGGGTGATCAGGGCGACGGGATAGGGCCGGCGGTCCCCGTACATGATGGCCTGGGAGATGAACCGGCACTGCTTGAGGTCGTTCTCCAGGTTCGCCGGTGCGAGGTTCTTGCCGCCGGCCGTGATGATGATGTCCTTCTTCCGGCCGGTGATCTTCAGGTATCCGTCGGCGTCCAGCTCGCCGAGGTCGCCCGTCCTGACCCGGCCGTCGGAAGTGAAGATGTCCCGCATCGCCTCGGGGTTACGCCAGTACCCGCGGAAGGTGACGTCGCCGCCCACCTCGATCTCGCCGTCATCGGCGATCCGCACGCTGGCCCCGGGGATCGCGCGCCCGACGGTGCCAAACCGCATCGCGTCGGCCGTGTTCACCGTCCCGACCCCGGTCGTCTCGGTCATGCCGTATCCCTCGAGCACCGGCACGCCGCAGGCGTAGAAGAACCGCAGCACTTCTGGCGCGATCGGCGCGGCACCCGAGATCGCGTGCCGGACCTGGCCGCCGAACAGCTGCCGCACCCCGGCGAACAGGCGCGCGTCGGCCGCGTCGTAGGTCGCCTGCATCTGGGCGTCGACCGGCTCACCTCGCTGCCGTCGCTGGTGGACCTCGACCCCGACGTTGATCGCCAGGTCGAGCAGCCCGCGTTCGGCGTCGGTGGCCCCGGCCAGCATCCCCATAGCGGCCGCATGCAGCTTCTCGAAGATCCGCGGTACCGACGGAAGGGCCGTCGGCCGCACCTCGGAGAGCTCAGCGATTATCTTCCGAACGTCTCCGCCGTAGTACGCGATGGTTCCGCCGAGCTCGAACGTCGCGATGGCCACGATCTGCGCGAACACGTGGGCGAGCGGCAGGAACAGGTAGACGACGTCGTCGCCGCGCACCAGGCCGAGCTGGCGGGTCGCGGCCGACACCGCCGCGAAGCCGCTATGGGTGAGCACGCAGCCCTTGGGCGGGCCGGTCGTGCCCGAGGTGTAGATGAACATGCACGCGTCGGTAGCCGTGACCGCCTCGGCCCGGCGGCGCAGCTCGGCCCGCTGATCATCGCGTGCCCGATCGGTCAGCTCCCGCAGGCTGATCGTGGCGGGCGGCGCGTCCGCCTGGTCCATCACGATGACGTGCGCAAGCGTGCCGAGTGCCCCCCGGACCTGCTCGATCTTGGCTAGCTGCGCGGCGCTGCCGCAGATCACCGCCGTCGCCTGCGAGTCACCAGCGATCCACTCGCACTCCTCGGCGGAGCTGCTGGGATAGATGGTCACCAGGACGGCGCCCGCGTTCCATATCGCCAGGCAGGCGATCGTCCAGTCGGGCCGGGTATCGGCGAGGACGGCGACCCGGTCGCCCGGCTCGATGCCGAGGTCGATCAGCCCGAGCGCGAGCCGCTCGACCCGCTCGGCGACCTCGGTGAAGCTGGTATCGGCCCAGTCTTCGCCGCGCTTTGACCGCAGCGCGGGACGGTCGCCGTAGCGGTCGGCCGCGCGAGCGGCGAGCTGTGTCATCGTCTCAGTGTTTGTCGTGCTCATAGCTTCCCGTGTCCTTCTTGTCGCGTGACGAGCACCAGCTTGCCGACCGCGCGCCGCTGCTCAAGGTCGCGCAGCGCGTCAGGAACCTGGTCAAAACCATACGTTCGCCCGATGATCGGCCGCACCTGGCCAGCAGCGACCATCCGCTCGAGATCCGCTGCGACCTCGCCGAGGTACCCCGGCCGCCGCGCTATGAATTCCCCCCAGGCCGCGCCCACCACGCTGACATTGCGGAACAGCAGCCGGTTGACCTTGACGGTCGGGATCTCGCCGGCCGTGAAGCCGATCACCAGCAGCCGCCCCTCGGGTGCCAGCGAACGCAGGCTGTCGGTCAGGCGGTCCCCGCCTACCGGATCCACGACGACGTCGACCCCGTGGCCGCCGGTCAGTTCGCGGACCGCGTCGCGCCACTTCCCGTCGCTGCGCACGACATGCTCCGCTCCGGCGGAGCGGGCGACCGCTTCCTTCTCCTCGCTGGAGACGACCGCGATCACGCGGGCGCCGAGCGCGCGGGCAACCTGGATCGCGGCCGTCCCGACGCCGCCCGCGGCGCCGTGCACGAGCACCGTGTCGCCCGAGATGACACCGGCCCGCCGGACGAGCGCGAAGTATGCCGTGTGGTAGTTCAGCACCAGCGCCGCGCCGCCCTCGAACCCCAGCCCGGCCGGCAGCCGGAATGTCGATGCCACCGGCGCGCTCATCAGCTCCGCCGCGGCGCCCGCCCCGAACGCCACGACTTCGTCGCCAGCGCGGAAGCCGCTGTCGGCCGGCGCCTCGCGCACCACCCCCGCACCCTCGATGCCGAGGGTGAAGGGAACGTCCGGCTTCATCTGGTAGAGCCCGTGGCTGAGCAGCAGGTCGGGGAACGAGATGCCGGCCGCCCGGATCTCGATGAGCACCCCGGTACCCGCCGCTGGCTCCGGTATGTCGACGACGGCGACGCCGTCTGGGCCGGTGAGCTCTGTGACCCGTACCGCCCTCATGGCGCCTCCTCCGCGGCCGGCTCCGCCGCGGCCGGTTCGGCGGCTGCCGGTGGCGGCGGCCCGGCCCGGCGCGCGTTGGCGATAACCGCCGCCGTGATCCGCGGCCATATCGCCGGCGGCAGGTCATGGCCCAGCCGCTCGATCATCAGGAAACGCGCTCCGGGGATTGCCCGCGCCACCGTCTTTCCGGCGCGAGCGGGAATGAGCGGATCGACGCTCCCGTGAATCACCAGCGTCGGTGCCCGCACCCCGCGCAGCGAGCGGTAGCGGTTCGGCGCCGCCAGCACGGCGATGGCCTGGCGCTCGGTGCCAGCCCGATCATGGTCTCGGTCATGCATCCGCGCTGCGAGACCGCGCAGAAAGTCCTCGTCAGGCGCCAGATCCTCGACTCCGCCCTGGGCACGGAAGATGCGCAGGAGGTACTCGATCGCGCCGTCGCGGTCTTCAGGTGGCCGTTGCAGCAGGACGGGCAGGATCCGCGGCGATGGAAGTTCCGCCCACCGGCGGCCGGCCCCCGCCATGATCGAGCAGAGCGACGCTGCCCGAGCCGGCTGCTGGATCGCGATCGTCTGCGCGATCATGCCGCCGAGCGACGCCCCGACGAGGTGCGCGGCGTCGATGCCGAGGTGATCGAGCAGCCCGACGGCATCCGCCGCCATGTCCGCCAGCGAGTAGCTCACCGAGCCGGTCAGCCCGAGGATCGCGGCCGGCAGGTTGGGCCGCGGGCCGCCCTCGATCTTGCTCGAATGGCCGGCGTCCCGGTTGTCGAACCGGACCACGTGGAACCCGCCGGCGACGAGCTGATCGCAGAACGCGGTGTCCCACGCGACCATCTGCATCCCCAGGCCCATGATGAGCAGCAGGGCAGGGTCGCCAGGGTCGCCGAAGGTTTCGTATGCCACCTCGATCCCGTTGACGGCGGCTATCTGTTCGGTCACGTCGCGTCCTCCGCGGGGCTGTTTTTCCGGCGCCGCGTCGACAGCCGGCGCTGGCCGTTCAGTCGGCCGCCGCCGCCGCAGCGGGCGGCGACGCGTCCTCCCAGCCCTGATCTTCCCAGGTTGGCGGATCGTCCACGGCGGTGCGGCCCCCGGATCGGCCGGCCCCCCTGTCTGGCCGGCCGCGCTGATCTGCTGGCAGGCACTGATTTTGCCGAACGGGCGGGCGCCGGGCACCCGCTCGATCCGCGACGCGGCGGTCGGGTCAGGACGCGGCTAGGCTGGCTTACCACCGGGGGGAGGACAGGCATTCCTGAGCGCATGAGCACCGGGTATCTCGTCGGCCGCGGCATCGCCGACGTCACCGGCGAGGCCGCCGGATGCGGGATGCTCGGCTACGGCAAGGCGCACCAGACGACGGCCGGCATCCACCTGCGGCTGCGCTGCCGGTCGTTCGTCATCGCCGAGCCCGACGACGGGAAACGCGTCCTGATCGCCGTCGCGGAGCTGCCGCTCATGTTTGGCGGGGTGCGGCGCGCCGTCTTGCAGCGGCTGGCCGAGCGGTTCGGCTCACTGTACGGCGACCAGAACGTGATGCTGACCGTGACGCACACGCACTGCGGGCCGGGCGGCTACGCGCACCATCGGCTGTACAACTCGACGACCCACGGGTTCCACCCGCAGACATTCGGCGCGATCGTCGACGGCATCACCGAATCAGCCGTCCTGGCCCACGAGGATCTCGGCCCCGCGGAGCTCTACCTGACTCACGGCGAACTGCACGACGCGAGCAGCAACCGCTCGCCCACCGCGTTCGCCCGCAACCCCGAGGCGGACCGGGCGGTGTTCCCGCTGGGAATCGATCCGCAGACGACCCTGCTGCGGTTCGAGCGGGACGGCCGCGTTACCGGGGCGATCAACTGGTTCGCCACGCACGGCACCAGCATGACCAACACCAACCAGCTGATCAGCTCCGACAACAAGGGCTACGCCGCCTATCACTGGGAGCGGCTGGTGGAAGGCGTCGATTACCTCGGCGACCCGGCGGCGGTGAACTTCGTCGCCGCGTTCGCGCAGACGAACGCCGGTGACATGTCGCCCAACCTCAACCACCGGCCGGGCAGCGGCCCCACCGAGGACGAGTTCGAGAACACCCGCATCATCGGCAAGCGCCAGTACGAGGCGGCCGCCAGGCTGAGCACGCAGCAGGCGCCGCCGGCCGCCGGGGGTGTGGATTACCGGCTGGCCTACATCGACCTGTCCGACGTCAGCGTCGTCGCCGACGGCGCCCAGCACCGGACGACCAAGCCGTTCGCGGGTGCGGCAGCGCTGGCAGGCACGGACGAGGGACGCGGCTTTCCCGGCTTCCGGCAGGGCCGCAACCCGGTCTGGGACAGCATGTCCCAGCTGGCTTACCGGCTGTCGCCCCGGCTGCGCGACGGCCAGGCGCCCAAGGGCCTGGTCGCCCCCGGCGGGCTGATCAACCAGCTGACGCCGTTCGTGCAGGAGCGGGTGCCCGTCCAGCTCATCCGCATCGGCCCGCTGTATCTCGTCGGTGTCCCCGGCGAGGTGACGATCGTGGCCGGGCTGCGCCTCAGGCGTACCGTGGCCGCCGTGCTCGGCGCGGACCTGGGCAACGTGCTCACCGCCGGATACAGCAACGACTACATCCACTACGTCACCACCCCCGAGGAGTACCTGGAGCAGCGTTACGAGGGCGGCAGCACGCTGTTCGGCCGCTGGGAGCTGCCCGCCCTCCAGCAAGCTGCCCGCAACCTCGCCACGGCCATGCGGGACGGCGCCGCCGCCCCGCAAGGCCCCTTGCCGCCGCAGCTTCCCGCTCCGCGCTCCGCGCGCCGAGCCGCCGGTGACCGAGTGGCCGACGGGCGGGCGTTCGGCGAACAGTCAGCGTCACCGCAGCCGGATTACCGGGCCGGCGACTCGGTGCGGGTGCAGTTCGCGGGCGCGCACCTGGGCAGCAACCTGCACCGCGGCGGCACGTACCTGCACGTGGAACGCAGCGAAACCAGTGGCTGGGTTGCCGTGGCCGACGACGGGGACTGGTCGACGACGCTGCGCTGGCAGCGCCAGCAAAACGCGTGCTCGACCGTCACGATCAGCTGGACGATCCCCGGCGACGCCGCTGCGGGCCGGTACCGGATCCGTTACTACGGCGACGCTGCTGATCCCGCCGGGTCGCCGCATCCGTTCACGGGTACATCGACAGAATTCGACGTGCACGCTTAGCACCAGGGAGGTTTGCGTGGAGCGAACGGTCCGCACCCCGGACGGCCGCACGCTGGCGGTAGACATCGGCGGTGATCCGGCTGGCAAGCCGGTGCTCGTCCACATGGGCACGCCGAACTCCCGGCGCATGTACGGCCCGGCCGGGCAAGATGCCGCGGAGCGCGGCCTGCGGCTGATCAGCTATGACCGTCCCGGCTACGGCGGTTCGTCGCCCCAGCCGGGGCGTATCGTGGCCGACTGCGCCGCCGACGTCCGGGCGATCTGCGCCGGTCTGCACATCGACCGGCTGGCGATGTGGGGCATCTCCGGCGGCGGCCCGCACGTTCTGGCCTGCGCGGCGCTGCTGCCCGATCTGGTGGTCGCTGCCGCTTCGCTCGCTTCCCCGGCTCCGTTCGGCGCCGAGGGCCTCGACTTCTTCGCCGGCATGGGCCAGGCGAACGTCGACGACATCCGGCTGTTCTTCACCGATGAGGTCGCGGCCCGGGCCCAGACGGACAAGGAACGCGACGAGATGCTGGCCGCGACGCCGGACGAGATGACCGACGGGCTCAAATCGCTGCTCACACCGACCGATGCGGCGGTCCTGACCGGCCAGCTGGCCGAGTTCCTGGCGTACTCCGCGCGGGAGGGACTGGCGCTGGGCAGCGAGGGCTGGTGGGAGGACAACTGCTGCCTGGCCGGGCCGTGGGGGTTCAAGTTCGCTGACATCGCCGTTCCCGTCCTGCTCCTGCACGGGCGCGAGGACAAGTTCGTCCCGTTCGGCCATGGCGAATGGCTGGCCGGCCAGATCCCCGGCGTCGAGGCCAGGCTGCTCGACCACGACGGGCACCTGACGCTGCTGGCGCATCGTGTCCCCGAGGTGCACGCCTGGCTGGCCGGCTACCTGTAGCCCGCAGGCCGGCAGGTCAGGCGGTCAGCGGTCCGGACGGGTGGCGAGCCAGGCCAGGCCGACGGCCACCAGGTACCCGGCCGCCGCCACGATCAACGGGACATGCAGGGTCAGGCCAGCGCCGGCGCCGCCAGCGCCAGCGCCGGCCAGCAGCGAGCCGAGCAGCGCCACGCCGATGGCTCCGCCCGCTTGGCGCGCCGTATTGAGCACGCCGCTGGCCACCCCTGCGTGCTCGGGTCCGGCGGCTCCGACGACCACAGCGGTCATGGCCGGCATGGCGAGCGAGCACATGCCGAGGATCACCGATCCGGCCACCAGGACACCCAGCGAGGTGGTCGTCCCGATCAGGCTCAGCACCACCGCCCCCACCGCGGCCAGCCCGAGTCCGGCGATCATCGGCAGCCGCGGCCCATACCGGGCCGTGAGCCGCCCGCTGGCCACCGAGCCGACCCCGACGGCCGCGCTCATCGGCAAGATGAGCAGCCCGGTCGCGATGGCCGACTCGTGCCGTGTCTGCTGCAAGTACAGCGACATGCAGATGAGCGCGCCGTAGAGGCACAGGTTGAAGAGCATGCCGACGGCCGTCGCCGCGCTGAATGCCCTGCCGCGAAACAGTTGCAGGGGCAGCATCGGGGACGCCTGCCACCGTTCGGCCAAAATAAAGAGTGCCGCTGCGACGATCCCGGCGGCTCCGAGCGCGTCCGGCAGCGGAGCCAGCCATCCCTGCCGGCCGGCCTCGATGAAGCCCGCGGTGATGCCGGCCAGCGCCGCGATCCCGAGCAGCAGCCCGGGCAGGTCCGCGCGCCTGGCCTGATTGAGCGGCGATTCGGTCACGTACCTGACCAGCAGCCCGGCGGTCAGCAGGCAGACCGGCACGTTGACCAGGAAGATCGCCCGCCAGCCGAACAGGGAGATCAGCGCGCCGCCCAGCACCGGGCCGAGCGCGACGCCCAGCGAGCCCATCCCGCCCCACACCCCCAGCGCGCGGGCCCGTGCCCGCGAGTCGGGAAACTGGTGCACGATCAGCGAGAGCGAGCAGGGCAGCAGCGCCGACGCGCCCAGGCCCTGCACGGTCCTGGCGGCGATCAGCGCACCGAGATCCGGGGCGGCCGCGCAGGCAGCTGATCCGATAGCGAAGGCGGTCAGCCCGATCAGGAACACCCGCTTGGCCCCGATCCGGTCTGCCGTGGAGCCTGCCGTGAGCATGACCGCGGCGAGGGCCAGCGCGTAGCTGTCCACGACCCATTGCAGCCCGGCGACGGTCCCGCCGATGTCATGCTGGATGGTCGGCAGCGCCACGTTGACGATCGTCACGTCTAGCTGGATGACGAAGAAGCCGAGGCACACGGCCACCAGGGCAAGCGTCGGGGACCGGCCTGAGCCTGATGCCGCGGTCGTCCCGGCACGGCCTTGCCCCGCTGCCGTCTCGGCCGGCACAGGTATCACCCCATCGCGTCTGTCCTTCTGTCGGTCGGGCGGACACTGCTGTTTACCATGGGGCTCGGACACTCTTAGTTCCGGTTCCTTCCTCACTGTGGGTGATTCGCGGTACTTTGGGCGGGGCTAAGCGAGGCGAGGCCAGCAGCTGGCTGGCACACGGGGAAGGCGGAGCAAGGGTGCATAGTGATCGGGTTGTCGGCTGGCTTGGCAAGGTATGGCGGTCAGCGGCTGGGGTGGCAGTGCTGCTGTCAGGGGTGGCACTGGCCGCCGGGGGAGGCAGCCCGGCGCAGGCAGCGACGCGGGGCGTCCACCCGGCAGTAGACGGGTTCATCTCGACCTTCGCGGGTGGCGTCGGCGGCCCGGCCCTGGCCACGAAGGTGGCGCTGGCTATTCCCGTGGCCGTGTCGTACGGCGGCGGCGCCCTGTATGTCGGCGGCGGCCCTGCCGTGCGGATGGTGGACCCGCTATCGGGTCAGCTGACGACGCCGGCCGGTAACGGCGACCTGGGGTCCGCCGGATCCGGCGGCCCGGCCACCCAGGCCAAGGTAGACACCCCGTACGCCGAAGCGGTGGACAGCGCGGGCAACCTGGTGATCGCAGACACGGACAACAACCGGATCCGGGTAGTGGCGGCCAGCACGGCCACGTTCTACGGGAAGAAGATGACCGCCGGGGACATCTACAGCGTGGCCGGCGGCGGGACGGCCGGACTGGGTGACGGCGGCCCCGCCACCAGCGCCGAGCTCGGCCAGCCCCAGGGCCTGGCGGTGGACGCCGCGGGCAACCTGGTGATCGCCGACACCAGCGACAACCGGGTCCGGGTGGTGGCGGCCGCTACCGGCACGTTCTACGGGCAGGCGATGACCGCCGGGGACATCTATACCGTGGCCGGCAACGGTGGCATCGGGTTCTCCGGGGATGGCGGCCCGGCCACCAGCGCCGTGCTTAACCAGCCCCGCGGCATGGTGGTGGACGCCGCGGGCAACCTGGTGTTCTCCGACACCGGCAACGACCGGGTCCGGGTGGTGGCGGCCGCTACCGGCACGTTCTACGGGCAGGCGATGACCGCCGGGGACATCTACACCGTGGCCGGCACCATCAGCAGCCGTTTCCACGGCGGTGACGGCGGCCCGGCCACCAGCGCCGGGCTCGGCCAGCCGGAAGGCGTGGCGCTGGACGCCGCGGGGAACCTGCTGATCGCCGACTACGGGCACAGCCGGATCCGGGTGGTGGCGGCCACCACCGGCACGTTCTACGGGCAGGCGATGACCGCCGACGACATCTACACCGTGGCCGGCGATGCCCACCGGGGGTTCGCCGGCGACGGCGGCCCGGCCACCAGCGCCTCGCTCCACAACCCGGGCAGCGTGGCGGTAGACGGCGCGGGCAACCTGGTGATCGGCGACACCAAGAACTACCGGGTCCGGGTGGTGGCGGCCGCTACCGGCACGTTCTACGGGCAGGCGATGACCGCCGGGAATATCTACACCGTGGCAGGCAATGGTCATCCCAATGCCTCCGGCGTCCAGGGCCCGGCGACCGCGGCCGAGTTCTCCTACGCCCCGGGGTCAGACCCAGGTGTGGCGGTGGATGGCGCGGGCAACCTGGTGTTCACCGCCACCGGCAACAGCCGGGTCCAGGTGGTGGCGGCCACGACGGCCAGGTTCTACGGGCAGGCGATGACCGCCGGGGACCTGTACACCGTGGCCGGTGACGGCAAGGGGTTCTCCGGCGACGGCGGCCCGGCCACCAGCGCCAAGCTGGAACAGCCGTCCGGGATAGCGGTGGACGCCGCCGGAAACCTGGTGATCGCCGACACGCTCAACAACCGGATCCGGGTGGTGGCGGCCAGCTCGGGCACGTTCTACGGGGTGGCGATGACCGCCCGGGACATCTACACCGTGGCCGGTGACGGCACCGAGGGGTTCTCCGGCGACGGTGGCCAGGCCACCAGCGCGGAGCTGTTCACCCCCACCGGCGTAACGGTGGATGCCGCCGGCAACCTGGTGATCTCCGACACCTACAACCAGCGGATCCGGGTGGTGGCGGCCACTACCGGCACGTTCTACGGGCAGGCGATGACCGCCGGGGACATCTACACCGTGGCCGGCGATGCCTCCTCCTGTGGGTTCTCCGGCGACGGCGGCCCGGCCGCCAGCGCCCAGCTCTGCTACCCGGACTCGGTGGCGGTGGACGCCGCGGGCGACCTGGTGATCGCCGACACGCTCAACGGCCGGGTCCGGGTGGTGGCGGCCGCTACCGGCACGTTCTACGGGCAGGCGATGACTGCCGGGGACATCTACACCGTGGCCGGCGGCGGGACGAGCGGACTGGGTGACGGCGGGCCGGCCACCAGCGCGGAGCTCAACGGGCCGCAGAGCGTGGCGGTGGACGCCGCGGGCGACCTGGTGATCTCGGACACGGGTAACGACGCGGTCCGGGTGGTGCCGGCCGCCACGGGCACGTTCTACGGAGTGTCGATGACTGCCGGGGACATCTACACCGTGGCCGGCAACGGCACCCAGGGGCTGTCCGGCGACGGCGGTCCCGGCACCAGCGCCGAGCTGCACACCCCGGGCGGCGTGGCGCTGGATGCCGGCGGCGACATAATGATCGCCGACACCGGCAACAACCGCATCCGGGAGGTCACCAGCTGACCGGTCCTGGCGTGCGGATCGGGGCGGACACCCCGCAGTACTGGCGGGATGTCCGCCGGCTGCTCAACTCCCACCGCCATGACCTCGCAGTCGCGGCGGCGCGGCTGTACCCGTCGGTGCCTCGGGTGGGGTCTACCGGGCTGCTGTGCCGGGCGGGCTGGATCGCGCCGGAGCCGCTGGACCTGGCGCGCGTCAGCCTGGCGTGGGTGGACGCTGCACCGCCGAGCGTCGACCTGACCGGCGCGGTCTCGGCCCAGGTGCGCCCGTTGCGAGCCGCTGGCGCCCGGCACGATAGCTATGCCGAGGCGCTGGCGGCGATCGAGCGGCCTGAGCTGCTGGAGAACCGGCCCAGCTACCGGCTGCTATCCGCGGATCTGGCCGGCCGCGCGCCGCGCCTGGAGCTCACCCGCGGCCGCTACTTCGACTGGGTGAACGCGGGCGAGGCGATAGCGCACGAGCTAGCCGGGGCATGGCAGGAAGACCCCAGATCTCTGCCTTCCGAACGGCTGCCGCTCCGCACGATGCTCGGCGATCCATCCGACCTGCGGCGGCGTAGCGCGCTGACCGCTGTCACGACGCTGACCCTGCGCGTCCCGCCCGCTGGCGAGCCCACGTTCATGCTGCACTGGCGTGATCCGGCGAAGGTGACTCACGCGGGCGGCCTGTACCAGGTCATGCCCGTGGGCGTCTTCCAGCCGGCCGACGAGACCACCGGGGCGGAGCGGCGCGACTTTGACCTGTGGCGCTGCATGACCCGGGAATTCAGCGAGGAATTCCTCGGCACCTCCGAGGACTACGCCGGGCCGCTCGACTACGAGCGCTGGCCATTCTCTACGGCGCTCTGCGCCGCCAGGAAAGCGGGAAAGCTGCGCGTGTGGTGCTTTGGCCTGGGCGCGGATCCGTTGACGCTCGCGACGGACATCCTCGTGGCGGCGGTGTTCAGCAGCGATGTGTTCGACGCCCTGTTCGGCGCTATGGTCGCGGCCAATGCCGAGGGACGGGTGGTGAGCTGGCCGGAAACGACGGGCGTCCCGTTCACCGCCGGGGTGGTGGATCGCTTCGCCGGCGACGGCGAGCCGATGCAGCCCGCCGGCGCGGCTGTCCTCCAGCTGGCGTGGCAGCACAGGAAGGAACTCCTGGGCTCGTGACCACGCACTGTCGTCTCGGCGGTCAGAACGCCGCGAGGGTGTCGGCAGCCAGGCAGGCGGTGGGACAGGGCCAGTGCTTCCGGCAGCGGGTGCAGGTGCCGTGATCGCTGAGGTGGCGATCCAGCTCGTGCTGCGCGGTGTGCAGGAGCTGCACCAGCTCGGGGGTGATGAATTCGGTCGGGGTGGTCGGAGTTCTCATGGGCCCAGGCTTTCTCTGGGAGGAGCGCGGTGCGGCTTTGGTGTGTAGGTCAGCCAGGCCAGGCCCGGTTGACCACACAATGGCTGCGCGAGGCAGCAGGGAGGTGTTGGCCGCCCGCATGTTTCTTAGATCATCGATCCCTCCTTCAGGGATAACCCTGACGTGGGGACCTTCCACGCAGCCAACGCCTACCTTGAATGGAAGAGGAACGGGCGGCCGGAGAAATACGTCCGACGTCAGCGTCGCGCGCGCGCCGCCGCGCGCTGGCTAGCCCGGAGGCGCCTGTTTCCGCATCCTTTCCAAGCTTCCGCATCCTTTCCAAGATCGATGTGACGGAGCCCNNCCCCCCACCGGTGGTAGGCCCTGCCACATCGATCTTCGGCGGCGCTCCGGGGAACGTGGCTCACGGGGTCGGTGGTGCTGGTGTGACGGGAGTGATCCGGCCGGCCGGGTCGCGGGCACCGCGCGATCGCCCGGATCAGGAAACGACGGAGCGCAACGCCGGATAAATGCCGCGGGAACTTCCTGAGTGGTCAGCGTCGCGCGAGCGCCGCCGCGTCGGCGAGCGGCCGGTAGCGCTCGATCAGGAAGTACGAGTGGGTGAGCCGCGCTCCGGCCACCACGAAGTACGCCTTGCCGAGCAGCAGCTCGTCGGAGCCGGGCTCGACCCGGACCACGTAGTCGCGCAGGACGCGGGCCATGTCATAGGCCCGGTTGCCGCCCTGGCCGTAGTCCAGTAGCGCGGCGGCGCGGCGCTCCAGGTCGGCCGCGTCGGGGTCGGGCGGTTCGACCCGGAAGAACGCGTACCTTTTGGGTTGCTCGGGGCTGGGTTTCGCGATCCATTCGGCGGCGAGGCCGTTCTGCCGCACCGGGGTGTTGCAGCCGGATGGCTGCCCCTGGCCGTTCAGGTAGAAAGCCTTTATGAATTTGCGGATGCCGAGCACCGCAGCGGCTCGAGGGTGGTTGTAACCGCGGTATTCGAACCCGGTCAGGGCGGCAACGGCCGGCGGGCTGCCCGCGTTGAACACCGCGGCGAGCTCGCCCTTGGATCGGTTCGCGAGTTCCAGGTATGCCGCTGAGACACTGGCCATGGCGGCCCTCGCTCTCGTTCGCCTCAGATGCCGTACTGACCGCGCCGCTCGATCAGCCGCTGCGCGTTGCGCATGGCCAGGGCGATGATCGTCTCCATCGGGTTGATGCCGATCGGGCCGGGGAAGAGGCTGGCGTCGGTCACGAACAGCCCCGGCACGCCGTGGAACTCCCCGAAGCTGCCGACGACCCCGCGCCGCGGGTCCTCGCTCATCCGCGCGGTACCCATGAGGTGCACGGTGAACAGCTCCATCGACCGCTTGGGTACCGGGCGGGCGAGCAGGCGCCGCAGTTCGCCGGGGTCGTGCACGTCCGGCGCGTCGTCGAACGGGAGCAGGACACGGCGGGCGCCGGCCGCGAACATCGCCTCCGCGGTCAGCTGCACGCCCCGCACCACCCGCGCGGCGTCTTCGTCGGTGATCTGGTAGAAAACCTGCGGCCCGAGGCCGGGGACGTTGCGGACCCGCCCGGTCCCGGTGTCCTCGACCAGGCAGCCGGCCGTGACGATGTGGTTGTAGTCCGCCATCAGCTCGCCGAGTTCCCGCCCGTGCGCCCGCACGCCCGCGGCGAGCAGCGAAGGCGCCAGGTTCACCGCGGTGATCAAGATGCCGTCGTCGATGAACTCACGGACCTGGAAGGCCTGGTGGACGCCGTGCCACCCGGTGACATCCTCGTCGAAGAACGCGACCACCATCGCGTTCGGGTGCAGGTAGAGGTTGCGGCCCAGCTGCTTTGATGCGGACCTGAACCCCGACCGGATGAGCAGCGCAGGGGTCTGGATCGCGCCCCCGGCCACGACCACGGCTTGCGCGTGGACGGTCAGCTTCGGTCCTGGCTGCCCGCCTGGCCGGACGAAGTGGCCGGACACGCCGGTCACCGCGGGGCCGCGGCGGGTGACCCGGTCAACCCGGCAGTCGGCGAACAGCCGTGCTCCCCGGTTGAGTGCCCGCGGCACGCTGGTCACCAGCATCGACCGCTTGGCGCCGGTCGGGCAGCCGCTGTTGCAGTTGTTCGTCCCGGCGCAGTGCAGTTGGTTGCGGCGGTTGGGGATGATGTTCCAGCCCTTGGCGTCGGCGCCGGCCTTCAGCAACTCCGAATCCCGCCCGATCGTCTCCGGGTCCTGGAACCCCACCGAGATCCGCGACTCGACTTTCGCGAAGTACGGCTCCATCTCCTTTTCGCTGATGCCTGAGACATGTCCCTCTGTCGCCCAGCGGTCCAGCACCTGCGGCGGGGTCCGCCACGACATGCCGCCGTTGACGACCGTGGACCCGCCGACGCACCGACCCTCGGCGAACAGCACCGAAGGCCGGCCTACCGCGATCCCGCCGCCGCCGTCCCGGTACAGGTTGCGCAGCGCCCGGCTGCCTTCGGCGGTGAATGACTCGGTCGGGTGATATCCGCCTTCCTCGATCATGACGACGTCGATTCCCGCTTCGGCGAGCTCGGCGGCCATGGTCGCGCCGCCCGCGCCCGATCCGACGATCACCACGCCGCATTCGACGTGCAGGTTGCCGGTGACGTCGCTCTGCTGGGTCAGCCCGGCCGGCGTGCTCACTGTTGGTCCTGCTGGCGCGCTCGCTGTTGGTCCTGCTGGTGTGGTCCGGCGGTCGGGCCTGGCCTGGGCGGGTCTTGCCTGCTCGGGTCTGGCCTGCTCGGGTCTGGTCTGGGCGGGTCTGGCCTGCTCGGGTCTGGCCTGGGCGGGTCTGGCCTGGGCGGGTCTGGTCTGGGCGGGTCTGGGGCTAGGACCGCGGCTTCGCCTGCCCGGATCTCCGCGCCGTAGGACGCCAGGCGGCGCCGCGACACAGCGGCAATGTAGGGATCCGGCCGGTAGCCGATCTCCTCTTTCACCTCGGGCAGCTCGTAGTAGCACATGACGATCAGGCCCCGCAGCCGCCGGACCAGGTCGGCCATGCCGTCGCGCCGCGCCAGCAGCGCCCTGAGATAAGCGTCGGCCACCTGGTCATCGAGGCGGGCAAAGCGCCGTCCCTTTGACGGCGGGTATAGGCGCGCGCCGCGGTCGAACGCCAGGAACGCGGCGGTCAGGGCTCTGCGGGCGGCGGGCTGAAGCACGCCTAGCAGCAGCTCGAACTCGGCTAGGACCCGCTCCGTCCGGCGTTCCGCCTGGACCTCCGGCGGGCAGACGATCTCAGTGAATCGGGCTACGACCGGCCGGACCGGTGCACGGAGCCGCCGTCGCATATCTCACGCTCGCAAAGTGCCTATCGGCTATCGGCCAGGCGGATGCCATCGGGTAAGTCCGCCGTCACCCGTTGGCGTCTGGGGTACCGGCTCCAGGCGGGTCTAGCATGACGGTTATCAGGGCGCCGTCAGGCAGGCAGCGGTGACTCTTACTCAGGTTAATCCTCCGCTCGCGGGTGGCAGCGGAGATCCCCCAGCACGACGGAACGGGAGGAGCCGACGGCTCCCCCCGTTCCCGCCTAGCTGACTCTGCCTAGTTGATGCTGGCCTGCGCGTAGGCCACGTTGACCGTGGTGCCCACCTTCAGGCCGGCCGGATTACCCGCAACCGTCACCACAAGCTGGACCATGATGACGGTGATCTTGTTCGCGGTCTTGATCTGGCGGTGCAGCCACAGCGTCCCGATCCCGGCTAGGTGCAGCTTCGTGTTCGGTGCCACGTTGTCACCGATTCCCGGGTGCCCGGCCACGCTGAGACCCAGGAAAGTCGAGTCGTCACCCAGAGCCGGCGGGTTGCCCTTGGCCGTGACATCCGCCTCGATGGCCGTGGCCGTTACCGTGCTAGCGAGCAGATTCAAGCCCTGGACCGTGGACGTCACCACGGCGGATGCGCTCTTGGGCTCGGCCGTGCCCTTCACGGTGTCGGTCACCGTCCCGCTGGTCAGGACGCCGGGAATCGACACAGACGCGCCCGAGTTCGTCTTGGTCTTGCCGTGAGTGCCCAGGCACGCCAGCGACTCAGGGAACAGTTCCCCGGCGATGATGGTCTTGGCCACATTCGCGTGCGCCCCGTAGGCGAGTCCGTCCAGCAGGCCGCTGACCGGGCCGCCGAGGCCACTGGAGGCAAAGGACACGACGACCCGGGTCCCAGCCTTCGCAGTCTTGCTGGTGTGTGTCACGTACACATGGATCGCGATGACAGTCAGGTCCGCATGGCTCTTTCCGACCTTCGAGACCTGCTGGTTCAAGATCACGTAGCCGACGCCCGGCAGGCCAATCTTGGTGTTCGGTGCGGGAGTGCCGGTGACCGGCACGCCCGCGACCTTGAGGCCGACGAACTCGGTGCCGGCGGCGCTCGTGCTGAACGCGCCGGTCTGGGTGTCTTCGCTGGTGGTGCTGACCGACTGGACCGTCGTGGCGGACACAAGGCCGCCCAGCGCGCTGACCCCCTGCACAGTGGCCGAACTGGTTGCGGCGACGCCGGTGGAGGTGGTCTCGGACGCGGCGCTCGTATCGATCGTGCCGGTGCTCAGCGCCGGCGGGGCGCTTACCGAGGCCGCGGTGTTGGTGTGCGTGACGCCGGTCGCCGATGTGCAGCCCAGCGTTGAGGGTGCCGACCGGCCCGAGTGCACGGTCGAGGCGACAGTGACCTCAGAACCGTAGGCACTTCCCATGAAGCCGGTCTCGCTGGTCGCGGTCAGCGCCAGCACCGGTGCCGCGTTGGCCAGCATGGCCGCCAGTAAACCGGCTATGGCCGCCAGCCAGAGCGTGTGGATTCTTCGGAGCATGAGTAACCGCCCTCTCGTTGACGCCGGGAGGGAACAACCGCCACCCGACGTAGCGTAATTCTGGGAGTCTGCTGCTCTACCCAGATTTCTGCGGGCTATCCCACGACCGGCCTCAGCTCTCGGGCACAGGGTGATGCTCGCGCCACGCGGGAGGTTCCTCGCCGCCGACCGTGACCCAGTATTCGACGCCCCGCCAGAGCAGCCCGTCGCGGCATTCCCAGTGCGCGGCCATCCGCAGGACCTCCCCAGCCGCGTGGACTTCGACGCCCGCGGCCACCAGCGTGTCCGCCGGGTTCGTTCCGCCGATGGTCTGGCTTACCTCAAGGTCACCCCATGGTTCCGGGTAGTCCCGCTGGAACCCGAGCACGGCCGGCCGGCCGGCGAGCCGCTCGTTTGTGGCTGGCATGTCCACAGTCACGTCCGGGTGCAGCAGCGGCTCAGCCCGTGCCCAGTCACGATCCTGGTATGCCTCGTAGAGAGCACGCACGATTGTCGCGGGAGTCATTCCTGCTGTCATGCCGGCAATTATCTACCGCTCGCCCATGAGCATTCAGAACGCGCCATCCGGGCCCGGCCCCTGCGCCTGCGGGTGCGCTGCTCAGGTGGTCAGGGTGGCGTAGACGATGACATTGCTGAGGTATGAGCCGCGGGCCGGGTCGAAGGTGCCGCCGCAGGTGATCAGCCGCAGCTGAGCCGTCGGCGCGGGTCCGTAGACCTCCGACGTCGGGAACCGGGCTTTGAGGTATCGGCGCACCGCGTTGACGCGGAACACCGCGAGCCTGCCGTTGGCCTGTCGTACGTAGATCCGGTCGCCCCGGTGCAGCAAGCGCAACCGAAAGAAGATGCCGGGGCCGACATACGAATCGACGTGGCCGCCGATGACCGCGGAGCCGATGGCACCGGGCCGCGGGCTGTCGCTGTACCAGCCGGCCACCGCGGTGGTGCGCGGCACCTGCAAGGCTCCGGAGCGGGTCAGCCCGAGGCGGATCAGCCGGGTACGGACACCGATCGCCGGGATGGTGAGGAACACCGGAGCCGGGACGCGCTGCGCGGCAGCCTCCGACGGCGCCGCCGCCCACTGGCCCTGCGGTGCGGGCGCCCGCGCAGGCGCGGCATCCAGGGCGTACCTGTCGTGGTTCGCGGACAGCAGGCCGACGGTGGTCGCCGCGGTGATGCCCAGGCCCATAGCCAGCACCGCGACAGCGAGCAGGCGCTGCACCTTGCGGCCTGGAACCCGGATTCGCAGCGCCAGGCCCGGAACCCGGGCCCGGGCCGGGACCTGGACGTCGGCCAGGTAGGGGGGTTCGTGATGCCGCTCAAGTCCGGCCGGGTCCGTGGTCATATCACCGGACGCGTCCGCCGCAGCCACAGGGCTCCCGCGGCCGCGAGGAGACCGCCGCCGGCCATCCCCGCCAGCCACCGCGGCGACAAGTCCGGGCGGGGTGCCGTCCCGCCGAACCCCATCGCGGCCCCGCCGGCGGGCTGTACCTTGCTGGCCGCCCCGTCGGTCAGGCAGTCGAGTTCCAGGTGACCGGCTCCGTCCAGGACTACCAGCGTGTAACTGGTGCCGGCCGCCCAGGTATCTCGGTCCGTCGCGCTCATCGTCTCGCCGGAGGCACGCACGTTCCAGGTGCGGGGCGTTACGGCCGCGTACGAGGTCGCGCTGCCGGACGCGAGATCGCGCACCAGCACGTGGCCGTCGGCGGTCACCGTAACCCGGCTCTGGTGCAGCGACGCCTGGATGATGCGGACGAGCCCTTTGCCCTTCGGCGTGGTCAGCGTGTCGTTAAGGAGCTCAAGCCGGGGGGCCGATGAGGGGCCCATGCTGGCGATCGTGTACGCGTGCCCGGCGCCCACCGAGATCGTGCTGGACAGCACGGGCAGCGAGCTGGCGGGCTGGCCCGCCCTCCGCATGGCGACCGTGTAACCCCCGGCCGGGACGGCCTCGTAGCCCGAGACCATGCCGTAGCTGATGTCTCTGAGCACCAGCCTGGCATCCATGTTGCCGACCGGGTACAGGTAGATATCAAAGGCCGGCGCGCCTGGCGACAGGTTCGCCAGCCGCAGCCAGCCCGTCAGCGCGGCTGGCGTGGCTGGCATGGCTGGCGTAGCGGCCGATGCCAGAGCCGGAGCAGCCACGGTGAGCATGGCCAGCGTCATAGCGCACGCGGCGAGCAGGCGGCTTATCCGGCGGACCCGTGCCCGGTGGGTCATCGTTCCTCGTTTCTGTGCCGCGGGCTGGCTAGCACCGCGGCCGGCAGGTCATGGGGAGGAAATCTTGACAACTGGCTGGCTAGCGTTGAGAAGCCCGAGCGGTTCGGGCGCGGTGAACCATATGCGCAACGCGCTCTGCCCCGTCACCAGCCGCACGATCCGGACACCTGCCGGACGGTACGGCGGGTGCTGTGCGAGCAGCAGGGCTCGTAGCGAGTCAAGGAGCGCGGTGCCGGCCGTCGCCCCATGCGCGACGCCGTAGAGCAGGACCGAGCGCAGCGGAACCTCGGGGCTCGCGCCCGGCGAGGCGTCGCCGAACGACACGAGGTGTACCGGATGCAGCGCGGCCATGATGCCGATCGTGGCGATGAGCCGCGAATCGACATGTCCTGCGGATAGCTGCCCGCTAGCGGGCGGGTCAGCATGGATGTCGGGGCTGAGCAGCAGCTCGGTGCCGACGGACTTCCTGGTGGCGAAGTCGGCGCGGAACTGGGTCAGGTACGAGGCTGCCCCCTCGGGGGCGATAGCCCGGATCTCGATCGCGGCACTCCCGGTGCCAAAGGTCGCCAGCACGACCGGCGCATACACCGACGCCAGCGGGCTGCCGAGCTCGGTCCTGAGCGTCGCCGTCACGACCATCAGGTTGGAGTCGAGCGGATCTAGCGCATCTGGGCGCATGATGACCAGGTTGCTTGCCGGGAACCCGCGCTGTTGCAGGGCCGAGCACATCGCCGGATCACAGGACAACGTCGCGCTACGGCTGACCTGCGCAGCGGCCCAGTCCGCAGCCTGGCTGCTGGCGGCAGCGCCCGGCGTGAGCGCTTGGTCAGCTCCGCGGTGGCCTGCGGCCGGGCCTGTCGAGGCCTGCCGGGCCAGCGCTACCCCTGATCCCGCTGCCAGAACCAGCACCAAGACCAGGATGGCCGCACGGGTCCGCAACCGCCGTCGCCTCAGCCACAACTGAACAGTCGTGGCCAGCACTCGAGGCCACGAAGGCTCAGAGCTGGCCACGGCGGTCGGTTCTGGCTCTGGCGACTGCGTCGTTTCCGGTTCTGAGGGCAGCAGAGGCACCCCTCAACTCCACGTTTCCATGAGGCAACCTCGTGGTTGCGTCCGCCACGCCGCGGCTGTCTTGCGGCAGCGAGCTCGATGTGGCCTGGCGAACATTTGTACACGGACTTAACCCGCTTTTCCAGTCGAATGGCCGACGTGTGCAACATTGATATGGCCATCCCGAACGCGGCACCGAGGTTCAGGTGATCCTCGACGTGGCGGCGGAGCCGTTCGGCAAAAATCGTCGTTGATCTTGTTGGCGGCGGTCCGGCCCGGCCGGGCTGACGGCGGCGGCTGCCGCAGGCACGGATCTGCGGCTTCCTCGGAGCGTCGTCGATGCAGCGACTGCTCGTCGAGCGTGCTCTCGTCGCGCGAGGTCGACCAGCGCGGGCTCTTCGGCGCGCCGGTAGCGGTCCGCGGAGTGTGACGTAGGTCATGCGGTAACTTAGCCGACGCCCGTGCCGTTCTGGCATGAGCCGTGTCGAAGTTATGAGAGCAAGAAAGAGCAGAACAGTCGCGATTGTCCGACTCTGCGCCTGAAATCTACGCATTACGGGGGGAGTTCATCGTGAGCGCGATCGACAAGATTAAGAACAAGATCGAAAACGTCCAGGGCAAGGCCAAGGAGGCGCTGGGCGAGGTGACCGGCAACAAGGACCTGACGGCCGACGGTCAGGAAGACCAGGCCAAGGCCAAAGTCAAGGATGTCGGCGAGTCCGTGAAGGATGTCGGCGAGTCCGTCAAGGACACCTTCAAGAACTGAGTTTTGCTTCCAGGCGGCCTCGGCCGCCTGGAAGCTCTCAGCGCTTTACCTTTTATCCCCGCATTCTGTCCTTTCGGGAAAGGCGTCCCTGTCATGGCCACTTCAGCCACCAGCAAGTCACCCGCGATCCCGGATTCGAGCCCGCCGGTGGCGATCGAGCCCGGCGACACGGTGCTGACGACCGAGCACGGTAAGACCACGATCGCCGATACCGTGGTGGAGAAGATCGCCGGCCTGGCCGCCCGCGAGGTTGGCGGCGTGTATCAGCTTGGCGGCGGTGCCGCCCGCGCGTTCGGTGCGGTCCGGGAGCGCATCCCCGGTGCCCGGCCGAGCCTCGGCCAGGGCGTCTCGGTCGAGGTGGGGGAGCGGCAGGCCGCGGTGGACCTCGATGTGGTCGTCGAGTACGGCGTCGAGATCGGCGAGCTGACCAGGGCCATCCGCCGCAACGTCATCTCCTCCATCGAGCGGATGACCGGACTTGAGGTCACCGAGGTCAACATCGCGGTCGGCGATGTCCACATCGCAGGCGAGGACGACGACGACGCGACGGACCCCCGGGTCCAGTGACACCCGCCGGTTCGCGCCGTGAAGCCGCAGATCGGTCCGCCGGCCAGGACCAGGCCGCGGCGCCGGGGGTCACCGACGCCGACCTCATCCGCGCCGCGGCGCTCGATTGCCCAGACGTGGCCGCCATTTCCGCCGGAGCGTTCGGACAGGTCGCGTCCTACCTGCCCGGGCGGATAGTTCCCGGGGTGAGGGTCGACGACGTCCGGGTCGAAGTGCACGTCGTTGCCCGCTATGGTCCGCCGCTGCGCGAGGTCGCCGACCAGATCGGCGACGCGGTCGCCCCGCTGCTGGCTGGCCGGCCTCTCCGAGTCGTGATCGATGACATCCTGTTGCCCGGCGAGACACTCACCGATCCGGACCCCGGCCCGCCGGAGGCTCCGCTGCCACCTGGCGACCAGCCTGCATGACCAGCAGCGGCGAGGATGACGATGATGCGGCGGCGGCCGCCCGGGCTGCGCGCCGAGCCTGGATCGCGGCGCACCACCCCGACCGCGGCGGTGACCCGGAGCAGTTCGCCGCCGGACTGGCCCGGCTGGACGCTGACCGCTCTGTCTCGCCCGGCGCCACAGCCACAGCCACGGGTACAGGTACAGGTACAGGAGCAGGCGCAGGCACGCCGCAGGCCTGGGTCACGGCCTACCGGTCACGCAGTCCCTGGCGGCGGCTTCGGCGGCTGGCTCGCACTGTGCGGCCGCGGCTTCACCGGCGGCAGTCTCGATCCGGACGGGTGAGGTGACGTGACCGTGTCCCCAAGGCGGGTCCAATGTTCTCCCGGCAAGCAAACAACTGAACGGAAGTGTTCACGATGCCTCGTCATTCTGGCGCGTTGATCGGTCTGCTGACCGGTCTCGCGCTCGGCTTCGCCGGTGCGTTCGGTGGTATCGGCGCGTTCGTCATCGTGCTGGTGCTCGGCGTCGCCGGGCTGATCGTCGGGCGGATCCTCGACGGCGACCTCGATCTGAGCTCTTACCTCAGCGGTCGCCGCGCCGACCGCGCCGACCGGTGACCACCCAGTACCCCGCACCGCAGCCGGACACCGCGCCCGGCACCGCGCTCGACCTGACGCGGTCCGGGCAAGCCGACCCGGCTGAGCGGGGCGTGACCACTATCGCTGACACCGTCGTGGAGAAGATCGCGGCCCGCGCCGCCATCGAGATCGAGAATGCGGCCGGCCTGACCCGCCGCATTGTCGGCCGTGCCCTGGGTGCTCCGGCGGTACGGGTCAGCGCTGACATCGACGGACAGGTCGCGGTGCTCCGGCTACAGCTCGCGCTGGACTACCCGGCTCCGGCCCGGCAGGTCACCCGCGCGGTGCGGCAGTACGTCAAGTCCCAGGTTTCGGTGCTGTGCGGCATCAGGGTGGACCACATCGACATCGTCATCACCGCCCTGCGGCGATCCGACACTGACAGGAAACGAGTCCAGTGAGCAGCCAGTCCACCGCGCGCAGCCAGTCCGCCAATTCCACGGTGCGCAGCGATTCCACGGTGCGCAGCGATTCCACGGTGCCCAGCGATTCCACGGTGCGCGGCGATTCCACGGTGCGCAGTCCCCGCGGGCGCCGCGGCACCGCGGCGACGCTGACCGCGTCGATCGCCGTGCTGGTGTGCGCCGCAGGTGCCACCGAGGCGATCTGGGCCGCCTCGCACGGCAGGCCCCTGCTGGTGTCGGCGGGATCGGTGGCCAAATTCGGTCATGACACCACCCTGCACTCGACCGCCGTACTCGCCGCCGCGATCGCCGTCGCTGTCGTCGGGCTGGTCCTGCTGCTGGCGGCGATCATCCCGCCGGGCCGGCGGCTGGTCGAGCTGGCCGAGCCGGTACCGGCCGTCGCCGCCGGGCTGACCGGCCGCAGCCTGACCCGGACCCTGGCCGCTGCCGCCACAAGTGTCGACGGGGTCAGCTACGTCCGCATCAAGGGCGGCCGCCGCCTGACCGTCGTGGCCACCACCGCATTGTGCGACCCCGGCGCGCTCGGCGATCGGGTCCGCGACGCCGTAACGGCCCGGCTCAGCGACCTGAACCCGGCCGAGACCCGCTCCGTGCGGGTCCGGCTGCACCGGAAGGAATCCTGACATGTATCGCCGCACCGCTCGAGGCAACCGGATCGGCCTGGCCATCAGCGGGTTGCTCCTGCTGGCCGGCGGGCTCGCACTGGCGGCCGGCTATCGCGGCCTCTACGGGACGGCCAGCAGGAACTCCCCGCTGTACCCTGACGCCGCCCGCACGTTCATCCGGGAGAACCATGGCTGGCTGTGGCCGGCCGCGGCCGCCGGCGCCATCGTCATCGGCCTGGTGTTCCTGCGCTGGCTGCTGTTGCAAGCGCGCACCGACCGGCTGCGCCGCATCATCATCGACACCGACGACGGCGCCGCGTCGCAGGCGTTGACCGACACCGGCGCCGGGCGCACCGACATGCCCGCCGCCGTGATCACCGACACCGTCGAAGACGACACCACCACCGCGCGTGGCGTGCGACGTGCCACCGCGGCCCTGTCGGGTTACCCCGACGCCCCGCAGCTGTGGCTTGCGGTCACCACCGACGCCGACGCCGACCTGGGCCGTGTCTGTCGCCACATCACCGGCAAAGTCATTCCCGCCGCGCGCACGGCGATCGAGACGCCTGACATGCCGACCTACCTGCGGCTGACCGTGTCCCGCCGCGCTGGCGGCGGGAGCAATGCCGCGAACCCGGTCGGCCGGGGCGGAGCGCACCCTCCCGATGACCGGGTGAAGGCCCCGGCTAACGCCGACGCTGGCACTCCAGCGCGGACGCCGGCCGGTGGTGCATGACAGCTCGCCCAACGGTGGCCTACGACTGAGTCAGAGGTATGCCTCTGTTGGTTGGACACCGGGACCGGGGGATTCGGCACAGCCGCGATGCCGTGAGCTAAATCACAGTGCCAGACGGGCGGCGGGCACCTGGCGAGATGGTCAGGGAACGGTGTCGACGACGAGGACGCGGACCACGGCCGCAGTGTCGGCGGCACGGGTGAGCTCGGCGCCGATGCGAGTATGCAGGTCGGCCACGGTGGCGAGCACGGGCCGATCGGTCGTGGCCGCGATGCGCACGGTGACCGCGATCAGGTCACTGCCCGTGTCGTGGCCGATCTCGACAGCAGCCGGGTCAGCGCCGGCGTGACGGGGTGAGCCGCCTGCGGCGCGACGTGTCAATCGGGTGGCGGTCTCGGTGACGGCCCGGCGGACGGCGGGGGCAAGGTAAGGAGCGAGCCGGACCACGCCGGGAGTGGTGATGGCGGCGTAGGCCACCAGCGACGCGAGGGCCTTGTCGCCCACCGTCAGGGTGGCCCTAGTGCTGGTTGCAGGGGTGCGAGCCGCCGGACGGGTCGTCATCGACTGCCGCCTCCCGGGATGAAGATGTCAACGACGTCGATGTCGATGGGCTCAGCGTGCAGGCCGAACTGGGTGGTGATCGTGGCGCCCACAATGGCGCGGGCCCGGTCGGCCAGGGTCGTGAGATCGGCCTGATAGGCCACGGCTGCGACGATGCTCACCGCGACCGTCGGGGTGACGGCCTTGGCCGCAGCTTGCAGAATGTCAGCCGGGACGGGGACCTCCGTCTCGATGCCGGACGGCGGCCGTGGCTGACCGGATGGCGCGAATGTGATGCGGCACGTGCGGACCTGTAGGTCCGCCAGCTGGTCAAGGGCCGTTTCGACGGTAGCCGCGACAGCATGGTCGGTCACGAACGCGACCCCTGTGGCCGAGGGCAGCGGGATTCTGGTGGAGTGGCGCAACTCGGACCACACGGTGCGCATGACGTTGGGCAGCAGGGTGTCGGGAACGGTCACGAGGTTGTCCGCGGCGGCCAGAGCGGCGGCGGCGCCGCTGGTCGCCTGGCTGGCGGCGATCACCGCCTGGCAGTACGGGCAGGACCGCTCGTGGGCATCGCTCGTCCCGGCGCGGTCGCGGTCGACGATCGCGACTGGGTCACGTCCGCAGGGCAGCGGTGCGACCCGGCCGCGGCCGCCCGAGGGCGACGAGGCTGGGCTGTCGGGGCTGGTCATCGCCAGGCCGCCATCGCCTCGGCCAGACGTTGGCGGGCCCGAAAGATTCGCCCGCGCGCCACGTCGAAACTGACCCCGGCGATGGTGGCCACCTCCTCGTAGGAGCATCCGTCGACCTCGCGAGCCAGCCAGCACACCCGCAACTCGGGCGGCAGGGCCGCCAACGCGGCGCGCAGATCACGTACCAGGGCGCTGGCCTCAGCGTGCTGCGCAGGTCCTGGCTGCGACGTTACCGGCTCCTGCGCCCCGAGCAGCGTCCCGATGTCTATCTGCTTGTCTGACCGGGCCCGGGACCGGACCTGGTTGAGGGCATAGTTGGTGACGATCCGGTACAGCCAGGTCGAGAACTTGGCGTCCCCGCGGTAATCCGGCAGCCGCCGCCACGCCGCGATGAACCCGTTCTGGGCGGCGTCCTCAGCGTCATCGGGACGCCCGGTGATCCGCAGCGCCACCGCATACATCTGCCGCTGGAAGCGCCGCACCAGCTGCTCGAACGCACGCGGATTCCCGAGCGCCGCCCTGGCGACGAGCACCTCGTCAGGCAATTCAGGCTCTCGCCCGTTCAGGCTGGCACCTCGCGACGCCGCTTGGGCGCCGCCGGCTCCAGCCGGAACGATCACATGACGCAGTATGCCAAACCCTTATGGCGTATGCGTGTGCTGGCCTGCGTCGGCGGCCGGAGCGTCTGCGCAAGTCCTGAGCGGGCTCTAACGTGAGCCGTGAAGCGTGCCTCTTCGTGCGCCTCGGAAAGGAGACGGCGACATGACCGCGATGACCCCGGCCCAGCTCACCGAGGGGGTGCTCGCCGCCTACGCGGATACGCCCGAGCCGCGCCTGCGTGAGCTGCTGACAGCCCTCATCGGTCACCTGCACGCGTTCACCGCGGCGACCCGGCTGACCCCGCAGGAATGGCTGGCGGCGGTAAACTTCCTCACCGCGACCGGGCAGAAATGCGACAGCGAGCGGCAGGAATTCATCCTGCTCTCCGACGTTCTCGGCTTGTCGTCCCTGGTCGATCTGGTCAACGCCGCGGACGGCGCCACCGAGTCCACCGTGCTCGGTCCCTTCTACGTCCCGGGCGCGCCGGTGCGGGCGATGGGTGAGCAGATCGGCCGCCGCCAAGACGGCAGCCCCGCCCTGGCCCGCGGCAAGGTGACCGATCTGGCGGGCGGGCCGCTGGCCGGCGCCACCGTGGACGTGTGGCAGTGCGCCAGCAACGGGCTGTATGACACCCAGGATCCCGGCCAGCCGCCGTTCAACCTGCGCGGCGTGTTCGTCACCGGGCCAGACGGCAGCTACGAGTTCCGGACGGTGCGGCCGGTCAGCTACCCCATCCCCGTCGACGGGCCGGTGGGCGACCTGCTGCGCGGGGCCGGGCGGCACCACTGGCGCGCCGCGCACATCCACGCGATCGTCTCCGCGCCAGGCCACCGCGGCGTTACCACGCACATCTTCGACGCTGACAACTCCTACCTCGACAGCGACGCCGTGTTCGGCGTCAAGGACTCCCTGATCAAGCAGTTCCGGCCGTCCGGGCCAGGTGATCCCGCAGACGTCAGCTACGTAGTCGACATGGACTTCGCCCTGGCTCCCGCGGAGCCGCCGACCACGGCATAAAGATCGAAAATCTCTTCCTCCGAACGGCCGCCGCTCCCCGTCCTGCCAGTGCGCGACTCTCCGGGGGCCATCGTTGCCGCCGGGTCAGGTATCGGGCTGGATGTGGCGGATGCGGGCTCGGACGAGTCGCCGCAGGTTGCGGATGGTGTTGGCGTCGAAGGGGAGTTGGCCGAGGTCTTCGATCCAGGTGCTGGCTGCGGTGGTCTGTTCGCGGATGGCGCTGGCGGCGAGCCGGTGGGGGATGCCGATGGCCTCGGCGACGCCGCGCAGCATGGTCCAGGACAGCTGCTGGCGGATCTTGCCGGCGATCGGGAGAGCCATGGTGCGGCCGCCGTAGACGGCAGAGGATGGCAGATCGTACGCGGGGGTGACCTTCCACTCACCGTGTTGGTCACGCAGTATCGCGAGGTTCTTCGCGTGCAGGTCCCCGTTTCCTGAGAGGTAGGCGAAGACGAGCAGGCGGTACAGCTCGAGGGCGGCTACGCCTGGTGCGCGGCAGCACCGGGACAGGCCGGTGATGGCGTCCTCGGTGGGGATGACGTATTTGTCGCCGGGCCAGCGGCCGAGTACCTGGCAGGCGTCCTCGACGGCGAGCCGGTGCGGGTAGTCCGCTTTGCGGACTCGGTCGAATCTGTGCACGAGCACGAGGCGGACACGGCGGGGAAACCCGGCCACGTTCTGTCAGCCTGGGGTCATGCAACCTGAATTGGGGGATCATCCCGCTGTCCGGCCAGCTTCGACGTCGGGCCGGACGCACCTGCTCGTGTCTGTGGGCGCGGCGATCCTGGCAGGCACGGCCGCGGCGCTGCTGGGAGCGGGCCGGGCGGCGCCCTTGATCGGCTGGGACACCCTGGCGCTCGTGTTCTGCGGATGGGTGTGGTCCACCGTGTGGGGGCTCGGCGCGGAATCGACAGCAACCCACGCCAAGCGCGAGAACCCCAGCCGCGACCTGGCGGACCTGGTGCTGCTCGGCGCGGCGATCGCCAGCCTGATCGCCGTCGGGGTTGTCCTGTTCGGAGCCGGCAGCGCCAACGGAAACCTGAAGTACGTGGAGGCTGGTCTCGCGCTGGTTTCGGTGTTCGTGTCCTGGACCCTGGTCCATACCGTGTTCACCCTGAAGTACGCGCGCCTCTACTACTCCGGCCAGGCCGGGGGGATCGACTTCAACGAGCCCGACCCTCCGCAGTACAGCGACTTCGCCTACCTGGCCTTCACCATCGGCATGACGTTCCAGGTCTCGGACACCAACATCGGGTCCAAGCAGATCCGGCGGACGGCACTGCGGCACGCGTGGCTGTCATTTCCCCTGGGCGCCGTGATCATCGCGACATCGATCAACCTGGTGTCCGGACTGGCAAAATGACCGCTCCGGCGGGGCAGGCTGACTAGGCGGCCTGTCCTGGCGTGGGCGGGGTCAGGGTGGTGGTTAGTCCGGTGAGCAGGAGGTCGAGGCCGCGTTCGAGTTCGGCGGCGCCGTCGTAGGCGGCCAGGACGGGGGCCAGGGCGCGGAGGTGGGGGTATTGGGTGGGGGGGAGGCGGTGCAGGGCGAGGCGGAGCAGGTCGTGGGTTTCGTCGGGGTTTTCGGCGTGTTCCTGGAGTTCGTCGAGGATGTGGCCGTGCAGGAAGCCGAAGAGGGCCCGGTAGATGTGCAGGGCGTCGGGTCCGGTGAAGCCGGCCCGGGTGAGCAGCGCCAGGATGTCTTCGAGGGGGCGCAGGGTGCCGCGCGGGCGCAGGCCGAGGGGGGTGGCCAGGGGGCGGGTGACGAGCAGCGGCACNNGTGGGCCAGCGCCAGCGCGCGGTAGTCGCGGGCGACGGCGCGCAGCTGGGCGGCCCAGTCGGCTTCGGCGGGGTCGACGCGGAGCTGGGCCAGGACGGTTTCGGTGATGCCGTCGAGGAGGGCGGCCTTGCTGGGGGCGTGCCGGTAGAGGATCATCGGGTCGCGGTTCAGGGCGCGGGCCAGGCGGCGCATGGACAGGGCGGCGGCGCCGTCGCGGTCGATGATGTCGAGGGCGGCGGCCAGGACCGTGTCCCGGGTGATCTTGCCGTTGCCGCCGTTGCCGCCGTTGCCGCCGTTGCCGGCTGGGCGGCTGGGGGCGGCGGGGCGGCCGGGTGCGCGGCCGGCGGGGCGGCCGGGGGCGCGGCTGGGTGCGGCGGGGCGGCCGGGGAGGGCGGCGTGGCCGGCGGCGGCGGCGCGGCTGGGGGTGGGCGGGGTCATGGCGGTGGCACCTTCCCTCCTGCGGCCTGTCAGGTCAACACTGTACGTTATCAATGTAGGTCTACGACGTTGACACCGGTTCTTTCGGGTGATTTACTGTAGGTCTACAGCGTATGAGACCGGGAGCTCGCCATGATCGTCATTATCGGGCTCGTCCTCCTGGCCGCCGCCGTGATCACCGCCGCGGCCGGGGTCCTGACCAACACCGGACCCGCCCACCCCCTCACCCATTTCGCCGTCCTCGGCTACCACGTGACCGGCTCCGCCGGCACCCTGTTCCTGGCCGGCCTCATCATCGGCGCGGCCGGCCTGGCCGGGCTGAGCCTGCTGCTGGCCGGAGCCCGCCGCACCTCCCGCCGCGGCAGCGCCGCCCGCCGCGGCCTCGCCCAGTCCCGCCGCGAGACCGCCGCCGCCAGCCACGACCGCGACACCCTGATCAGCCAGCGCGACACCGCCCGCGCCTACACCGCCGCCACCCCGGCCACCAGCAACAGCAACGGCAACGGCAACGGCAACGCCCAGGCCGGCCCCCGGGCCGCCCCCCACGCCGCCGGCCCGGCCACCAGCAACGGCAACGGCAACGGCAACGGCAACGGCAACGGCGCCGGCGGCGCCGAGGAGGAATAGATGACAGACGTAGCCGTCCCCGGCACCGCCAGAAAAGACTGGACCAGCGACCAGGAGGTGCGTTGGTGCCCCGGTTGCGGTGACTATTCCATCCTGACCGCGGTGCAGTTGC